>JAZLFR010000069.1:0-130954 GCA_045615885.1 Fibrobacteraceae bacterium
GAAATGGTGACCCCGGGTGACACTGTGACCATCCACGTGGACCTCATCGCCCCGATCGCCATGGAAAAGCAGCTCCGCTTCGCAATCCGCGAAGGTGGCCGTACCGTTGGCGCAGGCTCCGTAACAGAAATCATCAAGTAAGGAATAATCATGGCTGGTGAACGCATTCGTATTCGCTTGAAGAGCTTCGATCATCGTATGATCGACCGCTCTACTCAAGACATTGTGAATACTGCCAAGAACACCGGTGCTCGCGTAGCGGGCCCGATCCCTCTCCCGACAAAGATTCAGAAGTACACCGTGCTTCGTTCCCCGCACATCGACAAGACGTCTCGTGAACAGTTTGAATCTCGCACTCACAAACGCTTGATTGATATTCTGGATGCCACTCCGCAGACAGTTGACAATCTCATGAAACTCGACTTGCCGGCTGGTGTCGAAGTAGATATTAAGGTCTAATAAAATGAACGGTATTCTTGCAAAGAAGCTGGGCATGACCCAAATTTTCACGGACGAAGGCGAATGCGTCCCAGTGACGGTTCTCGAAGCTGGTCCGTGCGTGGTTGTTGCTCACAGAACAGAAGAAAAAGAAGGTTATACCGCTGTTCAGGTCGGTTTCGGCCTCAAGAAGGAACAGCGTACTAACAAGGCTGAACTCGGTCACTTCAAGAAGGCTGGTGTTGCTCCATGTGCTGAACTCGTCGAATTCGACGTAGAAGACTTGGCAAACTGGCCGGTTGGTAAGGAATTCGGCGCTGCTGAATTCGCAGCCGACGTTAAGTCTGTAAATGTTTCCGGTATCTCCAAGGGTCACGGTTTCGCAGGTGGCATCAAGCGTTATGGCTTCCACAGCGGTCCGCGCTCCCACGGTACTCATAACATGCGCGAACCGGGCGGTCTTTCCGCTCACTCTTACCCAGGTCGTGTTTTCCCGGGCAAGCGCATGCCGGGTCACTATGGTAACAAGAAGGTTACCGTGAAGAACCTCCAGATCGTTAAAGTTGATGGCGATCGCAACCTGCTCTTCATCCGCGGCGCTGTCCCGGGTCCGAAGAACGGCATCATCGTAGTGAGGAAAGGCTAATGGCAACTGCAAAACTTTACACTGCTACAGGCGATTTTAAGGAAGATCTCGCACTTCCAGCCGTCTTTGACACTGTCGTCAACAAGGTGTGCATTTATCTCCATATCAAGGCTATCTTGAACAACCGTCGTCAGGGCACTGCCCAGACGAAGACCCGTTCCCAGGTGAGCGGTGGTACAACAAAGCCTTGGAAGCAAAAGGGCACTGGTCGCGCTCGTTCTGGTCAGAATACTTCTCCAGTATGGGTTCGCGGTAACAAGGCTCACGGTCCGAAGTCCCATGATTACTTCGAAAAGGTGAACAAGAAGGTTAAGCAGCTCGCTTTCCATTCTGCTCTCGCTGCAAAGGCTCTCGAAGGCAAGGTTTCTGTATTTGAAACCCTCGCATTCGAAGCTCCGAAGACCAAGGATTTCCTCTCCGTATTCTCCAAGTCTGGCATTGAACAGCGCAATGTGTTGCTCGTTGTTAGCGAAAAGGACACAAACCTCGTCGCTTCTTCCAACAACCTCCCATGGGTTCGTTCCGCTCGCGTCGCTGACGTGAACACCTACGATCTCATCCGTGCTAACAATGTCGTCGTCTCCAAGGCTGCACTTGCCGAACTCGAAGGTGGTCGCTAATGAAAGAGATTCACGAAATTTTAGTTGCACCGCACATCACCGAAGCTTCTGCAAAGAACATGGTTGATGTACGCACTGGTGTACGCACATATGTATTTGAAGTAGCATTGAAGGCTTCCAAGGAAGAAATCAAGGCTGCCATTGAAAAGCGCTACGAAGTTAAGGTTGACTCTGTTAACACATTGATCAACCGTGGCAAGATCAAGCGCGTCCGTTTGGTTGCAGGCAAGAAGTCCAACTGGAAGAAGGCCTACATCACATTGAAAGCCGGCCAGAAGATTGCCGAACTTGAAGGAGTCTAATCATGGCATTGAAATCATATCGCCCGATTACCCCGACTCTTCGCTACAAGCAAGTCAGCGATAAGAAAGAAATTACAGCTCAAGAGCCGTTCAAGCCGCTTACCGAAGGCATCAAGCGCAGCTCTGGCCGTAACAACCTCGGTCGCATCACTTCCCGCCGTCGCGGTGGTGGTCACAAGAGACTCTATCGTATCATCGACTTCAAGCGCCAGTCCGAACTCTCTGCTGTTGTTGAAACTATCGAATACGATCCGAACCGTACAGCTCGCATCGCTCTCGTAAAGTTCGAAAACGGCAAGCATGCCTACATCATCGCTCCGAACGGCGTCAAGGTTGGCGACGTTCTCACTGCTGGTGAAAAGGCTGAATTCAAGGTTGGTAACGCACTTCCGCTTCGCAACATCCCGCTCAACACGATCATTCACAACATCGAACTCAAGCCGGGCAAGGGCGCTCAGATCGCTCGCTCCGCTGGTGCCGGTGCAGAACTTGTTGCTAAGGATGGCAAGATGTGCCAGGTCCGTCTCCCGAGTGGTGAAGTTCGCTACATCTCCGAAGACGCTCTCGCAACAGTCGGTCAGGTTTCCAACATCGACCACATGAACGAATCCTCCGGTTCCGCAGGTCGTTCTCGCTGGCTCGGTATCCGTCCTTCCGTCCGTGGTGTCGTTATGAACCCGGTTGACCACCCGCTCGGTGGTGGTGAAGGTCGTACCTCCGGTGGTCGTCACCCGGTTTCCCCATGGGGCAAGAACTGCAAGGGTGCTAAAACTCGTAACAACAAGCGTACTGATAAGTTCATCGTACGTCGTCGCCAGAAGAAGAGGGCCTAATTCATGTCCAGATCCCTTAAGAAAGGTGCTTTCGTGGATTCCCACGTTCTTAAAAAAGCCCAGGAAATGGCTGGCTCTGACAAGAAGCAGGCCATCAAGACCTGGTCCCGTCGTTCCACTATCATTCCTGATATGGTCGGACTTACTTTCTCCGTTTACAACGGTAAGCAGTTCGTTCCGGTTTATGTTACCGAAAACATGGTCGGTCATAAGCTTGGCGAATTTTCTCCGACTCGTTTGTTCAAAGGTCATCGTAAGACTGAAACGGGAGGCAGATAATGCAAGCTGTTGCTAAGGTAAAAAACGTCCGCTACGGCGTTCGCAAGCTTCGCCGCGTTGCTGATCTCGTTCGTGGAAAGTCTGTTGCTGAAGCTTTCGCAATGCTTTCCATCCTCCATACGCAGACCAAGGGCGCTCCGATTGTTGAAAATGTTTTGAAGTCTGCCGTTGCAAACTTCAAGCAGAAGTCTCCTGCAGCAGTTACTGCAGAAGAACTCAAGATCGCTGCTATCTATGCAGACGGTGCTACCATCATGAAGCGCATTCACCCGCGCTCCCAGGGTCGCGCATTCCGCATCGAAAAGCCGACTTCCCACTTGACCATCGTCGTTGCTAACGACACCGATAAGGAGTAAATCATGGGTCAGAAAACTCATCCGAACGGTCTTCGCGTTGGTGTCATCAGAGGATGGCAGTCCAAGTGGTATGCAGAAGACAAGTTTGCTGATTTGCTTTACGAAGACATCGTTCTTCGTCGCTACTTGATGAAGCGCTTCGAACATGCTTCCCTTTCCAAGGTTGGCATCGAACGCACTGCAAAGAAAGTTAATGTAAACCTTTTCACAGCTCGCCCGGGCATCGTTATCGGTAAAAAGGGCGAAGAATTGGAACGTCTTAAGGGCGAACTCCAGTTCCTCACTGGAAAGGATTGCTATATTAACGTCCACGAAATCAAGCGTCCAGAAACAGATGCCAAGTTGACCGCTGAAAACATCGCTCGTCAGCTTGAAAAGCGTATCTCTTTCCGCCGTGCTATGAAGCGTGCTATCCAGTCCGCTATGCGCATGGGCGTTGAAGGTATCAAGATTCAATGCGGTGGCCGCCTCGGCGGTGCTGAAATTGCCCGTGTTGAAAAGTACGCTGAAGGTCGCGTGCCACTGCACACACTTCGTGCTGACATCGACTATGCAACTGCGATCGCAAAGACCGTTTATGGTGCCATCGGTATTAAGGTGTGGATCATGCACGGTGAAAAGATCGGTAAGGACGTGATGTCCGACACCAAGAGAGAGAAATAAGCTATGCTGAGTCCTAAAAGAACAAAACATCGTAAGCAGATGAAAGGCCGCATGAAGGGCGTTGCCACTCGTGGTAACTACCTCGCCTTTGGTGAATTCGGTATCCAGGCTTTGGAAAAATGCTGGCTCACAGCTCGTCAGATCGAAGCAGCCCGTATCGCTATGACTCGTAAGATCAAGCGCGGCGGTCGTGTTTGGATTCGCGTTTTCCCTGACAAGCCGATTACAAGACACCCGGCTGAAGCCCGTATGGGTAAAGGTAAGGGCGCAGTTGAATTCTGGGCAGCAGTGATCCTCCCAGGCCGCATCATTTTCGAAATGGGCGGTGTAGAAAAGGATCTTGCTGTGGAAGCACTCCAGGTTGCAGCCCAGAAACTTCCGCTTAAAGTCAAGATTATTGAAGCTTCGGAGATCTAATGAAAGCTCGTGAATTGAAAGAATTGGGTAATGACCAGCTTCAGGAAAAGCTTGCCCAGCTGAATCTCGACCTGTATAACTTCCGCGTTGCCGCTAAGACCGGCACGTTGGAAAAACCGACAATGATTCGCGCAACCCGCAAGGACATTGCACGCATCAAGACCATCCTTACTGAAAGAGCTAAGGCATAAGCCGGCAGGAGCAGATATGGATAGAAATTTGCGTAAGGTAAGACAGGGTATTGTCTTCTCTAGCAAGATGGACAAGACGATTACAGTTGTGGTTGAAAACCGCAAGCGTCACCCGATGTACAACAAAATTATGACTACAACTAAGAAGCTCAAGGCTCATGACGAAAATAATGAAGCCGGCGAAGGCGACTTGGTTGAAATCATGGAAACACGTCCACTCTCTGCAACAAAGCGCTGGCGCCTTGTTCGCATTGTGGAAAAGAAGAAATAATTTCTTTGGAGTAAGGCGAATATGATTCAAGAAGAAACCAGACTCGTCGTGGCAGATAACAGTGGTGCCAAGGAAGTCGCCTGCATCCGTGTTTTGGGCGGAAGTAATCGTCGCTATGCAAGCATTGGCGACGTTATCAAGGTAGCAGTTAAAGACGCTATCCCCCAGAGCAAGGTGAAGAAGGGTTCCGTTGCTGACGCTGTAGTAGTCCGCACACGCAAGGAAATCAACCGTAAAGACGGTTCCTTGATTCGTTTCTCGGATAACGCCGTTGTCCTCGTCAACAAGGACGGCGAACCGCGTGGAACACGTATTTTTGGACCCGTTGCTCGCGAATTGCGCGACAAGAAATTTATGAAGATCATCTCCCTTGCCCCTGAGGTTCTCTAATGGCAATGATTAAGAAGAATGATAACGTAAAGGTGATTGCTGGTGCCGCCAAGGGTAAGACTGGCACTGTAATCAGCGTGGATCCGAAGGCCGGTAAGGTTGTAGTGAGCGGTGTAAATGTTTGCAAGCGCCACGAAAAGCCGAGCCGTACCAACCAGGCTGGCGGAATCATCGACAAGGAAATGCCGATCGACGTTTCTAACGTGATGCTTTTGGAAGGCTCTACTCCGGTTCGCACTCGCCGTGTGAAGGAAGCTGGTAAGAAGAGCGTTCGTGTTAGCGTTAAAACCGGTAAGGCTGTTTGAGGTTTAACATGAATTGCATGCAGCAACTTTATAATGAAAAGGTGGCTCCGGCACTGCAGGAACGTTTCGGTTACGAAAATGTAATGCAGATTCCGCGCTTGAAGAAGATCGTCATTAACATGGGCGTTGGCGATGCCGCTAGCAACCGTAAGATTCTTGACGAAGCTGTGGACACTCTTACCGCAATTTCTGGCCAGAAGGCTGTAGTTACCACTGCTAAGAAGGCTATCTCCAACTTTAAGCTCCGCGAAGGTATGGGCATTGGTGCCAAGGTTACCCTCCACGGTGCTAACATGTGGGATTTCCTCTATCGCTTCGTAAACATCTCTCTCCCGCGTGTACGTGACTTCCGTGGTCTTGCACGTCGTGGCTTCGATGGTCGTGGCAATTTTACTCTCGGTATCAAGGAACAGACAATCTTCGTCGAAATTGATATCGACAAAGTAGCTCACACTTTCGGTATGGACATTTCCTTCGTAACTTCTGCTAACACAGATGAAGAAGGTCGTGCCCTTCTCGAAACTCTTGGACTCCCGTTCAGAAAGTAAGGTAATACCATGGCAAGCACAAGAATGATTGAAAAATGCAAGCGTACTCCGAAGTTCACAGTTCGTGGGTACAATCGTTGCAAGCGTTGCGGCCGTCCGCACGCCTTTATGCGCCGCTTTGGCCTTTGCCGTATTTGCTTCCGCGAAATGGCACTTGCTGGCGAAATCCCGGGTATCACCAAGTCCTCTTGGTAAGGAGTTCAAAAAATGTCAATGACAGATCCAATTGCCGATATGCTTACGCGCATTCGCAACGCTGCCGCTGCGAAACTGCCCGTAGTAGACATTCCTGCCAGCAACTTGAAACGTGAAATTGCACGCGTGTTGCAGGAAAAAGGTTTCATCAAGAAGTTCGTCGTCGTGGAAGATGGCAAGCAGGGCATCCTTAAGGTCCTTCTTCGCTACACGAAGGGCGTTTCCGCAATCCAGGGTATTCAACGTGTATCTACTCCAGGTCTTCGTCACTATGTTGACGTTGCCAAGTTGCCGCGCGTTCGTAGTGGCCTCGGTTATGCGATTATCTCCACTTCTCAAGGTGTGATGACTGACCACGAAGCTCGCCAGCAGAATGTTGGCGGCGAAGTCATCGCCAAGGTCTGGTAAGGGGTAAAGATGTCTCGTATTGGAAAAGCTATTATCAATATCCCAGCAGATGTAAAGGTTACCGTTAACGGCCAGAACATTCAGGTTGAAGGCAAGCTCGGTAAGCTCTCTGCTGACGTTCATGAATTGATTGCTATCAAGCTCGAAGGCAATGAACTTTCTTTCTCCCGTCCTAACGACCAGAAGTTCACTCGCGCAATTCATGGTACAACTCGCGCCCTCGTTGCAAACATGGTTGAAGGCGTCTCCAAGGGTTTCGAAAAGATTCTCGAAATCGTTGGCGTTGGCTACCGTGTAGAACAGAAGGGTAAAGACCTCAACCTCGTTCTCGGTTTCTCCCACCCGGTTATCTACAAGGCTCCGGAAGGCGTTGAACTGAAGGCTCTCGATCCGCTCAAGATCTCCATCAAGGGCGTTGACAAGCAGAAGGTTGGCCAGGCTGCAGCAGAAATTCGCAAGTACCGTCGTCCTGAACCGTATAAGGGCAAGGGCATTAAGTATGAAGGCGAAATTGTACGTCGCAAGCAAGGTAAGAAGACAGGTAAATAAGGGTAAGTTATGACTGCTATTGCTAAGAAAAGATTCTTGTCTCGAATCGCACGCCATGAACGCGTCCGCAAGACTGTCAATGGTACTGCTGAACGTCCACGTTTGGCAGTGCGCCGTTCCCTTGCTCACATGGTTGCTCAGATTTTCGACGACCAAAACAACAAGTCCATCGCTCAGTTGTCTACCGCCTCCAAGGACTTCCAGTCCAAGTTCGGTGAATTGACCAAGAGCGAACAGAGCCGCAAGCTTGGTGGTTTGATTGCTGAACTTGCTAAGTCCAAGGGCATCAGCGCTGTGGTCTTCGACCGCGGTGGTAACATTTATCACGGCCGTATTCAGGCACTTGCAGAAGGTGCTCGTGAAGCCGGACTTGAATTCTAAGAGGTACACTGTGGAACGCGAAGCTCAAGTTTCTGAATTTGAAGATAAGGTTGTGCACATCAACCGTTGTGCAAAGACCGTTAAGGGCGGCCGTCGCATGTCCTTCAGCGCTCTTGTAGTTGTTGGTAACAAGAACGGCAAGATTGGTGTTGGTCTCGGCAAGGCTAAGGAAGTTTCCGAAGCTATCCGTAAGGGTACCGAAGCTGCTCAGCGCAACCTCATTGAGGTGACTATCCAGGATGGCACTATTTCTCACGATATCGAAGTGAAGTTCGGCGCAACCCGTCTTCTCTTGATGCCGGCTGCTCCGGGTACTGGCGTTATCGCTGGTGCTGCTGCACGTGCTGTTCTCGAACTCGCAGGTGTTCGTAACATCTTGACCAAGATTCACGGATCTTCCAATCCGAGTACCGTGGTCTATGCATGCATCGAAGGCCTTGTCGCTCAGAAGAATAAACAAGACTACGCTGCATTGCGTGGCGTAAACGCTTAAGGAGTAATACAATGGCTAAAGTTCGTATTACCCAAATCAAGGGTTTGGTTCATACTCTGCCGGAACATCGCGCTAACATGGCTGCTTTGGGCCTCAGAGGTATTGGCAAAACTGTTGAACACGAATTGACCCCAAGCATTGCTGGTAAGATTGCACGTGTTCGTAACCTGATCAAGGTTGAGGAAATCTAAGATGGAACTGAATACTCTGAATCCAGGTAAGGCCGCTAAGGGCAAGAGCCGTAAGCGCGTCGGCCGTGGTCCGGGCTCCGGTTGGGGCACGACTGCTGGTCGTGGTGAAAAGGGTGCTGGCGCACGTAAGAGTGCTAAGGCTGGTCGTGTTGGTTTTGAAGGCGGTCAGATGCCTATTCATCGCCGTACACCGAAGCGCGGCTTTAAGCATCCGTCCATCGATTTCCAGATTGTCAACCTCAAGCGTCTCTCTGCAGTTTCCGCTGTAGAATTCGATGCAAAGGTTCTCTTTGATCTCGGTATGATCCGCAACGTAAATCTTCCGATTAAGGTTCTCGGTTTTGGCACAATCGATAAGGCTGTAACTGTTAAGGTTGACGCTATCAGTGCTAAGGCTAAGGCTGCAATTGAAGCTGCCGGTGGCAAGGTCGAAATCGTCTAATGGAATCACTCAAGAAAGCTATTGATGCGTTCGTCAACGCTTTTAAGATTGCCGATTTGCGTAAAAAGCTCCTTTTTACGCTCGGTATTCTTATTATCTATCGCATTGGCGCACACATTACGATTCCTGGAGTGAATTCTGCTGTTTTGGGAGAATACTTCCGTAACAACAATAACCTGTTCGGTATGTATGACTCCTTTACGGGTGGTGCCTTTGCAAAGGCCACTGTCTTTGCACTCGGCATTATGCCGTATATTAGTGCCAGCATTATCATTCAGTTGATGGGTGCTGTCATTCCGGCAATTCAAATGCTCCAAAAGGAAGGCCAGGAAGGGCGTGCTAAACTCAATCAGTACACGCGTTATTTCACGGTTGTCCTCGCTGCTTTGCAGGGTTGGGGCGTTTCCGTATGGCTTTCTAATTTAAAAGTAACTACTGCCGCTGGAACTGTTATTTCCGTAGTGACAGACGACTTTGCGTCTGGAATGGGAAGTCTCGGTTTTCGTTTGTTGGCAACCCTGACCTTCACCACTGGTACGATCTTCGTGATGTACCTGGGCGAGCAGATTACGTCTCGCGGTGTTGGAAATGGTATTTCTCTTATTATCTTCGCCGGTATCGTTGGTGGCCTTCCGCGGGCCGTTCTCGCTGAACTGGAAATGCTAGTCGAAGGTATTCAGCCGCTTGCCATTGAGATTTTCATCTTGGCAATGGTCGTTATCATCGTTGGCTTTATCGTGTTTGTCGAACAAGCGAACCGTCGCATTCCGCTCCAAAGTCCTCGCCGTACAGTCGGCTCTAAGGTTATGGGTGGTCAGGCTAGCTATTTGCCGTTCAAGGTAAATACCGCTGGCGTTATCCCTGTGATCTTTGCTTCCTCGATCATGTTCATCCCTGCGATGATCGCATCCTGGATGCCGAATGTCAGCTTGGCTCAATCATTTGCAGCTGCATTCGTTCCTGGTCACATCTCCTACAGTGTGATATTTGCAGTCTTGATCATTTTCTTCACGTATTTCTACACAGCAATTCAGTACAACCCAAATGATATTGCTGATAACTTGAAGAGATCAGGCGGTTTTATCCCTGGAGTTCGCCCGGGCAAGAGTACAGCGGAATACATTGACTACGTTTTGACCCGTATTTCCCTCCCAGGCTCCCTGTTTTTGACCATAATCAGTGTCGGGCCGCTTCATTTGAGAGACGCTTTGAATATGTCTTTCTATATTGGGGGTACCTCGGTGTTAATCGTGGTAGGTGTTGCGCTTGATACGCTTCGTCAACTCGAAGCACAGTTGCATACCAAGAACTATGAAGGTTTCTTGAAACATGGCCGCATTCGCGGCAGGATGGCATCCTAGTGGCAAAAGAAGAAGGTATTCAGGTAGAAGGCGTTGTGCTAGAAGCTTTGCCTAGTGCATTCTTTCGAGTCATGCTCGGAAACGGGCATGAAGTGCTTGCTCATGTTTCTGGAAAGATGCGAAAGCATTTTATTCGTATTCTTCCGGACGATAAAGTTCTCGTTGAGATTTCCCCTTACGATTTGGATAGGGGAAGGATCACTTTCCGTTACAAGTAATAGGTAAAAATAGAAGGTAATAACCTATGAAAATCAAAGCCTCCATCAAACCTAGATGCGAAGATTGCAAGATTATCCGTAGAAAGGGTGTTTTGCGTATCATCTGTTCGAAAAACCCTCGTCACAAGCAGAAACAGGGATAGGAGTTCAAAATGGCACGTATTGCTGGTGTCGACTTGCCGAAAAACAAGACTGTCGAATACGGTCTGACTTCCATTTTCGGTGTTGGTCTTTTCACTTCCAGACAGGTTTGCGCCCGTTTGGATATCGACAAGAATAAGAAGTGTGACGATTTGACCGAAGAAGAACAGGGTAAGATTCGTCATCTTCTTGAAGATGAATATTCCGTTGAAGGTCAGCTTCGCGCGGAAGTAACCTTGAACATCAAGCGTCTTATGGATATCGGTTGCTATCGCGGCACCCGTCATCGTAAGGGTTTGCCGGTTCGCGGTCAGCGTTCCCGCACCAATGCTCGTACACGTAAGGGCCCGAAGAAGACTGTGGCCAACAAGAAGAAGTAAGGAGATAGCTCGTGGCTGACGAAGAAATCAAGGAAACTGCTGCCGCTGCTGAAGCTCCGGCTGCTGAAGAAATCAAGGTTAAGAAGGGCAAGAAGCGCGCTGACATTCAGGGCATTGCTTGCATCAACGCAACTTTCAATAACACGATCGTTTCTATCACTGACGTTCGTGGTAATGTTGTCGCTTGGGGTTCCCCGGGCGTTGGCAACGCATTCAAGGGCTCTCGTAAGAGCACTCCGTTTGCAGCTCAGATCGCTGCCGAAGCTGCTGCTCACAAGGCTTTTGATCTTGGCATGCGCAAGGTCGATGTTAAGGTTAAGGGCGCTGGCGGTGGCCGCGAATCTGCAGTTCGCGCATTGAAGAATGCAGGACTTGAAGTTTTGTCTATTCGCGATGTGACGGGTATGCCGCATAATGGTTGCCGTCCTAAGAAGAAGAGACACGTTTAATTTACGAGAGGTATCGTTATGATGTGGAAATCACTTCAGATGCCGCATATTTTCCAGAAGGTGGAAACTGGCGAAGATGGCCGTTATGCCAAGTTCGTCATTGAGGCTTTGGAACGTGGCTGGGGTATTACTCTTGGTAATGCTCTCCGTCGCACAATCCTCTCCTCTTTGCAGGGTGCCGCCATTGTTTCTGTGAAGATTGCTGGTGTCGACAAGGAATTTGCAACAATTCCGGGTGTTAAGGAAGACGTTACTGACATCATCCTTAACTTGAAGAACATTCGCGTTAAGCTTCTTTCTGATCACGATGAAACACTCCGTTTGGATATGTCTGGTCAGGGCCGCATCACTGCTGCCGACATTGAGGACAATCCGAATGTTGTCATTTTGACTCCGGGGGCACACATTGCTACGCTTTCTGGCAATGCTTCCTTGAGCATGGAATTGAAAATTTCCTCTGGCCGTGGCTATGTCACAGCTGATGAACTCAAGGCTCAGGATGATCAGCGCCCAATTGGCGAAATCGTCGTTGACGCTAACTTCAACCCGGTTCAGAAGTGTGCAATGCACATCAGCGATACCCGTGTTGGCCAAAAGACCGACTACAATCGTCTTGAACTTGAAATTACAACTGACGGCTCCATTGATCCGGAAGACGCTTTGGCATACGCTGCAAAGCTTCTCGTAGACCATTTGGAAATCTTCGTCAACTTCGAAGGTGATCTCGAATCTCCTGAAGAACTTGAAATGGACGAAGAACGTCAGCACATTGCTCAGCTCCTCAGAACTCGCGTGGATGAACTTGAACTTTCTGTTCGTTCTTCCAACTGCCTCCGTATGGCTAACATCCATACAATCGCAGACCTTGTTCGCAACAAGGAAACTGACATGTTGAAGTACAAGAATTTCGGCCGCAAGTCTTTGGTCGAATTGAACGAAGTTTTACAATCGATGGGCCTTGGCTTCGGCATGGACGTCGATGAATATCTTAAGGATTAAACACAATGAGACACGGTGTTAAGAACAAGAAACTCGGTGTGAATAACGCTCACAAGCGCGCTATCCTCCGTAGCCTCGCTACTTCCGTTATCGGCAAGGGCTTGGAAACTGAACAGAGCAACCGCTATGTTCGCACTACTTTGCTCAAGGCAAAGCTCGTTAGCGCAGTTGTTGACCGCTTGGTAACATACGCAAAGAAGGGTGACCTTTCTGCACGTCGTGAAGCTGCTAAGTTCGTGATGGACCCGAAGGTTCTCCAGGGTTTGTTCAGCGTAGTTGGCCCACGTTATGCAAATCGTAACGGTGGTTACACTCGCGTTTTGAAGCTCGGCCCGAACCGCGCTGGTGACGCTGCTGAAATGGCTTTGGTAGGCCTCGTAGAAGACGAAATTGTTGTTAAGACAAAGAAGTCTGAAGCTCCTGCCGCTGAAAAGTCTATCGACATGGTCGAAGGTGCAAGCAAGGCTGCTGAATAAGTTTTGCTGCATTTGAAAAAATGCCCAGTCCTAAAAGACTGGGCATTTTTTTGTTATATAAAATGGAATTGAAATTTGAAGATAATGTATTTTGTATATTTAGGGTATGCATAAAGTTTTGTTTTTTCTAATAGCATTTTTTACGACCTTTTCTTTTGCAGGTGAAAGTTCGATATCTTCTTTGAACGTCCCTCAGTTCCAAGGACAGGAATCAAAATTTCAGCGTACATCTACGGTTCAGGAACCGATTAACATAGAAGCCACGATAGATTCCACATACCTGATAGGGCCTGGTGACTATTTTGAAATTTTGCTGCCGAAGGGAATGGATGTTGTGCAGGTTTCTCCGGAAGGAAATGTCTCTGTTCCGGGCTGCGGTATTGTAAAGGTGGATTCTCTCACCCTTAAGGATGCGAAGAGTGCCATTATGAAATTGCTTTTGACAAAGCACGATGAAAAATTTGTTCAAGTGCAAATAGTCAAGATCAAAAAGATCCATGCTTCTGTTCTAGGTGCTGTCAACAGTCCTGGTTTCCGTTCGATAGATGCGCAGACGAGATTGAGTACGATGATTGGATATGTTGGGGGATTTCAAGCTCTTGCCGACAAGAAGAATGTGAGTTTGATTCGCGGGAAGGATACCACGAAAATAGACTTTACCCTATACGAAATGGATGGTAAAGATAGCGTCAATTTGCTGTTAGAAAATAATGATGTTGTTTATGTTCCCTATGCAACTTCTGAGCAGACGATTTCCATTGTTTCCCAGAATGCTTCTGAAACCGTGACTCATGTACAGGGAAGAACCTTTGGTGAATATCTCGATAATTTGCGTACAATGTCCGTAGGAGATAACAAGTGGGCTAAGGTAACCACTCCAGACGGAAAAATTTCTACCTACGAAATTACAAAGGTGCGAGATTTGGTGTTTGAACCAAAGACAAAGATTGAACTGTGGCAGAATGAGCCAAAGACAAAAAATGAATTGTGGCAGAAGGATCCTTTAGTTTATGTCGGTGGTGCAGTTGCGGTTGTCGGTCGCGCCTTGTATAATCCGGATTTTCATGCCATTGACTATATTGCCGCTTCCGGCGTAACCATTATTACAGGTTCATGGACCAGGGTTTCCGTGATTCGTGATGGTAAAAGCTTTTCGATTGATCCGTACCACGATGAAATTCTTCCGGGGGACTATATAGAGATTCCCCGCTCCCTGTATGAAGCCATCAAGGATGTTACGCTTTTCCTTGCTTCCCTGTTAAGTGTTATTGCTACAGCGATCATCATCACCAACAATTAATTTTCGTATGTCTTATTTTGATTTGTTTTGCTATTGTCTGAGAAAGAAGAAATTCTTTCTGATTCCTTTTGTAGTGGCTGTACTTTGCTTTTGTCTAGCATGGCTGATGCCGCCCATCTTTAAAACGGAAATCAGGTTGAAAATCGATGTGTCTGGTGAAGGCTCGTCCATGAAGGCCTTTTCTTCCATGTACAAGTCATTGTCTGTCGGATCTTCGGGTTTATCTTCATTTTTGACATCGCAAAAGGCCATGCAGCCGTCCGATTTGTATATGGAAATCCTTTCTGGACGTGAAGTGGCCTTGAATACGATTCATCATTTTCATCTTGATACGATGTACAAGAAGGATTTCGATGAACTGCTATTGAAAGCTTTTGACAAGGATATCTTTATTGATGAAGACCAGAGTGGGGTCATTTCTTGCGCAATGGAGTCTAGGCACAAGGAACTTGCGCAAGCCGTCGTTAGACATATGGTGTCCTATTCCAATGAAAAGTATCTCGGTCTTCAAAAAGAAAATTTGCGCTATTCCCTGGACTATTTGAAAAAGTCGCAAAAGGAATTGACTGATTCCGTGAAGAATATAGGCGAGGAATTGATTCAATTCTACAGGGACAATAACCTTGTGGATCTCAAGGGGCAAATGGAACTTACCCTGGGAGCACTTGGGGGGTACGAAACGCAAATACATAACTACAAGCTTTCTGAGCAGATGGAAGGCGGCGATAATGCGGATGCCTATGAAATGCGCAAGAAACGTCAACTTTTGGAACAGCAATTTAAGGAATTGCGCGGCAGTTACAGCGCAAATTACAAGCCTTCCAATAAATCCATGTACATCAATTCAGGTTGGGCGGTATCGAAACTTCTGTATGAACAGCAGAGGGAAGCTGACTTGAAACTCTATACGACCATGCTTGAAGCCGCCTCCATCGAGATCATGGAGACGGAAGCTATGATCTTGAAGACGCAGCCAATCATTCAAATTATTCAGGACGCCTATTTGCCTGACTGGAAATTGCGCCCGAAGCGTGCCAAATGGGCTATTGCCGGCTTTGCCGTTGCATTTACCATTACACTTCTTTTCATTATTTATCATGGTTTAAGTTCTGGAGAAATTGCAAATTCGGAACAGATCAGGGAACGGCTGCAACAGCTTAAATCTGCTTTGCGCAAATGAAGTTGGCAAAACTTTTGCTCGTTATCGCCTCGGTCCTGGTGACAGGATGTTTTATGGTGTTCTCCGATACAAACTATACGGGGGCAATAACTTTTTGTTTGCTGCTTGTAGCTCTGTTTGCTTCGCTGGTTTTGAATGAAAAGATTCCTTGCGTTTTGCTGTTGATCATTGCCATGCATTGGTTTGAGCTTGAAGGCATAATGCTAGCTCTGTATGTTATACCGGTTGCCGTATTGATTTTTTTGCTGTATGCATTGAATAGTCGGGAGATGCGTTTTGATTTGCCGATTTGTTTAGCGTGCTTCCTGGTGCTTGGACACATGGCTGCTGTAATTTTAACAGGCCCTTTCAAGATACAGTACATATTCTTCTATATCAATGCCGTTTGTTTTCTGTTCTTTGTAGGATCTTCCATGTTTCAGTGGAATTCCAAAAAGGTACAGATGATTTTGAATGCTCATCTTGCATTTATGATTGGCTGGGGGTTTGTGGAAAGAGCCGTATCGAGCGAAACACGAATTGTCGGCCCGGCACTTAGTTCCACAAATTTTGCGGTGATGCTGGTTGTCGCATGGACTATCTGGCTTATTAATGGCTTGCTGGTGCAAAAGTATAGGTGGATTACTTTAAGCACCGTAACGATCCTGGTTTTGCTGGTGGTTTTATTTAGCGGCACCCGAATGGGAATCATCGGTATGGGACTTTGCGGTGTCTTGATGATCATTAGCAAGCTGTTCTTGAAATACGAACGCCAGGTGGTGCGTTTTCTTGCATACTTCTGCATTTCTTCCCTGGCGCTTTGTGCCTTGGCGTATGTTGTCTGGCAAATTCTTCCTGACGATTTGTTTTTGAAGCAAGGCATGTCTACGTTTTTGAACGGTAAGCTGGATATGAGTTCGCTGGGGCGTCTTGGTGCATGGGCTACAGCGTTGAATATTATGCAGACGGATCCTGTATGGGGAATTGGACCGGGGAACTTTTTGGAACGCAATAAATTGTTCCTTGATACATATTCCATGATTCCGATTATAGAAACGATGCCACGCCTCGGGCATGCGCATAATGTGTTCCTGCTTGTTTTGTCGGAACAGGGATTTGTTGGCTTTGCCGTTCTAGGATCGGTCTGCTTGATCGGTTTGTTCTTTTTGCTTCGCTATATCAAACGTACAAAAAGCGGTTTTGGTCTAGCATTGCTGAGTGGTGGAATTGTCACGCTATTTCTTGGAATGTTTGACGTATTTCCATTGTTCCCCTCTTCACTTGCGTGGGGCGCATGGTATATGTCCGTTCTGTATTCCCTGCGCAAATTGGAAGGCGATAAAGAATGAGAATTGCCTTCCTGAGCACATTTTTTGTTGGCGAATACGGAGTGACGCGAGTTATTGCCGCTCAGATGCCGCTACTTGTGGCGGCTGGGCATTCCGTGGATCTCTATGCATGTTTTTTAGACCAGAGCCTTGTGGCAAATGGGGTACAGGCAGTTCGCGTTCCGACCCATTTCAAGGGGCTGAAAAAAACATTGCAGCGTGGCAGTTATGATGTCGTAATTGCATGCACGGAACAATTTTTTTCAATGGTTGCCGATTGGAAACTAGATGCTGTAACCATTGCATATGAGCATGGATACATTCCCGTGGAGCTGACGATTCCTGCAGAGCGGGAAGGGCATCGCAAAATGATAGAAGAGCGGGTGAACCGAATTTACCCTTCTTTTAGTCATGTCGTGACTATAAGCCGTTATGCAGTGGACTATATACGCTGGCCGCAGGCTTTTGTTCTCCACAATGGAGCTGACCATTTTGTTAATGCTTCTGTTCCTGATTTTGAATCGCAAGATGGCTTCATTCGTATTTTGGCAGTTTCCAGGTATCGTCAGGTGGAATGGGCCGGAAAAGGAATGGATTGTTTTTGTCGCTTGAAAAAGGAACTGGGGGATAAGGTAGAGATTACGATTGTTGGCGGTGGCGATGAAACTACCACTGCATTGCTTGTCGAAGCAGGGATTAATGCGCTTGGGGTTGTTAAAGATCCCGTGGAAATGGCGAATGTGTATGCGCAGTGCGATGTCGTTGTCAGTTTTTCGAAGTGCGAAATGTTCAACTTGCCTTTGGCTGAAGCCGGTTTTGCACATAAGCCTGCCCTAGCTTTGAATGTATGCGCTCATCCGGAAGTAACGCCGTTCGTTTTTGATTCCTATGAACAGATAAGGGATTTTTTGAAGGAAGCTTCGAGAGAGTCTTTAAAGCAAGCGGGCCGGCAAATGTTCGACTTTGTGGATGCTAGATTCCGGTGGGAAACCAATGCACGGAAATTGCTTAAGTTTTTAGAGGAAATTTGTCCTCAGTCGAAAAATGGATCACCTTCGCCAGCGTTCTATTTGCGCAGGTATTTCTGGATTGTGCGTGAAGCCGTTCGAAATTTTGCCCATAAGGTGATAAGGAGATAATCCATGAAGATGAATTCCCTGTTGCTGAATGCTGGAATGAACGGTGTAGCCCAAGGTGTGAGCAAGCTGGTCCGCTTTGCCATAACAAGCGTTGCTCTAGTTCGTTTTGGCGCTTCGTCCTGGGGGGAATTGGCCTTTGCGCTGACCTTGTTGACATATCTGAATTTTGTCCTTGATTTTGGATTGTCCTCTTTGGCGCTTATCGAGCATCCTGATGACAAGGAACTTGATAGAAAGTTTTTTGTATCGCTATCATACATTCGTGGTTTTTTGATTTTTCTGATGTTTGCCGTTGCAGTCGGTGCCATCCATATTTTTGATGTTTCCAGTGGATTCGTGTTAAAGGCATATTTGCTGCAACTATTTTTGCGTCCTTTTAATTTTGACTGGTTTCTTTCTCGCAAAGGTTATACGGCCTATTCTCCGTTGGTGCAGACTGTAAGGCAGATAGCGGTCCTTGCCGTGCTTTTGATTACTCAGATGCCGACCATAGAGCAGTTTGTTGTTCTGGATGTCGGCACGGAAGTGCTGGCTACGGTTGCATTGTGGTTTTTGGGACCTAAGCGCGAATTCCGTTTTGGACTGCCCAGCAGGCGTGAACTCAGAAGTGCAATGGATTGCTATAAGGGATCCATGCTTTTGTTCGTCTCCTCGTCGTTGTTGCTGCTCCATCAAAATTTCGACATATTCGTTCTGAAGTACTTTGTCGGCGATGCTGCCGTAGGTATTTACGACTACTGCTTTCGCTATGCCATGTTCGTCTTTGTTCTTGGGAGCAGCCTCAGCATACCTTTAAGAAGGCAGCTCGCACGATTGAAGGACCTGGATGAAATTGCCGGTCGTACGGAACTGGTGCGCTGCTCGCATAAGATTCTTGGCCTGTTGAGTGCGGCCTTTCTTTTGGGCTCGATGTGCTTTTCAGAAAAATTCTTTTCGACCGTTGTTCCGCTGGACATGAATTTTCAACCGGCGAAGGTGATAATTCTTTTTGCATGCTGGCTTGTAATTTCGTTCTATTCTGTTCCATGGAGCGAATGGCTGATTTCCCAGTCCCGAAAGAACTATTTTATGCTCGCTGTTGTTGCTGGTGTTGTCAATGTGGTTACCAATTTTATTCTTGTGCCAAAATTTGGCATTGTTGGCGCCGCGTTTGCAAAGGTCCTTTCTGAACTAGGGATATTTGTTTTTCTGTTTATTCAGGTTTCCGGAATGATGCGCCTGAATTTCTTTAAAGCTACGATAGTTCATTTGCCGTTATGCCCGCTGGTTGTGTTCTACTTTACGCAGGGCTTTTTGCCGTATTGGCTTTTGGCTGTGGTTCTAGTTGTGGAAATTCTGCTTCTTTTCGTTTCGAAGTATTTTACCATGGCAGATGTGAAATTGCTTGCCAGAGGGGATTGATTCAAATAAAATTTTGAATTTGCTCTTTCTTTTTTTAAAAAAAAGAACATAATATGGAGCGTGATTACCTTTAAATGCTCTTGAACGCGGTTGAAATGGATTTCCTCTGTGACAAATAGAGATGGATTTTCTATTTTAGGCCCCAAACTTGCGAAAGTGGCGGAATTGGCAGACGCACCAGACTTAGGATCTGGCACTTCGGTGTGAGGGTTCGACTCCCTCCTTTCGCATCACCTTTAAAATCTAACATATCCCGTTCGGAGTAAATATGAACGTTGAAATTAAAGAAACAAGCGCTGTCGAACGCACGCTTACTATTTCTATCCCGCAGGAAGATTTGAAGGCTCCTTTCGACAAGAAAGTGAACCAGTACAGAAAGGAAATCCAGTTGAAGGGTTTCCGTCAGGGCGCAGCTCCTAAGAATATGATCGTTGCCCGCTTTGGCGACTCCATCCGTGCAGAAGTTGTAGATGAAACCATCAATAACCTTTTGAACGACGAATTGAAGAAGGCTAACATCATTCCTGCCGGCCGCGTGAAGATTGAAGATTTCAAGGACGACAAGTCTGCTCCGATCGAAATCGTTGCCAAGGTCGAAGTTGACCCGGTCATCGACATCAAGGGCTATGCCGACACTGGCATCACCGTTCCGGCTACCGCCGTCCACGAAGACGAAGTCAAGGTAGAATACGACCGCCTCATCCAGATGTGGTCCAGGGACGAACATGTGGACCGCGCTGCCCAGAAGGGTGACGTGATCGTTGGCGAATACGTCGAAGTTGTTATCGACGGCCAGGTTCAGGAACTCCCGGAACAGCGTGAATTCCGTTCCCTCCTCGGTGAATCTGCCTCCCCGGGCTTCGATGAAGGTCTCATCGGCGCTGTAGCTGGCGACGCCAAGGAAATCAACTTTACATACCCGGAAGACCACAAGGACGAAAAGTACCGTGGTAAGAAGGCAACCTTCAAGGTCAACGTCAAGGACGTTCACGAAGTTCTCCCGCCGAAGATGGATGAAGAATTCTTCAAGCAGATCGGTGTCAAGGACGAAGCAGACTTGAAGAACAACCTTCAGGAAGGCATCCTCTCCCAGAAGACGACCGCAGCACGTACAAAGGCAATCAACGAAGCTATCGACAAGCTCATCGAAGCTAACCCGTTCGAAGTTCCGAACGCACGCGTTGAAGACCTCATCAAGTACACTCTTTCCCGCGGTTCCGACAAACCGGCAGACGAAGTCCAGCCGACTGAAGATGAAATCAAGGCCCTTACTCCGGAAGCTGTGCGCGAAATCAAGAAGCATCGCATTCTCGAATTCGTTGCTGACGCAGAAAAGATCAAGGCAACCCAGGCAAACGTTGACGCTCGCATTCAGCAGATGGCAGATGCTTATCATGTTGATTTCGAAAGCCTCAAGAACCACCTCCGCCAGAGCGGCCGCGTAATGGCCCTCCGCGAAGAAATCCGCTTGGAAGCTGCTGCAGACTTTATCGTCGGCATTCGCCCGGCTGCTGAAGAAAAGGCAGAAGAAACCAAGTAATAAAACAATCGGAGATTCCAATACATGGTCATCCCTACCGTTATTGAAAATACAGGCCGCGGCGAACGCGCCTATGATATCTATTCCCGCCTCTTGAAGGAACGCATCATCTTCCTCGGCACGCCGATCAATGATGAAGTTGCGAACAACATCATGGCGCAGCTGATTTTCTTGGAATATGAAAATCCGGAAAAGGATATCACTATGTATATCAATAGCCCGGGTGGCTATGTGTCTGCGGGTCTTGCGATCTACGATACCATGCAGCATATTCGTCCGAACGTGGCGACTATCTGCATCGGTAATTCCATTTCCATGGCCGCAGTGCTGCTCGCTGCAGGCTCCAAGGGCAAGCGCTACGCTTTGCCTCATTCCCGTATCATGTTGCACCAGCCGTCCGGCGCCGCCGGTGGCCAGTCCACTGATATCCAGATTCATGCCAAGGAAATCATGCGCACTCGCGAAACCTTGACTGAAATCATTGCCAAGCATTCCGGCAAGACGCTCGAAGAAGTCCGTGCAAAGACGGATCGCGATTTTTACATGAGCCCGGAAGAAGCTTTGGAGTTCGGTATTATCGACGAAATTTTTAATCCGCGTAAAGAAGGTTAAATGTACCGCAAGGCAAACCCTCCTAGAGTAACTTGTAGTTTTTGTGGCAAGTCTGCCGACCAGGTAGCGAAAATGATTGCTGGCGACGGAGTGCATATTTGCTCCGATTGCGTTGCAATGTGCCACAATCTTCTTGGAGGGGCCACGGCTGCGCATGCCGAAGAAAAGAAGACGCAGACTTTTGAATCCAAGCCGCTCCCGACGCCGCGTGAACTTAAGGAACACCTTGACGAATTTGTAATCGGCCAGGATGCAGCCAAGCAGGCGCTCTCTGTTGCCGTCTACAACCATTACAAGCGCTTGCGCTATGCGGGTTCAAATAAGTCTGGCGTAGAAGTCGACAAGTCCAACCTGCTTTTGGTTGGCCCGACAGGTTCCGGCAAGACTTTGCTTGCCCAGACCCTCGCGCGCTTTTTGGATGTGCCGTTTACCATTGCCGATGCAACCGTTCTTACGGAAGCCGGCTATGTCGGTGAAGATGTCGAAAATATCCTTGTCCGTTTGCTGCAGGCTGCCGACTACGATGTAGCCCGTGCAGAACGCGGCATTATCTTTGTTGACGAAATTGATAAAATTGCCCGCAAGACTGCAAACCCGAGCATTACCCGCGATGTTAGCGGTGAAGGTGTGCAGCAGGGCCTCTTGAAGATTCTTGAAGGCACCGTTGCTGCAGTTCCGCCAAAGGGCGGCCGCAAGCACCCGGAACAGAGTCTTGTGCAAATTAACACCCGCAATATCCTTTTCATTTGCGGAGGCGCTTTTGAAACGCTCGATAAGACCATCGCTCGCCGCGTGAACAAGGGCGGCATGGGCTTTGGCGCAGAGATCCGCACCGAAAAGGAAAATTCGCTTTCTGAACTTTTCAAGTTGCTTGAACCGGATGATTTGATCCAGTTCGGCCTTATCCCGGAAATCGTGGGCCGCTTGCCAATTGCGGTTGCCCTTGAAGAACTTGATGAAGATGCCCTGCTCAAGATTTTGACAGAACCTAAGAACGCCCTTGTTAAGCAGTTCAAGGAACTCTTCAAGATGGATGGCATCGAACTTACTTTTGAAGAAGACGCGCTTCGTGAAATTGTCCGCCAGACCATTGAACGCAAGACTGGTGCACGCGGGCTGCGCTCCGTGATGGAACGTGTTTTGCAGCCGGCCATGTTCAGCATGCCGGGCGGTAAAGACAAGGTGCTTGCCGTAACGCGCGAAATTGTGCTTGGCGCTCTCAAGAAGAACTAAGGATTTTTATGGCCAAGAAGAATGCTGCTCCGGTGGAAGACCCACAAGGATCTTCTACCCGTTCCCTAATGTTGGATTTAAGTAAGCCACTCCCGGTTTTGCCGTTGCGCGATTCGCTCGTTTTGCCGGGAACGTCTTCACGCGTTCTGGTTGGCCGCCATGTTTCCTTGCAGGCTATCCACGAGGCCGAAACAAAGCACCAGGGCTCCATTTTGCTTGTAGCCCAGCGCGATTCCGCAAATGATGAAGTCTTGCTGAACGATTTGCAGGATGTGGGCGTCGTGGCGCACATCATGCAGGTTTCCATGATGCCGAATGGCTACTGCAAGGTTCTTTTTGAAGGCATTTTTGCAGCCGATGTTTCTGAAATCCGCTTTCAGGACGAAAACAAGAAAAACTATCTGGTAGCAAACGCTACACCGCGCGATTTTTACTTTGACACCTCGGAAAGCGCGCAGGAACGCGCCCGCAAGGTGCTTGAAAAGTTCAAGCAGTATGCTGGCCAGACCGATTTGCCGGCAGACTTGTTCGACTCACTGAGCGAAGCCGACATGCCGCTCCAGATTTACTTTGGCATAGTTCCGTTCATAAAGCTTTCCATAGAAGAAAAGCAGCGTTTGCTCGAAGTGACTTCCGTGACCGAAGTTGCCGACAAGGTGGAAGGCGCCCTGCAGGCATTGCTCGATGTGGAGAATCTTTCTCGCAAGGTGCAGTCCGAAGTGCAGCGCAAGGCGCAGCAGCAACAGCGCGATTGGCTCATAACGGAACAGATTCGCTTGCTCCAGGAAGAACTTGGCACAGACGAAGCGTCTGAATCCAAGAAACTTGAAGAAAAGATCAAGGCAAAGAAGTTCCCGAAGGAAATTCAGGAAAAGTTGGACGAGGAACTTGTGCGCCTCCGCATGATGCCGGTGTCTAGCCCGGAATACGCCCTGATCAGAAATTACCTGGATTGGTTCATAGCACTCCCGTATGGTGTTTATACCGATACCGAACTCAACCTGAAGACGGTGAAGAAGGTTCTTGACGAGCGCCATTACGGCCTTGAAAAGGTCAAGGAACGCATTCTTGAATACATTGCCGTGCTCCGCCTGAAGGGCGCAGAGCGCAAGGCTCCTGTGCTTTGCCTGGTAGGCCCTCCCGGTGTCGGCAAGACTACGCTCGTGTCTTCTGTTGCAAAGGCTCTCGGCAGGGAATATGTTCGCGTAACGCTTGGCGGCGTTCACGACGAATCGGAAATCCGCGGCCACAGAAAGACTTACATCGGCTCCATGCCGGGCCGCTTTGTGCAGGCGCTTCGCCGTGCGAAGAGCATGAACCCGGTCATTTTGCTCGATGAAATCGACAAGATGGCAAGCGATTTTCGTGGCGACCCGGCGAGTGCGTTGCTCGAACTTTTGGACCCTGAGCAGAACCATACGTTCACGGACCACTTTATGGAAGTCGGCATCGACTTTTCCAAGGTGCTCTTCATTGCCACGGCAAATACCGAGCAGGATATTCCAGCGGCGCTCCATGACCGTTTGGAAGTCGTCCGTTTGCCTGGCTACTACAAGCATGAAAAAATTTCCATTGCAGAAAACTACTTGCTACCGGAAGCTGCTGAAAATTGCGGTGTGACGCTTGGCAAGGACATTTCTGTTTCTGCAAAGACGATCGAAAAGATTATTGCGGACTACACGCGCGAAGCTGGCGTCCGTGAGCTTGGCCGCCTGGTAGAAAAGCTTGCCCGTGCTCGCGCAAAGGAAGTTGTGCTTGGCAAAAAGTACAAGGCAGAAATTGCAGACAAGCAGCTTGCTGATTACCTTGGCGCCCCGCGCTTCACAAACAACCGTTTGCCAGCTCCTGGCGCTTATGGCCGCGTAACGGGCCTAGCCTGGACAAGTGTCGGTGGCGAAATCCTTTCCATTGAATGCATGCTTTTGAGCGGCAAGGGCCAGGTGATTTTGACCGGCAAGCTCGGCGACGTAATGAAGGAATCCATTCAGATAGCGCTCAGCCTTGTGCGTGAACGCCTGCGCCGCTACGGCATTGAACCGGAAATCGTCCGCAAGACGGACATTCACGTGCATGTGCCGGAAGGTGCCGTTCCAAAGGACGGTCCGTCTGCAGGCATTGCGATGACACTTGCCCTGCTTTCTGCGTTTACCCGCATGCCGATTGACCCGGCCATTGCATTTACCGGCGAAGTCAGCCTGACTGGCGATTTGCTGCCGATCGGCGGCCTGAATGAAAAGGCCCTCGCTGCCCAGGAATCTGGCGTAAAGACACTCTATGTTCCTGTCGATAACGGCAAGGATGTGGATGAGCTTCCCGCCCCTGCAAAGAAGAACTTGAAGATCCATTTGATGAAGCACATCGATGACATCATCAAGATATTGCTTCCGGCAGGTAAGGCGGAAACTGTTAAGCAGAAGTCGAAAGAAAAGAAGGCTCCTGCAAAGCAGACGAAGAAGTAAATTCTTTTGAAAGTGTTTTAGAGAAAGCGTCGTAGAAATGCGGCGCTTTTTCGTATTGATATTTTTGTTAGATTTAGAGAAAATTGAGGAATATTGCAATGGAATTTACTTTATCTGAAATGCGAGACCATTTGGCTGTTCTTGAAGAACGAATTGCCGCTGCTTGCAAAAATGCCGGCCGTACCCGCGAATCTGTAAAGCTTGTTTGGGTAAGCAAGTTCCACCCGGCAGAAGCTGTGGAAAACGCAATCGCCCTTGGCGCTCGTGAATTTGGCGAAAACCGCGTGCAGGAAGCCGAAACAAAGTTCAGCGTAAAGCGTGACGGAATCCGCTGCCATGTGATTGGCCCCGTGCAGAGCAACAAGCTGAAGAAGGCTGCCATCGTTGCAGACTGCATTCATTCCATCGCAAGCGTCGAAGCTGTGCAAAAGCTTGAAAAGGTCTGTGGCGAAATGGGAAAAAAACTTGATATTCTTTTTCAGGTGAATGCTGGCGAAGAAGAAACAAAGAGCGGCGTTTCTGTGGAAGAGGCGGAAAGCTTTTTGAACTCGCTTCCCGAACCTGTTAATCTTCGCTATGTTGGTCTCATGACGATTGGCAAAAATACGGGTGTCGCAGAAGATTCCCGTGAATGCTTTGCATTTTTGCGTGCGCTTCGCGACAGGTGCAAGGCGCAAGGCGGCAAGTTTGCTGATTTCACCGAGCTTTCCATGGGAATGACGGGAGACCTGGAAGTTGCCATTGAAGAAGGCTCCACCATGATTCGCGTGGGAACCGCCCTCTTTGGCGAGCGCGACTACAGCAAGCCGGTAAACGATCCTGTTTAATTTAAGATGGAATTAGTCTGACTCTGTCGGACTAATTTGAAATGCGACCCCCCGCTATTAGCGGGGGCTTTTGTATTGTTAAAATTGCCATTTGAATTTTGACGAAAACAAGAAGCAAGATGTTTTATTAGATTATAGCCATGAGCATCATTTTTGAAATTGCGATTGCCGTTTTTCTTTTGGCGCTGTTCTTTGCTGTTGTTGCAAAGAAGCAGCCGAAGGCGGGCGGGCATTACCGCAAAAGGGACTTTCGCAAGTACCAGGATTACAGGCACCAGAAAAAATCCTTCGAATCTTCGGAAGTTGTTTATCGTGAAGAGTCGGAAAGCTTTGAAGAACGCGCGCACCTGAAGAAGACGAAGGGAATGGACCTTGCTGACGATCCGCACGGAGTGTTTGGCGAGGCCGCGACTTCTGCGATCGTGGCTCGTGTGGCTCACGACGACCATTGCCATCATTTTTTACTGCAGAATGTCTATATTCCGACGCACTCCGGCTACACGGAAATCGACACGGTTCTTTTGCATGAAACGGGCATCTATGTTTTTGAAACGAAGAATGTGTCTGGCGTGGTGACGGGGGAGCTTGAAGACAGGCAGTGGAAACTCCGCATGAACGAGCGCACCGTGCATGACTTGTACAATCCGATCAGCCAGAACCACGGCCACATCGGTGCGCTTATGCGGGTGCTTGGAACATCATTCAAGACGGTGCCTGTTTACTCAGTGATCGTGTTTAGCGACAGATGCGTGCTGAAGCGAGTGCCTGGCAAGGGGTTCCGTTTTCAGGTGCTGCATTTTGGCGAACTGAATGAAGCTCTCAAAACCTATTTTGCAAGGGGCGCACGCAGGCATGGCCGCGAACAGCTCGAAAAGTGGAACGCCATTTTGAAGCCCTGCACTAACAGGGGCGAGAAGACAAAGATGATGCATCGTGTGAATGTTCAAAAGATGCATGAAAATTAAGCCGATTGCAAAATAGTGGTGCCGATTGGGGCTCTGTTTTGTAAATCTCGTTGGAAAGTGTCTACTATTTGTGAATATTTCGTGAAAAGGCTGGTGCCTTTGCGGAAAAATCTTTTTATATTTCTTGCTAGAAATTTTCACTCTAACAAAAAGGCTAAAAACATGGCTTCTAAAATTAAATCCGTAGTTGCTCGCCAGATCCTCGACTCTCGCGGCAATCCGTCCCTCGAAGTAGATGTAACTCTTGAAAACGGCATCGTTGGCCACGCAGCAGTTCCGAGTGGTGCTTCCACCGGTGAACGCGAAGCTTGCGAACTCCGCGACGGCGACAAGAAGACCTACCTCGGCAAGGGCACCCTTACCGCAGTTAAGAATGTCAACACCAAGATCGCTAAGAAGATCGTTGGCATGGATCCTTCCAAGCAGGTTGAAGTTGATGACGCTATGATCGCTCTCGACGGCAACCGCATGCTCAAGAACAAGCTCGGTGCAAACGCAATCCTCGGCGTTTCCATGGCTGTTTGCGTAGCTGCTGCTAAGGACGCTGGCCTTCCGCTCTACCAGTACATCGCAAAGCTCCACGGCACAAAGAAGCTCACACTCCCGTGCCCGATGTGCAACGTTATCAACGGCGGTGCTCACTCCTCCGCTCCGATCGACTTCCAGGAATTCATGATCGCTCCGGTTGGCGCTAAGACTTTCTCCAAGGGTCTCCAGATGGTTACCGAAATCTTCCACGCTCTTAAGGCTGTCCTTAAGAAGGGTGGCTTCGACACCACTGTTGGTGACGAAGGTGGCTTTGCTCCGGGCGTTTCCATCAAGCCGGCAAAGAACAAGTTCGGTTACGAAATCACTGGCGTTATGACCCTCGAAAAGGCTCTCGACGCTTTGAAGACTGCAACCGCCAATGCTGGTTACAAGTTCGGCACCGACATCAAGATCGCTCTTGACGTTGCTTCTTCCGAATTCTGCGACAAGAACACCAAGGCTGGCAAGCCGGAAACTTACACCTTCAAGAAGAGCACCAAGAAGACCCTCAAGTCTGCTGACATGGTCAAGCTCTATGAAAAGCTCATCGACAAGTATTCCATCTTCTCCATTGAAGACGGTCTCGACGAAGCTGACTGGGCTGGCTGGAAGGTTATGACCGATAAGCTCGGTGGCAAGCTCAACCTCGTTGGTGACGACCTCTTCGTTACCAACCCGACAATCTTCGACGAAGGTATCAAGGCTGGCATCGCTAACGCAATCCTTATCAAGGTTAACCAGGTTGGTTCCGTTTCTGAAACCCTCGCAGCTATCAAGCGCGCTCAGGACGAAGGCTATGCTCCGATCGTTTCCCACCGCTCCGGCGAAACCGAAGACACCTTCATTGCTGACCTCGCAGTTGGTACTGCAGCTGGCCAGATCAAGACCGGTTCCCTCTCCCGTACAGACCGCGTCTGCAAGTACAACCGCCTCCTCCGCATCGAAGAAGAACTCGGCAAGGCTGCTGTATACGCAGGTGACCCGCGCAAGGCTGTAAAGGCTGCTTGCAAGTGCGACAAGAAGTGCGCATGCAAGAAGGCACCGGCTAAGAAGGCACCGGCTAAGAAGGCTAAGTAATTTTTAACTTCGGTTAATTACTGAAAACGGCTCCGCTCAAAAGGCGGGGCTGTTTTTTTTGCCTCTGACGCAAGTTGCTTTTAACTAACTATTTACGAATCTTTACAAAACAATTTGCTTTCGTTTTTTATCAAAATTCCAGAAACGGTTTTGGCTTTAAAAACTTATATTAGCTTCGATTTTTTCCATCAATACCCAATTTTGGGCATTTAACATGAGGATAAAATGGTTGTTCTAAAAAATGTTGCCCGAGCTGCACTCGCCGTTCCGGCATGCTGCGCAATGCTCACTGCTTGCGGCGATTCCAGCGCCGACAATGCAGCACTTCCGCGCGAAGAAACTCTTTATTTGTCTGGTCAGCAGTGGGGTTCCCCTGCTTCCTTTAACCCGCTTGCCGAATCCTGGATGGCTGCTTGGCCGGTCGGTGGTCGCTTCAACTTGATGTACGAACCGCTCGTGACCTATAACACCCTGAACGGCCAAATTGACCCGCTTCTCGGTACCTATGTTCCGGAACTTTCCAACAACGATAGCGTTGTTGTGGATTTGAACCCGGCTGCAAAGTGGAGCGACGGTGTTCGCGTCAACTCTGAAGACGTCAAGTATATCTTCAAGGAAGGCTCTATCAACACCGCAGAACAGATTGCTGCAATCCATGTTGATACTCTCAAGAGCGAAAACGGCGAATTTACAGAACGTCTTGCATTCCTCGTTGCAAAGGACAAGCGTAACAATCCGCTTTCCGTGCTTGACCTTGTACAGGCGGTCCGCATCGTTCCGGCACATGTCTTCAAGCCGCTTACCGAAAAGTTCGGCTCCAAGGACGAAGTCAAGAAGCAGATGCTCGACAAGAACCCGCTCACTGGCGAAGCTCCGGTTATTTCCGGTCCGTACAACTTGAAGGACTACTCTTCCTCCAAGATTACGCTTGAACGCCGTGACGACTACTGGGGTAATGCTGCCCTCCACGAAGGCAAGCTCCCTGCTCCTAAGTACATCGTCCATCCGATTTACAAGAATAACGAACATAACACCATCGCTATGCGTGAAGGCAAGCTCGATGCTTCCATGAGCTATATTCCGCGTATCGAACGCAAGGCCAACTCCGGCGTTCATACATGGCTCAAGACCCCGCCGTACTACAATGCCGGTGCCATGCCGATGTTCTTCATCAACACAACAAAGGCTCCGCTCGACAACAAGGTCTTCCGCCGTGCACTTGCAACTGCTATCGATTACAAGGCTGTTGACCAGTTCGCAGTTTCCAAGTACTCAGGTTCCATTAAGCCGGGCCTCATCATGCCGAAGGGTCTTGAAGGTGAATACCTTAACGAAGAAGACCTCTCCGTTTACGGTGTGAACATGGCTCTCCGCGATGCTGACCGCATCAAGGCTGTGGAAGAAATGCTTTCTTCCATCGGCATCAAGTCTGTATTCAATGCTGATGGCGACCTTTCCCACATGGAAATGGGTGGCAAGAAGCTCCCGACTCTCTTCATTACCTGCCCTGCCGGTTGGACCGACTGGGAAGCAATCGTTACCATCGCAGTTCAGGGTATGCGTGCTGCTGGTATCGATGTTCGTGAAGGTTTCGTGGATGGTGGTTCCTACTGGCCGGCAATGGGTCAGGGCAACTTTGATTTGATCATGCACAAGCCGTCTGCAGATGTTACTCCGTCCCTCCCGTGGACCCGCTTCAACGAAGTTATGGGTGTCGCTCGCGACTGGCAGCCGATTGGCGCCTGGGCTGGTACCAACATCGGTCGTTACAACAAGCCGGGTTCCCCGGAATATCGTCCGGAAGTGGATAGCCTCTTGAACGCAATTCCGCTCATGACTGACGAAAACCAGAAGAAGGCTGCTTATCGTGTTTTGAACCGCATCTTCATGGAAGACCAACCGGCTATTCCGGTTGCCTACCTCCCGGAACAGTTCTACGAATTCAGCGATCGCGTTTGGACCAACTGGCCGAACGAAGAAAATCCGTATGCTCCGGCACAGCTCCCATGGGTTGCCTCCGGTACACACATCCTTTGGAACCTTCAGCTTAAGAAATAAGGACTGACACATGTTAAAACAATATCCAATGCTACGTTATGTCCTGCAGAAGGGTATGTGGTATTTGCTGACATTTGTTGTCGCAGTTGCCATTAACTTCACTCTTCCGCGTCTCGGTGACAACAATCCGGTGGACATCATTATGGGTAAGGCCGCACAGGGCCTTTCCGTAGAAGAAGCCCAGGCCAAGAAGGAAGACCTCCTCAAGGCATTCGGCATGGCAAAGCTCGATGACGAGGGCAATGTCATTTATGAAGAAGTTCCTGAACTCGACGAAGGCAAGCCGGTTCTCGGTGAAGACGGCGCTCCGAAGATGAAGAAGGAAGTCGTACTTGCTTCTGGCTTTGTCCAGTTCTTCAAGTATATCGGTAACGTGTTCCGCGGTGACTTCGGCCTTTCTTACAGCCAGTACCCGAAGCCGGTTATTGAAATCATCAAGGAATCCCTCCCTTGGACACTTGCCATCCAGGCTCCGACCATTATTCTCGGCTGGATCGTCGGTAACCTTCTCGGTGCCTTCGCTGCTTACAAGCGCGGCATTTTCGACAAGGTGTTCTTCCCGGTTGCAATGTTCTTGAACGGTATTCCGTACTTCGTTTTCGGTATGATCCTTGTAGCTCTCTTCTCCATCACTCTCGGTTGGTTCCCGGCAATGGGCGCCTACAGCTTGGACCTCACTCCGGGCTTTAACTGGGAATTCATGAAGAGCCTTGGCTTCTACTATGTTCTTCCGTTCTTCTCCTGCTTCCCGATCCTTCTTTCCGGTCAGGCAACAGGTATGCGTTCCATGTCCATCTATGAACTTGGTACCGACTACATGAAGTATGCTAAGTGGCTCGGCCTTCGCGAAGGCAAGATCATTAGCTATGTGTTCCGTAACGCTATGCTTCCGCAGTTGACCGGTCTTGCCCAGTCCCTCGGTTCCATGGTGGGTGGCGCTCTCATTACCGAAATGATCTTCTCTTACCCGGGTCTCGGCATGGCCATGCTTACCGCTATCCAGGCAAATGACTATGCAACAATTCAGGGTTGCACACTCATGATCTCCACTTGCGTTCTCCTTGCAAACTTTGCAGTTGACGTACTCATCGCCGTATTTGACCCGCGTGTCAAGGCCGGTATCCAGATGGGAGGTAAATAATGCTTAAGATGCTCAAAAACCTCATGAAATCCCCGATGTTCGTCGTGGGCATTTCCCTCTTCATTTTGACGCTCCTCGTCGCCCTCCTCGGCCCTCTGTTCTACAACGTAGATACGACTGCCCGCGACGTCATTGCCGGTCCGTATGCTCCGTCTAGCGGCGAACATCTTCTCGGCACCGACCATCTTGGCCGCGACTATGTGTCTCTCTTGATTTCCGGTCTGCGCTCCTCCCTCTATGTGGGCTTCCTCGCTGGTATCATCGCCACTATCCTCGGCGTGTTCATCGGCTTGTTCGGCGGTTTCCGTGGCGGTTGGATCGATGAAGTTCTTAACATGCTTACGAACCTCTTCATCGTTATCCCGCAGTTCGTTATCCTCGTTCTTATCAGCACCGCTGTTAAGGACGGTCGTTCCCTCACCTTGATCGGCTTGATCATCGGTCTTACCGCTTGGAGCTGGTCTGCCCGTGCTGTGCGCGCCCAGGCTTCTTCCCTCCGTAGCCGCGACCACATTGCTCTTGCCCGCATTAACGGTGCAAGCTCCCTCACGATCGTTGTAAAGCACGTTCTCCCGTACCTTCTCTCTTACGTGTTCATGGTGTTCATCATGCAGGTCGGCTCCGGCATTCTTTCCGAAGCTTCCATCTCCATGATCGGCCTTGGTCCGGTGGACTCCACCTCCCTCGGCATCATCTTGAACCAGGCTAAGGATAACGGCGCACTCTCTGACAGTATCTGGATTGCCTTCATTCCGGCAACCATCATCATTACTCTCACAGTGTTTGCCCTTTACTTGATCAACACTTCCATGGAAGGCGTCTTCAACCCGCGCTTGCGCAAATAAGGTGAATCAATATGTCTGAAAATATTTTTGAAGTAGATCACCTCAGCCTCCACTACCTTGGTCGTTTTGGTGACAAGACCCATGCTGTTACGGACGTTTCCTTCAGCATGAAGCAAGGTGAAATCCTCGGTATCGCAGGCGAATCTGGTTGCGGTAAGTCCACACTCGTGTCTGGCCTTATGGGTATGTGCATTCCGCCGCTTTACCCGACCTCTGGCGATGTTCGCGTTTGGAACAACGAAACCAAGAAGATGGAATCCCTCATGAACCGCGGTATCGAAGACATTCGTTCCAACGTTCTTGCTCAGAAGGTTTCCATGATTCCGCAGGGTGCCTTCAACGCACTTAACCCTGTCCGCAAGATCAAGGACATCGCTGCTGACGTGATCGCAGCTCACCAGGCTCCTGGCAAGGCCCTTGACCACAAGGAAATCTATGACCGCCTTCGTGAACGTTTCGACTTGTTCGGCATGGACACGGACCGCGTCTTGAATTCCCACCCGATCCAGCTTACTGCAGGTGAACGCCAGCGCAGCGTTATCGGTATCTCTACGCTTTTGAACCCGCAGATGGTTATTGCCGACGAACCGACCTCCGCTCTTGACGTTTCTACCCAGAAGGAAGTGATCTCCATGATCTTCGACCTTCTCGATAAGGGCATCTTCAGCACCATGATCTTCATTACCCATGAACTTCCGCTCCTCTACCATGTGGCAGACAACATTGCCATCATGTATGCAGGCGAAATCGTTGAAATGGGCACTGCAGAACAGGTCGTTAAGGATCCGCGCCATCCGTATACCCAGGCATTGATGGGTGCTATGCTCAGTACTGAACAGAGCCAGCGTTCCCGCAAGCCGGTTGCTATCGAAGGCGCACCTCCAAGCCTTAAGAACAAGATTGTCGGCTGCCGCTTTGCAGATCGCTGCACACGCGCTTGCGCCGATTGCAAGAAGACAACTCAGGAACTTCGCATTGTTGGCGATCGTCAGGTAAGGTGTAATTATGCCAAGTAATAAGTCTATTGTTTTTTCTGCTCAGAACATCAGCAAGACTTTTGGTGCTGGCAAGAACACTAAGGTTGCTGTTGATAACGTATCTTTCGACATTTACGATGGCGAAATCATTTCCATCGTAGGTGGCTCCGGTTGCGGTAAGTCCGTGCTCGCCAAGGTGATGCTCGGCCTCTACCAGCCGACTAACGGTACATTCCTCTATCGCGACAAGAAGATCAAGAATCTGAAGGACCACTGGAACGAAGTTCAGTCTGTGTTCCAGGACCCGTTCAGCTGCTTCAACCAGTTCTTCACAATCCGCTCCCAGTTGGAAGACGCCCTCAACATCTTGAAGGATAAGCCAAGCAAGGAAGAAGTGAAGGCTCGCGTTGATGCTGGTCTCATGGCTGTTAACGTTAAGCCGGCAGATATCGAAGGCAAGTATCCGTTCGAACTTTCCGGTGGTCAGATGCAGCGTATGTTGCTCGCCCGTATCTTTGCCTTGAAGCCGAAGGTTCTCATTGCTGATGAACCGACCTCCATGGTGGATGCATGCGTACGTGCAAACATTCTTGATTACCTCATGAAGCTCAAGCAGGAACTTCAGATGACCATCGTGTTCGTGACCCACGATATCGGCCTTGCTAACTACGTTAGTGACCGTATCTTCATTATGCACGACGGTAAGATCGTGAACCAGGGTACCCCGGAAGAAGTGCTCGACAAGACACAGGAACCGCATACCTTGAAGCTTCTTGACGATATTCCGGAAGTCCACAAGACCGAATGGATCAAGAATAGCCATCGCTCCAAGAAGTAATTCTTGCTGCAGCTAGCAAAGCACCCCGGCGCCCCCAAGCGCCGGGGCGCTTTGTTTTATGGCCGGGGCGCTTTGTTTTTATGCGGCGCCGAGGCGTTTGAAGGACTGCCTGTAAAATGATGTGAAAAAAGGTGGCTTATGGTTGTGCTGTAAAGTGAAATTTTAATTTATTTAAAATGTGTGGCTGCTGCAAGCCTATGAAATGCGTGGCATTCAAAAAGGCTTTTAAAAGAAGAATGTGTTCTTGATGTCGCGGCAGCTGTTGAGCTGGCTTCGCGTATCGCTTGGCGTAGAGGAACTCGTTGCAGAATACAGGTCGTCGCAATCGTCAAAATGCAGCTCGTTGTGGTTGTTTGCGTTGCAGGCGAATTTCAAATGGAACGGTTTCAGGAGGGAGGGACTTTTTTGCAAATCGCCCTTTCTTGTTGCCGCAATGATTTTTTCGATGGTGTCGTTGAATTCCCTGTATTCAGCTTCTGCCTCGGGGTTGATTTCGATGAAGGCGTTCCACACATCTTGGCTGCGAATGGCCTGCGAAGAACTCTTTTTGCCTTTGCCGCCTGTTTGGTTGAGCGGATCGACGGCGCGGTGTATGGCGCTCATGATTGCGAACTTGAATTCGCCATGATATTTTTCCTGGATGTCTGGCAATTGGATTAGGCATTGCTCTGGCTTTGCGCGCCTTGTTTCGAGCTGCGCCTCGAGTGTTGCCGCCTTGCTTTCTGCAAGGTGCAGGCGTTCCGAAAGATCCTGCTTGTCTTTGTAGTACGATTCTGCGAGCTCGATGTTTTCCAGTGCGTCTTGCTTGTAGCCTGCGACCGTATTCTTTACGATTTCAAGCTCTTTTTCGGTGCAGGCGAGCGATTGCGTGGTTTCTTGCAATGTCGAGCTTGTGGCCGCAAGTTCTTCTTGGCAGTGCTCAAGCTGGTTTTGCCTTATGTCCAGGTTGGTTTGCACGGTGTTCAGCATTGTGGCACATTCCATGTATTTGCCGTGCTCCATGTCTAGGCTTGCCTGCGTTGCGAGCAGTTCTGCTTGCAGGTCTATTTGCTTTGCGCGCAGCTTTGTGATGGTTCGCAGCAGACGCCTGGTCTGCTCGTTCTGCGCCTGGATTTTGGCTTCGAGCGAGCCTTGAAAGCGGCTTGCCGCATTTTTTGTTCTTATGTTTTGCATAGTCAATTCTCCTTTTAGAAATCACCTATAATAAAACGCTTTTTGGAGCCTTTTTGGTACGGGAAAATGTGTAAATTTTTTGTAACTGAGTAGGTGTTTTTTCTACAGATTTTAAGCGAGATTCCGCAAGCTCTTTCACGAATCTACAAGAGTCTAATTTCTATATTCAGAGTGTGAATCAATTTCTTTTTTTGGTGTCGGAAGCGTTCCGTGGTTTGAAAAGCCATAGGTCTGTTGTGCTCCCGACCATAGTGACGATTTTTTTGTGCTCCGTGCTTCTTTCGGCTTCGCTGTTTGCGTTGCGCGGGGGCGCGCGCCTTGTAGAAATGCAGGGGGCATTTTACACTGTAGAAGCTTTTATAAATGACCGCGTGCCTTCGGCTGAACGCGACAGGCTCTTGCAGGAATTGCGTGCCGAAAAGTGGCTCGACTCCGTGGAGTATGTGAGCGAAGAAATGGCGTTTGCCGTTTTTGCGGAACACTTTTCTAACGATATGCTGAAGATGGTGGATGCCAACCCGCTGCCGGCATCTTTCAAGATGCACATTGCGGAACGCTACAGGTCGCCAGACGTGCTTGAAGAATGGATTGGCATTCTGGAACGCAGCGGCTATTACGATGCCGTGCAGGCTCCGCTTTCCTTTGCCAAGAAATTTTCGGAATGGAAGCTCCGCATTTTCTTTTGGCCTGCCGTGTGCGTTGTGTTCCTGCTGTTTACGCTCGGCCTGATCATTGGCAACGCAGTTCGCCTTTCGCTATTTTCCAGAAAGATCTTGGTTGAGAACATGAAGTACACGGGAGCAAGCCGAATTTTCATCGAGTTCCCGTTTGTGCTCGAAGGCGTTTTGCAGGGTGCTGTCGCTAGCCTTTGCGGCTCGCTTCTCGTTGCTTTTTTTGCAGATTCTTTTGGTGCGAAGTTCCCGATAGCGGGCGAAGCCCTCGCCGGCAATTTTATGCCTGTTGCGCTTACGTCGCTTGTGGTTACCTTGCTTGCTGGCTTTGTGAGCCTGCGTGCCGTGAGAACGTTCCTTGCTGGTGACAGGGGAGCCGATTCTTAATGCGTTTTTTTCTGTGTGCTTTGCTTGCATTGCTTTTTGCAGGGGTGGCCGTCGCTGCCCCTAAAACTGATGAGCAGTTGAAGGCGCAGCGTGCGGAACTCAAGAAGATCGAAGCGAGTGTTGCCAAAAGCAGGCGCCAGCTCGAGATGCTCAAGTCAGAAGAAAAGAGCGTGCTCAATACGCTTTCGCTTTTGGACCAGAACTTGAATTTGACGCGTGAATATTTGAACTCACTTTCTGAAAACGAGAAGACAGTCTCCAAGGAAGTCGGCCGCCTGAATTCGGAACTCAAGATTCTTGATTTGGAAATCGAAAAATTGCGCGAAGCGATGAAGCGGCGCATTCGTGAACTTTACATGCAGGGCAAGGCAAGCGAGGCGGAGACGCTTTACAAACTGCTCGTGCGCCATGAGAATCCGGAGACTCAGGTCTATTTTGTGAACCGCCTGCTGACGGCTGACCAGGTGCGCATTGGCACCCTGGAACGCACCATAAGGCTTCGCAACCAGAAGAAGGTGGAAGAGGCGAACAGGCTTTCGGAACTCAAGACGCTCCGTGCCAAAAAGTCTGAAGAGGAGGCAGGTCTCAAAAATCAGATCGGCAGTCAGGAGACGATGCTCAAGAGTTTGAAGAACGACCAGGAAATGCAGAAGATGGCGATTGCGGAATTCGAACGCAACCAGAAGACGATGCTTTCGCTTATCAAGAAGCTTGAAGAAAAGCGCAAGAAGGAACTTGCGGAAGCGAAGAAAAAGAAGGAAGCCGAAGAACGCCGCAAGAAGGAAGAGGCTAAGAAGAAACAGGAAGCCGAGAAGAAAAAGCAACAGAAGAAGGAACCTGAAAAGCCGGCGCCGGTTGTCGTCGAAAAGAAGCCAGAAGTCGTCGGGCCGAAATGCATGCCGCTCGAAGGCGAAATCATTAGCCGTTACGGCTTGCAGGACCACCCGGTGCTGCATATTCCGGTGCGTAACCTGGGTGTTGAAATTCGCGGCAAGAAGGGCGCAAAGATCAAGGCCGCCGCCAAAGGTACCGTTGCCCTCGTCTCTGAAATCGATGGCCGTGGCCCGAGCGTGATTGTGGAACACGCAGGGGGCGTTTATTCCGTGTATGGGCACCTTTCTGCGACAAAAGTCAAGGAAGGTGATGAAGTTTCGAACTGTCAGGAAATAGGAACGGTGGGCGATGTTGCATCGCTTAACGGGATAAAGCTATATTTCCAGGTTAGCGCAGGTACGGACCCGCTAGATCCGCTGCATTGGTTGAGTGAATGATAGATTACGAATTGCAAGGCCCACGCTCTGAAGAACGCTCCCGCATCCGATTGGTATCGGCATTGCGCGAAGGGAGGTTCCCGCAATCCGTGCTCATTGACGGCCCTGCGGGTGTTGGCAAAAAGAAACTTGCCATGGGGATTGTGCAGGCGCTCATGTGCACGCACCCGGAGCACAGGCCGTGCGGTGCATGCTTTGGCTGCAAGATGGCCATGAACCCCGAAGTGGTCGACAATTGGCTTTTGCCGCTTGCCGCAAAGGAGGCCTCTGCAAAGGCTGCAAGCGAAGCTACCTCGAAGACTACTGCAAAGACGGTCGAAGACTATACCCAGGAATATGTGGCGAAGGTTTTTGAGAACCCGTATGCGATAGACTACCTGCCGCCCGGGGCGACGATTTCTGTGGAACTTGTGCGTTCGCTTACCAAGCGCTTTGCCTTGAAGAGCAGCGGTGTGCGCTGCGTGATTGTTGCAGAGGCGGAGCGCATGAACGTTTCTGCCGCCAACGCTTTTTTGAAGACGCTTGAAGAAGTGCCGCCGAATACGTACTTTATTTTGACGACGACTTCGAGGGATTTGCTTTTAGAGACGATCCGCTCCCGTTGCCTTTCTTTGCACTTGCAGCCTTGGACCGATGCTGAAGTGCGTGCGGAGCTTGACAAGCGTGAAATCGAAGTGAACGACGATGTGCTGGGACTTTCGCTCGGCTCTCCTGGTCGTGCCATGTTCTTTAACGAATACGCGGCCAAGTTCACGGAGCTTTCTGCCGTGTTCATTTGCGATTCGCTTGCTGGCGAGTTCTCCAAGCTTTTGCGCCTGGTTGAAGAAGAAGTTTCTAACAAGACGCTTGGCGATGTGAACGGTGCGACGCTGTTCCTTGACGTACTTTCGTTCCTCCTTACAGATATTTTGCGCAAGCAGGCAGGCTTAGACGTTCGCTTGCCAGAGACGATTGGCAAACTTTCGGAATGCGCCCTTGAACTTTCGCCGGTTGCCTTGCACGAAGCTTTGAAGAATGTGCAGGAAACTTCGAAGATCATTGCGGGCCGCAGCGTGAACGTGCTCGTTGCCCTGCAGGCACTTGCCATTAAACTTTTTGACGGGTATCGCTGATGATAGATAACGAGTTCATAGCATCTGTGATAGCCCATAGCCTTGGGATTCCGCACCTTGTGGCTCGCATCCTTGTGGAGCGAGGCTTTAAGACTATACCGTCTGTGCACGCCCTGTTGAGCGGCAACGCTCTTGCGGAACTTGACCCGTTTACCATGCTCGGCATGCACGAAGCCGTAGAGTGGGCGCTTGCCGTAAAGGAGCGTGGCGAAGGAATTTTCATTTTCGGTGACTATGACCTGGATGGCCTTAGCAGCGTTGCCCTTTTAAAGCGTGGCTTCAATGCTCTTGGCTATAGCGTGGAATGGCGCCTGCCCAGCCGCTTCAGTTCCGGCTACGGACTTTCTGTAAATGCAATCGACGAAATGATTGCGGCAGGTGCAAAGAACATTGTGACGGTCGATACCGGCATTACGGCAAACGAAGAAATTGCTTACGCAAAGTCGAAGGGCTTGCATGTGATGGTCGTTGACCACCACCAGCCGAGTGGCGAGGGCTTGCCGCCCTGCGATGTGCTGCTCGACCCGCATCAGGAACTCGATACGTACAGGAACGTTGACCTGTGCGGCGTGGGCGTTGCATATAAATTCATGTGTGCGCTACACGAGCATTTGGGCAAGCCGCACCCGGAACATTTTTTGGAACTTGTTGCACTTGGCACGCTTGCAGACCTTGTGCCCATGACTTCCGAGAACCGTTACTTTACTCGTAAAGGCCTCGAACGCATTTGGGATAGTCCGTTCCCGGGCGTTCGCGAACTTTGCCGTTCGCAGCTTTTGCACCCGCAGCTCGTGGGTGCACAGGGAATCATGTTCAAGGTGGCGCCGCTTCTCAACGCACCCGGCCGCATTGAACGCCCGGACCCGGCTCTCGATGTATTGCTCTGTGACACGCCTGCCGCCGCCAAGGAACTTGTAGATGCTCTTGGCTCCTGGAATCAGCGCCGTAAAAATACGGAAAACGAAATTTCTGAAATGGCCATTGCGCGTGTCTATGAGCTTTACGGCAAAGAAAACTTGCCGCAGGTTTTGCTCGTAGATGGCGAAGGCTGGCATGTTGGCGTCATCGGCATTGTCGCGGCAAAGCTCACGCAGGAATTTGACCGCCCGGCTGCAGTGATTTCTGTTCAGGAAGATGGCATTGCCTGCGCCTCTGCGCGCGCAGTGCCGGGCTTCAATTGGCACAAGGCATTGTTTGAATGCCGAGACCTGTTTACGCGCTGGGGTGGCCACTCCAATGCGGCGGGCTTCTCGCTTGTCAAGGAAAACATTCCGGTGTTGCGTGAACGCGTCGAAAAATTCGCTGCAAACTTTGTGGAAGCCGATGCAGAAAAACAGGCTCCTGCATCTGTAATCGAAGTTGCCTTTGCAGAGCTCGACGAAAACTTGATGCAGTGGCTTGCACGCCTGGAACCGCTCATCGGGAACTTCCCGGTGCCGCTCTTCAGGGCTCGCAACGTAAAGGTCAAGTATTTGCACGAACTGCGTGGCGGCCACCTGCATTTGGAATTCGGTCAGGGCATTGGCTTTAAGTTCCCGGCTATCGCCTTTGGCATGGGCAAGCGCAAGGCCGCTCTTGAAAAGCGCGACGACATAACCATTGATTTTGAACTTGCCTGGAACTTCTACAACGGCAGACGTGCACTGCAACTGCAGATCAAGGATTTTCAGTAATGCGCAAGACTTCCGCTAGCATCGCGCTCGTGTTGCTTTCCCTTGTGCTTGCCGCCATATTCTTCTGGTTCTTCCGTCAGGCCACGGAAACGCCATTTGCAGCCCAAGAGAAACAGGCAGAAGTAAAGGCAGAACGTTACAAAACTTTTTCTGGAAGCGTGCTCCCTTTTGAACGTGCGGACCTATGGGTTTTAGACACCGCGGCTTCGCGCGATTTGGACAAGCTCCTGGCTTACTTTCAGGCGCGCTCTGCTGGGCTCCACCATGTGTTCAAAAAGTATGCCAAGGCACGCAAACTTCATGAAGATGTCATGTTTGGCGTGCACATGCATATTGCGGAAACTGGCGAGTTCGATAGCGTGACTGTCGCATTCACGGAAACGCAAAATGCCGACCTTGCGGCCGACATCTGTGATTACATAAAATCGTATTGGCACTATCGCCCGGCGGTGCGCGGAACGGAACTGATTCTGCCGATCCGTTTTAGGGCTAAGTAGGTTATTCGCGAAGAAGCTTGAGCAAGTCTTCGGCGCGTTTTTCGATGAGGAAGAATGTTTCGAACAGGCGTGCTTCCTGCCACTTCTTGGAATAGAGTTCCTTCCATTCTTCGGTAACTTCGTCGGCAGAAATCTGCTTGCTTTCGTTCTGGTACCAGACTTCCTTTGAAACTTCCTTGTAGACATCGGCGAGGGCTGCTGCCGGGTTGAGTGTTCCGCGGGAAAGGACTTCGGCGCGAACATTGTCGAGGAGGGTTTCGTCGCCCGGGTCAGCTTCGTCTTCGCGGGCGAGTTCCAGAATTTCTGATTTGTGGCGGGTGGTAAAATTGAAAAGATCTTTTTCCATGCGGGCGAGCTTGCCCTTTGCAAACTTATCTTCTACCGCCTCGCGTGTATAATAAATGGATTCTGGGAAAAACTCGATCATCTTTTACTCGAACTTGATTCAATAATGCCTGCACCCTTGCAAATTGGTAACTGGAATCACTGCCCGGGGCGGGACTTGAACCCGCACGAAGTTGCCTTCAAGGGATTTTAAGTCCCCAGTGTCTACCATTCCACCACCCGGGCGGCTAGTATTCCGAGCCGAAATATATAAAAATAAATCGCAGGGAGTATATGATAATGAATTTTTATGTTGTTGTTGAACGAATTTTTAATAACGGTGTGCTGGAATGCTGTTTTGCCGGTTGGCGTCCGTCTTGTTACAGGTCTCTGCTGCGCACTAGAATTTCAGAATCGGCCGTCTTTTTTGGAGTGACTGCAGCTGTCTTTTCAATTGCGCTTCTGATTTCCTTGGCCTGTTTCTGGAGGCGCGCGAGGCGCTCGCCCTGGAGCTTTGGCGTTGCAATCATCGTCTTCTTTTGCGGGTTCATCCAGCGGCCCTTTTCGTCCTTGAAGCCAAAGTGCAAGTGCGGGCCGGTAACGCGTCCTGTGGCACCGACCTTGCCGATGACCTGGCCTGCCACAACGTGCGTGCCTACGGAAACGCCGCGCACGCTCATGTGCAGGTACCAGCTGGAAGTTCCGTCGCGGTGCTTGATCGCAACCTTGTTGCCGCTGTATTCGTCGTAGGCGGAAACCGTCACGTTGCCTTCTGCAACGGCGTGGATCGGGGTGCCTGTAGGGCTTCCATAGTCGATGCCGTCGTGCGACTTGCGCTGGCCCGTGACCGGGTGGATGCGCGTGCCGTAGGGGCTTGTAATGTGGAGCCTGTCGAGCGGGTAGCGGAGCCCGTCAAACACGAGTGCTTCGCCAGACTCTGTATAGTGTGCGTTGTAGGAACTCTTCGGGTCCGGATCTTCGTAGAGGAACGCTTCGTGGTGGCCGACGGTGCGGCCGTCAAATTCGGCGTAGAGCACCTTGCCACTGATCCAGATGGAATCCTGGTAGAAAATGTCTTCGAGAAGAATGCGGAACTTGTCGCCTGGCTGTGCCTGCTGGAATGCGACCTTGCACTGCAAAACGCCGCTCACGACGCCGACCATGCGGCCCGGGATACCGACGCCGCGAAGCATGCCGTCGAGCGTGCTGCCTGGCTTGAGGCTTCCCTCAAAAATGGATTGGCGGTGTACTACAGGCTTGTCTACGCGCTCGTAACGGTAGGTTCCGTTTTCTTTAAAGAGCATGTGCGCTGTTGCGGGGTTCGTGGCATAGCGGAATGCCTTCACGGAGCCGTCGCCTGTGCGCAGCGCATGGAACACCTGGCCTACGCGCATTTTGGAAAGTTCCACGCTATCTTGGATTGCTATCACGATTGCACCGCGGTCATTGGCGTCAATTCCCATTTTGGATAGCACCTGGAACAGGCCTTCGCCTGCGCTCACTGTTTCGGAAGTCAGTATGAGGTCGTCTGCCTTTTGCAATTCGTCGCGTTCGAGCGAAAGTTCCTGGAGCTTGCCTTCGAGCGTCTTGATATCGCTATTCAGCGAAGCGATTTTTTCATCTTCGTTGCAGGCTATAAACAGAAAAGCGCTAAAAAAGAACAGTGCAATTTTTTTCATGAATTCAAAATTTTAGATGGCGTTAGGTCAATATAAAAGAAAAAGAGCCCGTTTTTCGCGGGCCCTTCTTTGAAGCGCAAATTACTTCTTTGCAGCTGGCTTTGCTTCTGCCTTTGGAGCTTCCGGAGCCTTGATTTCAAGAAGTTCCATTTCGAACACGAGCAAGCTGTTTGCCGGAATGGCAGCCATGTTGCGCGGACCGTAGCCGAGTTCGCTCGGGATCCATGCGGTAACCTTTTCGCCAACCTTCATGAGCTTGAGCATTTCGGTCCAGCCAGGGATAACTGCCTTGACCGGGAATTCCATCGGCTGGCCACGATCGATGGAGCTGTCGAACTTTGTGCCGTCGAGGAGGGTGCCTGTGTAGTGTACAGAAACGATGGAGGAATCGTTCGGCATGTCGCCGGTACCTTCGGTGATCACCTTGTACTGGAGACCGCTAGCTGTTGTGACAACGCCTTCAGCAGCCTTGTTCTGTGCGAGGAATTCGTTCTGCTTTTCGAGGTTGGAAGCTGCTGCGATGCTATCCTTGCGAACGCGTTCAGCCTGAGCCTTCTGGGAAAGTTCGTTGAGTGTTGCAAAGATCGTGGAGTCGTTCATGAGGAACTTTGCAGAATCCTGTGCGTACTGTTCCTTGAATGCCTGGAGGAAGATGTTGATGTCGATTTCGAGGGAATCGCGTGCGATGAGCTGGCTGTAGACCTGCTTGCCGAAATGGGAACCGAGAGCGTAGCTGTAACGTTCGGAATCGGTGTTCAAGCTGGAAACGGTCTTGGAAGATGTTGCTGGTTCAATGCAGCCAGTGAGTGCTGCGGCAAGTGCGCCGGCGGCAGCGAGTGCTTTAATGTTCATATTATCCTTCTTTAAGTTAAAATTTCGTGTAACGATAAAATAGAAAAAAACAAAATAAAGTTTTGAGACATTTGGCAAATTCGTCGTTTTAGGACTGTTGAATATTTTGACTTGGAATATTCAGTTTTTTGAATTGTTGGCGGTTTATTCAAAAGTTGTTTTATAAATTTGTAGCATGGCAGAAGAAAAACTCAGATTGCGCGATGTAATTCCTCCAAATATGGAACATGCTACGAGCGAAGATTTGCTCATGTCTTTTTTGGGCTGGGCGGAGGCGCGTGGCATCAACTTGTACCCCGCACAGGAAGAGGCGATTTTGGAGCTTTTCGATGGCAAGAACGTATTTTTGAATACGCCCACGGGGAGCGGAAAATCCCTCGTGGCCCTTGCGCTCCATTTTGAAAGCCTGTGCAATGGCCGCCGCTCCGTTTACACATGCCCGATCAAGGCCCTGGTGAACGAAAAGTGGATGGCGCTCTGCCAGGAATTTGGCCCTGAAAACGTAGGCCTTTCCACTGGCGATGCGACTGTCAATCACGATGCTCCGATTCTTTGCTGCACTGCCGAAATTCTTTCGAACATGGCGCTCTCTGAAGGCGAGTTGCTAAACATCAAAGACATTGTGATGGATGAATTCCATTACTACTCCGACAAGGAACGCGGAATTGCCTGGCAGATTCCTTTGCTTACGCTTCCGCAGAGCAGATTTTTGCTCATGAGCGCGACTGTTGGAAACACGGAATTCTTTGAAGACGAAATGACAAAGCACACGGGGCGCGCAAGCGTTACAATCCGTTCTGCCCAGCGCCCTGTTCCGCTTGAATTCACATATTCCGAAACGGATTTGCCAAACCAGGTGCAGGCACTTGTGAACTCCGGCAAGGCTCCCGTTTACGTTGTGCATTTTTCACAGAATGAAGCGGCGCAGAGTGCGCAGGATTTGAGCTGCCTGGACATTTGCACAAAGGAAGAACGAGCTGCGATTGCAAAGGAAATTTCTGACTTCAGATTTTCGAGCCCGTATGGTCCGGATCTAAAACGGTGGCTTCGCCTGGGCATTGGATTGCACCATGCGGGGCTTTTGCCGAAGTATAGGATCCTCACAGAAAAGCTTGCGCAAAAGGGCTTGCTCAAGGTGATTTGCGGAACAGACACTTTGGGCGTTGGCGTGAATGTGCCGATTCGCACGGTGCTCTTTACAAAGCTCTGCAAGTACAGTGGTGACAAGACTGCCATTTTGACGGTTCGCGATTTTCACCAGATTGCAGGCCGCGCAGGCCGCAAGGGCTATGACGATGTCGGTTATGTTGTTGCGCAGGCACCGGAACATGTAATCGAAAACAAGAAGCTCGAAGCAAAGGCGCAAAAGACCGGCAAGAAGGTGCAAAAGCAGAAACCGCCAGAAAAGGGCTATGTGCATTGGGAAAAATCGACATACGAGCGCTTGATTTCTTCGGCACCGGAGCCGCTCAAGTCGAGCTTCATGATTACGCATGGAACGCTTTTGAACATGCTTTCCCGCAAGACCGATGGCTGCCTTGCCATGAAGCATTTGATTCGTGATTGTCACGAGGGCGAAAGAAGCAAGAAGGAACTTCGCAAGCGTGCCATGCAGTTGTTCCGTGCGCTTCTCGAAAAGCAGATTGTTACGTTCAAGACGCCTGAAGCGCCGGGCCTTGCAAAGTTGCAGGTGAATGTGGATTTGCAAGATGACTTTTCCATGAACCAGCCGCTTTCGCTCTACCTTATAGACACGCTCCCGCTGCTTGACAAGGAAGACCCTGATTACGCATTGAACGTGCTTTCGCTTGCGGAATCCATTGTAGAAAATCCGGAACAGATTTTGCGCAAGCAGCTTGACCGTGCAAAAACGGAACGTTTGAATGAACTCAAGGCAGAGGGTGTCGATTACGACAAGCGCATGGAAGAACTCGAAAATGTGGAATACCCAAAGCCGCTCCGCGACTTTATTTACGACACGTTCAATGCCTTTGCCGATAAGCACCCCTGGGTAGATTCCAATGTGTTGCCAAAATCCATTGTGCGCGAAATGTTCGAAAACTTCTCGACATTTTCCAGCTACATTAAGCAATACGGCTTGCAGCGTTCCGAAGCGATTCTTTTGCGCCACATCAACGGCGTATATAAAGTGCTTTCGCAGACAGTTCCAGAAAGTTTCAAGAATGAGCAGCTCCACGAAATGGAGGACTTCCTTGGTGAAACTATCCAGCGCGTTGACTCCAGCCTGCTTGAAGAATGGGAACGCCTGAAGAACCCGGAATTCCATGCGGAAGCAGTGGAGGAAGCTTCGTTCGAAGGCTCGCTCCCAGCAGACATTACGCGCGACCGCAAGCGGTTCCTTGGGCTTTGCCGCACGCGAATTTTCCAGTTCCTTACGCTTATTTCGCGTGCGCAATATGGCGAAGCGCTCGACATGCTTGCTGACGACCTGGAAGAAGGCCAGATGCTCGCCGATGGCGAGGGCAAGCCGTGGACAGAAAAACGCCTGCAGGAGCTTTTTGAAGCTTACGCTGCAGACCATGGCAAGTTCCGCCTAGATGCCGAGGGCAGAAACCCGCGCAACACGATCGCCCGCGAAGACGGCGACATGCTGCTTTTGGAGCAGATGCTTCAAGATGATGAGGAACACAACGATTGGAGCTTGCGGTTCACGCTTTCGCTGAATGCCTCGCGCATTGCATCGGCACCGTTGTTGAATTTGGTCGCAATAGGGGAGTCGAATTAGATGCAAGAGCAAGATGCAAGATGCAAGAAATCATTAGAAAACAGGAATGTTGGAAATCACGGTAGTTCTAATGTCATGGCGAAGAATGAAGTCATCCATTACGATGTTTGGTTTACATGTTAATGGGCTGCTTCACCAATGTTTTGCTGAGATGAGGTATGGACAGTTACTAGAAACTAGTAACTATAAGCTTGTAACTAACCTTCCGTCTTACAACTATGTTTTACCTTTTTGCATTGCTTTACCGATTGTTCTATAAGCTGCATCACGCGTTGTGCTTGCGGCCGGGCAGGGCTCTGCAAAAATCAAGGCTCGTTGTAGTCGGCAGTTACCGCATTGGCGGCGCGGGCAAGACGCCGATTGCCCTGGAACTTGCAAAACGGTATGCGGGCGCAAATAAAACCGTCGCAATTTTAGTGCATGGCGTTGCTTTTGACGAAGAACTTTTGTTAGAGAGAAAAATCGCAGAATGCGGGATTTGTGTACAGGTGGTTCGTACGGGCAATCGCTACAAAACGGCTCACGAGCTTGACGGTAAATTCGATGTCATTCTTTGCGACGACGGCTTTGAAGATTCTCGCCTTGTTCCAGACGAAAAAATTTTGCTTGATTGGGAAGACCCATGCACACGCATCGGGGATCTATGGTTGAACGGAGGCAAGTGCCGCAGCCTAAGGCAGGATCACAAGGACATTACGAAAGTTTTGAAATGCGGAACGGATGTAAAATTTTGCGTTGCTTCTGTCACACCCATTTTGCCCCGTTGCGACGCACGACTTTTGTCATCAGTTCCCCGCCTCTTGACTTTTTGCGGCCTCGGTGACCCGGGGCGCTTTGCGCAAGATGTGGATTCCTATTTAAGGGAGAGCTCCCTGCAGCCCGCGGCTGAGCACATTGCATGCAAGGACCACGACAGGAACTTTGCACAAAAGTTGCGCCGGTTGCTTGAAAGTAACCCGGATTCTGCGGTGATCATCAGCGAAAAGGATTCCTGCCGCCTTGAAAATGCCGATTTTAAGGGCGAACGCGTTTTTGTTGCCGTTCAAAAAGTTGCCGTTCAGAACTTTTTTATATAGTTTCAAGGCATGATGAACCTTGGACTTCGCTTAAACAAGATAACTATCGTGAACTTGCGCTCCATTCGGCGCGAGACGTTCCCGCTTAGTCCTTTTACACCGCTCATTGGCTACAACAATGCGGGTAAAACGAACATCTTGATGGGTATTCAGTGGTTGCTCACCAAAAAGTCGCTGGATGTGACTTTTTTTGACGACGCTTCAATCCCGGTGGAAGCTGAGGGGGAATTTAGTGGCATTACGGAGACCGTGCTTTCGCGGTTGAGCCCGGAGCGTGCAGCCGCCATGCGGCAGTTCCTTGACAATGGGACATTCCATTTGCGCAAGGTGCAGCGCGTGCCGAGCGACAATCCAGAGAACTTGCAATACCTTGTGAAAGTGCCGCGTTCCAAGGACTGGGTGCAGATGAGCGACGTGTTCCGCCAGGCCTACATGCGCCTGTTCCCGGAACCGATCTATGTGCAGGACCTTGGCAGTTCCGATACGAACGTAAGGCTTTTGCGCGAAATTTTCAAGCCGCTTGAACAGCGCTTTGCAGGCGAATTTGCAGAAGTGCTTGGCCAGTTCCGCGACCTGCTTTCTGCGAACAGCGATACGCGCGCAGAGGAATTGAACACATTTGACCGCGACGTGAATTCCATGCTGCAGCCGCTGTTCCCGAGCGTAAAACTTTCAATAGACATTCCGACGCCTACGCTCGACAGTTTTTTGCAGTCTGCTTCGCTCCTTGTGACCGACGAAGAAGATGGCTTTAGCAGGCGTGTGAATGAAACTGGCGCCGGTTCGCAGCGAGCCATTCAAATGGCTCTCCTCCGTTACCTGGCCGACCTAAAAAAGAAGAGCAAGACGCAGTATGTGAACTGCAGGCTTTTGCTCATTGATTCTCCGGAACTCTTTTTGCACCCGCAGGCAGTGGAGCTTGTGCGCGTTTCTTTGAAAAAGCTTTCGCAGGAAGGTTACCAGGTTGTTTTTGCAACGCATAGCGCCCAGATGGTTACAAGCGAAGACGTGAGCACTTCGCTATTGATCCGCAAGAACAAGGTGCGTGGCACATTCATGCGAAAACGCATGGAAGATGCTGTTCGCCTTGTTGTGCGCGACGCACCGAGCCAGCTGCAAACATTGTTTTCGCTAAGCAATTCCAACGAACTTCTATTTGCAGACTATGTGCTGCTTACGGAAGGTAAAACGGAATGGCGCGTGCTGCCCACGCTCTTTGAGCGCATGACGGGGCTTTCTTTTGCGCTCATCAAATGCGCGCTCGTTCGCCAGGGCGGCGTGAGCAATACGCGCAAGAGCATGCAGGTGCTGCGTGCCATGGACATTCCGGTGCGAGCCATCGTCGATTTGGATTATGCGTTTACCTCTGCAGTGCATGACGGGTTCCTTGCAGCCGACGACCCTGATCTAAGGTCTTGCAAGCGACTGTTTGCAGACCTTGCGCACTCTGGGTCCATGCGTCTTGTAAACGGGATCCCCGTGAACAGGCGTTCCAAAATCAGCGCCGCAGGCGCGTATGCATTGATGGCTAGTGACCCGGAAGCAGAAGCTCCGCTGCGTTCCATTCATTTGAAGCTGCGCCGCCAGGGAATTTGGGTCTGGCGCTATGGTGCAATCGAAGAGCACCTTGGCCTTGAAGCAAAAAATGAAAAGGCCTGGAGCAACTTTATTGAACGCATTCGCGTAAAGTCGCCCGAAAAGGTCATTCCGCACTATGAAGACTTGAAGGCCCTTTGCGACTGGATCATTGAAGGTAGCAAGGAAGAATAGCCTATTTTGCTGCAGCCTTCGCTTTTTTTCGCTTGGTCTTGAAGTTCAAATACAAGGGGCTTGCCGTATAAAGGAAAGCGATAAGCAAAATCGTTCCAAGTGGTGAATCCATGTTGAATTTTTGCCAACCCACAACGTTTGTGACACCCCAGCCGATTGTGATGAGCGGCAGGTGCAAAAGGTACGGGTAGAACGAGGCACGGCCAATTGTGCGCACGATGGGCACGCAGAAGAAGCGTGCGAGAAACCCCTTTGCAGGAATCAGGCTCATTATAAAGAGGCCGCCGAATAAAATCGGGAGCGAGTGGCGCACAATGAAATAGGCTGCTGGTTGTTGGACCCAGTTCTGGCTGGCGTAGCAGCTAACATAGAGGGCTGCAAATAAAAATGCCTGGCAAAAACCCGCGACATAGTTCTTTTCTAAAAATGCAAATTGGCGTTCCTGGTAGAGTCTGAAGATGATCATGCCGAAGAAATATTCGCACAGGTGCATTGCCGGGAACATATGGTAATACCTGAAGCGTATTCCGTAATCGCCGGAATACAAATCGGTGCAGCCAAAGAGTAGGCCTTGAATAATGCACGGTATAAACGATATGGCAAAAAGAACCCAGAGGAGCTTTACATTCTTGATTTTATAGAAGAACTTTGCTGCAGCCGGTGTGAATGCGTAGCAAATGAAGAATCCCGTGAGAGCCCAAGAAGGCTCGTTCAGCTTCATGCCGAGTTCCGGCACGAGCGACCACAGAAGCGACAGGTGCAAAAGCAGGCTGCGGATGGGGTTCTGCATTCCGTTGAATCCGTTTACAATGCCCTGCCAAAGGTCTGCAAAGCTATCTGGTACGCCGTGCAGGCCGCTGAACTTGAAGAGCACTGCAACGAACATTAATATTGTGCATATAAAGTGCAGCCTGTAGAGTTTTGCGATGCGGCTGAACATGAACGGCACGAGAGGCATTTTGCGTTCCGGGTCGTCGAACTTGGATGCAAACAAGAAACCTGCGAGTACAAAGAACAAACCTGCAGAAAATGCGGGGCCGCTTACAATCGGCTTTAACCAGGTGTATTTTTCGGCATAGGTAAATGCACTCGAAGAGGCGAGGTGCAAAAATACGATGTTGAGCGAAGCCAAAAGCCTAAGGCCGTCAATTGCCGGAAAGTATGCAGATTTTGCCATGGTGCGCAAAGATAACTATTTCCAGAAGTCAAGGAAACCGTTATCCATGAATGTGACAGGGTATGCCTTGCAGGAAGCGCCCTCGAAAACAAAACCGATGCCGCTGATGAAGTTCAGCCAATGCGATGGAGTGCAGCGCAGGTCGCAAAAATATTTGAGGCATGGCACAATCCATGCGTCGTGTGTAAGCACAAAGTTGAAGTTTGCCGTGGCGTGCTTCTTGATTAGCGAAAGCATTGCCTCTGCACCTTCTGCAAGGTTTGTGAAAGCGTCGCTTTCGCCAGCCTCCGTGAATGCACAAATGCCTTCGTAAAAACCTTCGTCAAGGCATTTTAAATAGGCGTCGTAGTCTTTTACAAAGAACTCTGCAAGGCTCTGTTCGGCGGGGATGTTTTCGGGTTCTGCAAACCCTGCATCGCCGCGGGCGCTTGCGATCGCGGCGGCAGTTTCGCGGCAGCGCATGACGGGGCTGGAAACATAGCTTGCCGTGCCAAATTTCGGGAGCTTTTCGCCTGCGGCGATAGCTGCGGCCTTGCCTTTTTCCGTAATGCGCACGTGTGCGCCGAGGTCCGCGTCTTCGGGCGTAATGTGGCGTCGTTCGGCGTGGCGGAGCAAGAAGGCGACTTTAACATTGCCGTCTTTCGGCAAAACATTCAGAAATTCGGGAAGCGTCAAAAAGTTCATAAAATCAGCAGAGTTTTAGAAAAGGGATTGTATAAAATCGAATAGTGGCCGTGACAATGCAAACATCAAAATTCCAATAAAGAAACCGGCCAGAATGTCAGAAAGCCAATGAACGCAAAAATACACGCGCAAAAGGCCAAATGTCAAAGGCAGAATGAGCATTACGGTTCCCACTGGCGGGTAAATCGTATAGGCGATGCAAGCAGCTGCCATATTGTTCATTGTGTGTCCAGATGGAAAACTATACCTATCTAGGGAGGCCACGCCTTCTTTTAGCTCTTTCAACTTATTGTAGGGGCGCGTCCTTTTGATGGATAGCTTCAAAATCCAGTACATGGCAATGCTCATGCCCACCGTTGTTATGATTTGACCCGACGCATTGAGTAAAGTGCTAAATCCCCATTTGTATATGACAAAGGCAAGCACCGGAATCCATATATATCCGTCGCCCATGCGAACATAAAAGCGAAGTAGTTGCTCTAACGCTTTCGGAGCGCGGTGAGCAGCAAGGGCGTGGGTGATTCGCAAGTCAAAATTTTGAATGGATTTCAGCATTGCGGGTAAAATAAAAAAATGACGGCCTAATATACGAAAACCTGGCGTCAAATAACTTGACAAAGGGGGAAGTATTCCTTGACATTGATTTTCTAAGTTATTAAATTATTACAAAATATTGGAGACTTACAAGGAGAATCTATTATGAAAAAGATTTTCGCGTTTGCAGTGGGCGCTATGAGTGCCCTTTCCATGGCTGCTACAGATGTGGTTTGGAGCGTAGATGAAGAAACCACAAAGGAGCCGGCTTATTTCTTCCCGTTTGATTACGGAAAAACCGCTTCTGTTGATGGCGGTATGGCTGATGGCGTCTTGACAATGAATTTTTATGTAAAGCCGGCTAGCGCTACAGTGGCTACTGGTGCCGGGTACGGTTTTGGCTGGAAGCAGGACGCTGCTTACAAGGATGTTGCGATTTCCCTTGCCAGTTACAAGGGCGTATGCATGACCTATACGGCAGAGGCTCCTTTCCGCGTAGACTTCAAACAGTCTAACATTACGGATGATAACTACTATGGTTCCGAAATAGCTGCCTCGGCAACTCCGAAAAAGACGTTTGTCGCCTTTGCGGATTTGAAACAGGGCTGGAAATCTACAAAGACAGTTGCCTGGAGCGTGGCTTCGCAGTTGGGCGTGCAGTTTGGCTATAAGGATACGCATGTAAAGACCAGCAGCTTGAACAGCAATACTGTTGAAATTTCCAAGTTTGTGTTGGCTGACGAATGCCCGTCTTTTGCCCCGGTCGTTAAGGACGCTTCTCCAGTTTCCGACGGCTCTACCATTGATATTGCCGAAGGCGCTGTCTACGAAATCGACATGTCTGAAGTCTTTGAAGATGCAGACGGCGACGATCTTGCCATTACGGTGAAGATTGAAAGCGCAAGCAAGTCTGTTGTTCTGGTGGATTCCACCAAGTACAATCAGAATAGCGTAGTCAAGTTTACCACAGCCCAAAATCCAAAGGGTGATGCCGTGGTTACGATTACCGCAACAGACCCTGTCAAGAAGACCGCTTCCTTAAGCTTCACTTTTGCAACTTCCGATGTGCCGAACGCTCCGGTGGCAAAGGATTTTGCCTTTGAAGTCCTTGAAGATTCTTCTTACAAGAATTCTCTCACCAACCGTTTGACCAGTTTCGGTTCCGATGCAGATGGTGATAAAATTTTGTTGGAATTGGTGAGCGAACCGCAGCATGGTACCCTGGATCTCAATACTTCTACAGGTCTCTTCACCTATGTTCCAGAAAAGGATTTCTATGGCAAGGATGCATTTACCTACCGTTTCGTTGAAGAGGAAAATTCCGAAAGCGTAAGTAACATTGCCACAGCGAACATTACCGTTGTGAACGTAAACGATGTTCCGGTGGTCAAGGTGCTTACCGCAGCATTCATTGACAACGCCGGCGAAGAACGCGCATTCAAGGATACCTTGGTTGCCGATGAAGATTTTGCAAGCTTCGTAGTCATGCTTCCTAAGGCAAATGTTTCTATTACCGATGCAGATGGCGACAGCGATTACAAGGTTTCTGCAAAGACCTCCGGTGTTGTTACTGCTGCGGTTGTTGACGATGGCGAAAACTATTTGATCGAAGTTTCCGCAAAGAAGGATTCCAATGGCGTTGCAAAGGTAACCCTGGCTGTTACAGATCCAAAAATTACCATCACCAACGACTTGTTCTTTGTAAAGGTGAATCCTGTTCCTGACGCTCCTATCGCAAAGGACGATTCCTATGAAGTTGCTCAGGATTCCTTGAACTCAATCGATGCGAAGAGTGGTGTTCTTGCAAACGACATGAATCCTGACGGCAAGTCTGTCTTGACTGCAGTTCTTGAAGTGGAACCGGAACATGGCACTGTGGTCCTTGCTGAAGACGGCTCCTTTACCTATGAATCCGAAGCTGGTTATGAAGGCCCGGATGCTTTTGCCTACAAGACTGTAAACGAAGCTGGCCTTGAATCGGACATGGCTGTGGTGACATTGACCGTCCTTCACAAAAACCATGCTCCAGTGGTTGTTGAAGGCGTTCTTGACACTGTCGGTAACCGTCTTGAGACTCTCCTGGAAGACTTCTCTACCGCAATCAAGTATACCAGGGCCGAAGTGCAGAGCTGGTTTACCGATGATCAGGATGCCGCTACGGCTCTCACATATACCGTTCGCAGCGATGACAGCCTTTTGGCTCCGAGCATTACGGCCGGTGTGATCTCGATCAAGTCTGTGAAGAATGCCTGCGGCGAAGCCAGCGTGATTGTTACCGCCAAGGATAAGAACGGTGCGTCTACGGACATGTTGATTCCGGCGTTAATTGAATGCGTCAATGATAAGCCTGTAAGCTTGGGCGCAGACACGATTCGTGTGAAGGCCGCTCCGGAATGGACCACGTCTGCTGACCTGAATACGTTTATTGGCGATGTTGATGGCGATACATTGGAATTCTCGGTCTCTGTTCCTTCTGCAGTAGCAAAGAAGATCGACGCAGCCGTTGAAGGTTCCATTTTGACGATTTCTTCCAAGGAAGGTGTAACATATGCCGATGGCGATGTGTTCATCATTGCTGTGAAGGGCTCCGATGCTAGCACCTATCTCTCTGTAAGCGTGTACATCAAGCTCACCGGAAGCACAACTGCGATTCATACGGTTGCCGCTCCGAAGGCTTCCTGGAAGACTGCAATCACCGCAACTCGCGGCAGCGTTGCAATCTTCGACATGCAGGGCCGCGTGCTGTGGCACAAGGCATTGCCTGCAAGCGAAGCTGAAGTCAAGGCAATCATGCAGAAGAATGCGGGCAACGCAATCCTCCGCGTAAATGGCCAGCAGTGGATGTTTAATGGCAAGGTTCAGTAGTAGGGCCTAGCTAAACGCAAAGCGCCTCGCCGACTTGATTTCGGCGAGGCGTTTTTTTTTGCAAAAAAAACGCGCGGGTTTTACCCCGCGCGCTTTGCTTGAACATTGCCTTGCCGATTTACTTTACAAGTTCTTCGGTGTCGAGAGCGATGAGCAGTTCTTCGTTCGTTGCAACGACGATGGCCTTTGGCGTGCCATCCTTGCTGATAACGTGGTTAGATTCCTTGCCGCTCTTGTTGTTGCGTTCTTCGTCGATTTCGTAACCGAGGATCTTCAAGTTGTCCATTACGGTCTTGCGAACGAGCATGCTGTTTTCGCCAATGCCGCCGGTGAACACGAGGGCGTCAATGCGCGGGAGTGCCATGGCGATGCCGCCGATTTCGCGGGCGAGCTTGTAGCAGAATGTTTCGAGGGCAATCTGTGCGCCTACGTGGCCTTCGCTTGCTGCCTGGGTAAGGGTGCGCATGTCGTTGGAAAGTCCAGAAAGGCCGAGCAGGCCGGATTCCTTGTTCACGAGCTTGTCAAGACGATCGATGTCGTAGCCGTACTTCTTGCTGATGAAGAAGAGGATTGCCGGGTCGAGGGAGCCGGAACGTGTTCCCATGATAAGGCCGTCGAGCGGGGTGAAGCCCATGGTGGTGTCTGCGCACTTACCGTTCAGAATGGCGGAGCAGCTGGAACCGTTGCCGAGGTGTGCCGTGATGAGGCAGACTTCTTCTGGCTTTTTGCCAAGGATTGCAGCAGCTTCTGCGGTTACGAAGCGGTGGCTTGTGCCATGGAAACCGTAACGGCGAATGCCGGCTTCTTCGTAGTACTTGTACGGAATGCCGTAGAGGAATGCCTTGCGCGGCATGGTCTGGTGGAATGCCGTATCGAACACGGCAACCTGCGGGAGCGTCGGGAAGAACTTCTTTGCGCATTCCATGCCGGTTGCGTGAGCCGGTTCGTGGAGAGGTGCAAACAAGGTGATGCTGCGGATGTAGTCGATGACTTCCTGAGTTACAGGTTCACTCTTGATGTACTTGCCGCCATGCACTACGCGGTGGCCGATAGCTTCGATGGAGTCGATAAGCTTCTGTTCGCCGAGGTACTTTTGCACTGCGGCGACTGCTTCTGCGTGAGTAGGGCAGTCGAAGTTGTAATCTTGCTTGTCGACCGGGCCCTTGCCCTTGAAGTGGCCGTCAACGCCGATGTTTTCTACAAGGCCGCTAGAAAGAGCTTCTTTGGTCTGTGTATCGATAACGGCAAACTTAACAGAAGAGCTGCCGCAATTGAGAACTAGAACTCGCATAATTCCTCTATAGTTAAAAAATCGTTTTGGCTTAAAATAGCAAAATTCTACAATTTGCATTCTGCCTTCTGCACTCTGTATTCTATCTTTGTGAAAAAGTTTGGAATGTTTATTATGCAGTGGCTCTTTTTTGTATTGACGATGTTTTTAGGGCGATTGGGGCAAATGTTTTTGCTCTATTTTGCCAAGGTGCCCAACGGAGAAGATTATGCAAAAGAACTCGGCTATACATTCTCCAAAGAAATGTTGCTTGCCTTTTGTTACATCGCTTTTTTTGGAGCCGTCCTTTTTGCCGTTTCGAAAATTTCAAAAAAGGCTGGGCAGGCTGCTAAAATCCTGGGATTGCTTTTTGGCGCGCTGTACCTTATTTTAAGTGCCGGCAATGACGAATTGCTACGCTGGATGTCGCAGCACTTGACCCTATCTTTTTTGTTTACCTATTTCTATGCGGTCTCGGATTGGAACCTGGTTTCCATGATCTTTGAAGATGGGCTTTGGCACTTTGTAAGTTTGATTGCCGTTACGATTGTTTCTATTGCGCTGCTTGCTTTTGTCTCGTATTTCAAGAAGTTGCATATAGCTGTCAACAAAAAAATTGAAGTTGCCGTTTTTTCCGTTTTTGCGATGCTTGGCATTGCCTCCATGATTTTTGGCAGTGAGCTCACCAGAACTCAAAAGGATTTTGAGCGCATTGTTCCTGTGGCATACCATTTGGCAAATGATGCCGTTAAACTGGTTGTTCGCGAAGGCAGGCCGCTTGACTACGAAAAGGGCATTGCATTTTTGGGTGGTGACCCTGGTAAAAAATATCCGTTCTACCATAAGGCTGAAAATGAAAAAGAAAGCCTGGAAAACTTTTTGAATAAACCTTTGAAAGAAAAGCCGGACATAGTTCTTTTGACCATAGAAAGTTTTCGCGGTTGGACCGGCGATGTGACGAATGAAGAAATGTGCAATGCCATGCCCAACTATTGCGCGCTGGCAAAGGCCGGTATATATTACAGGCATGCCTATAGTGTTGGGTTCCCTTCCGTAGAAGGGTTCCTGGGCGTTCAGGCAGGTCTCTGGTCGCACCCAGACAAATCGCTGCTTTCCAATTACTATGGTTCCCGCTTTCGTGCGTTCCCGGAAATTCTTGGTAGGGCTGGCTACTATCGCGAAGTCCTTTCCATATCAAATCCTCGATTTGACAGAATGCAGGCCTGGGTAATGAAATGGTACGACAGGAGCGGCTATCGCAAAGGCATTGATCACGATATGAACCTTGCGAAGATATTTGTGGAAATGTACCGGGAACGCCCAAAAGACAAGCCGCTCTTCATCAATTGGATGAGCCATTCCATGCATGCTCCGTATAGGGTTCCCTTAAAAAAAGGTGAGGAACCCAAAAAAAGATCGCCAATGGAACGCTATGATAGAGCGTTGTCTTTTACAGATCATGCGATAGGTGTTATTGTAAATGAAATCAAGAAGGGGGAGCGGGCTAACAATACCTTGTTCATTATTGTTGGCGACCATTCCTTCCATACGGGCCTTCAGCAGCAGAGAATTTCCAATGAAGCACATGCCGGTTTTGTATGGGTTCCGATTGTTATTTCTGGCCCAGGCATTCCACAGGATTCGGTTGTGAACGCTGCCGTTTCGCAAGCCAATATCGCGCCGACCATTCTGCAGTATCTTGGCCTGGATGTGTCGCATAACTTCCCTGCAAAAAGCCTTTTCGAGCCGGAAGGTAGGGCCATGGCCATAGTTCACGACGACGCAGCGCTGTTCACGGATTCCTTGGCGTATTATTCCGAAGCCAAAGGAGCTGACTTTACTGTAGAATCCAATGTGAAATTGGATGGAATTGAATCGGGCCCTTTTTCGCAGCGCTTTATTGCGGGCTTTAAAGAAGAGGGCGATTTTAGCGAAATGAAAGAAAATATGCTGGCTGCCGTAAAGGCGTGGCGCTGGGTACTTGATAATGATTTGCTGATGCCGGAGGAAAAGTAAAATGCAGTGGTTGTCGTTTTTGGCGGTGTTGTTGCTTGGCCGCATTTTGCAGCTGAGCTTGCTCTACTTTACAGAAATGCCAAACGGTGGCGCCTATGTAGATAACTGGGCAAGTTTCATGCCGTATGCGGTGGTAAATGAACTTGGCTACATTGCGGCCATTGCCGCCGTTGCCCTTGCCCTTTCGCTCGTTTTGAAAAAGGGCGAACGCATTGTGAAAATTATTGCGTTTGTGGTTGCCTGCACATACATTGGCCTGAGCGGTGGCGATGCGGAACTCATGCGCTGGATGGGCCAGCATTTGTGCATTTCGTATTTTACGACATACGCAAGCGCCGCTTCGGAGCCGGGCCTTGTCGGTCGCATCTTCTTTGGCGGACTGTGGCACTTTTTGGCTTCCATCTTCCTTGCAATTGGCCTGATGGCCGCCACCTGGCTTGCACTCTTCAAATTGAAACCTAAAATTCAAATTACAAATAAATTGAATTTTGCGATTGTAGGGATTCTTGCCGTAGTTTCTGTCGCTGGCATTACTTCCACCGATTGGCTGAATCCGAGCACAAAGCGCTTTAAGCGCATCGCCCCCGTATTTTACAATTTCGGCCAAGAATTCACCTACATTTTCAAGGGCGATAGTGAGCCGGAAAATTACCGCATGGGCATTGAATTTTTGGGTGGCGATCCAGATCAGAAATTCCCGTTCTACCGCAAGGTGCAAAACGAGCAGCAGAACTTTGAAGCCTTTGCGAACTTGCCGCTAGAACAAAAGCCAGACATCGTGATGCTCACGATCGAAACGTTCCGTGGCTGGACTGCTGACATTCGCAAGCCAGAAATGTGCGCGCTCATGCCGAACCTTTGCGCGCTTGCAAAATCTGGCGTATATTTTGCACATGCCTACAGTGTTGGCTACCCGTCTGTGGAAGGTTTTTTGGGCATGCAGACAGGTGTCTGGTCACATCCGGAAAAGAGCTTTCTTTCGGAACGCGGCAATACGCGTATGCGCTCGCTGCCAGGCATCTTGAACCATGCTGGCTACCATCGCATTGTACTCACTGCAACAGAACCGAGCTTTGACAATCTTGTGCCGTGGTTTGAAAAATGGTATAACTACAACGAATTTGATTCCAGAAACCAGAACGATGTTTCGCTTGCCGATCGCTTTGTTGAACTTTACCGTGAACGCCCAAAGGGCAAGCCTGTGTTCTTCAATTGGATGAGTACCACGATGCATGTGCCGTTCACGCTGCCTAAAGGCTACCACGACGGCAGCCAGGAAGGCAAAACTCCGGCAGAACGCTACGAACAGACTCTTGCCTACATGGATAGCGCGATCGGCATCGTAATCAACGAAGTTAAAAACAGTGACCGCGCGGGCAACACGATTTTTGTGCTCGCTGGCGACCATGCCTACCCGACAACGGCGCAGAACGTAGAATACCAGAGCGGCATGAACCCAGGCTTCGTGTGGATTCCCATGGTGTTCTCTGGCGTAAATGTTCCTCAGGGTGTAATCGAAAACCGTCCGGTTTCGCAGGGCAGCATTGCGCAGAGCATTCTTGACTTGCTGAATCTTGATGTCTCTGGCAACTTCCCGAACAAAAGCTTGTTCGTTAAAGATGGCCTAGGCAATGTGACGATGGCCGAACACTTCGGGAATGCGCTTTCTTTCCGCCTTGGTGAAGCTGCGCTCTTCACGGATTCGCTTTCCTACTATGTGTATATGGATGGCAAGGATGTTGTTGCCGAAGCTACGAACGAAGTCGTTGAAGACATGGGTAGCATTGGCGACCGCTTTGTGCGGGGCAAAATAAAAAACGTGAATGCCGATGACATTCGCGTTAAATTGCAGGCTGCAGTGAATGCGTGGGAATGGGTTGTAGATAAAAATCTGCTGAACCCGGAATACGATGAATAGTTAGGAGTGCAGTAAAAGGGCGCCCACAAGAATCAAGAGCAAAAGCCCTGCGATAAGGCTATCTGACATTTTCATAAATCTCCTTTGCTTGCCCCCGAACATTCGGGGGCGTTTTACGATAATGTAGCTAGTGTCACTATGCACAAACAAGTGCGAAATTGATGTCTTTCCTTTTTAAAATTTTGGCATATATTACTTTTGAAAAAGTATTATTAAATATCAAGGAGTATTTATGTTAGGTGCATTTGCCGGCGATATCATCGGTTCGCCGTATGAATTTGATGACTACAACTACAAAAATACGGATTTTCCGTTGTTTTCAGAAAATTCGGCCTTTACGGACGATAGCGTAATGACGGCTGCCGTTGCGCAGGCCATGATCGACGGCTATGGCGACGAGGCAAAAACAGAACAGCTCGTAATTACGGAAATGCAGCGCTTTGGGCGCATGTTCCCTGGAGCCGGTTATGGTGGAAGGTTCATCGATTGGCTTTCGTTCCCAAATCCAAAGCCGTATGGCAGCTTTGGCAACGGTTCTGCAATGCGCGTATCTTCTGTTGGCTGGCTGTACGACACATTGGAAGATGTGCTCAAGTATGCAGAAATTTCTGCAAGGGTCACGCACAACCATCCGGAAGGCATCAAGGGTGCGCAGGCGACTGCGGCGGCAATCTTCCTTGCCCGCGAAGGCAAAAGCGTTAAGGAAATTTGTGATTACGTAGAAAAACAGTTCGGCTACCCGCTCAGCTCCATGAGCTGCGACGCCATTCGCCCGGGCTACAGCATGGATGAATCCTGCCAGGGCTCCGTACCGCAGGCGTTCTGTGCGTTCCGCGAGGGCAAGGACTTTGAAAGCGTCGTGCGCCTGGCCGTTTCACTTGGCGGCGACAGCGACACGATTGCTGCGATTGCAGGTAGCATTGCAGAAGCCATGTACGGCATTCCAGAAAACATCGAAAAGCAGGTCATTGAACGCCTGGACATGCAGCTTCTGGAAGTCTATTTCAAGTTCCTCGAAAAAATCGACTCCTAGCGAATCTCTATCCTGTGGCTGCTCATGCCTTTTGCAGTGCGGACCTGCACAATGTACACGCCGCTTGTAAGAGCATTTGCAGCTAGCTTCACTTCGCCCTTTGGCATAAAGCCCCAGCTTGCTACAGCCTTGCCGAGCGCGTTGCGCACTGCAATTCCCTGCACATCGCCACTTGTGTTGTCTATGAACCAGGCGTTATCGCGGTAGAACAGTTTCGCGTTCGGTGCGCTTGCGACTTTCGGTACTGCGGTCAATACGGCCTCTTTGCCGAAGGTCACTGCGACAATGGATTTTGCGGGGAGTTCCAAGGCGAGCTTGTTAGAAGCGACCTTTGCTGAACCTATTTTCAGGGCGTTTTCTTTGTGTGACTTGAACGTTTCGCCGGTTAGCCCTGCGAGCGTGAGCGTTCTAGCTTCGCCTTCAGCGATTGCAAAGTTCGAAACATCTACGTCAACGCTCAGGGCGGTATTTTTGTCGCGGTTCACAAAGATCACTGTCAGGCCGTCCTTGCCCTTGTTCACGGAAGCGTATGCCGACACGAGTGAATCGTTGCTAGAAACTGCCGCCACGCGATTTTCGTGGTTGTACCGGCTGAATAAATGCAGCACTTCGTACATGCCTTCGCGCCAGGTCCACGGCGTAAAAATTTCGACGCCGTTATTCATGAATGTGCCTAGCCAGGAAGCGTAAATCAAGGCTGTCGTCATCGGATCGTCGGCAGTGCCGAGGTCAGTTTCTGTGAGCGCAAGCGTAATGCCGTGATCTTTGCCAAAGTACTTGTCGAGCCAGTCGTTAATGCGCTTAAAGATGAACTCCTTGGTAATGGTTTCGTCCCAGCCGCCATTCACCTGCTTAATGCTGTTTGCGCCCGGGTAAACATAGTTCGTGTCAAAGAACACGCGGTGCCATTGCACTTGGTCATCGTATTTCTTTTCATCTGGGTACCAGTGGATATCGAACACGTCGATCAGGCGCTTGCCAGAAGCCTTTTGCGCGGCGGCAACCTTCTTGATAAAATATTCGAGCCAGCAGTAATCGCGGTCTTCGCCGGAATCCGACTTTTTGATTCGCCCGGAAGTTCCGCCCTTGTAGGCGATGGAACACCAGTACCATTCGTTTGCAACTACGGGGCCCGTGAGCTTGATGCCTGGCCATGCGTCGCGTGCCTTTTTGGCAACATCAATGTAACGCTCCACCAAAAAGTCGCCAGTCACATCGAGCTGCAGGTCGCTATGCGTACCTGCCCAGATTTCCATTTCGTTATCCATGCTCCAGTACTGAAAACGGCCCATGTCGTACTTCAGTTCATTCTTCCAGTGGTCAATGATTCCCACCGTGGAATCTGCCGGCCATGATTCTGTATAAAGCCTGTAATCGCCTGCCTTTATGAGAGTCTGTCCATCATCAGAAACCTCGCCACCACCGGCCAGGTCAAGCGTAGCCTTTGCCCAGTTTTTATCGTGGCTTGTGTAAAAATCCCAATCAGGGAAGTTGTATTCGCGCGTGCTTGCCGCATAGCCCGTAAGCTGGAACGCATACATCGCATTGGTGTATGGCATGTTCTCTTGAATCTTTTGCGCCGTAATATCCCAGTCGATCGGTTCTACATTGTTGTACCAGTCCGGGTGAACCGTCAATTTTTTGCGCCAGTTGTAGCGTGTGGAGTTGTTCCCGTTGTTTGCGCGCATAAAGCGCACCCCGGCCTCGTTCATCGTCTCGATTGTGGCGATGTCGTCTTCGCTCAGCTCTGCGTTTTTGCCATCGATGCCATCGATGTTTCTGCCGTAAATGTATGGCGAAATCGGCTTGACGCCCTTTGTTGCGTCAATGGAAATGGTGACGCCTGCAAACGAAGTGGTCGCTGCAAGCGCAAAAATTGTGGCTGCTTTAGTAAAATTCATATACTGAATATATATTCATTTTGGTGTAATTTTACTAAAAATTTAAAATTCGATTTGTTTTTTCTTTGTAAATGACAAAATATGTCAATAGCTGATTCTATATTTGCTGGCATGAAAAATGAAATGAATAAGAGTGTAGATAAGTTTTTGGAAGGCTCCGTGTCTTACTTGGCCAGGATTTCTGTAGATAGCCTTACCGATGGTGAATCCAAGTCCCTCATGGAACTTTTCAAGTCTAATGAGATGATTGAAACCTCCAAGGGCTATGTTTGGGGTTTTGATTCCGGAATCACCAATTTCAGCAAGAAAAAGAATGCGTTTTTTGTTGATATCGACGTGGAAGACTACGCCCATTTGCCGGTTGTCCTTCAGGAATTGCTTGCAAAGGCAAATGTCAGGTCTAAAATTCGCATTCCTGGCTATGCCTGCGATTTTTCCATGAAATCCTGGTATGAATTTGCCGATGGCAAGCTGGTTTGCAGCGAATCCCGCAATTTTTATGACAATGGCATCCGGGAAGGAGGCAAGCCGGCCTTCATTGCCACTTGCGCTAAGAAGTTCGGCGTGGATTTCGACAAGATTACCTACGACGACCCCGAAGTTTTTGCCGCGTTCCAGAATCAGGATATCATGAAGTGGTCCTTCGTTTATTCCTGCGACGACCCGGAAAACAACGTCATGGCCATTTTAAAGCCCAGGTCCATGGACGACCTCATGGTGTATTTTGCCTTCGCCTTGAGTGAAGACAACAGAAAGAACCTGGACATCATCAAGGAATACGTGGCTCGCCGCGATGGCCTAAAGCCCGTTCCACAGAATCTTCCGGATGGCTTAAAGAAAAGTTTCGGTATGGCCTTCTTTTATGAACAGGAAAAACTGGTGGAGTCCTCTGAGTGGCGCCTGCCTCAGCTTTTGCCGATACTTGCCGCCAAGCTCAAGTCGGAAGACACGTACAAGTTCGCGTATTTGTGCGTGAAGCACGGAGCGCACAAGGAATTGGGGTGAGAGTTTTTTGGGGGCTGCATAATAAAGTGTCAAAGTCCCTGGTATATAAGGCTCTTGAAAACGAACTGATTACCATGTCCAAAGCGGCAAGCTTGCTTCGTACAGATGTCGTGACTATCCGGAAGGAGCTTTCTACGGCATGGTAAAGAACAATTTCGCCCCCATCGCTATCCTATGCTGAGATTAGAAGTTAACAACTTGTTAACATAAAAACAGCGTATTTAGGATAAAAAGCGTATATATAACATTATGTATTGATTGTAACATTTTAAAATGTTATATTTTCTATTAAATGTTATAATTGGTGGTTGAACATGGCTTTTTTCTTCTTTTTCGACAATGAGAACATCTGTGATATTGTAAAGAGCATTTTCATAGAAAATGGTTTTGACTGCAATGTGGATGTCGCTGTTCAACCCAAGGGTTTACCTTTGTACATGGTGAAGAATCGTGGGTTCTTTAATGCTTGCGTAGAGGGGGCCCGTTTTGTCGTTGTTGCAGTCCTTGGCGAAGAGGCCTTTGATGCGGAAGCTTTGGCAAGGCAGATTAAAAAGTACGAACAAGTTATGACGAGACCTGTGGCGTTTCTTTTTAAGAATTCTTCTAATGCGCAGCGTAAATCGCTGATTCAAACGCGAGTTCCGTTCATTGCTCCGGCCTCCTTGATTTACCTTCCGTTTTTGGGAGTGGCTCTGCAAAACCAGAACCGCGCTGCGGGTGTGCGGAACGATGGCGATAATGATCTTCCTAAAAAAATGACGCCTCAGGGGCAGCTGCTTTTTCTGTATATGCTATACAAAGTGAAAGACTCTTATGTGACCAAGGCGCGGGCTGCTCAGGAAACAGGTTTAAATGCAATGGCGGTATCCAGGTATTCTCGGGAACTGGAAAAACTTGGGCTGGTTCGATTGCAGGAGAATGGCCGGTCTATTCTGATGACTTGCTCGGACAATGGAACGAGTCTGGTTGAAAAAGCAAAACCCTATTTGATAAATCCCATAAAAAAGCGAATCATTGTAACAAAGGATAACTTGAAGGAAACATTCCCGAAGGCCGGTGAGTCGGCTCTTTCTGCAAAAACTATGTTGACCACTCCGCGTATTGATGCGTATGCCTGTCAAAAAAAGGATTTACCCCCAAGTGTCATTGATTACACTGCCGATTTGAGATGGTTCAGCAAATTGGAACTGATTGAAGTACAGATATGGAGTTACAATCCCTCGCTGTTTGCCGTAGAAGGCGTTGTCGATCCCCTTTCTTTGTATATGTCGCTGAAAGAATTTAAGGATGAACGAGTGGTCGGATGCCTTGAAGAAATGATGGAGACAGTACAATGGTAAATGGCCTTGAAAAGTTCCGTGAAAAATTCGAAAAATTTAATGACGAATATGTCGTCATCGGCGGAACCGCTTGCTCTATCCTGATGGAAGACGCAGGATTGAGCTTTCGTACAACGAAAGATGTCGATATGGTGCTGATTGTTGATGCCAAAAGGTATGTCGAGTTTGGAAAAACTTTTTGGGATTTTATTAAAGAAGGTCAATATACATGTGGCGAGCAGAAAAGGGAGAAAACATGCTTTTATCGATTTACCGATCCTCAAGTCGGATATCCTTCAATGATAGAATTGCTCTCTAAAAGTCCAGATCCTTTAGTTGTTCCAGGGGATGTTAGACGAGTCCCAATAGCGGAAGATGTATCCAGTTTGTCTGCGATTATTCTTGACGAAAGCTATTACAATCTTTTAAGCGAAGGCTGTGATGTTTTGAACGGCATTAGGGTTCTTAAGCCGGAGTATTTGATTCTGTATAAAATGAAGGCAAGGATGAACTTGAAAGAATCAAAAGAAAAAGGTGAACACGTCAATACAGATGACTACAGGAAGCATAAGAACGATGTGTTTAGACTTTTGCCACTGTTGCCTGTGGATTTGAAAATCAACTTGCCTGAGAAAATCCAACATGACGTAGAGACTTTCTTGGATTCCATGATAGAAGAAGTTGTTGATTCTCAAATTTTAGGTGACGGCATGACTAAGGAAGAAGCCTTGGATATGCTGCGAGAAATTTTTGTTCTTCCATAAGCAACTTTCCTTTCGTGGCACTATGCGGAGTGGTGATTCGGAATTTCCGAACAGTCGCATTTTATAGGCGTTCCCCGGCTCCTATGCATCAATGTATACGAACGACTGCGGTGCTGCAGTGATTCCGTATTCAGAAAGATCCCTGGCCTTCTTGAATTTTTTCACCTCGCCCAGCTGATACGCGTAAGCAAATTTCTTCTGCGAAAAATATGCTGAATACTTTTCGTGGGATATTCCAGAGAATTCCTTGGTCTTTTGCCAAAGCTTGGATGGAGTCTCCTTGAGTACCCCAAGCACCGCGACGGAGGCCACAACCTTCATTTCAGGAAATGTGGAATAAATCAGAATTTGATCCACCTGGCGCTTTGTCACCTGGCGACGGAACTCAAACTTCTTGGTTCCTGCAAGAATCCTGTTGGAATACTCGGGCTTGATTGACAAAAGAATCGTACACATTTATCACTCTCTGCAAAATTTAACAACTGTTTTGGAATCGTGCAGAATCTTGTCGAAATGGATTTTACAACTCCGCGGTAATGATATGCTTCTTGAAATAGACGTCAAAATTTTCGAAGGAAAGGTCCTCTTTTTTGAAGGCCTCTATCTCCTTTTCCCATCGTGCGGATTGCTCCGTGGTATTTAGCTCGTTGAAATAGTCAGCAACCTCTTTGTTGTTTAGAATATTGGTGAGCGGCAAGAACTGAAAATCAGGGAACTTTTCGTAGACTTTTTGAAGATTCTTTACATATTTAGATTGATTTGCTGCAATTATGTCGATGTATTCATTTACCAAGCGGCTGTATTTGTGAGCTATGTTTTCTAGAACCTGGAGTAACTTTACATCATCAAACAATAGGCGAGCTTCATCTAGCGATCTGTAAAGTTTGTCCGCGTGGTCCAGCATGATGACGGGGAAATTTTCTGGCTGCCCCATTTTCATTTTTTGCAGCACGGCATTGATGTTCAACTTGTTTAGACACGACGCAAAGACATTGTATATCTCCAGCAATTTTTCTTGACGCACCAGCATGCAGTCTCTGTTGTGCATTCGCTTTTGTAGTTTATTTTGCGATATACCAATATAGAGCGGGACGGCCAAAGTCGCGATAGATGCGAGAGCAGTTGCGATTGACGCAAGAATAGTTGGGTTAAAAGACATATTTCCTCCTTGAAGAATTTATACAACTTAATATTGTAAAATCCTTGAGGAGTGGCAAGATTCTTTTTGGGGACAATTCGGACAACTCGGAAAATACGGACAGATTGGAATGAAAAATTGAGGAAAATGAATGTCCTGCCTCAGATTTGTCGCTTTGAAAGCAGAAAAAATGAGACAACTTTGGATTTTTTTTTCACAAAGTACATTGATTGTCAAATAATGGCATAGGAATGAATGTATTTTTATAGAGTTCATTAGGTGTGTTTTTTAAAAGTATCGTTGACCAAGGCGTATCAAAAAGCTAATTTGGTGTTAGTATGGCAGAGTATCGCGCAATTGATTTCTTTTGTGGTGGCGGAGGCATGACTTACGGTCTCCGTCAAGCTGGCATTGACGTTGTTGCCGGTGTTGATTTTGATGCCGATGCGAAGGCTACCTATGAGACGAACAATCCTGGTGCAAAATTTATCAACCAGGATATCAGTAAACTAGATGTCTCCTATTTTGAAAAAGAGATGGGCGTAGAAAGAAACGATGACCATTTGATCATGGTAGGATGCAGCCCCTGTCAATACTACAGTTTAATTCGTTCTTCCAAGGAAAAGTCTAAAAAATCTAAAGGGCTTTTGCTAAAGTTCTGGAAGTTTGTTGATTACTACAATCCAGGGTATGTTCTCGTAGAGAATGTTCCTGGAATTCTGGATAATAAGAAAACGGTTCTTCCTGAGTTTCTTCGTAAGTTAAAGGAAAAAGGATATTCCCACATTGTTAAAGATGTGGTGAATATGAAAGATTACGGGGTTCCTCAGAACCGCCGAAGATTTTCTTTGATTGCAACCAGGGTAGATCGTGAAATTACCTTGCCTCAACAAAGTGATGAAGAACTTTGCGTTAGAGATGTTCTTGGCATAAAGAATGGTTTCAAATCAATTTCCGCAGGACATGTAGACAAGTCTGATTTGTTCCATACGGCAATGGGTTTAAGTGACGTTAATCTCGCAAGGCTGAAAAAGACCAAAAAAAATGGCGGAACTCGTCTTTGCTGGAAAGACGATCCTGAATTACAACTGAATTGTTACAAGGGCAAGGACTCTTCCTTCTTGGATGTGTATGGACGGATGTATTGGGATAAGCCTTCACCGACCATCACCACCAAGTTTTATAGCATTTCAAATGGGCGTTTTGCACATCCGCAGCAGAATCGAGGGCTCTCCATTCGTGAGGGCGCCACGCTGCAGTCATTTCCTAGATCATATAAGTTTTGTACATCAAGTATTGTTGTCGCGGCACGCCTGATCGGCAATGCTGTTCCTCCTGCTTATGCACAAAAGATTGGGGAGATGATTTGTGAACAATAAACTAATTCAAGAGATCCAAAGAAAGTTTGATGGAAAAACGAAGTATCAAACTTTTAAGGATTACATTACCGACATCCATTTTCCTTATTACAAGGGTCTGGTAAAAGACGCTAAGATTGAGTTTAAGTTTCCGCTGACTGTTTTAGTTGGTGAAAATGGTTGTGGAAAAAGTTCAGTATTGCAGGCGATGGAAAATGTTGCTGCTGGCAAGTCGCTTTCACAACGCTGGTTTTCAACAAGTGTGGATCCGATTCCAGATGGAGAGCGCCCCTGCTTTTGGTATTCGTATTATAGTGAGTCTGCTAAAAAAATTGTTCAGATTCTAAATACGCGTATTAAAAAGATTGAAAAAGACGGTCGCGAAAATCCTGATTACTGGGAACCTTCTCGCCCGGTTGCAAAATATGGAATGGAACTCTTTACCGAAGAAATGAAAAATGCTCCTGGGGCCTCAGGAACACGTTGGATCGGTACAAAGCGAAAAGTTGAGTACATTGACTTTCGTGAAGAGATTTCTGCATTCGATAAGTATTTCTATTTTGAAAATGAACCTCGCAAAAGAACAAAACAGGAATATGTACGTCAATACTCAAAGTATTTGAAGCAAGCTATAGATGGAAACTTTCCTAAAGATCGAAAGATTAACGACAAATTGAGATTGCGTTCTGTGGATACTTTGCAAAAGAAAGAGGTGGAAATTCTTTCTTTTATTCTTGACAAACAGTATCTTTCGGTAAAGATCATTGAACATCAGTTTTACAATAAATGGGGAACTAGTGTTTATTTTACCCAAAAGAACAATGATGAATCATTTTCAGGAAGCTATTCAGAGGCTTTTGCTGGAAGTGGAGAATCCGCTGTAGCAAAACTTGTTCATAAGATTTTTGGGGCGAAAGAAGGAACTTTGTTGCTTCTTGATGAACCTGAGACGTCCTTGCACCCCGGCGCTCAGAAGAGGTTGTTGTCTTTTATTCTTGAAAATGTTCGAGATAAGGGTCTGCAAGTTGTAATAAGTTCCCATAGCCCAGCAATTGTTGAAGAATTACCACCCGTGGCAATTGTGGTGATGAACCAAAGCGCACAAAATAAGTTCACCCCTATTCAAAATGTGGAGGCAAATGTTGCTTTCCAGTATATTGGGCATACAAATATTGAAAAAACGAAAATTTTGGTTGAAGATTATTGTGCCGAATTGTTGGTTAAGCGTGCTTTAGGCTTTATTGACGAAAAGGCCGCTTTAACAGTAGATGTTATAAATCATGCTGGTGGTGCAAAGGATCTCTTTAAAGAAGCGGTTGTTCTTTCTAGAGTAAACGCAACGAAAACCTATTTGTTCTTAGATGGTGATCAAAGAAAAGAACTTCTCTCTGGAAGTGAAGTTGCTGAAATCAAATTGGATGACTTTCTTTTTGATGTCACGGGAGTAGAATCGAAAAATCTTGGTTTTGTTGCTGATTCTGGGAAAAAAAATGAGCAGTTTGCTAACGAAAAAAGAAGGTTCTTGAATTTTTTGAAGGATCGCTGCAGATTTTTGCCGATGAAAACACCTGAAGAAATTCTGTGGAAATGTTCCGATAAGTCTCCCAAAACGGATGTTGATGAGTCCAATGCCAATTGTTACAAAGAGGGCATTGCCAAATGGGTGAAAGATGATGTTGCTGGCGATATCTCTGCTGCTGATGTTGCCTATGGTCAAAGGAAGCTTTGCAATGCAATTTCTGAATCTGATTCTACAATGAAAGAAATTATTGAACTTGTAAAAACAATGGTTGGCGAATAAATGGCAGTACCAAAATTTGAAGAGTTTCTATACCCATTCCTGTCTTTCATTAAAGACAAGGATCTTTCCTCCAAGGAAATGAAAAAGGCTTTGGTAGAGCATTTTGAGCTGACTGAAGAAGAGTAGTTGAGATTTGATATATGAATAAAACCAGAAAAAAACCTACTTGTATTGATTTGTTTTGTGGTTGTGGTGGATTGAGTAAGGGCTTCGAACTAGCTGGTTTCGAAATTGTTGGTGGTATTGATTTCAATGCTGCTGCTATACGCACGTTTAATCGCAATTTCAAAAATGGCAAAGGTATTTGTTGCGATATTCTGAATGCAGACAAAAAGTTTATTCTAGAACAGTTTGATGATCTAAAAAAAGTTGATGTCATTATTGGAGGACCTCCTTGCCAAGGTTTTTCTTCTGCTAATCGATATAACAAAGAAGGTGATGATCCAAGAAACAAACTTTTCTTTGAGTTTATGAAGTTTGTCGATATCGCAAAACCTAAGGTTGTTGTAATTGAGAATGTTCGTGGAATTGTGACGAATAATGGTGGTTATGCAAAAGATCGAATTAAGGAGTTGTTTGAAGAGCGAGGGTACTTGGTTTCTCATAAAATTTTAGATGCATCAATGCATGGAGTCCCTCAAAAGCGACTTAGGAATTTCTTTGTTATGACAAAGAATGAACTATTCGATTTTTCTGTTCTACAAACGTTTGAAAAGCCGATTACTGTTGCAGAAGCTATTGCTGATTTGTACGCGTTTGATGATAATCAACCGTACAGGGAACCCAAAAAGAAAAATCCATATTTGTCGTACTTAAGAAGTGGAGTTGTAGGCTTGTCTAATCACGATGTTAGATATCCTGCAGAAATCGTCCAAAAAAGAATATCTTTTGTAAAGCAAGGACATAATTGGCAAGATGTACCTGATGAACTTTGGCCAACACAACGAAATAATAGACATTCTTCTGCATATAAGCGTCTTGCTGAAAACATGCCTTCTGTAACCATTGATACGGGTAACAACCATAGTAATTATTTCCATCCTCTGTACAATAGAATTCCAACCGTTAGGGAAGCAGCACGTTTGCAGTCATTTCCAGATGGATTTGAGTTTTTAGGAAACCGATCTGAACAGTATCGCCAAGTAGGTAATGCTGTCCCGCCGTTGCTTGCTAAGGTGATTGCGGATGAGATAATCAAGAGGTATATGAAGTGACTCAAATGAAAATTATTGATTTATTTTGTGGCATTGGTGGGTTAAGTCTTGGCTTTGAACAAGCTGGTTTTCAAACTATAGCTGCCATTGACATGTGGAAAGATGCTATTGTAACATATAACCATAATAGAAAGGAAAAAGTTGGTTGTACAATATCTGTTGAGGATTTTAATGAACAAATTTTGCCGGCTCTAATTAGAGATAATAAAATTGCTGGGATTATTGGAGGCCCACCGTGTCAAGGTTTTAGTACCGTTGGGAAACGAGATATTGATGATCCTCGTAATAAAATGTATCTTGAATTTTATAAGGCGGTAAAATTAGCGCAACCAGAATTTTTTGTTATTGAAAATGTCAAGGGAATGTTGACGTTAAATAATGGAGCGTTTGTTAAGGATTTGCTGCATAGATTTGGAAAAAAAGGACTTGGTTACAAAATTTCTTACAAACTTCTAAATGCTGCAGATTACGGAATCCCGCAAAATCGTTACCGAGTTTTCTATGTAGGAATAAAGGATCGTGATTTTGTATTCCCCGAATCCCATCCTGAGAATCAGAAGCTCAGTGCAAAAGATGGCATCAGTGATTTGTTGAATTCCGATAACAACCATTACGGCTCTTCTCCGGCCAACGATTTCCAAAAGAAAATGCGAGCGGGATGCTCGCATCCTGTTAATCAGGAATATACAAACCACTCGGAACAAACGATAAATATTATTAGTAAGATTCCTGATGGCGGTAACATAAAGAGTCTTCCTCCCGAATTTTGGCAAGTTCGAAAATACAACAAGGCTTTTGAGCGAATGAGTAGCAATCGCCCATCGAATACTATTGATACTGGCCATAGAAATTATTTTCACTATAGTGAGCCTCGAATTCCTACAGTAAGGGAATCTGCACGAATTCAGAGTTTTCCTGATTCATTTGAAATCCTTGGAACGAGAGGAAGCCAGTATAAGCAAGTTGGGAATGCTGTTCCTCCAATGTTGGCAAATGCGATAGCAACGGAAATACTAAAACAACTAAAGGGTTAAATGTATGCAGATTGTTGTTGAAACCCCAAATTCTCCGGGTACGCAATTTAATGAAAATACTGATGATTATATTAGAAAAATGTTCAATTACTTGAATAGTAAGGAGGATGGTTTTTCTGAAACGTATCGTGAATTTCAACAACATTGCACATCTTTTACGACTTTAAGTTACATTAGAAATATTTTCCCATTCTTAAAAAATGCGGAAATTATAAATGATTATTCTAATGTGAACAAGAAATTGTTTACCGAATTGGGAGAAGCTTATTATCTTTGCGTAGATTCTCTAGAAAAAATTAAAAGCGATGAAGAAAAATCAGGCTTGGAAAAATTTAGGCAATTGAAACAACAGATTGTTCGTCAGGCTTTATCAAACATAATAAAAGCATCGGATGCTGGGTATGCTATTATTTTCAAATGGATTTTACTCCATTTGAAAAAATTTGAAAAGATTGATGAATCTGAATTTGCCTTAATTTTGTATGTATTACAAAAAAAGAAATCTTTCGCAGAGTATGAAAAAATACTGAATGAACAACGGGGACGGATATCTTTTTTTGTAAATGTTGTGGAAAAAGGGACGGATAATGTTAAGAAAGTTTCAAAGATCACAAGCTATTCTTATTTTATGGGGTCTCTTAAAACTGCAGGTGTTGTAAGTGAAAAATCGATAGATGGTTATTTTAGTTGTATTTGCAAAAATGCTGATATTGAGGATATGCTATGAATAACGATATTAAAAAAAATGTATCGCGATTAGCGGAATTATTCAAAGTTGAAGTTCCTTCAAATAATGATGTAAGTGAAGTTCCTTTGGATGAGAAGAACCTTACTTTTGGATATCAAAAGATTCTTTTTGGTGCTCCTGGTACAGGAAAGTCTTTTCGATTAAATTTGGATGCGGTGCCTTACTATGAAGCAGAAAAAAATGCTCTGCAAAAGGATGATTCAGAAAAGATTCGGAAAATCATTCAAGATGCAAATGATTTTTCAAAGTGTGTTGCGATTGGTTTGAAATATAGTGATGTGATAAAAAATAAAAAGCCCAAGCAACTCCATGATACATATGGTTGTTCCCTTGATGCAGGATATGCCTTGTGCCAGGGAGCTAAAATCGAAAACATCAGAAAAACCATTGCAGATGTAGATGATGACAAATTGGACGTTCCTGTAATAAATGAGGAATTAGCTAAAATTACAAAAGATAAACAAGCGTCTTGGGCTGCTTTAGGCTTTAAATACTCGTCTTATTTCTTTGGAAAAACAACAGGTGATATTCAAGATGATTTGGGCTTGTCAAAAACGAGTTCTGCGGCCAGTTGGATTCTGTATGGTGTGAACGCTGCAAAACTCATTGACTCTTTGGCTGAGGACGAGGAAAAACCGAAATATGTAGAGCGCGTGACATTCCATCCTAATTACTCTTATGCCCAGTTTGTCGGTACATATAAACCTATACAAGATGAGACTGACCCGAAGAGCATAGTGTATAAATATGTTCCAGGTCCATTCATGCGCACCTATGTTCGTGCAAAACGAGCTGAACAAAATAAGACGGATGAAAAGTTCCTTCTCATCATCGAAGAAATCAATCGTGCAAATGTTGCCGCGGTCTTTGGCGATGTGTTCCAGCTTCTTGACCGCAAGAATGGTGTGAGCGAATATCCCGTTGCAGCAAGCGAAGACATCAAGCGTTATCTGAAAGATAACGGTATTGCGGATTGTAATGAACTCAGAATTCCGAGCAACATGTACATCTGGGCGACTATGAACAGTGCCGACCAGGGCGTATTCCCCATGGATACTGCCTTCAAGCGTCGCTGGGAATTTGAATACATTGGCATCGATAAAAATGAAACTTGGGATTACACAATTCCACTTCCAAAAGAAGAGTCTATCAATTGGAATGTTTTGCGTAAGGCCATTAACGGTTCTCTCAAAAAGATTGCAAGCGTAAATGAAGATAAGTTGCTTGGTCCATATTTCTTGAGCAAGGCTGTTCTGGAAGATGCAAACAAGTGGAATAGCGAGCAAGATTCTAAAGAAAAGCAGAAAGCCGTTGAAAAGTTCTTGAATACATTCAAGAGCAAGGTCTTGATGTATCTCTATGAAGATGTCTGCAAAATGCGCCCGGGCGATGTTTTCAAGATTAAACCTGAAGACGGCCAAACAAGATTGCATTACTCCGATATCTGCGATGCATTCGACAAGACTGGTATTGGTATATTCGGTTTTGAAAAAGCTGATATTGAGGAAACCTTCAAGAAGCAGGAGTAATTAATGCCAATCAAAAAGAAAGAGAGCCAGAACGTAGAGTTCAAGGAATCCTGGCAAGACGAGTATCTTAAATGGATTTGCGCCTTCGCGAATACCGAAGGTGGCTCTCTCTTCATTGGTGTTAATGACAAGGGCAAAGTTTGCGGTATCAGGGATGTTCACAAGAAAAGCGAGGATATCCCTAACAAGATTCGCAACACAATGGGCATTGTTTGCGATGTAAATCTTTTAACAGATGGTGAACTGGATTACCTTGAAATAAAGGTGGAAAAATATCCGATGCCCATCAGTTACAAAGGTAAGTACTATAAACGTTCCGGTTCAACTACGCAGGAATTAAGTGGTGTAGAAGTTAACAAGCTGATTTTGTTCTCGCAGGGGCGTACATGGGACTCGATCCCGGTTCCTGGAATTTCAACGAAAAGTTTGGATTCTGACGCCACCAAACTTTTCAAGAAAAGGGCTGTAGAATCTCGCCGCCTCGATGAAAAATCCGCAAAGATTTCTATCCAGAATCTGATGCAGAATCTTCGTTGTGTCGAGGGTGATTATTTGACCCGTACGGCAATGATGTGTTTCCATCCTGATCCCGAAAATTGGGTGCCAGGGTCTTATATCAAGATTGCGTATTTTGCCACGGAAGCGGATATTCTTTTTCAAGATGAAGTTCATGGTCCATTATTGACGCAGGTCGAAAAAGCCATGGATTTGATTTTCTCAAAGTATATGAAGGCGCTCATTACTTATGAGGGAATTCATCGTCAGGAGTTTTTCTTTTTCCCGCCGGACGCCTTTAGGGAACTTCTGCTTAATGCTGTTGTCCATAAGGATTACATGGACCCGACTCCAATCCAAATCAAAATTTACGCCGATAGCATTTGGATGTGGAATCCCGGCTCCATGCCACAGGAAGTCCGTGTAAGAGATTTGTTCAAGAAGCATGTGTCTAAACCGCGAAATCCTGGAATAGCAAACATTTTCTTTATGAGTGGCTATGTGGAGCGCTGGGGTCGTGGCTATTACAACATTGAACAGGCTTGTACTGAGACAAATTCCAAGCTGCCGAAAGTTAAGGCTTCTGGTGGGGTGACGGTGGAATGTTTCGCCAGTGACAAGTACAACGCCGTTGCCTCGAAATGGAAATTGGATGGCAAAAGTCCGGAGCTGTCGCCAGAAAATCTGCCTGTAAATCTGCCTGTAAATCCTTCTCTAAATAAAACGCAGAACGAATTGTTTGCTTTGGTTGTTGAATATCCATCTTCAACCTATGATGATTTTGCGGGTAAGATGGGAAAGAAGAGAGAAACGATTCGAGTCAATTTGCGTACTCTTGAAAAATTGGGCTTGATTAAACGTGTCGGTGCCGATAAGAATGGTCATTGGGAAATTGTAAACGAAGATTAGAGACTGAAAATGCCAGAGACTCCGAAATCTGCCTACTTTAGAGAAATGCACCCCTACCCCCTGGAGGAGTTTAGGAGTGTTCTTGGCTTGAACATGGATTCTGCCAAGGAGGTGGTTTCGGCTCTTAAGCGTTCCGGTGTTGCCAAGGCTGTTAATAGAAAAACTTTCGACTTAGATCAACTCACTGAAGAAAGCGAAGTTATTTCCGAAGATATTACCGAAAATTCCGATATAGCCTACGTAATAAAGTACATGGGTGTGGTATATACGAAAAATTGCGTTCTGAAATGCTATCCCAAGTATATCGACAATTTTCCCGATGATCCGAAGGATGAAGAAAAACAAAAGTTAGTTCAAGAATTAAGATCTGTCCTTAAGGCAATCCAAAAGCATAATGATAAAGTGCAGTCCATCCATTTGTATAATGGCGAGGATCGCAGTTCCTTCAATATGCTTGGGCTGGTTCTCCACATTCTCCACGATTATTACGAGAATGGAATCTACACCAACTATCAGGAAGTTATAGAGACAAATGGCGAGGGTGAAATCGATTGGGACAGAACGATCAACGAGACTTTCGCATATCTTAAGGATAACCGTCCGTATTATCTTGAACTGAAAACCATCGCGAACCAGACAGATGATTTTGACTACTTCAAGAGACTTCATGAATGCATCGTGACGGAATGTTCCAAGTACCTTGAATATCTCGGCCTTACAGAACTATTCGATGATGTTCCGTTTGTGCAGCTGAGTGAGTCCTCGTTAGATGACTTTGGAGATACGGACTACATCAAGTATCGCCTGGAACGTGAAATCGCCACGCAATTTGTGACCCGCAAGCAAAGGCTACTCAAGACCCTCTATACCTATGTAGCCCAAAAGGATACCGATGAACAGGAAAATTCCTTCAGCCTCTGGGGAACAAATTCCCTAAACCTTGTCTGGGAACATGCATGCGGGGAAGTGTTTAAGAACGAATACGAGTCCTTTAAAAAGTATATCGATTGCCCTGAATGGAAATTTGAAGATAATGAAGATTCTATTTCCAAGGAAACTTTGATTCCCGATATTGTTTGCAAGGCTTCAGATAATACATTTTGTATTCTTGATGGAAAATACTATTTGCCCAAATGGACAAAGAATGCTCTTTCAAATAATCCCGGTGTACAGGATGTTGTAAAGCAGTTTGTTTATCACAAGGCGTTTCTTGAGTATTTGATTAAGAATGGAATTCTAAATGTGTTTAACGCATTTTTATTCCCGGCACCATCATCAAAGAAAATAACTGATTTTATTAAGGCTTTTGGTAAAGTGGATATGAAACCCCTTATGGAATGGGGGTTGAATCGTTTGCCGTCCGTTCACTTGGCTTATGTAAATCCGGATGAGTTGTGGAATGCCTACGTAGGTGGAAAAAATCGTAAGGCTGAATTAGAACTTTGTGTGACTGAAATTCAGAAGTCTCCGGTATATAGCTATGACGCCATAATTCCTAGTTTGTTGCAGGTTGCTGAAGTTCGGGCAGATTATTCCGCGCAGCAATTAACCATGGTCGGTTATTTGAAACCAGATTATGCGGAGTTTTTGCATCGCGGCTGTTCTAAAATGATATTCTATTTCTACCATACAAGAAATGGATTCGTATATCCGGTGCATCCGCATTTGATCAATTGCAAAACTTTTGCTGGCTACACAGATGGGGAAGGCGTTATTGTTGGCAACATTGTTGGGAAGTTGCAAATTTGCGATGCGAGTGCTCTTGCTGAAAAGCTTGCTGGATGCGGCATTGAAAAGAGCAATTTTTCTGCACAGTCTTATTATGTGATTGAAATTGAAGATGTAAGAACCGTTGCCGGAAGAAATAAATCCTACTACCAAGATGCCATAAATGCATATCCGGGTAATGACATTACCCACGAATATTCACCGAAAGTTGTGAATGTAACGACCGTGTCTTAGTGTATGTGGGTAGCTTGCCCCTCGTAGCAAGATTCTGCAAGTGCTTGAAAAATCTACCTTGCTATTTCTAGTAAAATTCGGTTAAATGCTTCCAGATTTAATAGAGAGTAATTGTCGAGTCTAGAAATATCTAATCGATTAGGAATATGAGTTTCTTCTAGAATTGTTTTGATATTTTGAATCTTCATTCTGATGGAACCGTATTCAATTTGTGGCAACTTGGTTTGAAGATTTGCAATAAAGTCTTTTATAGAACGAGATGTTGTCACATTGGGGGGGCAACATATTCAAGAAGAACTTCTCTACAGCATATTTCTTCTTCTTGTAAGGTCCAGGTGTGCTTGCTCATAATGTTCTCTTTTGTTGGTTGATATTTTTTAAGTGAATTTAAGAAAAATTTGCTTAAGAGAAAAAGCTTTAGAATTCTTTTTCCATGCTGTTGCATTCTCATCCTGCAATTTGCGGCAACGATCGTGACCCCTTGGGGCGGAGACTCATCCGCCCTTTTTGCATTACTGGTATGCGGTAGGTGGGGAGGCTCCGTTTTATGAGGGTTTTTAAACCCCATAAAATAGAGCGTGACGGCGCTAGCGCCGGGCCGCCCAATAAAGGATTTCGCTGACAAGTTCCTGCGTCTCTACAATATTATGGAAGCCTTCTTTGAGTGGGGCGCCAACTTCCAGCAGAACGGCTTCAACTCCGAATACATGCTCACCAGCAAGTACAACAATGTGTTTGAGCACATGATAGATATGTTGGTGGGGGATAAGCTTCCCCCGAAATTGAAGGAGCTCAAGGAACAGAAGGATGGCAAGGAAGTTGACCATCTTTATGAAGGTCAGCAGTTGATTTTCGCAGATAAAGAGCAGAAGATTTGGTTCATTGGCGACAGCAAGTATTACAAGGATTCAAATGATATTCGTGGTGAATCGCTTTACAAGCAGTTTACCTATGCAAAGAATGTAATCCAGTGCAATATCAATGATTTGCTGAGCTCGAATTCCGATGATGCCGAATATAGAGGACTGCGTTATCGTGACAAGCTGACTGAGGGGTATTCTGTAACGCCGAATTTCTTTATCCGCGGCGAGCTGCCTAAGTTTGAAAACGCCGACCAATTTGGTGAAAATTATTTTAGAAACAATCCATCCTTAGGCGTATCTGATCTGATAAAAAAAGATGATACCGCGGATCTTTGGGAAAAGCGTAACCGCCATTTTGAAAACCGTCTCTTTGACCGCGACACCCTTCTGCTCCAGGTCTATAACGTCAATTTCCTCTACACGTTGAAATCCTTCTTGTCAAAACGCTCAGCACTGCGTGACGAGTACCGCAATTTCGCCCGCGAGACGTTTAGAAAGAATTTCTTGAAACTGCTAAACGAAAAATATTATTTCTGGATTATTGAACCTAAAACAGAAACACAAACAGAAACACAAACAAAAACAACAAAAGAGGAATTTGTTAAAAACCATTTCCGCACAATTGTTGGCAAAGTTTGGGACTCAACACAACTAGGGGTTTTGATTTTAGCCCTTGAAAAAGATTTTGTAGATAAACCTTCTGAAGAAGGCTTTGAAAAATTCCGTAAAGAAATTATGCCGGATTGCGATCTCTACAATGTAAACGTTGACGAAGCTTTTGGTAATTTTGAAGAAGTCAGAGCTCAGCAAGAACGGTTGTTCAGAAATTTCAAAACCACGCGATCTTAGCGATAAGAGCGGACCACGGTGGGTCTTTTTTTGAACGAATTTTCGTCAAGCTGAACTTGTGTCAGCAAAAAAATGGATCACATTCCCTGCAAGAAATCGATCAGCCCATTGCAGGCCATGTCATCGTCAACATCTAACCAATTTTTTTTTGAACGGGCAACTTGTCTTCTGAAGTTTTTGTCTTTATAGACTTTCTCTATTCTTTTGATGGCATCACTTAAATTGTTCTCTTTCATACCCTCGTCAGAAAAGATGAATTCGTCCATATAGGCTAGCAACTTTTCTTTGTTGATGTTTCTTGACAGCCAGTATAAATCAAAAACATCCTTGTAGCGTGTTGAATGAGTTCCAAACTTCAGTATTGAACGCAATTTTTCGGAGAACATCTGCTCCTTTGAATTTACTAAAAGGCTGACGCAATCGTTTTGCAGAGCGATGTCGAAGCAGAATTCTTCCTGTGCAACGTTAATGTGTTTGTGAACGCCAATGTCAACCTTGTTCACCACTTCATAGCCAAAAGAATCCAGCAACTTTAGGAACACTCGTTTGCCATGGTAATCTTGTTGCTTCAAGTCTTCCATTTGACCGACCAAAGAAATTGAAATTCCTTCAATGTTGTTTAGCATATCAATAAATGTATTTATGGAATCCTCTGCAAGCGAGTATCGAATGAAATCGATGTCAATGTCTTGGGTTGCCCGGCGGTTGTTGTGGGACAATTCCCTCATAACAACGCCGCCTTTGATTGTTATGTTTTCGTTTAATTTGCAACGACTTATTGCGTAAAGGATTACGTCTTGTCCCACTTTAGCGATGGCTTGATCTTCCTTAAGGTCCTGATTTATATACTTCAGGATTTCTTCTTCAAGACTGATCATTAAAAAACCTCTAACCTAATTGCATTCGCTATTTTTTTTGAACCGGGGAATTTGGGAATGTTGTCTTCTAGCCATTCTTCATCGAGTTCAAAAATTTTGTTCCTGTAATTCCCCATAATTTCTTTATAATAATCAAAAGGGAGCTTGTTGGATCGTCGAATCAGTTCAATAAGCAATCGCTCTTTTGTATGGATTCGAATGGTTATGCCATTAATGTTTTTTTCTTCAATGCCAAGCGTCAGAAGGTGTTTCGGAAAAAAATACTGGCGTACTTTTTCGTTTGGGATTTTTGCCGCATCGCGGTTTGTTCCTAGCGCGTAAAACTCAGGAATGACATCTGTCAATCCGTGATAGTAAAATGCACTTTCCATTGTGAAAATTGCATTCTTATGTTTGAATGCTATCAATGCTAATTCGCGCCACGTTGAGGTATCCGAATAAACGCCGCTTTCTACTTTAAACAACTTGCCTTCGTAAATTGCCTTCTCAAGAAGGTAGTTCGTGCCGTAACGGGAAATGCAATCATCATAATTATAAAACATAGGATTCCTTCCGTTACAAAATATACATGCATCAAGTGTTGCTGTCAAGTAATTATCCGCAAATTGCTGATATTGCGGATAATTGGTGAAGTTTTCGCTAATGTCACCCCAAATTCTCATCTGCTTCGCTAGCCATTTTCTTAAAACAGATTTTAAACCATTGTTTTGTGTTTTCTAGTTCTTTTTTTTGACTTTCTTATCAAGACCTATGGAATGTATCAAAAGCTCTTTGGCAATTAAATAGTGCTGAAAAATATTTTGTGGACAGCTGTCCACGCTATTTTGTTTTTTAGCCTGCTTGCCTTTGAAAAAGTGGGGGAATGAACTGTATGTCAAAGACTCTTGAATCGCTACGCGATCTTAGCGATAAGAGCGGACCACGGTGGGGCATTTTGTATTGAAAAAGGACCCGGAAAGGGTCCTTGATACTATGTGCTGGATTTCGCTGCAAGTTCCGCTTTAAGATTTTTAATTTCTGCTCGAAGGGCCTCAATTTCAGCTGCGGCTTCAGCACGACCATGTTTTTCACCACGGAGTTCGGCCCAATGCTCGATGCTTGCGATGGTGCATTCGCGTTCCTTCTTGGTAATCATGGGCGGGGGCTCCTCGGGTTCTTCGGCAATCTCGGCCTTGATTCGCTCAAGGGCCTCGGTCACGGCGTCGTTCTTGATATCAATTTCCTTCGAACTTACAAAGGCGTGCTTGAGGACGTAAATCCATTGATCCTGAACGGATTCAAGTTCCTCAGCGGACTTCTTGAAGTTCGGTAACTGTAAGAAAATATACTTTATGCGGTCGGTAATTGGCAAGAGGCTACCGCTATTAAGTTCGTTTTCGCTATACATCATCCAACAATCCCAAACTTTGGTTGAGTTGCTGGGCAGAGGAAAGTTGCAGATCCACACGCTTACGGTGTCGGGGAGCTCGTACATTTGGCGGCGGCGTTCCTTCTTTTCATCCGTTGTCAGTACTGGCGGGTTGCGGGCCTCCATCTTTTTCTTGTCGGTATCAGAACGTTCCTTGTCCAGTTCCGCTTTCGCCTTGAGGAGCAGTGCGGAGCCGTAAATCAACACTCGATCCTCGAAAAATTCATGCTTCAGGTTCTGAACTTCCACATCGATTGCGCGACCATCGCGGGTCTGAGCGCGGATGTCGAAACTCCAGGTTTCCTTCTCTGAGCCAGAACCGTCTGCAGTCACATAGGAAATCTTCTTGGTCTTGAACTTCAGCTTTTCGATTTCATGTTCCTTGTTCAGGTGCATTACGCCGTTCAGAAAATTTGTAAGCGAGCTCACGCTGGACAGCAGCTTCTTGAAGCCCCGATCGCTCAGAGGGTTTTCGTAAACACCTCCCGGCACGACTTTTTCTGTGGGAAGTTCCAAGTCGCGATTAGTTACTCTATTTTTCATTGCCATGTAAATCCTTTTGTTTTTCCATCAGGCAAATGCCCTACGGGTGTTTCGGGTGAAATAAATCGTCATCTGTTTCGCTAGCCATTTTCTTAAAACAGATTTTAAACCATTGTTTTGTGTTTTCTAGTTTTTTTTTGACATTCTTATCAAGACCTATGGAATGTATCAAAAGCTCTTTGGTAATTAAATAGTGCTGAAAAATATTTTGTGGACAGCTGTCCACACTATTTTGTTTTTTAGCCTGCTTGCCTTTGAAAAAGTGAGGAAAAGTTGAATATTACAACCTCGCCGCCATCATTTCTGTAGGTTATCGCATCAGTTCTGCTCGCGCAACGCAGTTCCGCATTTAGGCGACTGGCATTCTCAAGGAATATATCCTTGCCAAGTTACATTGCCGAACTTGTTGATCAAATTCTGGGTTACCTATTGGATTTTTTTGGTGCCCTGAAGCCCTTTTTGATTTCATTTCTCCGTTGCATTTCCGATATAGTATCGTATGTAGGAATGTCAAAAGCAGATCCTGCACCTATATTGCCTATAGGAATTAATCGGTTCTTTAACCAGGTAAGTTCTTCTGCGCTTATCTTGAGTGCTTTTAGCACTTTTTTCCTTGTTTCTTCGCTTTGTGTAATGAATTCCAGAATTTCTTCTTCGCTAAAGCTGACGGAATTTGATTTGATGTATTCGTTGAGCTCCTTGCTTGATTTTTTGCAGGTAAGTGCTTTTATTTTCTATTGGCTCTAATCCCAAACGGAAACGCGTGTACATGCCGACTTCCGATTTTTTTAGCTCGTTAAAAAAATATCGCCTTCGCCATTTTTAAGCTGTTGATGATTTTTCTGGCGAGCTTCGAGTTTTATTTGTTGCTTTCTCTTTTTCTTCCGCTAATAATTTAAATTTGTGCCTGATGAATAAGATAACCTTCAAAACTATCCTTGCCGCCCTGTTTTTGTCGGTGGCTCTCATTGGCTGCTCTTCTGACGACAGCTCCCAAAGTTCGCAAAATGCTTCCGGCTCCGCCCTAGAAAGAATCCGTAGCCGCGACACTTTGCTTGTCGGGTCTTCGGGGGACTATCGCCCGCTATCTTACCTTGAACCCGAGACAAATGAGTATTGGGGTTTTGATGTTGACCTTGTGGAAATCATCGCGAAGTCCATTGGCGTAAAAGTAAAGTTTGTGCCTACTTCGTGGCCGACGCTTACTGACGATATGTTGAATCCAAAGCTTTTTGATATGGCCATGTGCGGGATCACCGTTACCGAGGCCCGCAAGGAAATCATGCTCATGTCGGAAGGCTACCTTAAAAACGGCAAGACGATTCTTTGCAGAAAGGAGGACGCCGACCGTTTCCTTTCTGTTGAAGATATGAACAAGAAGGATGTGCGAGTCATGGTCAACCCCGGTGGACTTAACGAAAAGTTTGCACGCGAAAACCTGCAGGATGCAGAAATCATCGTGCATGAACGTAACGAAGAAATTCCTGCCCTCATTGCAGAAGGCAAGGCAGACATCATGATTACAGAAATCGTGGAAGCCCCGTACTATGTTCAAAATGACGAGCGCCTTGCGGCTCCGCTTTTAGACAAGCCTTTCAACAGCGGTGAAATCGGGGCGCTCATGCGCAAGGGCGACGAAGACTTGCTGGAACTGGTCAACAGCGTCATTGATTCTTGCAAAAAGAACGGTACTTTGAAGCAACTGCACGAAAAGTACGGCTTTAATTACGACTTCTAGCGAAGCATGACGATGCCAACGAAATGTTGGAACATCTTTTGCGTTTTTCTAGAATAGGGTGATAAAATCGCTCTGTCTTGAAAATTCGATTGCAAAGAATGCCCCGCAAAGTATATTATTATCGATCTGGTCAACTTCACGAAGACGGCGGAAGAACTTGAAGCGTTGCTTGCGCAAAAGGCTAACGTCAAGAATCCGTAAACGAAGTCCACTCTTAGCAAGGGTGGATTTTTTTATGGCAACTAGGAAGGGGATAGCTTTATTTGCTACTGGAGGATTATGTTAGCCTTTGTATTTTTTTGTTAATAAGTTACTGTTTACTTCAACACTCTATAAAAATTGGTAACGGTTAATTCCAGTAATCCAGCAAATTGTTTATAGCTCTTGTAAATAATTTGGGCGCGCGGATACCCAAAATGAGTTTCCCGTTCTCATTCAAAAGAAAACCAACCTGGACTTCTGTAATCCGATCCATTTGACTTCCATATAAAACTACGGTTCGTATAATTTTGTATGAGCCGTAGTGTGGCTTTAAATACATGTTGTCAAAAGAGTCGTAATTGTTGAGTTCTTCAATGCCGTTTTGACGAAATTCGTATTTTTTCCCTTCAATGGTGATTGCCTCTTTTTCGTCAATATCGAGAAGTACTAAATCGGGAATAAAAACAATCTTGTCCTTATCGCCGGCCTTGTAAGCATCTCTATCGGTGTATTTTGCTAAAGGGATATGTTCTCCGTGAGATGTTTGGAAATATCCTTTTTCGCACCCGGCATGATTTTCAAAAACCGAATAGCCGTTTGCGAAGCTTTCTACCACAAGATGAATAAAGATGGTTCCTAATTTTTCACCTTTCTTTTCGTAGTGCCAATAGTTTGTTGGCAGAGTTGCGTGTGGAACGTAGAGACCCTCTAAAGAGATGTTTAATTTATTTGCTATTTGAATGAATTTGTTCGTAGTGCCTACATGTTTTTGCTCAAGTCCATGTTGCGTGATTTCGATTTCTTGAGCCTAGCCTAGTTTACGCAATGTGGCGGCTATGATGGAAAGTGCGCCGATATTTGGGTCGTGTGAAAGTCCGCCACTTTTGAAAAGCCTTCCCGAGATTTGTATTTTATTTGCTGTTTTTGTCAACAAAATAGGTACATTGCCTTTGGGAGGGCGCCTCATTTTGTTTTTGGCTGTAATAACATCGTCAACGCTGTTGAATGGTCTGAAAATCTTTGGATCAAGGACCTTTCCAAGAATTTCTACACCCATTGTAAGCAATAGCCTGGTTCCAAATATGTATGTTTCCGTCGGTTCATCTTTTTGCCCAACTTGCAGTGCGTACAGCATTATTTTCTTTGCATCTGGGTAGTAATTTTGGATAAATACGAATTTAGAACACCTTTGGAAGACACCTGTGTTTCGGCTTTCTTTGTCGTCTGTTTTTGTTTCTTCTATGGCGTAAATGGGTTGGTCATTGATTGTCGGCTGATGTTCCTGGTAAAAGATAAGGAAATCTGTAAAACTAGATGACCCAGAAACCGTCTTTATAAAAACATGGTCAACTTTGGCGCACTTAAAACCGATAACTTCATAGGTAAAGCTAAAACACTTGCTTGCGTTTAGAATCGGGATAATCCTAATATTGTCTCCGAAAAAGCCGCAGTTATGGTCTTTTGCAAAATATGTAAAAATGGTTTTTAGGACATCATGCTTTGGGCGCTCTTCCGTCAATATCCAAAGATTATTTTTCATAGACACCTCTAGTCATTTATTGATGGTTGTATTCATTTATAATCTAATTTTTTTCTTTACGGAAAATCAGAATATATTGATGAATTTGATTGGCAACAAAACTAAATGGGTATCCATAGGGGTATATTTTTGCAGATTCGTCAGCCCAAATTTTTAAACCTTTGTAATCAAGATTGGGAATTGTGTTGAGACAGTTGATGACATCTGCATGAAGAAGGTTCACTTCTTTCTTGTGGGGCTGCAAATCCTTGATGAAAAGAACTACATAGCCGCGAAATTTGAGCCTTGGCAAAACAAGTTCTACACTTTTTTTCAATGATGCGAAGAATGTTTCGCGATCCATGTTGCCTAAATCTTTCGTGGAATTGGTGAAGGGGGTGCTATTATTTCCATAAACTGCAATGTCTGCACCAGTTTTTTCCTTACTCATCATATTTGCATATGGAGGGTCAATGAGCAGGAGGCTTATCGGCTCGTCTTTAGTAAGTTTCTTCATTTTTTTTGAATCTTGCAAAACTTCCAAAGCATCGCCACACTCTGTAGGGAACGATGTCAAATTGAGCTCTTTTGCGGCCTCTTTATATGCTTGAATGTAATTTTCATTCAAATCTATCCCTGCTGATTTTCTGTTGCATAGAGCCGCGCCAAGCAGCGTTCCACCGACACCCATGAAACAGTCGAAAACCAATTCGTTTTCTTTGGTGAAGAATGAAATCAAATCTCTGGTAAGTTGAGGTGGTTTGGGCGTTGGGTGAATTTTTCTGATATGGTGTGCGTAGCTTTCTTTTCCCTTTGTTGGGAATCTTGTGGAGAAGACTGAATTTATAAAAAAAGTCCAGTCTCTGCCATTCATGTCGTTCAAGGTATTGTTGAGATGATACTTTCTACCGTCAGGCAAAATAACGCCCTTGAGTTCGCTACCATAAACACGTGCATCTTCGATGTTTTCCCTAACCCATCGAGGTAAAGTGTTTACATCTAAATTTGGGTGGGCTGTTTTTAGTGGAATGGAGCTGCTGTACAATTCATTTGCTAAAGAATTAGACTTGTTTGAAGGCATTGCTCCTCCTTAATTTCAAAATTAGTTATCAGAACTTCAACAGTTTCTGTATTGCGATCTTTGAAATGGTAACTACAGTTTGAATAACTTTTTTTTATGTACTTGACGTTATATTTTTTGCTCCATTCGATCAGGCTTTCGTTTTTTTGCCCCTTGTGCACAAAAACATTTGACATTGCAAAAGCCGCTCCCTTTTCATGCAGGGAATCTAAAATATTTTGCAAATCAGAATCTTCTTTTTCGGTCCAATCCTGAAAGCCTCTCTTTCCGTCATTGTATGACCCGGTTGTGATAAGATAAGGAGGGTCGCAATAAACTAGGTCTCCTTTTGCATAATCTGAAAAATCGAAGGCTCTAAAATCATTTGAAGAAAATTTAATATTCTTTTCTTGAATTTTTTGACAGAAGTCTACCAGATTCTTTTTTATGCTTTCGTTGAATGAGCTTCGTTCTTTCCCGAATGGAGTGTTGAATTGGTGTTTGCTGTTAAAACGAATCTGGTGGTTGAAAGCGTAGCAAGTCAAAATGAACAAGTCTAGAATGTCTCCAGACTCATTATAGTCGTTTCTCAAAGATAGGTAACCTTCAGAATTACTTTGACTAAGCTGATATTTAGTAATCTGCGCTTGAATTTTTTCAAGTATCTTTTCAACATTTGTTTTTTTGAAATAATTATACAAATCAATCAAATATGTAATCTGGTCGTTTGCATAAATTTCTTTTGCCTCCACGTTCACAGAGACATTAAGGCCTCCAGCAAATAAATCAACGAATTTATTTATATCTTTCGGAAAAAATGGAATGATATGCTCCAATATTTTATACTTTCCACCAGTATAATTCATTGGGCTTTTTACATATGGCAAAGGCAAGTTATACCTCTTTTTCTACATAGACGAGCATTTCTTTTAATTCGCTTAAATTTTTTGCATCGTTTCGACTTTTGAATCGTTTATAGGGAATATAGTTGATTTCAAAAGTTTCTGGTTTGCCGTAGGTTTTCATAATGTCTGTAATCTCGTCCAAAGTCATTATGCCATCGGTATTGTAGCTTAAAATTATGTGTTTGAAATTTGCGTTCTTAACGAGATTTTCGTAAGCTGCAACTACAGTTTTTTTAGAGCAGAATTCGGAACGCTTGTTCTCGTAGGGGCGCTGCCCCGTCATGCCTCTCAATTCCGGATAGTCGTACTTGGCGGCTGTTTCTAAAAGATGATAATTGGGCAGATATTGTCTTTCGTTATATGGAGGATCTGCATACAGAATGTCGCCACCAATTCGTTCTAATAACTTTACGCCATCTTCATTGAATGATTTGTTGTTCTTTCCGTTTTCAGTGACTGGCAAGTCGATTAGAGAAAACAACTTGCTAGTTCTTGCATCCCAAAATTTGTGGAAAGCTCCGTATGTACCGGCAATGTTTGAAATAAAAGGAATTCCTTCCACCAAAGATGCGATTAAGTAAAAGTATTCATGTTCAAGAAGTAAACCGGCTTCATGCCATTCTTCAATTTTGTTTCTAACAAAATCAATTCTAAGGGCGTTAGAATCGGTTAGATACATTCGGTTCCCTTTCGGTGCATAGTTGTTTTGGAAAAATCTCTTAGATGCTTCCAATACTTCCATGGATGTTGTTTCCATTTTGTTGAAGTATTCGATGGGATTCGCTATGCCAGTTTCTTTTTTTAAAATGTCGAAAGTGGGCTTGGCTGGATTTTCAATAGTTGCTTTTTGAAGGCAATAGGAAAAATAGAGAAGATCGTTTGAATAAACTTCAAACCATTGCTTAAAGTACCGACCTACAGATGCTGTTCCTGAAAAAATATCGCAAAATGAATTCGCGTCTTGCGCATGTTTAAAAACGACTTCTTTGATATTCTCTAGCAATTGAACTTTGCAACCAATATATCTCATTTTCTATCCTTTTCTACATGATAAAAAATAGTCAAAATAGATATCAAAAAATGTCATTGTGAAGTTAAAAATTTGTTGTTTGCAATTGTTTGGAATGGGCAATTACAAGTATAGTTGGCCTAGAAACGAAATTTCAAAAACAGGGACTTTACCCCTGCAGAAGAACGCATCGCCGTTTTTGACATGGTGGGGCCTTGTTTTTGTTGCATTGCCTAAAAACCAAAAAACCCCGGTATTGCTACCGGGGTTTTAGGAGCGGGAAGAGCGAGATTCGAACTCGCGATAGGATTAAGTCCTATACGTCCTTAGCAGGGACGCGCCTTCGGCCAGCTCGGCCATCTTCCCATCTTGGGTGTCACAAGTTTAGATTATTTGTTCCGATTTTTCAAGGGGTCTTGGTCGATTTTAATGATAAAATGCTACATAGTTTCTAAATTTATACAGAATTTTCGGAGATTTTCATGGGTTTTATCAAAAAATGGGTGCGTCGCGCCTTTATGTGCGCCGCCGCCTTCGCCCTTGTGGGCGTTATTGCTGCCGCAGCTGGCTACTATGTGGTGTTTAACGTGGGCCTTGACGAAGACCCGGACGGCAAGTTCAACAGGAACGCCATCGTGGAGCGTCTTTCTGGCGAAACTCGCGTGTTCTACCGTGACGGCAAAACGCGTCTTGGCGCCTTTTTTGATGCAAACCACCGCATTTACGTGCCGTATGGCGATATTCCGGAGCATATTGTGCATGCGCTCGTCGCTGCCGAAGATTCCAAGTTTTTTGAACACCACGGCTTTGACTTTAAGGGTTTTAGCCGTGCCATGATTACGAACCTGCGCGCGGGCTCCATGCGCCAGGGTGGCTCTACGCTTACGCAGCAGACCGTAAAGAACATTTTTGGCCGCGAAGAACGCTCCCTCGCCGAAAAATACCGTGAACTTCGCGATGCTATCAAGCTCGAACGCCATTTTTCCAAGGAAGAGATTCTTGAATTCTATTTGAACCAGTTTCATGTGGCTGGTTCCGGCAAGGGCGTGGCCATTGCGGCCCAGTATTTTTTCAACAAGCAGCTCAAGGACTTGACGCTTGCGGAGTGCGCCTTTATTGCTGGTTCCGTGAAGGGCCCGTTCAACTATGACCCGTTTGCACAGCGCACGGAGGCCCGCCGCGACAGGGCCCTGGAGCGTGGCCGCGAACGCGTTGGCTATGTGCTTGGCCGCATGCTTGAAGACGCCTACATTACCAAGGAACAGTACGAGGCAGCGCTTGCAAAGCCGCTCGAATTCAACCATGGCACGTTCCGCTATTCCATTTCTACGCAGCTTGCCCTGATTGAAGAAAAGTTGAATTCCGACTATTTTCAGAAGTTCTTTGACGGGGTCGGCATTGACGACTGGCGCCGCGCGCAGCTTACGATTGTCTCTACGATTGACGATGGCTACCAGGATGCCGCAAAGCGCGCCCTGCAGTCGAACATTTCTGATTTGCAATTGAAGCTTGGCGGTTTTGTGCTGCCGAGCTCCGAAAGTCCGAACCGTGCGCTCAAGGCCGAAAAGGGCGATTACCTTTATGGCGCTCTCGACTCTGCGGTGATTGACGAAAAGGGTAAGATCAATGCGCTGTATTTGAATTTTGGCCAGGTGAAGGGTGTCGTGGAACGCGCTACCCTGGACACGCTTGCGAAGGCCGTGAAGAGCGAACCCGAAAAGCTTTTGGCTTCCAAGCTTGCGAAGGGTTCCGTGCTGCTTGTGAGCGTTCTCGATTCCATTCCGGTCGGTGGGCTTTACAGGTTGAAGCTCGAGACGGAACCGAACTTGCAAGGTGCTCTCGTTGCTTTGCAGAATGGCGAAGTGCTTGCTAGCCAGGGCGGTTTCCACAATACTGGTTTTGACCGTAGCTTCAAGGCGCTGCGCCAGCTCGGTTCCAGCTGGAAGCCTCTTCTATATACGCTTTCGTTCAAGCGCGGCTGGAACTATCTCGATGAACTTGAAAACAGCTTCAATGTGTTCCAGTACGGTAACCAGTATTACTTCCCGCGCCCGGACCACAAGAACAAGGGCGACCGCGTGAGCATTGCGTGGAGTGCGACTCGTTCCGAAAACATCAGTAGCGTGTGGCTTTTGGATAGGCTTTACGATAAGCTTTCTGTTGAAGAATTTGCTGAAGTCATGGAAGAAGTCGGCTATGCCAAGACGGCTGACGAAGACAACAGGGCCTATTTTGAAAGACTGCGCGATAAGTATGGCTTGACATTGAAAGATGCGGCAAAGCAGGAAATTGAATTTGACCGCGCCAAGAGCCGTTTTGTGCGTGAAGCCTTTGCCGAGAACCGCATTGAAACTGCCTGGGCCGCAAACAACCTGCTTTACGGTTCCTACATGGATGTGGCGAAGAAGCTCGTGAAAGACAAGGATGCCGCAACCAAGAAGATGCTTGAGCACAACTTCAAGAGCTATGAAGAAAAGCTCCGCGAACGCCGCCTTGCCGAAGCGAACGGCGCCGAGCTTGCGCCAATGCAGAGCGTGGAATTGTACCCGAACTTTACGCTTGCCGACTTCGCGAAAATTTCTGCGATGATTGAACCGGTCGATGGCGAAAAAGACTACATGGCCCCGGAACTTTTGTTCCACTGGCCTGACTTCAGGCGTTCCCTTGCCATGGCGGACTTTGCAAAGTTTGCAAATGAAATCGGCATTCATTCCAAGCTGCAAAAAGTGCAGAGCATGGTGCTTGGCGTAAACGATGTTTCGATTGCAGAAATCACGATGGCCTACGAAACGATTCTTACCGGCAAGGTCTTTAAGTGCAAAGATACGGAATGGAGCGAACCGTGCCTTATTCGTGAAATCAAGGATCGCGACGGTTCCGTGATTTTCAGGAACGCCATTGAAGAAAAACAGATTCTGGACGAGACGATTACTTCGCAGGTTGCAGCCATGCTCAGGTCCGTGTTCGTGAACGGTACGGCACGCTCGCAGTACGATGCCTTGTCGCTCGTTTCTGACGATGGCCGCAAACTGCACTTCCCGGCATTCGGCAAAACCGGCACCACGAACGATTTCCGCAACGTTGCGTTCCTTGGCGCCCTGCCGAACTACAGTGCCGAAAAGGATGGCTTTGCTACGGATACGGTCGTTGCTATCGGCAGCTATGTCGGCTTTGACAACAATAAGCCTTTGAAGTCCGGTTCTACGCGCATTGCTGGCGCCTCCGGCGGACTTCCGCAGTGGGCAAGCCTTGCCAAAGAAATTTTGCGTATTCGCAAAGATGCAAGCCATGTGGATTTTTACAGCATTCAGAATGTGAAGACCGGTGAAATTCCGTTGCTCTATTCGAACCTGCGCGGCGACCTGAAGGTCGATGCCATTGCGGGCCTTGCCACGGCTACGCCGAGTGAAAATGCAAAGACGCTCCCGTGGCTTGAGGTGCCTGGCTTTACTCCGCCGCAGGTGCAGAGCGTGGCTGCCGAAGCTGCTGCGTTTGGCGGCTTTGTGACCGCGATGCCTGCGCCCACGGTAACGGAAACTGCTAGTGAAATTGCTGATTCCACAGGTGCCCAGAACGCAGCCCCTGCGCAAGAATCAGCCGCAAAGGCAGGCGATGATGACTGGGAACTGCCGGCAGACTTTGACGGCGAAAATGCATTTGTCCCTGTAGAGGTGGAATTCTAAAGTAGGTGTAGGGTAGTGTCATGAGGAATGCGTTGAAGTTTGTTGCCGTGGCGGCGTTGCTTTTGCTTGCGGCCTGTACGAAGGCTCCGAAGGTGGAAACCGCTCCGGTGCAGCAAATGCCCGCAACAAGCTCTTCTGAAAATGCCCCGGAAGCGGCTCCGCAAACTTCAGCTTTGGCAGAAGGCATGCAGGCTGCAGAACATGCGCAAGGTGCTGCGAAAGCTGATTCTGCAACCGCAGTTTCTCAGGCGCTTTTGCCGTTGCCTGCGCAGACTGATACTCTGGAAGTTCACCAGGCGGTTTTGGAGGAAGTTCCGCCCGCTCCCGTGCCGGAACCATACGCGGAACTTGAAAAAGTCGCAATGGCATCTTTTACCTATGTAGATTCGCTGATTGCAAACGACAAGGCGGATTCGGCCCTCGTGGAACTCGATAAAATTGTCGTGCTGAAGCCGCTTTGGGAATCATGGATTCGCAAAGCGCAAGAAGCACAAACGCAGTTGAAGGCCATGCCGCAAAGCCAGAACAGGCAAATGATTGAGCCCATTGCAAAAAATGCTTTTAGCCGCGATACCACGAAGCGCACAGACCCGTATGTAGAAATCCAGAAGATTGTTGCCTATGCCTTTTGGTATGCCGATTCTGCGCAGTCCGTTGGCCTTGCCGATTCGGCCCTGGCGATGTATGAAAAAATTGAAAGGTTGAACCCGCTTTGGGAAACCTGGATGGCAAATGTCGCAAAACTCCAAGACAGGTCCCATGAGGTTCTGCAGGCGCATGCCGCCGTGTATAATTCCATTGCGGTGCAGCTTGTGAATGAAAATGCAACACGCGCCGATTATGCGACGGTCAAGGCTTTGGCCGATAGCCTGGTTGCCTTGGAGCCGGGCGATTCTCTAAAGACTTTTGCAGGCAGGCAGGTGCGAATCGCTTTTGAAAAGAATGTCAAAAAGGCCACTGCCGACAAGAAGAAAATCTCTGAAGATGCTGAAAAATCGGGCAACTTCGCATTGGCAGACTCTCTTGCAAATTTGCTCCTTTTGCGCTACCGCGATTTTGCCGATACGCTGAAGCTTGAAGCGTGGGTGGAGTCGATACATGCACAGGCATTGGTTAATTCGCTGGAAGGCGATTACTGGCAAAAGAACTCCCCCAAGGAGGCTCTTGCAAAGGCAGAGAAGCTTGTCGCAAATGGCAAGTTTACGGAAGCCAAGGAATTGTATGTGAAGCTTTCTACGAGTTCCGAACGCGACCGGGCCCGCACGGCGCTTGCAGAACTTGGCAAGCGAGTTTGCTCGGAGTCTCGAAAGAAGGCTTCTGACCTTTACGCAAAGGCAATGAAGAGCAAAAAGCCTGCAGACAAAACAAAGAATCTGGAATCTGCCGTGAACGCGCTTTTGACTTGCGTAGAAAATTTTTCTGACGATGCGGAAGCTGCCCGCGCACGGGAAGATTTGAAAGTGCTGCAGCAAGAAAAGTGATTGTGCCTTATGGAAATTGACGTTCTTACCTGGCTTGGCTTTTTTGCAGTGGGCTTTGGCGCTAGCCTGTTGAACAGCATTGCTGGCGGCGGCAGCGTCTTTAGTTTGCCTGTAATGATTTGGCTTGGGCTCCCGCCGACGGTTGCAAACGGTACGAACCGTGTGGGCCTTATCGTTGGCAATTTGTCTTCTGCGTGGAACCTGTACAGGCATGGCTACCTGAACAAAAAGGTGCTCATGCAAATTTTTTGGCCGTCGGTGCTCGGTACGCTTGCTGGCCTCCCGTTTTTGCTCACGCTGAGTGACGATGTGTTCAAGGCAATTCTTGCTGTAGCAATTGCGCTTGTCGCAATCATGGGGAGCCTTAAAAAAGATGTGTTTGGAAAACCGCCGGAGCAGCCTCCAGAAAAGGGGAGCATCAAAGGTTTTATCGGTTTTTTCCTGATTGCAATTTACGGCTGCATCGTGCAGGTCGGCATGGGCTTTGTGCAGATCTTTGCGCTCCGCCATTACAGTGGCGAAGAAATGATTCGCGTGAATGCCGTAAAAAATGTAATCACCACGGTGATTCTTGTTATCGGTACAGTTGGCCTTGTTTTTGCCGGCAAGGTGCGCTGGGACTTGGCTGTAATTACCGCCATTGGCTCTTGGTTCGGTGGTCGCATCAGCAGCATGCTGCAGTACAAAAAGGGCAACAAGTTCATTGAACGCACGGTGCAAATTGCGGCTGTAGCCGTGGCCGTTAAGCTCCTGTACGATGTTTTTGCTGCCTAATTCCGTTTTTTAGCTGGAAATTGCATCAATTTAGGCCTTTTTGACCTGGTTGCGGTTTGCTTTTTTGCACAGAAAATGTAGTTTATCAAAACGATAGAAGATTTAGTGAGTTTGTATGCAGCAATTTCAGTTTGAATATAGAGATGCCGAAACGTTAGCCAAGGACCTGGCCGGCATTCGCGAATGGTGCAAGTCCAACACCGCATATAAAATGCTTTTTCATGTTTATGCGGAATGCATAGACCAAAAAAGAATTGTTGGCATTTGCGACCAAATCAAAAAGGAATTGCCGCAGTCCGAGTATGTCGGTTGCTCTTCGAACGGTAGCATTGTCGAAGGCCATCTTTCGACTTCCGACATCGTCATTGTCTGCACGATTTTTGAAAGCAAGTCTTCGCAGTTGAAGGTTTTGCAGTATGACCTTTCGGAAGAAACAGCGATTGGCGTTGCAAACTCCCTCATAGCAGAGGTAGATGCGCTCCCGTGGGTCAAGGCAGTGGAATTGCTCGTTACAATCCGTGGCATGTCCATGACCAGGTTCTGCGACCAGCTGCAGCATGTTCGCGAAGGTGTCCACATTTACGGTGGCGGCGCATTCAACCCAGACATCAATGACGACTATGCCTGTGTTTATTCCAGCACCGGTTCCTGCTCCAACAACTCTGTTGTGTTTGTGCTTTATGGCGGCGACGATTTGCGCGTAGAAACCATGTACGTGACTGGCTGGAAGCCGCTTGGCAGGGCGTTCCAGGTGACGCGCGCCAAAGGCAGCACATTGTATGAACTGGATGGTTGCCCGGCATACGAAGCTTACTACAAGTATTTGAACATCAAGAACGATGAACATTTTTTCCGCAATACGCTCGAGTTCCCGTTCTTTTACCAGCATAACGGAATCAATATCTTGCGCGCTCCCACAAGGAGCAACCAGGATGGTTCTTTGACCATGACTTCGGACATGGAAGAAAACGTTTGTGCAAAAATTGCATATGGCGACCCACGAACGATTCTTGATAGCGTTCGAGCCGACGGCCAGACTTTTAAGGAATTTCATCCGCAGGTGTTCCAGATTTTTTCTTGCGCGGCGCGCCGTGCATTCTGGGGGCACCATGAAATCAGTAAGGAAACGCTCCCGTTCCAGTCCATGGCTTCGACATCCGGTTTTTACACCTCCGGTGAATTTTTGCGCACGGGCAGGTTTGTGAACCAGCATAACGTGACTCTCGTCGTTGCTGCAATGCGCGAAGGCGAACCGAGCGCAAGCGAAGTTACGAACTTCGAAATGATGGAAGAGAACTTCTCTGGCAAGGTTTCCATGATTAGCCGCCTTGCGACGTTCATTGAAGCTGCTACCGCTGAACTTAGCGCTGCAAACAAGAAACTCGAAATGATGGCTGTGTCTGATGGCTTGACATTGCTTTATAACCGTGCAGAAATTCAGCGGCGCATCAGAGCGCAGATGGAACTTGGACTGGAAGAATTTTCACTTGTCATGATAGACATAGACAATTTCAAGTTTGTAAACGACACATACGGTCACAAGGAAGGCGACAATGTGATTCGAGGCATTGCCAACCAGATTCGTGCCGCAATCATAGATCTCGCGCCGCGCGCAAGTGCCGGCCGTTGGGGTGGCGAGGAATTCATGATCTTGTTGCCGGGCTTTAAGATAGAAGCTGCTGAAAAGTTTGCTGAATATGTTCGCAAGAATTTTGCTTACTCTACATTCCCTTCCGTCGGGCAGGGTACTGTCAGTTTGGGTGTGGCAGAATGGAAGGAAAACGATTCGCCGGACTCCCTGTATGTTCGCGTGGATGGAGCCCTCTATAGTGCAAAACGCTCTGGTAAAAATAAGGTTGTAGTTGCTTAGTGGGGGATTGAGAAATGAATATTCCAGAAGGTAGATTGAAAAAATTAGAAAGCCTCTATCATGCGCTTGATGTCGTTTCTGAAGGCAACTATGTCTATATCACAGACATGGATTACAACTATTCCCGCTGGTCAAAGCGTGCCGTAAACTATTTCGGCTTGCCTAGTGAATATATGTATAATCCTGGCGATATCTGGCTTGAAAATGTACATCCCAATGATCGTGCCAAGTACATTGCAAACATATCTGCAATTTTTGAGGGCAGGGAAGATGGCCATGAAATGCAGTACAGGGCAAAAAACGCTGCAGGCGAGTATGTATTCTGCTCGTGCCTTGGCACTGTGATAAAAGATGAAAATGATAAGCCGCTCTATTTCTGTGGTACTATCAAGAACCATAGCAGCTATAGCTATATAGACAATGCCACAGGCCTTCGCAGCCTGTATGGATTTTTTGATGATTTGAAGAGCCTGTTCATGAGAAAGAAACAGGAAGTGGTGATGCTTCTTGGCATGAATGGCTTCTCTAATACAAACGACATGCTCGGCTATTCCGAAGGTAACCATGTGCTGCTTGAAGTTGGCAAGCTTTTGCAGGAATGTTTCGGCAAGTCCTGCTCCCTGTACCGCATGGATGGCACGAAGTTTGCAGTCATCGCCCATGGCCTTGGTCTTGAAGAATTAAAGGATCTCTGTAAGGATGCGCAGAAAAAGCTGACCCATGACTTTGTCTTTGATGGTAAGCGCTTGAATCTTTCGATGAGTGCAAGTGCGGTTTGCATCGACAACTTCGACATTAACGAAGAAATCGTTTATTCCTGCCTCAAGTATGCCTATTACGAATCCAAGAATAAGCATTTTGGTGCTCTCACGGTATTTGAGAATTCTCTTACCGAAGATTCTAAGAACTCGCTGGAACGTTTGACCTTTATCCGTAATAGCATTACCGATAACTGCAAGGGATTCTTCCTTTGCTATCAGCCGATAGTGAGTGCCTCTACAGAGGAATTGAAGGGTGCAGAGGCTCTAATCCGTTGGAAAAATGATACCTACGGCATGGTTCCTCCGATTTTCTTTATTCCTATGCTGGAACAAGATGTGTTGTTCCCGGAACTTGGGCTTTGGATACTTCGCACCGCGATGGGTGACGCGAAACGAATGTTGAAGAAGTATCCTGGATTTGTTTTGAACGTGAATGTGTCCTACGTGCAGCTCGAAAAAAGAAGCTTCGTGGCAGATGTGTTTGATATAATCAATAAGATTGGATTCCCACCGCAGAATTTGTGCCTTGAGATTACAGAACGCTGCCGCTTGCTCGACAAGGAATTGCTCAAGAATTCCATTGATGCATTCAAGGCCAAGGGAATCAAGATCGCTATGGATGATTTTGGTACAGGCTATTCATCCATAGGCATCTTGCGTGACATTCCGGTTGACACTGTAAAGATCGACAGGGAATTTGTAAAGGATGTTGAAGTCAGCGATATTGATAGAAATACAGTGAAGAGCATTGCATGCATGGCAAGATCGTTTGGTGCAAAGGTGTGCGCCGAAGGTGTCGAGACTGCAGGCATGCAGCAAATCTTGAATGATGTAGATGTGAATACACTGCAGGGATATTACTATTCCAAGCCGGTTGTAGCTGAAGAATTCTACGCCAAGTATAATATGGACTAGTCATGTCTTTGTTTCTTGATGTATGCAGAGGCAAGGTGACCGCTACAAAGCCTGTGTGGATGATGCGCCAGGCCGGTCGCTATTTGCCGGAATATATGGAAGTTCGTTCCCAGTTCGCCTCGTTCCTTGACTTTGTGCACGATGCGAAGGCATCTGCAAAGGTGACGGTGCAGCCGGTGGACCGTTTTGGCGTTGACGCAGGCATTCTATTCAGCGATATTCTTGTCGTGCTCCCTCTCCTTGGCGTGAATGTGGAATTTTTACCGGGCGTTGGCCCACGCATTCAAAATCCGGTGCGCTCGGCAATTGATGTCGCAAGCTTGCACAGCGAAAACCCGGCAGATGCGCTCCCTTTCACAAAGGAAGCGATTGAACGTTCCGTCGATCTGCTGAAGGGCAGGGCGCCGCTCCTCGGCTTTATTGGCGGGCCGCTCACGCTCGCGTCTTATGCGATTGAAGGCAAGACTTCCAAAGATTTGCAGGAAACAAAAAAGCTCTTCTACACGGAACCTGAAGCTTTCCATAAGCTCATGGACCGCATCGCTGAAACTGCGGGCGAATACTTGCGCCTGCAAGCGGCATGGGGTTGCGAGGCGCTTGTAATTATGGATAGCTGGGCGGGCCACCTCTCCTGCGAAGACTATTGCAAAATGGCTTTGCCATATACGGAGCGTGCCATTGAAATTGCAAAGCAGGCCGGAGTCCCGATTTTGCATTATGCAAATGGCGCTGGTCACTTGCTCCCGTCTTTTGCAACGCTCGGCGTAAACGGCCTTGGCCTTGACTGGAGAACGTCCTTGAAGGATGCATTGCAGGCATACCCGCAAAAGGTGTTCCAGGGCAATTTGGACCCGGCGCTTCTTTTTGCGCCCGTTGCAGAAATCAAGAGGCGCACCCGCGAAATTCTCGAACTCGTAAAGGACCGTGCGCACATCATGAACCTTGGCCATGGGGTGCTCCCGGGCACACCGATCGAAGGCGTTCAGGCATTTATTAACACTGTGCGCAATTTTTAGTAAACAAAAATTTAAAAAAACTATTTTTTTTTGCTGCATTGTAAAAAAAAGGACGATTTTCATGAAAAAAATGCTTTCTTTTATAGCTCTTGTTGGTATAACCTCTGCATTTGCTGATGTGCATCCAGCTCTGAAGTCTGCGATTGATTCCAAGGATTATAATAAAGCCGAAATTCTTGTGAAAAAGATGAATATAGCAGATGTTTATTGCCCTGCTGAACTTTCTTGGCAGAATGCCAAAAAAATTTATGGCAATTATTTCGTTGAAAATCCTAAAAAGCTAGATGAACTTTGCGCTCCGGAATTTGCACAGGCCTATTACGAAGAAAAGGCATGTTCTGCAAAAGATGAAATTCCGCTTTGCTTGAACAAGTTGCACAAGGTTCCTGAATCTGAATGGGCTCCCATTCTTGCAAAGGCAAGGAAGAACGGGCTCCATATGGTAATCAACCAGAAGACGGGCAAAAGCTATTTTACAGCTCCGATGCACCATTTGTTCCAGATTCTGGATGCAAAGATTGAATCGCCTTTTGGCTTTACCGCAGCAGATGCTGAACTGTTGAATGAATACAAGGCGGTAACCGGTGCTTCTAGTGAATTTGTGAATGAAAAGGATGCTGCAAACTCCATTACGCAGAGCTTTTCTTCAAGCAACGATGTTGCTGATAAGCTGATTTTGCGTGCTTGCCGCTTGTATCCAAACATTGACAAGCAGTACAAGAAGAATATTGGCTATGAACTTTTTGCTTGTGCCAAGACATTTGAAAAGTATGCCACTCCATGTGCCGAAGATTATGAAGCATTGACTATGAGTATTTCTTCGACTCTTTACGAAAAAGATACATTGCAGTATTTTTGCAAGGATGGCAAGTGGCTTCAGCTCAATGAGCGGGAAATCAAATTCGGCTTGTGCACTGCGAGTCGCGAAAATGAAAGAAAAGCCGATGATACGGGTATGTATCTTTGCAGAAACTCTCAATGGGAATCTGTAAGTGAAAAGGAATTCGCTACATTCGACAAAGTTTGCGATGCTCAAAACGAAAACAAGTCTCTTCCGAACAAAAAAATTAATACGGCATTTGTCTGCAAAGCTGGAGGCTGGCGCTATGTGATGCTTGACCGCGATGGCAATATGGTTAAGTCCCAGAAGATGGGCCAATACGTTTGGAACATTGAAAATGTCAAGACTGCCACGCCGAAGTCTGCTTGCCCGGCTTCTGATAGCAAGTGCGAACATAGCGGTCGCATGTATGCCTATGATGCTGCAGAAAAGGTTTGCCCGGCGGGTTGGTCCTTGCCTTCCAATGCAGATTGGGAAGATTTGCTGAATTATTTTGCAGAAAGAAAAAATACCAATGCAAAGCAGATCGTTTTTGGCAAGTATCCTTCCGCTATCAGAGATGCAAAAAATGCAGAACAGTCCCTCAATGACATGGCCTATTTCTGGTCTTTGTCCAATGGTCAGACGAAGGATGTGGAAGCTATAAAGAAGAATGCCGACGGTACAGAAACGTTTATGAAGAATTCAGTAAACGAACCTGGCTGGGGCTTCTCTGTTCGTTGCATCAAGAAATAGTTATTCCAAATAGAGAACTTCGCCCATTTGCGGCATGAACACAGGCTTCTGACTTTCTTCAGAAGCCTTTTTTGCGTTCTCGAGAGGCTCCGTGTAGGAGTGCGTAGAAAGCGCAAACTTGGAATGGTGTACCGTCAAATAGCGTTTTGCATCGAGGTCAACCATTTCCTTGCCAAGGTATTCGGGCATGGTATGGATTTCTGCCCAGTCTATATTGTATTGCCCGTTTTCAAGAATTGCCAGGTCTATGTTCGTGAACTTTTCGCCAATCTTTTTGAAGTGCGGCCCGTAACCGGTGTCGCCACCTACCCAAACGGTACGTTTTGGAGTTTCGATGACATAGGAGGCCCACAATGTTTTGTTCTGCTGCAAACTGCGTCCAGAAAAATGGCGCGCAGGCGTTGTCGTTGCCTTGAAACCTTCTTCCAAAATTTCGTCTTCCCACCAGTCGTGTTCTACGAGCTTTTGCTTGTCAAAGCCCCAGTATTCAAAATGCTCGCCAACGCCAAGGCCGCAAATGATTTTCTTTATGCGCGGCTTCAATTCGCTGACGGTTTCGTAATCCAGATGGTCCCAGTGATCGTGGCTGATTACGAGGTAGTCGATGTCAGGCATGTCGCTTGGCTTGTAAACCTCGGTTCCCTTGAAGGCCTTGTTCACGAAGCTGACGGGGGAGCCTTTGTAGAACACCGGGTCAATCAGGAACTTTTTGCCGGAAAGGTTGATGAGATAGGAGGAATGCCCAAACCATACGAGCCAATCTTTATCTTGCGGCAAGCTCTTGACATCTGTTTTTATGACCTTCAATGCAGTGTCTGGCTTAACGAGCGACTTGTCGCTTGTCAAATAGTTTTTCCAGGTTTTGAACTTGGAACTCTGCTGCGTCATTACGTTTGTCTGCACTTCGTTCACGAACTTTTTGCCATCGTAGTTCGGAGATTTCTTTATGCGTTCCAGGCGTTCGCCGGTCGGAATGTGGCCGAAACTTCTTTGACTCATGAACATAAAGCCGATGTCTCCTAAAGCGCATAGAATGGATAGAATGATTGCAGTGAGCATGTAGCAAATATAGTATTTGAAAAAAAAAATGGCAGATTAAGCTTTGCTATATTCTTTTGGTGCAAAATTTTTTTAATAATTTGTGTTTTAGGAGTTGCCGCTATGTTCTGTGCATGCAAAGAAGATGTTGTTCGTAAAAAACATGAACCCGAAACTTTTGCATGGTGGCAACAGACTATTGCGTACGAAATTTACCCGAGCAGTTTTCAGGATTCCAATGGCGATGGCATTGGTGACTTGAAGGGAATCATGAGCCGTCTGGACCATTTGCAAAATCTGGGAGTCGGTGCGCTTTGGCTGACGCCTGTGTATGCGTCCCCGATGGTCGATAACGGTTACGATGTTTCGAACTTTTATGAAATCAACCCGCTTTACGGCACCATGGCCGACATGGATTCGCTTATTGCGGAGGCACGCAAGCGAGGCATAAAGATTGTGATGGATCTTGTATTCAACCACACTTCCGATCAATGTGAATGGTTCTTGGAAAGCAAGGGTAGCCGTGGCAATGCAAAGGCTGATTGGTATATTTGGCGTGATGCTGTGATTGATGAAAAAGGCAATCGAAATCCTCCGAACAACTGGCGTGGAATCTTTGGCGGTTCCGCCTGGGAATGGGTCGAATCGCGCGGGCAGTATTACCTGCATACTTTTGCTGTGCAGCAGCCTGATTTAAACTGGGAAAACGCCGATGTGCGCAAGGCTCTCTATGACATTGCGAACTTCTGGATTGAAAAAGGCGCAGGCGGGTTTCGCATAGATGCTATCCCATACATTAAAAAGCCTGCAAGTTTTGCTAGCGGCAAGCCAGATGCAAATGACGGCATGGTGAGCATTCACAAGATGACCGTGAACACCGACGGCATTCTCGACTTTTTGCAGGAGTTCAAAAAGAATGTGACCGAAGGCAAGGATGTTTTTACAGTGGCGGAAGCAAATGGCGTTGGCCCTGACGATTTGAAATATTGGGTGGGCGAAAATGGTGCGTTTGACATGCTCTTTGAATTCAGCCATATTCACGATGTGGAACTTTGGTGCAAACCGGGGCCGTTTGGAATTATGGATTTAAAGCGCGCTCTCATGGCAAGCCAAAAGGCGACTGCTAAAAACGGCTGGTACCCGATCTTCTTCGAAAACCACGACAAGCCGCGCGCCGTGAACAATTTCTTTAGCGAAGAAGTGGCAATGGATCCGGTGCTTTCAAGGCTTGCAAGCAAGGCCATTGCGACGCTCATGATGACGCTTCGCGGCACTCCGTTTTTGTACCAGGGCCAAGAAATCGGCATGACAAATGTTACCTGGGATTCCATAGACAAGTACGATGAAGTCAATACCAAGGCGCAATACAAGTTTGCAATTGCAGAGGGGCACACGCCGCAAGAGGCAATGCAGTTTGTAAACCGCTTTAGCCGCGACAATGCACGCACTCCAATGCAGTGGGATTCTACGGCAAATGCTGGCTTTACCACGGGCAAGCCGTGGCTTGGCGTAAATGACAATTACATCTCCATCAACGTTGCGCGGGAATTGCAGGACTCAAGCTCTGTCTATGGCTGGTACAGGACGCTTATGGGCTGCAAAAGAACATGGGCGTTTATGGCTGGCGCATTCAAAGCGCTGCTCCCGGAACACGAACAGATTTTTGCGTTTGAACGCGCTGCAAGTAACGGCGCAAGGGCGGTTGTGCTTGTGAACCTTTCTGCAGAAGCAGCAACCTACGATACGGCGCTTCTGCGTGGCATGACAGATGTGCGTTCAAGCTATGGCGAAGGTGTGGTTTACGGTGTGCTCCGCCCGCTGGAATCCCAGGTTTTTGAAGCTCTTGAAGAGCATTCTCCGCTGATTTGCGGCAATCTCTAAAGCCTTTGCTCAAGACTGCCGACAAGGCGCTCTTCGATTCCCTTGTCGCCTGCGGCAAGGGCTTCCTTTTCTTGCTTGGTTAACTTTTTGATGCGGGCTTCCAGGCGTAGCGCAAGCGGTTTTGTTTCCAGTTCAAATGTGCGCAAAATGCATTCCGGCGAAAACGCCTTTGTAAAGCGTGCGCCCTTGCCCTCGCAGTGCTGCCTGTAACGGGCTTCTACATCTACGGCGTACCCCGTGTAGATCCGTTCTCCCTTGCACCGCAGCATGTAAACAAAATGACCCATAATCCAAATTTAAAAAATCAAGCTATTTTCTATTCTCTTCCGTCTTCCGTCTTCCGTCTATTTTCTATATTAAAATCCAAACATTGGAAGGTGCTACATGGAACTTACTCCGCTCGATATTCGCAATCAGACTTTTCATAAAAAGCATTTCGGCGGCTTTGACCCAGAAGAAGTCAAGGCTTTTCTGGATACTGCCGCGGCTGCATTCGAACAGAATTCCCGTGTACGCACAGACCTCACCGAACGCTTGAAGATTGCCGAAGAGCGTGTGAATTACTACCGTCAGATTGAAAGAACCATTCAGGACGCCGTAGTGACCATGCAGAAGACTGCCGACGAAGCTAAGCATGCTGCCGAAAAGGAAGCGGAACTGATTGTTGCCGAAGCAAAGGCGAAGGCCCTTGGTGAAGTTGAAAACATCAAGTTGCAGGCAGAAGCGCTCCGCAAAGAAATCGAGCAGCTCAAGCAGCTCCGCACAAACTATTTCATTCGTTGCCGTGCCATGGTGCATTCCCAGGAAGAACTCCTCGAAGCCATGGAAAAGGATTTCGGCTAAGTTGCGCATTCAAGTTAAAGTCCACCCACGCAGCCGTCGCGAACAGGTAGTGCCGCAGCCAGATGGCTCTTTCAAGATCGATGTAAAGGCTCCTCCTGCCGATGGCGAGGCGAACGCAGCTGTCTGCGCCGTGCTTGCCGAGTACTTCAAAAAGCCTAAAAGTGCCGTGCGCGTGGTGCTTGGTGGAACGAATTCACGGAAAGTAGTCGAAATAGACGATTAATCGGCTTTATAACAATTAAAAAATCGAAAATAAAGTGGGCTTTTTAGCCCATTTTTACTTATTTTCAAGTCGATGAAAGACTTGATATTACCATTCCCAGATGATTTTCACGCACACCTTCGCCAAGGTGCGCCGCTCACCGACTATGTTCATGATTTGGTCAGGCAGTTTGGCCGTGCAATTGTCATGCCAAATACTGTTCCGCCAATGACAAGTGCCGCCGCAATCGCTGCGTACAAACAGGAAATTTTGAATGCCGCTGCAGATGTCGCTCCCGATTTTGAACCGTTGATGACGTTCAAGCTGAACCCGAACTATACGGAACAGGATCTGCGCGACATGATGGCTGTCGGCGTTGTCGCTGCGAAGTATTACCCGGCAGGCGTTACAACGAACAGCCAGGACGGTGTCAGCGATTTCGAATCCGTGTTCCCGGTGATCTCGATGATGGAAAAACTTGGCCTTGTACTTTGCGTGCATGGTGAAGAGCCAGGGGCATTCTGCCTGGAACGCGAAGGCAAGTTCATTACGCGCGTGGAGCGCCTTTCCAAGGAATTCCCGAACCTGAAGATTGTATTTGAACATCTTTCGACCGCTGCTGCAGTTGAAGTGGTGAAGAGCCTGCCGCGCAATGTTGCGGCGACAATTACCGTGCACCACTTGATTCATTCCCTTGACGATGTGATTGGCGATGCGCTTCGCCCGCACCATTTCTGCAAGCCGCTTCCAAAGTACCCGAGCGATCGCGAGGCCTTGCGCGCAGTCGCCTTCAGCGGCAATCCGAAGTTCTTCTTGGGAACAGACTCCGCACCGCACGCCCGCGAAAAGAAGGAATGCTGCTGCGGTGCCGCGGGCGTGTACTCTGCTCCTGTGGCAATCCCGTTGCTTGTGCGCGAATTCGAGCGCGCAGGCGCGCTCGACAAGCTGCCGAACTTCGTCGGCGGCTTCGGGGCCGATTTCTACAGCCTCCCGCGCACCAAGAAGACGATGACGCTCCGCAGGGAGCCCTGGACTGTGCCAGACATTGTAAATGGCGTAGTGCCGCTTGCTGCTGGCGAAACGCTTGACTGGAAGATAGTGTAGAAGGTGCTTTATGTTGGCCGCCGCTAGAGCGATAGCTTATTATGTGTGTGTAGTTTTTGGCATCACGATTTTGGGCTTCCCATACGTGATATACCATAGCTATATTCACAAGAGCCATCGTTACCGCGTTACACGCATTTGCTGTGGCTTCTTCCAAAAACTGTTCAAGATTTTTGGAATCAAGCTCGTCGTAGAGGGCCGCGAAAACATTCCGCAGGAATCGGGCTTCGTGATGGTTTCTAACCACCAGAGCTTTCTGGACATCAATGTGATTTTTGCTGCTGTCAGCTACACGGCCTTTGTCGCCAAGGCGACGCTTTGGAAAATGCCGTATTTCGGCTGGATTATGCGCCGCACCCGTTCCATACCGGTGTACCGCATGGACCCGCGCAAGAATGCTGGCATGGGTAAGACCATTGCACAGAACAATGCCGAGGGCTACAACTATTGCGTGTTCCCCGAAGGCAAGCGCGCGGGCGACGGCGTGATGTTCAGATTCCAGAATGGGATCTTTAGAATTGCAAAGCAGCACCCGGTAAAAATTTTGCCGATAACGCTCATCAACACGGGCAAGGTGCTGCCAAAGACAAAGCTCGGGCTGTATCCGGGCGAAGTGCGCGTAGTCATACATCCGGTCGTGAATCCGGAAGATTACGCAAACATGACTATGGAAGAATTGCGGGACGGGCTGCATGATAAAATTGAGTCTGCGCTCCCGTATGCACAAAATTTTTAAGGAGGCAAATCATGGCTGAATTACCAACAAAAGAACAGATTCTTAGCTTGCTACGCGACGAACCTATGGTCGGAAGCCGCCTTCGCGGTGCCCTTGGACTCCCGAAAAAGCAAAAGATGGCTTTTAAGCTTTTGCTTGCCGAAATGGTAGACGAAGGCACGCTTGTGCGTACGAACCACAAGGAATACCGTTTGAATGACAAGGCTCCGGAAGAAGGAGCCGAAAAGCCTAGAAAGAAAGACGACAACCGCCGCCCGGGCGCTCGTAGCCGTCGTCAGCGCGACGATGTAAACGAAAAGAACAAGACGCACCGCGGCGTGCTTCACCAGGTTGACGAAAACGAATTCTTTGTCACCGATTCCGAAACGAGCAAGGAATACCCGATGGCCCACCGTCGCGAAGCACCGGGCAAAGATGGCGAAACCATTTCGTTCGTGCTTTACCCGCACCCGCGCCTGAAGCATACATTGCTTGCAAAGGTTGACCGCCGCGCAGCCGAAAAGGAAATGAGCTGGGACGAAGTCAAGAAGCAGTTCATCAAGGATTCCAACTTGCCAGGTAACTTCAGCAAGGAAATCCAGGAATACATCGATACCATCAAGGCTCCGACCGCAAAAGACTTTAAGGGCCGTGTGGATTACCGCAAGACCACGATCCTGTGCATTGACCCGGAAGGCGCAATGGATCATGACGATGCGATTTCTGTCGAAAAGACGGCAACCGGCTACAAGCTTGGCGTGCACATTGCTGACGTCAGCTACTATGTTCCTGAAGGCAGCGCTCTCGACGAAGAGGCTCTTGAACGCAGCTACACGCAGTATTTGCCGTGGACTTCCGTGCCGATGATTCCAGACGAACTTTCTGCAGACATTTGCTCCCTGCACGAAGATGTGGACCGTTGTGCTTTCACCTGCATGATGGAACTCGACAAGAAGGGCAATGTAAAGGAATACGACTTTCACAGAAGTATCGTTCGCATCACAAAGTCCATTACCTACCAGCAGGCAATGGAAATGCGCAACAACGGCGATGAGGACGTAAAGCTCCTTGCCGAAGTTACGAAGCTTTTGAAGGAAAACCGCACTCGCGATGGCGAGCTTGCTTTCAAGAGCACGGAATGGGGCTGCCACTTTGATGAAAAGGGCGAACCATACGAAATCTACCCGCGTACGACAGACGAATCGAACTCGTGGGTTGAAGAATGCATGCTCATTGCAAATAACTGCTGCGCAAAGGAACTCAAGCGCCGTAAGCTCCAGGGCATTTACCGTATTCACGAAGCCCCGGATACAAAGGATATCATGGAACTTTACTACATGTATCCGAATCTGTTCCAGGGCGCACCGGTGCAGATTCGTGACCTTGGCAAGCCGCGCAGCGGCGATACCAACTTGAACCCGGATGCGTTCCATCTGTATGAACACATGGTGAAGGCTGCTGGCGATGACGATGCCATCATGATGCGAATTTTGCGCAGTATGCAGAAGGCTCATTACGATAGCAACAGCTTTGGCCACTTTGCATTGAACTGGCAGGACTACGCACACTTCACCTCGCCGATCCGCCGCTATGCGGACTTGTGGTGCCATCGTGAACTTGCCCGCACTGGCAAGGCGATTGGCGCAGAGCGCGCAAACAATGTCGTTGAAGTCTGCGACCTTATCTCTGGCAACGAAATCAAGAACCAGAAGTGCGAACGCCAGGCAATCAAGGTTTGCGTTGCATGGATGCTCAAGGACCGCGTTGGCGAAACGTTTACGGCAAAGGTTACTGGCGTTGAAGAGTGGGGCATTTTCGTTGGCATTAGCGACCCGCAGGCAGAAGGCCTTGTGCGCTTCCGTGATATTGCCATTGACGATTACTTTATCTTCAATCCGGACCGTGGTGTCGTTGTCGGCCGCAAGACCGGCAAGAGCTTTGCTCGCGGCGACGAAGTGCAGGTCAAGCTTTTGCGCGTGAACCCGGTTCGCGGCGAAGTTGATTTCAGCATCGAAAAGAAGCTTGCAAATGCAAAGGTTAGCCCGATGGCAGGCGATGACTTTGGCGTAGAACGTGCCCCTGCCCGCAAGGGGCGCAAGGCTCACGGCCCGCGCGAATACGAACCGGCAAAGGAATACGAATCGCTAAAGCGCGGTAGCCGCGGCAATCGCAAGGCTGACCGCCGTCGCGCAAATGTCGAGGATTCCCCGAAGAAGGGTAAGAAGGCCACTCGCAAGAGAAGGTAATGCCAAAGTGCAACCGGGCGCCTAATATGGCAAAGTGGCGCTTGGTTCGCACTGAAATGCGTTGTAACTAGCTATGTCCAAAATTCATATTCTCTATGCTTCGTACCAGAATGGCAGCGTGTTGCCAGGCTATGTGCGCTATGCGCTTGCTTGCCTTGCGGAGCTTGGAAATGTGACCTTGCTTACCAACGAACGCGAACTTGCCGCAAGCGAGCTTGCGTTTTTGGGGGAGCATGGCATTGAACTGTTCCTGACCGAAAATCGAGGTTTTGATTTTGGCATGTGGCGCCGCTACCTGCTGCAAAACGCCGTGGATACGGAGCGCCTCGTGGTGATGAATGACTCCATCGTCTATTACGGCAAGGACTGCTTCAAGGAATTCTTTGCGCGTGCAGAGCGTAGCGGGTGCGATGCCGTTTCCTTAACGGCAAATAGCGAGGTAGCACTTCATCTGCAGTCGTTCTTTTTGTATTTGAAGGGGGCTGCCGTCGAGGCGTTCAAAAAGCATGTTTTGGAAACACCGGAGCAGCCTGAATTTTACGGTGCCGTGCATGAACTGGAAATCCCGTTCCTTGGCAAGCTCGAGCATGCCGGTCTCACGGGCGAGGCCCTGTTCCCGACCGCGTGCGATGCGATGTTTGAATACCCGGAGCTTATACGGAACGGTTGCGGCTTCATAAAACGCAAACTTCTACAGCGTCGCTTCAATTTTATGGAACAGCAGCACTTTGCAAAGTTTGGCGCTGCGGGTGCGCTCTACGCAAACTACCCAAAGCTCATAAAGAAGGCTGGCGTTGCTCCCGATTTTGATTTGGCGTGGCTTCCGAGACCATCGAACGGATTTGCTCGTCGAATATATGACCGTGTGGCCCAATGGGCGTTCTATGTGACTTATGCCATATATTTCAAGTTCTTTAAAAAGTTCCGCGATAGATTGCGCGGTAGATAAAAAAAAGCCCTCTTGCGAGGGCTCTTTCTTTTGAAAAGCGACTTACAGGGTCTTCAGGATTTCCTGAGTTGTCTGTGAAGCAAAGGACGTGCTCAACACAAAGCGGCGAACTTCCATCGGGTTGATGCGGGCGTATTCGGAGAGAGCCCTTGTGATGCTCGATTTGATGAGCAGGTCTTCTTCCTTGGCGCAGGTCGTGCAGAAGTTCTTGAGCATTTCCCAGTCGGTTTTATCGCGGTACTGCAACTGGAAAAGGATAGCGCTGCGGCGAATCCAGATGTTTGGGTCGCGAATCCATACTGCAATTTTTGGACGAATTGCTGGGAGGCGCAAAACGAGGTCGCCAAGAATGCAGGTTGAAATAATGTCTACGGTATCTTTGCCGGCACGAGTCTTAATGAGCTTTCTGAGAAATGCCAGATGCTGCCCGCCAAGCAGGGCCTTGTGCCTAAAAAGGTAATCGCAGGCGGCGAGCTGCATTTCGCGATAGGGAATGCTCCACATATCTTCGATGCGCTTTGTTAGCTCGTCTCCATCTTTAGGTGGATTTCTGTCAAAAATAGGATATGTAATTTCACGGCGAGAAACAACCTTGATTCCAAGAAAATCAAATTGTTCTCGAACAGCTTTCGACATGGTATGGGCTTCTTCCTCATTATATGCGGAACGAAGCGAATGAAGGATCTCTTGAGTAAATTTTAACATTGCGCCCTAAAGATAGCCGAGATTTTTGTGAATTTCTACCCTTGACAAAAAATTTTTTTCACTTTTTTTTATTTTTTAGCCAATAAAGCCCCAAAATTTTACAAAAAAATGATGAATAATACCCTTGCCACGGATTTGCCTGTCATAGAAGTGCCTGAAGAACTGCGTGGACTCTCGGATGCTGAGATTGTGGCCGCCTCTGAAACTCGTCAAAAAAAGGTTGAAAATAAGTTTAGGCCTTCGAAGAAAGAGCGGCAAGCCTTGAAACTGAAAAAAGTTCAGGAAGAAATGAAGGCTATTGCTGAAAGCGTATTGAAGGCAGAAGAAAAGAAACAAAGCATTTCGCCCTTTGATGGATTGATGAGCCATGCCAAGGAAGAGGGCAGTAGCTTTAAGGATATTTGCAGCAAGAGCTTTGACGAACCGGTATCTTTGGCAAAAGAACTTGCAAAGAAAGCCGATGTAGTTGTTCGGTCTTCCATCACTCAGGCTCCAAAGCCTGCTTCAGGCCGCGTGCTTTCCGTAAAATTGCTTGGTGGCAAGTTTGCCTTTGCTCAAAAGAAAGTTGAGACCCGCGTAGTTGATGCTGTAGAATTGGAACAGCAGAGAGCTGCCGAAAGGGCTAAGAAAATTCAGGAAAATCTTTTGGGGAAGACCGTAAAGAAGGCTCCTGCTCCAGTGCAGTACGATGCTGACGGCAACCCGATCAAGCGCAAGCGCGGGCGCCCCCGCAAAAATCCTTTACCGGAATCTATTGAGTAAAAAATAAAAGGCTATGTTTTAAACATGGCCTTTTCATTGTGGTTGTTGCAGAGCTGCCACCTATTTTCGGTTGCGGGTGAGCAGATAGAAGAACGGCGTGTCGAGCGCAGCAAGCAGCATCTTGAAAATGTATTGCCCGATCATCATGGACGCTAGCACGGGGCGCATCTCTGCCTGGAATAGCCAACCAAAGCCAAGGCCAAAAGCAATGCCGATGAATACGATCGTGTCTATGATCTGGCTTGTCATGGTCGAGGCATTGTTCCAGATCCAGCGGTGCTTTGTATTGCCGTGCTTTGCAATGTAGTGCTCGCGGATCTTGTGGAAAATCCAGATGTCCCATTTTTGCGCCGCGAGGTAGCCGGCAAGGCTTGCTATCACGAATACCCAGTTCTGGCCGAGCAGGCGGCTGTATGTTTCTTGCATGCTGGCATCTGCTGCCGGCAGGTATTCCGTGAGCAAAATGAGGAGCGATGCAAATACCTGGCCAACGAGGCCAAAGAGAACCGCCTTGTTGGCTTCCTTTTTGCCCCAGAGTTCGCCAATGACATCTGTTGCAAGGAATGTGAAGGCGTAGCATACGCCTGCGCCAGGGAGCGTTACGGCGTTGCCGAACAGGGTAATGCCCGTGGCCATGAGCTTTGCCGTGACCACATTGGAAATCACGAGGCCGACAGTGAACATGATGTTCAGCAAAATGAGAGTTTCGTTTGTCTTTTTCATAGATAAGATACCAGATGCAAGATCAAGATGCAAGAGTTTTTATAGTGCAGGGTCTATGGTGCCGTTTTCTGCAAATGCGCGGGCACGATCAATGCATGTGCCGCATGTGCCGCAAGGCTTTTCGCCACCTTCGTAGCAGCTCCAGGTAAGTTCAAAAGGGGCCTTCAGGTCAAGGCCCTTCTTTACCACTTGGGCCTTGCTCATTCCAGCGAACGGAGCGTAGACTTTCACCTGGTTGTATGTGCCGATGCTGATTGCCTTGCTGATCGTTTCCACGAATTCAACGCTGCAGTCTGCATATGCGTTGCCTGCGGCGTCATCGCCATGAGCTCCCAAGAAAAGCGTGACATCGTCGTTTTCGTAGATGCCTTGCGCAAGGCTTGCGCAAATGCTGAGCATGAGCCCGTTGCGAAACGGAACATATGTAGAAACCTTGCCGTTTGCCGCCGCAGATTCTGCCGGGGCAGTAGCGGACTGTTCGGCAATTTGGTCGGCATAGCTTTTATGGACGATTTCTTGCGTGGAACCTTCTAAAAGCGAACAGTTTGAATATTGCATGATTGGTGCAATATCGAATTCATAGTGCGGAACTTTGTAGTGGGCGGCTATCGCCTTTGCGCATTCAAGTTCCTTGCGATGCTTTTGCCCGTAAAAAATGGAAGTCGTCGCAACGTTTTCTGCGCCGAACTCGGCAACAGCCATTGCTACGCAAACGGTGGAATCCACACCACCCGAAGAAAGAACGATTGCTTTTTTCATAAGATTAGAAATAAGAGTACAGAAACTAGAGGACAGAAATAGGAATACAGGAGTCAGGAATCAGGAGTCAGTAGGAAGACGGAAGAATGAAATTATTAATTGATAACTAAGGCGAGTGAAGCGACCATGCTTGCATGGGCATTTCCGAGCCGATTATCAAAGCAACAAAGTTGCTAATTGATAACTAAGTCGAGCGTCGCAAAAATAAACTTGTTTATTTTTATGACCGAGACGCATTATCAAGAATAACGAAGTTATTAATAGTTAATTATTAATTGATAACTCCATTAATATGTCGCTCGGTCATGTCAGCTCGAGCAAGCTCGGCTGCCGCGACTCTCGCTTGTTATTAATTGAACATTCAGATGTCAGTCTACAGCCGACACACTGGAAATCAACATTCACTAGATCCTAGCCCCTAAATCCTAGATTCTAAATCCTAACCCCTAAATTCTACTTCCAGCTGTTTCTGCGGTCCACGCTTGCGAAGAGACGGTCGCGGGCCTTGTCTTCGTAGGCTGTACCCGGCTTGCCGTAGTTTGCAAACGGGTAGATGGAAATGCCGCCGCGCGGTGTGAAGATGCCTTCCACTTCAATGTATTTCGGGTCAAGCAGCTTTATGAGATCCTTCATGATGATGTTTGCGCAATCCTCATGAAAATCGCCGTGGTTGCGGAAGCTGAAAAGATAGAGCTTCAGCGACTTGGATTCCACAATGTACTGGTCCGGAATGTAGTTGATGCGGATTTCCGCAAAGTCCGGTTGGCCAGTCTTTGGGCAGAGCGATGTGAATTCCGGGCAGTTGAGCATGACCATGTAGTCATTGCCCGGATGCTTGTTCGGGAACTTTTCCAGGACGTCCGGATCATAGTCGTATTTGTATTTTGTGTTCTGGTTTCCCAAAAGCGTGACGCCTTCAAGTTCTGCGTCAGATCGGCCGGATTTATTTTCGGTCATAAAGGCTCCTAGTTTTATTTTTAGACAGGAGGTTTTCGAACTGTCTACACCATTTTGTGCTAGCGCCAATTATAGAAAAAAGTGGGGGAGGCCTCCCCCTCGCTACAACCGGCTGCGCCGTTTTTCGCTACCCCCTCTAACGTGGGCACCCTGTCCCGCCCCGAAAATTTTTGTAGAATTGTAGCTGTAATTTTTTTGGGGAATTTCCAAATGAAGAATTTGAAGGCTATTTCTGCAATTGTAGGTGCTTTTGCAATGTCTGCAAGTGCTGCCATTTCCGGCAACATTTTTGATGAAGCAAACAATCCCATTAAAGATGCTGTAGTTTCTGTAAAGACATTGCCTGGTATCATGCCAAATGCAAGAACTCTTTCCAATGCAAAAGGCAAATTCACAATTAAGGACAAGGTTGACGAACCGCAGGTTTTGATTGTCCGCAAGACAGGCTTTTTGCCAGAAACGCTTTCTGTAGCAAGCGATGTCAAAAGCATTGTCTTGAAACGGGACCCGATCGAAAATCAAATTGATTCTCTGATGGCGGGCATGTCTCTTGACGCAATGATTGCGCAAATGACACAGGCCCTTGTTCCGCATGTAATGTGCGGCGAAAATCCATGTGGTTCCATTTTGCAGGGCGGGGGAGCTTATGCTGCAGAACTCTACAAGACCGCCTGGGCAACGCAAATTCCTGTGAGCTATGGCAAAGACAATGTGCATGGCGTGGCAGATGTCATCAATGCAGTTGTTTACCCCCACAACATTGGCCTCGGTGCCACGCGAGATTCCGCGCTTGTCCGTAAGATCGGCCAGGCCGTTGCCGAAGAAATGTGGGCAGCCCACATTGACTTGAACTTTGCCCCTGCACTGAGCGTTCCGCAAGATGAACGCTGGGGCCGCACCTACGAAGGCTTTGGCGAAAAGCCTGAACTTGCAATAGATCTTGGTACAGCGTATTTGCGCGGTCTGCAGGGCGATAATTTTGATGCGGAATGGCGTGTGACGGGAACGATTAAGCATTTTCTTGGAGATGGCGGAACTGACAAAGGCCATGACCGTGGCGATGTGAAGGTTTCTGACAAAAAAATTCGCGAAATACATTTGCCTCCGTACATTGCCGCGGTGGAACAGGGCGCGCAGAGCGTAATGGCGAGCTTCAATACGATCCGCGGAGTGCACCAGCATGTGGATTCGCTACGCCTGACAGGAATTTTAAAAACGGAACTTGGCTTTGACGGCTACGTGATTGCCGACTGGGAAGGCATTCAGCATTCCACGACACCTGGCAATGCGGGGGACTATTCCGGCAAAAAGACAAACGTCTCTAGCGAGGAAGCTATCCGCCGTGCCGTGAATGCCGGTGTCGATTTGGCCATGGTCCCGTCTTCTGCAGATGCCTTTAGGGAAGCTCTCAAAAACCTTGTAGAAAGTGGGAAAGTTTCTGAGGCACGCATTCGCGATGCCGTCCGCAGAATCCTCCGTGTAAAGATTCGTGCAGGTCGTTTGGCTAACCCGATGGGCCCGGCTAAGTATGCGGGCGTCACAGCAAATCTTGGCAGTGCGGAACACCATGCCCTTGCCCGCGAAGCGGTGCAAAAGAGCCTTGTGCTTTTGAAAAACGATAGCGTGCTCCCGCTTGCAAAAAATGCTACAGTATTTGTGACCGGCTCCCATGCCGACCACACGGGCTTGCAGTGCGGAGCCTGGACGCTAGGCTGGCAAGGCACAAGAAGTGATGTTCCTGGCGCAACTTCCATTTTGGCTGGTGTTGACCAGGTTGCAAAGGGTGCCCGCGCAGAAACTGCAGATAGTGCAGGTACCATTCTCTATGTGATTGGTGAAACTCCGTATGCAGAATGGTTTGGGGATTTCCGCGAAAAGGATTTCAACAACAAGCTGTTTACGACGGAGCGTTCCCACACAACGCATTTTGAAAGCACGGATGCAAATGTGAAGCAGATTCGGGAATGGAAGGCCGCGGGCAAGAAGGTTGTCGTTGTGCTTGTTGCCGGTAGGCCCCTGCCTGTGACGGAGCTGATTGAAAATTCTGACGCGTTTGTCATGGCGTGGCTCCCGGGCAGTGAAGGCGCAGGAGTCGCCGATGTGCTTTTTGGCGATGTGAAGCCTACCGGCAAATTGCCGCACACCTGGCCAAAGAATGCAAGGCAGATCCCGATCAACGATGGCGATGGAAAAAAGGGCCTCTTTCCGTATGGATTTGGTTTGAGCTATTAAGACTGCTCCATTTAGTTCTATATTTTAAAGGAACCTTTATTTCGGAGTTGGATGTTCTTAATCCATAATTTCGGCTTCGGCCGAACTCAAAACTGGGACATTGTTTAACGCGGGTTACGCCGGGTGGCGTAGCTTGCTCTTTTTCGTGAACCTGCGGCATTGCCTTCGTGATGGTGCTGCCGCGAAAAAAGGAAATAAACAATGTCTAATAATTCTAAATACATTATCCGACAGGAACAGCCTGCCGATTTCTCTGTCGTCGAAAATTTAACCCGCGAGGCTTTCTGGAACGTGTACCGTCCCGGATGTTCTGAACATTATGTGCTTCACTGCTATAGGAACCATCCGGATTTCATTCCGGAGCTCTCCCTTGTGCTGGAAAGCAATGGCGAAATCCTTGCCCATGTGATGTTTGCCTGGAGCGAAATCGAAACCGACGACGGTCGAAAATTGCGTATGATGACCTTCGGGCCTATCAGCGTTCGCCCCGACATGCAACGCAAGGGCCTTGGCAAGATGCTACTGGACTACGCCCTGGAACGTGCCTGCGAAATGGGTGCCGGATGTATTGCCATGTGCGGTAACATCCAGTTCTACGGCAAGTGCGACTTCGTGACTGCCGTCTCCAGGGGAATCCGCTACGCCGACGATCCTGACAGCGACGCACCCTATTTCTTGATTCGGGAATTGACGCCAGGCTTTCTGGATGGAATCCGCGGAACCTATCGGGACCCTGCGCCCTATTTCGTTGACGACCATGACGTGGAGGAATTCGATAAGCAGTTCCCGCCCAAGGAAAAGAAGGTGCTGCCCGGACAACTGTTCTGATGGCATAAAATAGCGCTAAGAAGAATCTGGTTATCCCGGCTAAAGGTCGGGATAACTTTTTATTTGTTGTGGACAAATGAGCAGTATTTTGGCGAATTTGCGTTATGTGGCGTATTTTAAAAAACTTATCATGATAAAAAAGAATTGCCAAATTTTTTTAGTTTCCTAAATTTGGGGCCACTATGACAAAAGCACAAATCATCAAATTCATCGTCGCTACGATTCTCGCAGTCGCAGCACTCTTCTTGCCGTATGAAGCTCTCGGCTTCGATGCTGCAAGCCCTATGGGCGTGTTGAATCCGCTCGAAATCCGCGTCATTGGCGTATTCGTCATGGCAGCCCTTTTCTGGATCCTCCAACCGTTCCCGATCTGGTCAACATCTATGCTCGTCATCGTCTTGATGATTGTCACGATGTCTGACTCCGCTCTCACCCCGTTCCGCGTTGACGGCGTTACAATGATCAGCCACAAGTCCATTATGGCTACATTCGCTAACCCGATCATCATGCTCTTCCTGGGTGGCTTCTTCTTGGCAGCAGCAGCTACCAAGTACAAGATGGACTTGAACCTCGCTCGCGTTCTTTTGAAGCCGTTTGGCAAGAACCCGAAGTTCGTTCTCCTTGGCCTCATGCTCATCACTGCAGTGTTCTCCATGTTCATGAGCAACACCGCTACGGCAGCCATGATGCTTGCAATCCTCGCTCCGGTTCTTAAGCTTTTCGACCCGGATGACCGTGGTAAAGCAGCTTTTGCCCTTGCTATTCCGCTCGGTGCAAACATCGGTGGTATGGGTACCCCGATCGGCACCCCTCCTAACGCAATCGCCCTCGGCGCATTGAACGATGCTATCCAGCGTGGCGACCTTGCTGCAAATCCGGTTTCCTTTGGCCAGTGGATGGCTTTCGGTATTCCGTATGTTATTATTTTGATGGTTATCGCTTGGATTCTTCTCCTTAAGATCTATCCGATCAAGATGAAGGAAATGATCTTGAACATTGAAGGTGCTGGCAAGTTTGACACAAGCCCGAAGGCAATCATCGTCTATATCACTTTCGTTGTTTGCGTTGCATTGTGGGTAACCGGTAAGGGTGTTCATGGTATTAACGATAACGCTATCGCCATGATTCCTATGGCTGTATTTGCCTTGACCGGTGTTATTACCAAGAAAGACTTGAACGCAATGAGCTGGGACGTTCTTTGGCTTGTAGCTGGTGGTTTTGCTCTCGGTGTTGGACTCAACGCAACTGGCCTTGCAGCCCACTTGATCAAGACCATTCCGTTTGCTTCCTGGTCTCCGATCGCCCTCATGGTTGGCTGCGGCATCATCTGCCTCTTCATGGCTAACTTCATGAGCCACACTTCCACAGCAACCTTGCTCGTTCCGATCCTTTGCGCAGTCGGCATTGCCTGCCAGGACAACCTCGTTGGCCTCGGTGGCGTTACTGCCCTCCTCGTTTCCGTTGCATTTGCAAGTTCCCTCGGCATGAGCCTCCCGATTTCTACACCTCCTAACGCACTTGCCCACGCTACCGGCTACACCGATACAAACGGCATGGCTAAGACAGGTGTTGTAATGGGCCTTGCAGGTCTCGTACTCTCTTGGGTAATGATGATCTTCCTTGCAAAGATCCAGTTCTTCGGTACTCCGGTTCCTAAGGCTGCAGAAGCTCCTGCTGCTGCACCTGTTGCAGCAGAAAAGGTTGTTGAAGCTCCGGCTCCGGTTGCTGAAGTTGCTCCTGCTGCAGAAGCTGTCGTTGCCGATAGCGCCGCTGCTCCTGCTGAAGCTCCGAAGGCAGAAGAAGTTGCTGCCCCGGCCGCTGAACAGGCTGCCCCTGCCGCAGAAGAAGCAAAGACCGAAGCTGCTCCGGCAGCCCCGGCTGCAGAAGCTGCAAAGTAATAGGGTTTAGCTAAAAACAAAAGCAACGGGCGCCTAAGGCGCCCGTTGCTTTTTTGTGTTCTGGGGGGTGAAAATGTTTTACGCTGTTGCGCTTTTCTTTTTGCGCCAGCTTTTTTTCGCATCGTATTTCAACATGAAGTTGTAGAATTCGTCGGTGTGAATGCTGTTTTGCTTGTTGCGTCGGTAGGCTATCACAATGTCGCGCTTGAATTCCGTGTCGGTAATTTCAAGAAGCTTGATTTTCTTGTGATCCATTTTCCCCCAGGTGACTTCAGGCCAAAAACAGACTCCGATGCCGCCAGCCACGGCTTCCTTGATTGCCGCAGAGTTGTCGCTTTCGAATGTTGTTTCGGTTTTGAATCCAATTTTTTCGCAAAGTTCATTACAGATTTTACGATACTGCTTGGAACCATAGAGGCGAATGAACTTTTCGTCGCCAAGATCAAAAAGTGATATGGAATTTAGTTTCTTGTATTTTGCGGTATTTGGCACAGCAAGAAATATCTTTTCGGAACGAACGAAGAGTTCATCGCTCTTGAAGCTGTCTAGTTCCGGTTTGTAGGTGCTGAATGTTCTGACGCAAAAATCGAACAGGTCGGTTTCTTCGTTTTGAATCATGTCGATGTTGATATTTGGGTGGGTCTGCTTGTATTCAATTACCACATTGGTAAAAAGGGCGGAAGCGGCCAGAACATTTAACTTGATGTTGTTGTTTTGCTGGTTTGCAACTTCTTGCAACCTTTTGGGGAGCGCGACCATTTCGTTATAAATGGGTTGCAATTGTTCGTAAAAGAACTTTCCGCTTTCGGTGAGCTTGATGTTTCGCCCTGAAGTCTTGAATAGTGAAACTCCCAGCTCGTCTTCGAGTTTGTGTATGGCTTGTGTAAGGGCGGGCTGCACAATGCAAAGGTTCTTTGCGCTTTGCGTTACGTGCTCGTTTTTTGCGACTTCCAAAAAATATTTGAGCTGTGTAAGTTCCATGTTACCAAATATAGGCAAAAGTTATTGTTTCTCAATGCTTTTAAATTATAGAATTATTTTATTAAATGATAATTGAAAATGATTAAAATAATGAATAATCATCAAAACATCTTATTGATTTGATAATAACAATATATTAGTCAAAAGTTATGAATCCAGCTAGATTTGATCACGCAAAAAGATAAAGGAGTAAAAATGAAAAAGATTATTCTTGCCGCAACCACAATTACAGCAATGCTCGCATTCACCGCTTGTGACAGGGCAGACAGCTGCGAATACAATGAAACAAACAAAACTTTGACTTGCGTTGAAAAAACATACAAGACCGCAAGTATCAATGGCAAAGTATGGATGGCAGAAAATCTTGCCCGTTTTGATTCGGATTCAAGCTTCTGCTATGGCAACAGTTATGAAAATTGCCAAAAGTACGGTCGTCTCTATGCCTTTGAATCGGCAAATACAATTTGCCCGGAAGGCTGGTACCTCCCGACACGAGCAGATTATGAAGCGATCGACCTGAAAAATTTTGATGTTGTTTACGCTGGTTATCGCTATGCAAGTAATGGTAAATTTGCAGATGAGAACATAAGCGCAAGCTTCTGGACTGCCGATGCGTTCGATGATGCCCGTGGAACCATGGTCCGCATTAAGAAAGATACCGTTTCTTACGAGCATTACAGTAAAAACATTGCGGCCTCTGTGCGCTGCATAAAAAAATAGACAATAGAAATTTGTTCTGAACTCAAATCAGAAATATTAGTATGCAATGGTTGCTTGATCTTTTTACAAAAACTTCTGTAGCAGAACAGGTTGTGGTTCTGTCGTTTACGGCGGCACTCGGCCTTATGCTTGGTAAAATCAAGGTGAAGGGCATTAGCCTTGGTGGGGCCGGTGCGTTGTTCGTTGGCATTCTCCTTGGCCATTTGGGCCTTCGCGTAGAACCGAATGTACTGCATTTTATGCAGGAGTTCGGCCTGATTCTTTTTGTGTATACCATCGGTATGCAGGTTGGCCCTGGCTTTATCGATTCCATTCGTCGCCATGGCCTTGTGTTGAATATCTTGGCAGTGAGCATTGTGCTCATGGGCGTTCTCGTGACGCTTGGCCTCTACTTCTTCACGGATATGCACGACAACGTGCCGGTTCTCATCGGAATGCTCTGTGGCGCTGTCACCAACACGCCCTCGCTAGGTGCCGCAAATTCTGCTTTTGTCGCGGCAGGGGCAGACACTTCCTTGACGGGCATCGGTTACGCTGTCGCATATCCGTTTGGCGTTGTCGGTATCATCCTTGTGATGATTCTTGTGCGCGTATTCTTTAGGCAGAACCCGAACAAGGCTGCCGAAGATTACGCAAAGGAACTTGCAGAAACTCGCAAGGACATCGTTTCTTGCAGTCTTTCCCTAAACAACAAGAATCTTTTTGGAGCCATGATCAAGGAGATTCCTGGAATCCGCACGAGCGGCGTTGTCATTACGCGTCTGCTGCGTGATGGTAATGTTTGCATGCCCGACGGCAAGGTGGTTTTGCAGGAAGGCGATTGCCTGCACATTGTCGGCTTCCCGGAAAGCGTTGCCGAGATGGAAAAGATCGTTGGAACGCGTCTTGCAAAGCCGATTGTTGAACTTGATTCCAAAATCGAGACCAGAAGCATTCTTGTTACCAACAAGAAGGTTCTTGGCAAAACGCTTGGCGAACTTGCCCTTGAACGCTACGGCGTGACTGTTAGCCGCGTAAGCCGCGGGGAATTCAAGTTCACGGGTCGCCTTGACTTGCGCTTGAAATTTGCAGACAAGCTGCTTGTCGTTGGCCCCGCCGAATGTATCGACGCTGCAGCCAAGAAGCTCGGCGATTCCCTCAAGGCTCTCGATCATCCAGAAATCCTGCCTGCATTCCTTGGTATTTTCATTGGTGTAATCATCGGATCCATTCCGTTTGCTATCCCTGGCATGCCGACCCCGCTCAAGCTTGGCCTTGCCGGTGGCCCGCTCATTGTCTCCATCATCCTTTCGCGCAAGCGTAAAATTGGACCGCTCAACTTCTTCATGGCGGCTAGCGCAAACCTCATGCTTCGCGAACTTGGCATTACCTTGTTCCTTACATGCGTCGGTTTGAACGCAGGCATTCGTTTCTTCGATGTGCTTCTGAATGGTGACGGATTCTACTACATGGGTCTTGCAACGCTCATTACCTTCATTCCGCTCATGGTCGCAGGCATTGTCGGCCGCGTAGTCTTCAAGGTCAACTACCTTTCGCTCTGCGGCATGATCGCAGGTTCCATGACAGACCCTCCGGCACTTGCCTTTGCAAACGGCCTTTCGAACTCCGAAGCTACAAATGTTGCGTATGCCTCTGTCTATCCGCTTACGATGCTTCTCAGAATTTTGAGTGGCCAGGTGCTCGCGATACTTTTGTATTCCGCAATGGGCTAGTTTCTGATTCCCTAAAGTGCAGGCTCCCCGGGTTTCACCCGGGGAGCTTTTGTATTTTGGCTGGTTCCTGCCATTGCTCGGCTCCAAAACATTAATGCATTTTAAGAGGTTGCCTATTAAATTTATTGGCTTTTCCGTTATGAAAAAAATATATTTCGTGGCATGAAAAAGATGCGTCTAGGAATTTTGGGCAGTGGCTACATTGCCGGTAAGATGGCTGAAGCTGTTAAAGGTTTGGAATCAAAAGGCTATGACGTGGAGGCCTATGCAGTCGCCTCCCGTGACCTGGCAAAGGCAGAAGCTTTTGCCAGGGATTATGGCTTTGCAAAGGCCTATGGCTCCTACGAAGATTTGGCTGGCGATGCCGATGTAGATCTGATCTACATCGCGACACCGCATTCCCACCATTACGAGCAGGCTCGAATGTGCATAGAGCATGGCAAAAACCTTTTGGTCGAAAAGGCTTTCTGCGCAAATGCAAAGCAGGCAAGCGCCGTGATCGCCCTTGCAAAAGACAGGGGGACGCTTCTTGTGGAAGCCATGTGGACCCGCTTTCTCCCGGCTGTGGAAACGCTCCGCGAATGGATTGCTGCGGGCCGCATTGGCGATGTGCAGAGCATCGAAGCCGATTTTTCCCAGCCGCTCACGCATGTGCAGCGCTTGGTTGACCCGGCTCTCGCCGGCGGCGCACTTCTCGACCTGGGCATTTACAGCTTGACCTTTGCCGACCTGTTCCTTGGCGATTCCTGGAGCTGCAAATACTGCAACGGTGGCGGCATTACCCGCATAGACAGCAAGTGCGTTCGCTATGAAACGGGCGTAGATGCAAGCGACTGGATCAACATTTCTTACGGGAATGGCCCAAAGGCCATGCTCAAGACTTCGATGACTGCCGCCTGGCACAACGAAGGTTTTATCAACGGCACAAAGGGTTTCATTCGAGTCGAAAACTTGAACGACATGGTAAAGCTCGAAGTTTTTGACGCCTCTGGCGCTCTCGTAGAAAGTATCGCTCCGGAACGTCTTGTGAACTGCTATGAATATGAAGTTCTAGCATGCCAAAAGGCTCTTGCTGCAGGCAAAACGGAATGTGAAGAAATGCCGCTTGCAAAGACATTCGAAATGATGGACATGATGGATGGCCTGCGAGCAAACTTCGGTGTAAGCTATCCGTTCGAAATTTCGCCGGGTGACACCTGGAACCGTAACGGGGACCATAGCGTTTTGCAGATTTACGATATTGAAACTCGTGAGACAAAGGTTCTCAGGGAATTTGATCAAGTCATTGAAGCTCCGAACTGGAGCGCAGACGGTTCTTATCTCACTTACAACAGCAACGGGCGCATCTACAAGTACGATCTCGCCACAGATGTCATCACGGAAGTCCCGTCCTACTATGTAGACAACTGCAATAACGACCATGTCCTTGACCCGGATGGCAGTGGCCTTTACGTAAGCCACCACACCAAGGAGGACGGTCTTTCCCGCATCTACAAAATTTTCTTCGATGGCCGCGCTCCGGTACTTGTGACTCCGCTTGCTCCGAGCTATTTGCATGGCATTACCCCGGACGGCAAAATGCTTGCCTACTGTGCAGAACGCAACGGCGAATACGACATTTACACAATCCCGACTGCGGGTGGCAACGAAACTAGGCTCACCACCGCCAAGGGTTTGAACGACGGTCCTGAATACGATGTGGCCGGCGAATACATTTGGTTCAATTCCGTGCGCACGGGCCGCATGCAGGCGTTCCGCATGAAGGCCGATGGTTCCGAGCAGACGCAGATGACATTCGATGCCCACTTTAACACATGGTTCCCGCACATTTCTCCGGATCGAAAGCGCGTTGTAATGGTTTGCTACCATGAAGACGATGTTCGCCCAGGGGAACATGTGCCGAACAAGAATGTTGAAATTCGCCTTATGGATAGTGATGGACAAAATCTTGAGACGATTATCACGTTGTTTGGTGGGCAGGGTACGATAAACGTAAATTCATGGGCGAGTGATAGCAAGCGATTCGCTTTCGTTAGCTATATTTGCTCCCCAAAATGAAATTGACGCTAAAAAACGCCTTCCTTTTTGTAGCAGCTTTGCTTTTGTTGCAAAGTTCTGTTTTTGCTGCAAAGGAAGGCTTTTCTTTCTGGACCAAAACAGAAGGAGCCTATTACTTCAAGTCCGACTATGAAACTGGGAACACGCACTTTTCGGAGGTAACCGGCCCGTACGATGGTGCCGAAATCCGCACGCTCCTTTTTGCTGATTACACCATTCCGACTCCGCTTGGAGACCATTTCCTTTTACGTGACGCTCATTTGATGGTGGAAGGCGCTTTTGAATTGACCCCAGTCAGTGTGCGTCCGATGCTCAAGTTGTTCTTCTGGCCGTTCCCGTTCCTCGGCTTTGATGTGGGCGGTTCCTATGGCACCGGTTGGAACATTGGCGACCTGCATGGCTTGAGTGTCATGAATCAGCAGACGCAGGAATATGAAAGGCTGGATCCGTTTTCTGCATTCCATTACGATTGTTGGGTCGAGGGAATTTTCCAGTTTGATACCGGGGTCATTTTCCCGGGCGACTTTACGCATGTCGTAGCCCTCATCAATTACCAGTTGATTTATGCCGGCCTGTCGGGAGTCAAAAAAAATGATGTCTGGGAATGGCAGGAATCGGAGCACCAGGTGGATGGCCTGCAATATTATTTCGGTGCAATCCTTGCATACCAGCTTCCGTATTTCATCTATCGCATCGGCGTGTTCGGCGAATTCATGGGGTATTTTGATTCCGACGATTATGGGAAGTTCAGTGACACCTATGACGGCGATTTCATGAAGATTGAAATAAGTCCGTTGGTGGAACTGAAATTTTCGAAAAAGACGTCCCTTATTATATTGATTGGTTTCAATAAACGCCGCAGCTTCAGCGAGGAACACAGCGATGTTGACGAAGAATTGTTCCTTACAAAGACTGGTAGCGAATGGATTTTTGATCGATTGGCGTTCCGCTGGAGCCATGATTTTTAAAACTGCAACTTGAAACGGGATTCTTGCAAAATGAATCCTTTTTTTGTTTCGCAGTAAAACGATTTGCGCAAAATACTGTGTTTTTTGATTGATTTGAATGTTTTCCATGTTTTGGCACGCCCTTTGCTACCTATAGGGCAAAAAGAAAAAACAAAAAAACAGGAGATAACATTATGGTATCCAATCAAATCATCCCGACCGCAATCTTTGGCCTCAAGGATTTCTTGAACGCTTTCGGCCCTGCAGAAACAAACACTGACCGCACGCCGGCTGCAGCACTCTACGAAACGGAGCAGGGTTATGAACTCGAAGTGGAACTTCCTGGAGTCCATAAGGAAAACATCGACATCAATGTCGAAAACAAGCTGCTTTCCATCAAGGCCACCCGCAAGCGCGGCGAAACCGAATGGAACTACAAGCGCGACTTCCGTATTTCCGATGAAGTTGATCAGGAAAACTTGAAGGCGTCCTTTGAAGATGGCTTGCTAAAACTCACTCTCAACAAAAAGGCAGCGGCAGTTGCAAGGAAGGTGCAGATTTTCTAAGAAATAAAGTTTCTTTCATAATATACTCCTCCAAAATCAGAACAACCAGAAAGGCGTGGGGTTCCCCGCGCCTTTCATATTCCATGGCAAATTTATTTGCTGTATTTGCCGGAGTAGAGGTCGAGCAAAGCTCGTGCAAGCAGACTTGAATACTTTGCCTGCAATAGCGTGAGTTCTGCGGTCTCTACGCTGGTCTTTCGCTGCAGGTAGTCGGTGTAGGTTATTGCGCCCGCCGCCTTTTGGTCCTCGGCGACTTTCAAGGCTTCCTTTTCCGCTTCCACCTGGAGTACGGAGGCGAACCATTGCTGCTCCGTAGCGATTGCGTTAAGGTACAACTGCTCGATAGTGTTTTCCAGAGCCTTTGCGGTTTCCTGCTTTGTGATTTGGGCCTGGGCCGAACTGAGCTGTGCCGAGAGAACTTTGTTTGTCGTTGCTCCACGGTCAATGATCGGAATGTTGATGTTGAGCGTGATTTCGTGCGTGTAGCCGTCTTTCATTTGCCTTGCATAACGGTCGGACTCCCATGCCTGGAAACCAGTGGATGCGCCTGCACCAAGCGTCACCGTGACGGAACTGTTTTTGCCAGCGAGCTTGACATTCTTTTCTGCAGAAGCTGCAGCCAGGCTGTCTGCAATGAGGCCTGGATAGTTCTTGCGGATTTCAGTAACAAGCGAGTCGTAAGACATCATCTTGCCTAGCGAATCTGGCGGGAGCGTATCGAGGCCTGCGGCACTCACTTCGATTGCGTCGCTGCGGTCGAGTTCAAGCAGCTGGCGAAGCGTCGTTGCTGCATTTTCGAGGCTCTGTTCTGCAGTCAACACGGAAACTTTCTTCTGTGCAATGTCTGACTGCGAAAGCACAAGGTCGCGCCTTGTGATGGCCCCTGCTTCGAACAGCTTCATGTTGTTTTCGAATTCTGCAGTCGCCAGCTCGAGCGCGTTCTTTGCAATGTTGATTTTTTCTTTTGCGGCAAGCAGGTTGAAAAATGAACTTGTCACAGATTCGCGAACTTTCAATACTGCAAGTTCGGTCTTGTAGGTGGCTGCCTGCTTGTTGATTTGAGCCGTTTCTACAGAGAGTGAGGTGGCGCCCCCATCCCATAAAACCATGGAACCGGAAATGCCCAGGTTCAAACGGTAATGGTCCTGCGGACCTTCACGGAACGGGCTGTCGTAAAGCGTGTTGCCGATATGGGCCGAAACGCTGGGGTAGTTGTCGATCTTTGCATTCTTTACAGCAATGTCGGCCTGCTCTTCGCCAAGCTTAGAAACCTGCAACGAAAGGCTGGATTTTTCGGCCTGCTTCAAGCAGTCTTCCAAGCTCCATTCTGCGGCGAATGTAGAAACGGACGAGGCAAGTAAAAGTGCCGAAAGTTTTTTTGCAAAGTCAATCATTCTATTTCTCTGGAGCCTTGTTTTCTGCGCTGGCTTCGGCAGTTTGCTTACGCTGTTCGCGTATCTTTTCTTTTTTGCGCGTGTCAAAGAAGCGGCAAACGCTGTAGGTGCCAATGCCTGCGAAGGCAGGAACGAAGTAAGGGGCGAGGCTAAGTGCCAAGCGGGATTTTTTGCTCGTGCCAAGGACAGCGATTACGACGCCAATGATCATGCCCACATGCATGCCGATTCTGCCGTAGTAGCGGTTTTTGCGTTCTCGGCCCCGCATACCATCTGCAGGCTGCAAAGCCTGCGTGGTAAAGAACATGGAGGCAAATGCGCCCGATACCGCGCAAAGCGTTCCAAAGAGGAGCCTTGCAGAAGGATTGCTTGAATGCATCGCCTTGCCAGAAATCAGCCATTGGAACACGGCAAGGAGCACTGCCATCGACAAGACGAATCTTGTAATGAACGGGCTCTTGAATTCATCTTCGATGCACCAGTTCACAAAGTGCTCGCAGTTGTTGCTCATAAAGTAGTAGCTGCGTTCACAGAGGCGCTTTTTGGCGCGATCGACTGCAGCTTGCCCTGCAAATCTTGCGTGCGGGTGTTCTACAATGCGAAAGCCATGCCCATCGCAAAAGAACTTGAGAGATGTGCGCACGATGTTGCCGTAATGGAAGAGTGAAGGCAGGTGGACGAGTTCCTTGATGCCAAAAGATTTTGCCATGCCGGAGTAGTGGATCACCTTTCCGTTGCCAATATATAGGCCATGGTGCTTGTAGCCTGGGCGGGGAGTTACAAGGTGCGCGCCGATTGGCGGTTCCGGTAGTGTGCTTTCGTCGATATACTTCATAACAATTAATAATTAACAGTTAATAATGAATAATTAAAATTTTTTGTCACTAGTTTCTGGTTTCTAGTCTCTAAAACTCCTAAACCCTAAGCACTGGAAAATAACATTCCTCTCGTCTGTAGGGCCAAAGGCCCGTTCTCTCGTCTATTCTCTATACCCTATACCCTATACCCTATACCCTAATTTAGATGCTTGAACACTATTTTGGGTTGCCTTCTTTTTGAATTTCCGCCTTGCGTGCTTTCAGCTGTTGCAGCCTGTCGCCAAGGGCCTTTTCCTTGCCATAGGGAGTGGGGGAGTAGAATTCCGTTCCAAGCAGCTGCTTGGGCAGATGGTCCTGGCCGGAATATGCCCCCGGGCTATCGTGGTCGTACTGGTAGCCGTTGCCGTAGCCTAGTTTTTCGCCGACCTTCGTCACAGAATTTCGGAATGCGCGTGGCACGGGGAGCGTTCCCGTTTCCTTGATTACTGCATCGGCTTTCATGCCCGCAATTTCAAGGGCATTGCTCTTGGGCGCAAGTGCGAGGTACACGGCTACTTCGTCAAGAGCTATCAGTCCTTCCGGCACGCCCAAAAAGTCGTATGCTTCGCGGGCAGATGTTGCAAGCAAAAGAGCGTTCGGGTCTGCAAGTCCTATGTCTTCCATTGACATGCGAATCAGGCGGCGCAGAATGAACCTTGGGTCTTCGCCTGCGTTCAGCATGCGGTGGAGCCAGTAAACTGCGGCATCTGGGTCGCTTCCGCGTACGGACTTGTGCAAAGCCGAAATCAGGTTGTAGTGCTCTTCGCCACCCTTGTCGTAGCGCAATGGCTTTTTATACTGGATTTCGTCGAGGAATTCTTCGTCGATTGTAGTGCGTTCGCCCAGGTTCCCGATAATCCAGTCGAGCTGGTTCAGCAAGAATCTTGCATCGCCGTCGGCGAGGGCCACAAGCTTGTTGGCCACTTCGTCAGAAATTTCCACGTCGGTGCGGCGCAGTCCGCGAGGGTGCGTCTTCAGTGCGCTAAAGAGAAGGTTCTTCAGGTCTTCCGGCGAAAGCGGAGCAAATAGAACGAGCTGGCAGCGCGAAAGCAGGGCACTGTTAACCTCAAACCCCGGGTTTTCCGTTGTGGCGCCAATCAATGTGACTGTGCCGTCTTCCACGGCGCCGAGCAGGGCGTCCTGCTGGCCCTTGTTGAAACGGTGGATTTCGTCAATGAACAGAATAGTGCCGTTTGTATTCCAGACGGTCGGGGTTCTGGCTTCTGTCAAAGCCTCCTTGACTTCCTTCACGCCGCTTGTAACTGCGGAAAGAGCTACAAATTTCTTTTTGCTGCGGTGACGAATGACATTTGCAAGGCTTGTTTTGCCGCAGCCCGGCGGACCCCAGAAGATCATGCTTGGGATAGCGTCGTTTTCGAGGCTTTTGCGCAAAAGGCTCCCGGCTCCCAAAATTTTGTTCTGCCCCATGAATTCGTCGATGGAGGTCGGGCGCAGGCGTTCGGCAAGTGGACTAGCGTTCAAAGACATATTATATATAGGTAAAGTCGCCTAAATTACAGTTCTTCGGGGAAGAAGGCTTTCAAAAAGTTTTCTGGGGCCTTGCGGCTCGGGATTCCATTCTTCGTGAACAGGTGGAGCGAGGATCCCTTGGTACAAAGCTTGCCGTTTACGCTCAGTTCATAGAAGAATCTGCAGCGCAGGCGGTCTTCACGGCCGATTGTTACGTGAATATCCACGAAATCGCCGTACTTGCACGGAGAAATGAACTCTGTTTCAAGTTTCAGCACTGGGCTAGCGTAGCCTTCGGCTTCGAGAAGGTGGTACGGGCAGCCGTGGGTGCGCATGAGCTCCGTTCTAGCCTGTTCGAACCAGATTGCGTAAACGGAATGGTGGACAATTCCCATTGCATCGGTTTCTGCATAACGCACTTCGATGCGGGCGGTGTGATCGGCATTACTTATTTTCATAGTTCAAAAAATAGAGTTTTTATCTTTTTTAAATGCATGATTTTTAAAAAGTTAGGGTAATTTCCTGGTTTTCACGAGTTATTCACAAATTATTACCAAAAGTTTTAAAGTTTTTCAAAAAAAATGAAGATATTTTGTAATTTGAGCTTGACAAATGCATAGTTCTTTTTAAATTTGTCCACGCTTGCCAAAGTAGCTCAGCTGGTAGAGCAGCTGATTTGTAATCAGCCGGTCGTAGGTTCGATTCCTATCTTTGGCTTAGCATGGGTCGTTGCCCGAGTGGTTAAAGGGGACGGACTGTAAATCCGTTGGCTTACGCCTACCGTGGTTCGAAACCACGACGGCCCACGATAAAATCGCCTCATGGTACTTCGGTATCATGAGGCTTAAGCCCAGGTAGCTCAGTGGTAGAGCACTTCCTTGGTAAGGAAGAGGTCTCGGGTCCGACTCCCGATCTGGGCTTTTTCACATATACGGAGGCCAATATGGCAAAAGAACATTTCGACAGAAGCAAGCCGCACTGCAACATCGGCACCATCGGTCACGTTGACCACGGTAAAACCACCCTTACAGCAGCAATCTGCACAACCCTCGCAGCAAAGGGCCTTGCAGCAGCAAAGCGCTTC
>JAZLFR010000070.1:0-30148 GCA_045615885.1 Fibrobacteraceae bacterium
AACAATCCTCTTTCGTCTTTCATGGCATCGCCATAGGATGTGGCGGCACTCGGTCATGCCCAAGCAAGCTTGGTCGCGACACTCGTTTGCACACATCTCGTCTACCAGCGAAGCGGTCTTTCGTCTAACCACTAGCCCCTAAATCCTAGATCCTTATAAACTAATTCAGACGACAGAAGTCGGCCTACCGTCGGCAGAATCCCTAAAATCAAGCTGTTTTTTGAATGAAAATTCTGTAAAATTGGAGTTGACTTTGAAAAATTATGTTTGGAAAAGTGCCAAAATGGCGTTTTTTTGCAGATTTGAGCAAAAAAACACACGGGGTAAAGTTTTTTTTACCACCTTTGGTTGACGATTTGCCTATAAAAAAGATAAAATTGTGCCTAGGAATCAAAAACTAACTTCAAAAACTCGAATAAGGAGTAATTTCTATGTCTAAACTTCTTCAATCTTTCAGCCCGGAATCTGATGGTTGGCAGTTCATGTGGATCATCCTCGTGGTGTTCATCATTGGTCTCGGTTTCTCGATTGAACGTATCATCTACATCATCGTGAAGAGCGCAAGCGGCCGCGCAAACTTCCTCCAGAAGTTCGGTCAGCTCGTTGCGGGCGGTCAATATGACCAGGCTCTCTCCTTCGCTGAAAAGTCCAAGCTCCCGATCGCTAAGGTTATGGCAGCAATCGTTGCAAACCGCGAAGGTGGCCGCGACGCTATGGCAAATGCATCTGACGCAGTGTTCCTTACCGAAGCTCCGCGTCTTACCCGTTACGTAAGCATCATTTCTGTTATGGCTTCCATCTCCACTCTCCTTGGTCTTATGGGTACCATTTACGGTCTTATCTTTACATTCGACGCTGTTGCTAACAAGCCGGCTGCAGAACGTGGTAAGGCTCTTGCTGACGGTATTGCTATCGCTATGGGTACTACTCTCCTCGGCCTTCTCTCTGCTGTGCCGCTCCTCGTTATCGTTGGTCTTCTCAACATGAACAGCGAACGCCTCATCCAGGAAATGGAAGAAAAGGGCCTCAAGACAATCAACTCCCTTGCCAAGTAATCTAAGGCGTTAATAACGGAGTTTTAATATGGCAAAAGAAATCAAGAAACCAGCCAAGCCTGAGGAACCGGATCTACTCCCGGCCATGGGTTTGTTTACAATCCTGATTCCGATGCTGTTGTCGCTGACCTCCTTCTCGAAGCTCGCTATCGTTGAAGTCAACCTGCCTGAACGCAGCATGATGAATATGGATAACGATACTCCTCCAGAACCGGACCAGCAAGCTCTTAACCTTTCTTTGGCTATTACGTCTGATTACCTCGTAATCGGTGCTCGTGGCGGTTTCCAGCCGAACGTCTACTTCAAGGAAATGTGGACCTTCCGTTGCAAATCCGACTCCAAGCTCATCACGTATTCTCCAGAAGAAGTGAAGACAACAGTGGAAAGCGGTCATGGCCCTAAGTGCCAGGACGGCAAGGAAATGGATAAAGAAAAGTATCTCTACGAAATCGAAAACATTGAACTTTGGGCAATCCAGAAGGATTCCGAAGAAGATCCGGGTCGTGTCCGTTGGGCACTCTACTCTTCCCAGGGCGAAAATGTGCCTGACAGTGTATTCGTAGATGGTAACAACGAATTCTTCGCATTGACGGGTGAAGGTCCTGGCGGCCTCAAGGCTCCTGCTGGCTTGAAGAAGCCGGGTGCAGGCGCTGCTGTCGCAACTCTTACCCCGAACTCTGCTCGTAAGCTCAAGCCGGAAGATGCTGCAAAGACCATCATTTATCCGCTTTCTGCATACGATCTGATTGCAAAAGACCTGATTGCCATTCATACACAGTTCATCGACTTGGATGACGTTGACAACATTATCGTTGTTGCAAACGACGATACTCAGTTCGACAAGATCATTCAGCTCATGGACCGTTCCAAGGCAGCAGGATTCGCTAAGATCAACTTGGCAAAGTTGGGAGGCTAATTATGAGAAAAACTCGTAAATACGGCGAAGACGTACCTTTCTCCCTCACGTCCATGATGGACATGATGACCATTATTCTTGTGTTTATGATCAAGAACATGGATGCTGAAGGTCAGTTGCTTACGCAAGCCGAAAACTTGATCCTGCCTGTTTCTACATCTAAGATCCAGCCGACTGAAGTTTCTTTGACAGTTGTCGTCGATAACAACTATGTTGTAGTTGATAACGCAAAGATCATCCCGACTGAAGATGTTTTGAAACAAGAAGATTTGTTGGTCACTAAGGTTGACTCTGTGTTGAAGGAACGTCGTCAAGTTGAAATGGAACATGCTTTGAAGGCTGGTCTTCCGGCTGATGAAGCAGGTCACATCATCGTTCAGATTGACAAGAACATTCCGTACGACGCAATGTACAAGGTTATGGCCACTTGTGGCTTCGCCGGTTACACTAACATCGCCTTCGCAGTTATGCAGAAGAACGGTGGGGAGGAATAATAATGGCTGAAGCTCCTAAGAAAAATAAAAAGCCGCAGCTTGATCCGTTCGTAGCATCTCTTATGCCGGAATCGGATAAGAAGATGGGTGGTATCCTCGGTATTTCCGTTGTAATCGCTCTCGCCTTCTCTATCTGGGCTTCCATGTACGAACAGGTTGTCGAAGAAGTTATCTTCGAAGACTCCGAAGCTGCTGATCTTTCTGCTTCTATGACCATCGAAGAAAAGAAGGAAGAGAAGAAGGAAGAAAAGAAGAAGAAAGAACCGGAAAAGCCTCGCAAGAAGGCTGGTGGTGGCGGTAAGCCACGCGGTAAGGGTCAGCCGAACGCTCCGCAGACTCGCGGTGTGCTTAAGCTCCTCACTGCCCAGACCAAGAATGCTAGTGCCGGTGCTTACGACTTGATGAAAAACCAGAAGTTCACCAAGGATATCGACAAGGTGTTGAAGGATGTTGCAGGCTTGCAGACTTCCGGTAAGACAGTTCTTGGCGGTCGCCGCGGTAAGGCTGATGGTGGCTTCAACGAAGGTTACGCAGAAGGTGGTTCTGGCGGTCTCGGCGACGGCCTTGGCTCCCTCCTCGGCGGTGGCGGCGGTGGTATTTCTACCAGGGCCAAGGGTTCTATCAAGACCCCGTCCGAACGTGACATTGATATGGGTGCTGGTGGTGGTTCCCGCTCTGCTGCAGACATCATGAAGGTTGTCCGTCAGCGTACTCCGGGTCTCCGTCACATCTATAACAAGTTCCTTAAGAAGAAAGCTGGCTTTAGCGGTAAGGTTACCCTCCGCTTCACGATTGCCCCGGGTGGTGACGTGATCAGCATCTCCATCGCTTCTTCGACCACTGGTTTCGGTGAATTCGATAACGAAGTGAAGAAGGCTGTTGGCCGCTGGACCTTCTCTAAGGTTAAGTCTGGTAACACCACTGTGACGATTCCGTTCACCTTCTCTGAATAATTTTCTTTATTCGAGGAAAGAAAGAGTCAAGGGATTCCCTTGGCTCTTTTTCTTTTTGCTATCTTTTAGTTAGATATTGAAAGTTTTTTTCAAAAAACAGTTGCGTTTTTTGGAAGATAAAATTAACTTTTAGGCAAATTGATTTTAGAGGAGTCTTAAATGAAACTCAAGACCGCGATCGCACTTGGTACCTTGGTTGGTGCCTTTGGCGTAGAACAGGCTTTTGCAACATACGCCCGCGTAGAATCTATGGGTAAGAACACTACCTACATCATGGATGATGTAAGTATTTTCGATAACCCGGCAAACATCAACCTCTACCCGAATTATTTGATCGGTGAATTCGGACCTTATACGGAAGATGTCGCTACAGGAACTAACCAGGATCCTATGCACCCGAATTTCGGTGGCATTTTCTCTTTGGCTCTTGGCTCTGGTGATTATCCGGACCCGCGCCTTAGCATCGGTGGCTTGTTCGGCCGCATGGATACCGAACTTGGCAAGTTCTTGCCGAACAAGGTTATCAACAATGACGGTTCCGTTTCTGATGTTCCGGAAACCGTGACTAACTTTGACGGCTTCTTGGGCGGTACTCTCTCTGATGGCAACGCTCTTGGCTTGCACGTTTTCATTGCTCACCAGGATGGCGGTAAGCAGATGGAAGACGGTTCCTACCAGGTGGATAGCGATGCTTATGCATCCATTATCCGTGCCGATGGTGGTGTGAACTGGCAGCTTGGCTCCAGCATTGACTTGGAACTTTCTTTCGGTGTTGCTCGCGTTCAGTTCGGTGACGAACACAAGAGCTTCTTCGACGATGGCGACTTCTCTTACTTGGGTAAGGCTCGTGCCTTCTTCTCTCTCGAAGCTCTCGATGGTGAATTGGTTCCGGCTGTTTCTGCCCATTACATTCAGGCTGCTGGCATTGAAGACATTGAAAGCAAGGTCGGTCTTGGCATCAACGTTGCTCTTGACCGTGGCTTCTTCTGGCTCGGTGCAGACTTCATCTGGAACAAGACTGAAGCTGGCAACTGGAAGTATGATCACAAGACTGGTGAAACTACATACGATGCCTCTGCAGAAGGTGACCATCGTGATGAACGCGAAGAAATCGGTGGCCAGATCAGCTTCGGTATCGAACGCAACATCTGGTGGGATTGGTTCGTAATCCGCGTCGGTGGTAAGAAGTCTATCCTTTACACTTCCTGCGATCAGCATGCAGGCAATGTCGGCAAGACCGATGGTCTCTGCGTTGACTCCGGCAACTTCTTCAGCACAAATCCGCTCGCTAACGGCACTGCAGATGACCATGTCGGCTTCGGCTTCGGCATCAACATCGAAGAAAAGTTGAAAATCGACGTGACCGTCGCTGAAGACTTGCTCTTCCGCAACCCGTTCCAGGGCGAAGGCCGTCTTTTCTCCCGCATTTCTGCAACTTACGCATTCTAATTCTAGAAGCTGAGTCTCGGGACTTTAAAAACACCTTGGCGTAAAACGCCAGGGTGTTTTTTGTCAGAAACATATTGACGATGCCTACGGGAAAATAGTGCATTTTGCTTTTGCATCTTTTTCTAAATTAGAGTCATGAAGATGAAGAACTGTTTGATGCTTTTTTTTGCTGCAACGATGCTTGCACTGCTTGCCGCTTGTTCTGAAGCTCCTGATAGATTGGAGGCAAAGCTCACCCCGTATTTGCAGCAGGACTTGAAGTTCATGGTGGCTGAAGTCATGAAGGCCGGCCACCCGGAAGCGGTAGCTGATTCGCCTTACTATGTGATTCGCGATTTGCGCTTTTTCGATGGCGTAACTGCCGAAGGTTACTCCGGGTATTCCGAGGTGGATTTCTTTTATTACAAAGATTTGAAAGTGTATCAAAAACGCAAGTACCGCTATAACGCTCATTACATGAATTGGGACCGTTATTTGAAAGTTTGGAAGTTTGGTACTGGCGAAGAATAGCTATATTTTCGCGCGTAACATTTAACACTCTCAAGGGATAAGATTGTGTTCGGATTCTTTTCTTGTGACATCGGTATCGACCTTGGTACCGCAAACACTTTGGTTCATGTAGCTGGTCAGGGACTCGTCATTAACGAACCTACAGTTATTGCTGTTGATGCTAAGAACAATAGGGTTTCTGCTATTGGTCTTGAAGCTAAAAAGATGCTCGGCCGTACTCCGGGCCTACTTCGTGCTGTTCGCCCGATGAGCGATGGCGTGATTGCTGAATTTGATCTTGTTGAAACACTTCTCCAGACCTTCATTAAGCGTGTGCAGAAGTACCCGCTCTTCATGGTGCACCCGCGCGTTGTCGTCGGTGTTCCGTCTGGCATTACCGAAGTGGAAAAGCGTGCTGTGATCGATGCCGCAACCCACGCCGGTGCTAAGGAAGTGCACCTTGTTCATGAACCGATGGCTGCCGCAATCGGCATGGGCATTCCAGTTGAAGACCCTGTCGGTAACATGGTTGTCGATATCGGCGGCGGCACTTCCGATATCGCAGTGATTGCTTTGAACGGCATCGTTTGCCAGAGCTCCGTTCGCACTGCTGGTGACGAAATGGATGAAGCAATCATTCGCTACATGCGCCAGTTCTACAACTTGGGCATCGGTGCTACCACTGCTGAACAGATCAAGATTGAAATCGGTTCCGCATTCCCGCTCGAAAAGGAATTGACCATGGAAGTGAAGGGTCACGACCACATTGCAGGTATGCCGCGCACCGTGACTATCACTAGCGAAGAAATCCGCGATGCTCTTAGCGAACCTATTCAGACTATCATCGATTCCGTGAAGGATACCCTGAGCAAGACTCCGCCGGAACTTTCTGCAGATATCTATGACAAGGGTATCATCATGACTGGTGGCGGTTCCCTGCTTCGCGGCTTCGACGCCCGCATCCGTCAGGAAACAGGCCTCTCTGTAAACGTGATCGACGATGCCTTGATTTGCGTTTGCAAGGGTACTGCCCGTATTCTTGAAGACTTGGACAAATACCGTCCGGTGCTTATCGGTTCTTCTAACTAATTCTTGGAGGCGTGCCCGATGTTTAAACTTGGGGCCCTCTTGCGCAGTGCATGCGCCTTTGGCCGCGGGATTCTTGTTTTGGGAATCCTGCTTGCCTTTGGTGTTGCCATGCGCGTGGTTTCTGTTGAAAAAAAGGAGGCGATAGCCTCCAGTGCTCTATCTTCCGTTTTTTACCCGTTGCAGGCGCTTACTTCGTCTGTAGATGGCTATCATAGCGTTCTTGCCCAGAACGAGGTCTTGAAGGAGCAGAATGCTCGCCTGCGACTGGAACTTGATAATGCCAGGGAAGGACTGAAGGAGCTGGTTCGCCTGCGCGCCTTGGTGCGCTTTGACAATCGCTGGGATTATCCGATCGTTACATCGCGCGTTGTCGGTAAAAACCCCGGTCGCGTAGTGACCACACTTGTTGTAAATCGTGGCGAAGTGGATGGCCTCAAGGTGGACATGCCTGCGTTCTCCATGAAGGGTGTCGTTGGCCGAGTTTCCAGGGTGGCTGCGCATCATGCTCAGATTCAGGTGATTCTTGACCCCAGCATGAAGTTTTCCGTGATGGACTCCAGAACTCGCACGATCGGTTTTGCCGAGCCAATGGATTCCCATTCCCTGATGGTTACGGTGCCGACGCATGCTGGAGTTCGTGCCGGCGATACGCTTGTGACCTCCGGTCTTGGCGGAATTTTCCCGAAGGGACTCGGGGTCGGTTATGTCAAGGAAGTCCGCAAGATGGATTTGGACGTAATCTCGCTGCTTGTTGTGGAACCATTCCAGGAAGTGACGGAACTTGAAGAACTTTTCGTGATGGAAAAGGAACCGGACTGGGTTGTTAGGGAGCTTGCAGAATGAAAAATTTGAGAGTACTCGGAATTATCATCTGCTTCATTCTCTGTGTAGTGTTGCAGACCACCGTTACTGGGTGGATTTCCATTTTCGGCGTGAAACCTGATCTGCTTATAATTTTTGTCGTGTACCAGGCTTTTAAGAATGGACCTGCAGCAGGAGCCGTCTGGGGCTTTCTCGTGGGCTTTTCTAGCGATGTGTATGGTCCGGTGGAATGGCTTGGCACGCATACGATCGCCATGACTTTGCTTGGCTACCTTTGCGGCTTGCTTGAAGACCGGTATTTGACTTTGCAGTATGGTATCAAAATTGTTGCATTGGGCTTTGGCGTTCTCTTTAGCGACCTGGTGTTCATGGCGCTATCTAGCATGACCGCTTCCGAAATGACCCATGCATTTTTGAGAAGCTCTTTGCCAGAATGCGCATATACCGTCGTGGTCGGTGGCGTTGCCTATTATTTCTTGTTCAGAGGAAAGCGAAAGAGGCATGCATAATTCTCTCAATGACGGACGTGACATAAGAGACAAGAACTTTAAGGTGATTGTCTTTTTGGCTGTTGTCTGGTGCGCTTTCTGTGTGCTTGGTGTTAGGCTTTTCTATTTGCAGCATGTTAATTACGAAGATAATTTTCAGCGCTCCGAAAACAACCGTATTCGCCGTATAGAAATACAGGCGGAACGAGGCTTCATTTATGACCGCAATGGGGAAGTGCTTGTTCGCAACAGGCCTTCGTTCCATATTGTCATAGATGCCCAGCAGCTGCCGCGTAAAAAGAGCGGCAAGGATTCCCTGTTCAGAATTTTGCTTGACATTCGCGATGCCGATGGGGTGCGCATGTTTGATTCTGCGTCGCTTGATACGGCGTTCCAGCGCACTGCCTGGATTCGCAACAGGCCGATCCGCATTTACGAAGATGCTTCGCCGGCACAAGTTTCTGTGATTGAGGAACATTCGCATGAACTGCCTGGCGTGTACATGATTACGGAATCCCGCCGCGAATACCCGCACGGAACTCTCGCAGCCCATGTGTTAGGCTATATGGGGGAAATTTCGGAAGAGCAGCTGCAGAAGAAGGAATACAAGGACAAGTATTCTTCGGGCGATCTGATTGGACAGAAAGGCTTGGAGCAGCAGTATGATTTGGCTTTCCGTGGAAAGAACGGCAGCAAGGTCGTGGAAGTGAATGCGTTTGGCCGAGTGGTTAGCGAAATTGAGGACATGGAACCGATTCCTGCGGAACCTGGCTTGCATTTGGTTTCGACTTTGGATTTGCGCTTGCAGAAAGTGGCAGAAGAGGCTTTGCCAGACAGTGTGCGTGGCGCGGTGGTAGCTCTTGATCCGAGAACTGGTGAAATTCTTGCCATGGTAAGTTCGCCGCGCATGGACCCGAACGTTTTTTCGTTGAAAAAAAAGGAACGCAAGCGTGGCTGGGCTAAGATGGCCCTCGATACGACCAAGCCTCTCGTGAATAGGGCTATCGCGGGCGTGTATCCGCCGGCTTCTGTCTTTAAGCTTGTTACTGCTGGGGCAGGGCTTGAAAATGGAATCATTTCAAAGAACAAGTTCTACCCGCATTCCTGTACTGGCGGCTACACTTTTGGCTCGCGTTACCAAAAATGCTGGGGCGTTCATGGGGGCTTGAATGTTGTTAACGCCCTTCGACTTTCTTGCGATGTTTTCTTTTACCAGGCCGGCCTTGAAATTGACATGGCGCGCATCAATGAATTCGGTCGCCGCTTTGGGCTTGGCGAAGAATTGCTCGGCATTGACTTGCCGGGGGAGCGCCGTGGCTGGTTGCCGGATTCAGTGAGCTTTAACGAACGCAATAAGCGCAGTGGCTGGCGCTGGGCAAGAGGCTTGATTTTGAACTTGTCCATTGGCCAGGGGCAGCTTGTTACACCTTTGCAGGAAGCAGTCCTTGCGGGGTCGCTTGCAACGAACAAGGGCGTTTACAGACCGCATCTGATGAAGGAGCTTCGCGATGTTACGGGCAAGGTGGTCAAGGAATTCAAACCGGAAATTGTGCGTTCCGGCAAGATGAAGGAATCTACGCATGAATTGATTCTTGCCGGCATGGATTCCGTAGTGAACCACCCTGGCGGAACCGGCAAGCGAGGCGCTCTGCCTGGAATCCGAGTCGGTGGCAAAACTGGCTCTGGTGAATGGAAGAAGGGTGAAAAGACCCATGCGTGGTATGTTGCCGTGGCGCCCCTCTATGCCCCGGAAATTGCCGTGTCCGTGATTTTGGAAGCTGCCGGTGGCGGCGGTGCGAAGGCTGCTCCGATTTCAAAGAAAGTGATGGAAGCTTATTTCTTTGGCGATTCCTTGCAAGTGAAGGAAAATGAATGATGTTTCGTTCTAGTACGACTGATAAAATGGACTGGTTCTTTGTTCTGCTCATCTTTTTGCTGATGGGCTGTGGCATTGCTCTTGTCTATTCTGCTTCGGTGACATCCTCTGAAGGTTTGCCGTTCTATCAGACATATTGGTTCAAGCAGATTACTTTCTTTTGCATAGGTTTACTGATTGCGGTTGGCCTTTCTTTTGTTAAAATTTCCTTTTTGCGTGCCTGCACGATACCTGCGTACATTGTCACGTTGATTTTGCTTGCCGTTGTCCTTTTTGTTGCTGGCGATGTTGTCAAGGGTGCCGGCCGTTGGATCGATCTTGGCTTCTTTAAATTGCAGCCGTCGGAGTTTTCTAAAATAGCCTATTTGCTGATGATTTCCAGTTGGCTTTCAAAACACCCTGTTGATGTCTTGAAACTGAAAACTTTTGTTGTTCCTGGATTTTTGTTCATTGTCCCGTTTGTGCTTGTGCTTCGCCAACCGGATTTGAGTACGGCGCTAGTGTTTACTATGGTGACTTTGACTTGCTTCTTTTTTGCGGGCTTGAGATTGCTGGACATAGTGCTTATGCTTAGCCCGTTGGCTTCGGTCGTCCTTTCGCATTCTCTAGTTTCGTATTCCCAATTTTTGTGGGGAGGCTTTATTTGCCTGCTGGCCTTCCTTTTGTTCAAACGCAAATTCCCGATTTCCTATACAGTCGTCATTTTCCTGGTAAACATTTTGGCGGGTTACACGAGTTCCATGGTCTGGAACCATTTGGAACCGCATCAGCAGAAACGCGTGGAGACTTTTATCAACCCGCTTTCTGACCCGAAGGGCGATGGCTACCAGGTTTTGCAATCCATGACGGCCATCGGTTCCGGGGGGCTTTCCGGGAAGGGCTATGGCGAAGGCACGCAGACAAAGCTCAGCTTTTTGCCGGAAGAACACACGGACTTCATTTTCAGCGTGCTGGGGGAACAGTTTGGCTTTGCTGGCTGCATCGGCATCTTGATACTGTACTTTTTGTTCCTGTGGCGTGCAATGTCTATTTGCAAGGCGCAGTCGCACCCGTTTGTGACGCTAGTGTGCGCTGGAGCCAGTTCCATTTTCGTCTTCCATATCATAGTGAACATTGCGATGACTATCGGCCTAATGCCGGTGACCGGTCTTCCGCTTCCGTTCCTTAGCTATGGTGGCTCGTTTGCCTTGACCTGCATGCTGCTTGTTGGCCTTCTGTGGAACATGCGCCTGCAGGGGAGCCGCTTAAAGAACTAGTATGAACATCCAGGTTTTTGTTTGCAATCCATTTGGCGAAAATACGTATGTCGTTTTTGATGAAACGCGTGATGCTGTCATTATTGACCCCGGTTTTTATGATGAGCATGAATTGCAGCTTGCCAAAGATTTTGTCGCCGAACAGAACTTGAAAGTTTGTCGCATTCTGAATACCCACTTGCACTTGGACCATTGCATTGGCAATGGGCATGCTGTTCGGGCGTGGAACGTTCCTGTGGGTGTTGGTGAGCCGGATTTGCCGTTGCTCCAGGGAGCCGCCATGCAGGCTGCAATGTTTGGATTGCGTCTTGATGAGGATCTGCCGCTCCCCACAGAATTTTTGAGGGAAGGGGATTTTGTCAAAGTCGGCAATATGGAATTTTCCGTTCTGGAAGTTCCTGGGCATTCTGCCGGCAGCCTTGCCTTTTACGAAAAGTCCGCAGGCGCCGTTTTTGCCGGTGACGTGCTTTTTCAAGGTTCCTATGGCAGAACGGATTTGCCGGGAGGCAGCTTTGGCAAGTTGATGCATTCCATCAAGGAAAAATTGTTTGCTCTGCCAGGAAATACGACTGTGCTGTGCGGGCACGGGCCTGCGACGACCATTGGGCAAGAAAAAGAACGCTGGTGAACACCTCGGGAACAAAAACTGAATTGTAAACTGGTTTTTGCTGGGAAATTTTCCGTTTATGTTCTAATTTTTTGACGTTCTTATTGAATTGAATTTCACAATTGGTACTGTTTAGTTTTTTTTTCTAAAAAACAGTGGACTATTCACCTTTTTAGAGATTAAATTACAAACTATTCCAAGTTGGACTATCTTAAGGAGTCTCTCATGAAAAAATTGTCAATTCTTGTACTTGCCTTGTTTGCAAGCGTGGCTTTGGCCGCAGGCCCTGTAGACTACTATGGCAAGCTTCAAGCAAAAAGCGGTATGCTCTATAGTGCCAAAACAAGTCAGCCTGTTCAGCTCAAGGGTATGAGTATGTTCTGGGACGTATGGTCCTCGGAATTTTACACTGCAAGCGTGATTAAGGGCTTGGTGGACAAGTGGAAAATCGAAATTATCCGCGTTCCCCATGGTGTAGGTGGCGATAAGGGCGGTGGCCCTATGGCCAACTGGCAGAGTGTCGACGAAACCGTCATTCAGGCTGCTATCGATAACGGCATCTATGTCATTATCGACTTCCACTCCCATGTGGCCCATACCCAGACTGAAGATGCTAAGACTTTCTTCAAGACCATGGCCAGCAAGTGGGGCAAGTATCCCAACGTGATTTTTGAAATTTATAACGAGCCAATGGCTGCAAATATGTGGAGCTCCATTAAGACCTATGCAGATCAGGTGATTCCTGTGATCCGCCAGAACGGTGGTACTGATAACCTGATTATCGTGGGTAACAGCGAATATTCCATTCGCCCGGGTGAAGCCGTTTCCAACCCGATTAATGATAAAAATGTTGCCTACACATTCCACTTCTATGCCGGTTCGCATTCCCTGGATGGTGGTGCCTATAGTGGCAATCCAACCTACAGAAATGGCATCAACCAGGCCATTCAGGCTGGCCTCACCGTTTTCGTGACGGAATGGGGTACTGTGGATGCTAGCGGCAATGGTGGCTACAGCAAGTCCAGTTCCGATGCCTGGATGAGCTACCTTGACCAGAAGAAGATCTCCTGGTGCAACTGGTCCGTTCACAGCAAGGATGAAAGCGCTTCCATCTTTGCTAATCAGTCCTCTTATACAAATCCCCAGAACTGGAGCTATAGCGGCTACTCTGAATCTGGTAAGTATGTTTACGATCAGCTCCAGAGCTGGGCAGCAAAGGCTCCGTGGCGTTCTGGTGCTGTAATTCCAGCAGCATCTTCCTCTAGCGCAGGAGGTTCCGTTTCTGGCGGCAAGACCAACATGTTCGATGACTTTGAAGACCTTGACAAGTATGCTTATACGGGTGGCGTTTGGTATGCCTACACCGATAAGGATGACGATGGTCAGTCTTCCATTAGCAATAAGACCGTTGTTGAAGATGGCGAACCGGGTTGGACTGTTGTTGTTCCTACCGATAATGGCAATAGCACCAAGGGTATGTTGGCTGCAACCGGCATCAAGCTTGTAAAGGGCGGAAACGAATATGCTCCTTACATTGCCTTGGGTCTTAACATCAATGAAGATGAATCTGCTTTTGATTTGACTTCCTGCAAGACTTTCAGCTATAAGTATAAGGGCGCTGCCCACAACTTTAAGGTTCAGTCCACAAAGGTTGAAAACTACAACTATCACTCCACAAGCTTTATTGACCAGGGCGAATGGAAAACAGTGACCATTGATTGGGCTGATTTGGTGCAGGGCAACTGGGGCGCAACAGAAGCTGCAACGCACTTTGACATTTCCAAGTTCAAGAATACAGTGAACAAGCTGGCTTGGGAAGTGAAGGGCGACGAAAAGGCTGCTACCACTACCTTGAAGTATGATTATCTCTACATTGACGATGTGATGTGCGATGGCATGTCCATTAACGTAGTGACCCCAAGTTCCAGCTCTTCTGTCAAGGGCAGCTCCAGCAGTGCCAAGTCTTCTAGCTCCGCTAAGAGTTCCTCCAGCTCTGTCAAGAGTTCCAGTAGCGTGGCTAGCTCCTCTAGCTCCGTTGCTGCTCCGGCCGGCATGGTAGATGACTTTGAAGATGGAGACAACCAGGCTTACACAGGTGGCTACTGGTTCGCTTACAACGACAAGGGCGACAAGGGCGCCTCTACATTTGCAAATGAAGAAGATGCCGAAAACGGTGGCTATGTTGTGACCTTCCCGGCTACAAATGGCTCCTCCACAATGGGCGGCCTCAAGGATATCAAGCTTGACCAGGGCGGAAACGAATATGATCCGTATGTTGCTCTTGGTTTGAATCTCGCAGAAGAAGATGAGGCTTATAACCTTTCTAAGTGCACTCAGATTTCTTACGACTACATTGGTGCCGCTCATAACTTCAAGGCTGTTCTCGCTGGTGACGGCAAGGGTGCCTTGACAGCATACGATCGCCACACTGCAGAAATCGCTGCCTCTACTTCTTGGAAGACCGCCGTGATTGCATGGTCTGACCTTAAGCAGGCCGGCTGGGGTGAAGATGTTACCTTGAATAAGAGCAAGGTTTCTGCATTCCACTGGGAAGTCAAGGGTGAAACACCGACCCCGAACTACCTCTATGTAGACAACTTCACTTGCAAGGGCTTGACTGTTGTTGATAAGCCGTCTAGCTCCAGCTCTTCTAGCACCATTAGAAGTTCTTCTAGCAGAAGAGGTACTGTGACAGCTATCATGAATTCCGCAAGGTCTGCGCTTTCCATGTCTATGAACGGTCGCACCCTCTCTATTGCCGGTGCAAAGTCCATCGATGTTGATGTGTTCGATATGCAGGGTCGCCCGATTCGCGCATTCCGTCAGGTTGCCGGTCAGGTTTCCCTCGAAGACCTCAAGGTCGGTAACTACATCGTTCGTATGAGCGCTGGTTCCGATGTGCTCACACGCCGTGTGACTGTCAAGTAAAAACGATTCTGCTCAAACGAACAGTCTAGCTGAAAAGGCTCTGGAAGTGTAAAGCTTCCGGAGCCTTTTTCTTGTATTTTCTATCTTTAGCGACGTGAATAAACTATAGAGGTCAATCATTATGACATTTGAAGAAATCTACGCACTTGTTTGCGAACGTAAAAGAACAATGCCGGAAGGCAAAAGCACCACGGAACTCTTCAAGAAGGGTGCCCATGGTATTGGCAAGAAGCTGGTTGAAGAAGCTGGCGAAAGCTGGATGGCTGCCCGTTACGAAACCCGTGACGACCAGTGCCTTGAACTTTCCCAGGTTCTTTACTATGTAGCCTGCATGATGGCGGAAAAAGGTCTCACCCTCGAAGAAGTGTACGCAAAACTATGATTAAGGTTGCTCTCCCGAATAAGGGCATGCTCTTTGAGCCTACCCAGGAACTTTTGAAGGCTTGCGGTTACAAAGCCTCTAAGCCATACAAGACTTTGACCCAGATCGATACCAAGAACGGTATTGAATTTTTCTTCCTTCGCCCAAGCGATATCCCGATGTATGTTGGCCGTGGCATCATTGATGCCGGCATTACCGGTATCGACTTTAACGCAGAAGCGAAGAGCCCGGCTGTAAAGGTTTTGGATTTGCCGTACGGCGCAAGCAAAATGTGTGCCGCAGTCCCGAACGAAAGTCCGATACAGTCTCTCGAAGAATTGAAGGATAGCACCATCGCGACAAGTTTCCCGAACATTGTGGAAGCCTACTACAAGAAGCCGATGGATTTCGTTGTTCTTGAAGGCGCTGTCGAAATTTCCGTTAGCCTCGGCGTTGCAAACGCAATCGTGGACGTTGTCGAAACAGGTACAACACTCAAGCAGGCTGGCCTTCGCATTGTTGGCGAACCGCTCTTCCGCAGTAACGCAGCTCTCTATTGCAATCCGCAAAAGACGGAACTCGAAGAAGTCAACACACTCATCCGCCGCATTCAGGGTAAGCTCGTAGCCCAGTCCTACATGATGATCGAATACGATTGCCCTGCAGAGCATCTTGCCAAGGCTTGCGAACTCACACCGGGTCTTGATGCCCCGACAGTGACCAAGCTCCATGGTCGTGAATGGTATTCCGTAAAGGCCATGGTACCGCGTGACGATGCAAATGCAATCATGGACAAGCTCTGGGACGCTGGTGCCCGCAGCATCTTGCTCTTTGGCATCGAACAGGCCCGTATCTAAACTAGGGCGCAATGCCCTAGCTCCAAACTTTTCGTCATTCGTCTGATTTATGGATTCTACAGTTTTTTTAGCAAGACAACCGATTGTTGATCGCGAGGGTAAACTCTTTGCGTATGAACTGCTCTTTAGAGGTTCTGAAGGCTGCAATTCTGCCATGGTCACAAACGGCATGCTTGCTACTGCAAAAGTTCTGGAAAATGCGTTGAGTGGCATTGGCCTTGAGACTCTGCTTGGCAACCACAAGGGCTTTGTGAATTGCAGCAGGGAAATGCTTACCGGTCATGTTCCGACGATTCTTGATCCAAATAGCTTTGTTCTAGAGATTCTGGAAGATGTGCTGCCGGATGATGAAGTGGTTGCTGGCGTTGCGAAGGTGCACAAGCTTGGCTTTGAAATTGCACTCGACGACTTTGTTTTTACGGAAGAGAATTGCAGAATTTTCGAACCATACTTCAAGTACCTTTCTTACATCAAGGTTGACCTTGTGGAAAATTCTCCGGAGGTTAGGGCCGGGGTTGCGAAATTCTTTAAGGACCGTGGAATAAAGCTGCTTGCAGAAAAAGTCGAAACCAAGGAAGATGTAGATGCATGCCTGGAAAATGGCTTTGAATTTTTCCAGGGTTATTACTTTGCCCGCCCTGAAATCATGACGGGTAACCAGGTTCCTGCAAGCGCTTCCGCAATTTTGCAGTTGTTGCGCGATTTGCGCTATGAACCGACTGCAGCCGAGCTTGCGGAACGAATTTCTTCGCAGTTCCCGGAAGTGGAAACCGCTCTTATGCGTTATGCAAAGAGTTCCATGGGGTACAAGCGTTCGTCCGAAATGACCGTGCTGGAAGCCTTGGAATGGATTGGCCGCCGCCATCTGCATACCTGGCTCATGATGCTTCTGTATTCCCGTTCCATTGTCGATGCCGGAGCCTTCCAGTCACCTTTGTTCAAAGGCATTTCAAACAAGGCGAAGTTCATGGAGAACCTTGCTTTGTCCATTGCTCCCGACCATTCGAATCTGTTTGCCGATGCATTCCTTGTAGGCATAGTCAGCCGCATTGAAGACTTCGTCGATGTCCCCCGCATGGAAGCATTGCAGGTCATAGCAGTTGCTCCGGAAGTCCGTGATGCCGTGGCCGACCACGCAGGCCCGCTGGGCATGCTTTTGCAACTTGCCGACGCGGTCGAAAAGAAAGAACTGCGGACCGTGGTCACCTGCATGCGCAAACTTTCTATTTCTCATTCGACGCTTCAGCAGTGCCTGAACGACGCTTTCACCTGGTCAGCCTATTATGCATGAACCGCAGAGCCTAGAGCAGCTTGTCGCTGAGTTTTCTTCGTTGCCGGGCATTGGTACCAAGACGGCACGTAGGCTTGCTTACCACATCCTGACTAGGCCCAAGGAGCAGGTGAACCGTTTTGCGGAACGCCTGACGAATGCTGCGGAACGGGTGCACCCGTGCCCCAAGTGTCGTCTATATACGGACGAAGATCTTTGCCCGGTCTGCAATTCCCGCGAGGGGGCAAAGTCCATTTGCGTTGTAGAAAAGCCTTCCGATGTGCAGCCGTTTGAACGCGCCGGAATTTTCCAGGGCCTTTACTTTGTTCTTGGCGGGGTGCTCTCTCCGCTCGATGGCATTGGCCCTGAACAGCTTCACTTGCCCGACCTGGTCGCTCGCGTGCGTGAAGAAAACATTGAAGAGCTTATTCTTGCCCTGGGCTCGAGCCCCGAAGCAGAAAGTACGTCCATTCTGATTGGGCGTCTTGTAGAAAACTTGCCTGTAAAATGCACACGCCTTGCGCGTGGCATTCCCATGGGCAGCGATTTGGAATTTGTGGACGAAGTAACGATGCTTCGCGCTTTTGAAAGTAGAGGTGCTCTATGAGTCGTGAAAATACAAACGCCCGCGAGGTCGCCGGTGTCAAGCTTTTGTCTGTGCGCTTTGTAAAGAGCGCCGTTAAAATGTCGGACCTGCCGGAACTCCGTCTTCCGCAAATAGCCTTTCTTGGTCGTTCCAATGTTGGCAAATCTTCCCTGCTGAACACGCTCCTTGGCGACAGGAAGCTTGTGAAGGTCAGTTCCACCCCGGGCAAAACCCAGGAACTGAATTTCTTTGCCGTAAACGAAGCCTTCTATGTCGTGGACTTGCCTGGCGTAGGCTACACTCGTGTGAGCTACAAAAAACAGGAACAGATGACGCAGTCCATTCGCCAGTACATTGAAAAATGCGAAGACTTGCGTGGGGTAGTGTACCTTGTGGACATACGTCATGAAGGCACTCCGATCGATGTTGAAACTGTCGCCGGCATCCGTGCCGCCGGCAGACCCGTGCTTATCGTAGCAAGCAAGCGCGACAAGGTAAACCAGTTTGAATGCGCAAAGAGCCTGCAGGCGATCAAGGAAAAGTTCGGCCTCGACTACTTGCCGATTACCGTGAGCTCTCTTAAAAAGACTGGCATCGCGGAACTCTGGTCCGAAATTTTGACCGCAGTGAGCGAAGAAAATATTGAAAACGTGGCCGGAGGAGCCAATGCGTAAAAAAAAGTCAGACTTGACCTTTGCAGGAGTCGGCTTTGAACGCATCGGCAAGGCGTTCCTCGGAACGACCGTGGGGAAGCTTTTTTCACTTTTTTCCAGGGCAATTTTTTCTCTGTTCGATTCCAACAGAAACTTGCGGACTGACTTCCGCAACGTGATGCTTCAGGTGTTCTTTACTGGCGTCGAAGTGTTCCCGGTTCTTTTTGTTATTGCAACGTTGTTCGGTGCTGTGTCCATTGTGGAATCTTTTTCGATGATGGGCAAGATGGGCTTTGGCAGCGCTGTGGGCAGCGTCCTTGCCGTTGTCATTGTTCGTGAACTAGGCCCCATCTTTACGGCGTTCCTTATTGCTGGCCGAAGCGGTTCCGCGTTGACTACCATGATCGGCGGCATGCAGGTGAACTCTGAAATTGATGCCCTTTCAACCATGGGTGTCAATCCGATTCGCTATCTCGTGATGCCGTCTCTTTTTGGTGGGTCCATCGCTGTGTTCATGATGAACATGTGGTTCAGCGTCTGTGCGATCGGTGGCGGCTTTCTTATTTCTAAGGCTTTTATTTCTGTTGCAGCACAATCTATGAATGTGCAGCTGACTTGGGACTTTCTCTTTACATCCATTTTACAGGCTATCTCATTCTCTGATTTTGTCTTGCTGCTTCTTAAACCCCTTGTGTTTGGGTGCATTATCGTGATTAACGCATGCTACCAGGGCTTTCAGGTCAATCGAGATATTCGAAACTTGCCGAAGGCTACATCACGTTCCGTGATTTATTCCTTTTTGTATATTGTGATTGCTGATTCGTTCTTTGTTATGTTTAATGCCGTTGAATATATGGGCGAACTGTCCAAGTTGATTTAACATGTCTGATGCTCTTGTTGTAGATAAATTGAGTTTCACCTTGAAAGAAACCGTGTCGTTGGAAAAGGCCAAGAAGAGCTTTTCCTATAGAATGACGCATTTTGAAAAGACCGGCATGAGCAAGATTCAGGTAGAAAATCGAGTACTTGAAAACGTGAATCTAAAACTTGCAGCTGGCGAAACGCTCTGCCTTGGAGGACCTTCGGGTCGCGGTAAGAGCTTGTTCCTGCGTATTCTTGCGGGGCTAGAAAAACCACAGACCGGCAATCTCTATTACTTTGGCGAACACCTGCCGCGCGAAAAGCATACTGCATTGGAAATTGCAAAGCGCCAGGTCGGTTTTGTGTTGCAGAATGGCGCCTTGATTTCGAACCTTACGGTGCGTAACAATGTTGCGCTCCCGCTCCGCTACCACAAGCGAGGCAGTGAAGCCGAAATTGCGGAGCGCGTAAACATGGCTCTCGACTTGATGCGCGTTCGCGATGAAGAAGACAAGTTCCCGTTCATGCTCAGTATCGGCATGCAGAAGCGTGTTGCCATTGCACGCTCCTGGGTTATGGACCCGCGCCTTTTGCTGATGGACGAACCGACAGCAGGCCTTGACAACTACAATCGCCGCAACTTGCTCCCGCTTATTGACAACATGCGTAGATTGTTCAAAACCTCCATTGTCATTGTTACGCACGACCTGATGATGGCAAAGGAATTGAACTGCAACATATCTTTCTTGAATGAACGTACTTTTACAGAACCTCATTCTTTTGATTATTGGATTAATTCCAAGGAAATGTTTGCTCAACAGCTCTTTAGAGACTTGCGCAATCGCGGTGAGATGTAAGTTTTTACTAAATTTGTTCTAATATGAGACCATTGAAACATATCAACTGGATGGAACTTTCCGGACTTTTAGTCGGGGTCTTTCTTGCTGTTGCCTTGATGGTTTTTGGCATTACGCTTTATGCCAAGCTTTTCGACTCCGGCATGATCGGTGTCGAAGAATACAAGCTTATTAGCCATTTTGAAAAAGCCATGGGTCTTGGAGAAGGAACCAAGGTTCAAATTAGCGGTGTCGAAGTGGGTCGCGTGACTGGCATCAAGCTGGAACGCGATGGCGTTCTCATGGAATTTACGATTCGCAAGCAGTACCAGAACTGGATTACCGACAGTGCGATTGTCTATGCAATCCGCGACCAGAACGTGATTTCTTCCCGCGTGATTAACGTGGAAGTTCGTCAGACCGGCCGAGTACTTGAAGATGGCGAAACGATTCGTTCTGGCCAGGCTCAAGATATTGAAACGATGCTTGAAACTGCAGATAATTTGCTCAAGCGAGTCGGCGAACTTGTGGAAGTGGCAGATACCATCATAACCCTCGTTATGGATACGGGAACTACGATCGGTGCTTTGCTAGGCTCTCGCGCCCTGTACGACAACTTGAATACGCAGCTTATGCGATTGGACCGAATTACTGGTGTCGGCACTACGCTTTTGCTTGAACTGAATGACAATGTTCCTGGCTTGATTACGAAGACTGAAAATCTTTTGACCGACATGGGTGGTTTGATGGGTGAGATGAAGGAGGTCCCTCAGCAGCTCAACAATGTCTTTGGTCAGATGGATGGAATGTTCGATAATATCAACGGGACATTTGGCAAAGTCGATGGCATGCTTGGCCGCATGGATGGCCTTCTCAGCAATCTCGATGGCGTGACCCGTGCGCTTTCTGGCTTTGTCGATGTCGGTGCAAAGACTCTCGAAAATGCAGACAACATGGTTGATGGGCTTTCGAACATGTGGATCATTAGGCGCACATTGCCTGTCAAGGATACCATTCCGCTCACAGTGGAGACTCTATGGTAATGCGCTTGAAAACATTTTTGGTTTTGTTAGCCGCATTGCTTTGCGCAAGCCCGCTCTTTGCCTCGGAGTCTGGCCGCTATGCCTACCGTGCCCAGCAGCAGTTGGCTGATGGCCGTTTTGCTGCCGCTTACGATTCTTACAGCTTTGCCTTGCTTGCAAGCCGCAAGGAGTCTGACTTGCTCTCCGAAGCTCGCATTCTTTTGTCTATGGCTCAGATTCGCATCAATAGTCTGGATTTGAACTTGGCTGATTCTTTGCTCGCCGTCATTCGCCCGGCTGTGCTTGACGGCATGACCAGGGTGGCTGTTGCCGAAGCGCAGATGGAACTTGCAAATGCGAAGGAAGAACCGCAGAAGGTTTTGCAGATTGCAGCTTCTGTTGCAAAGGATGATTTCAAAAAGGCAAACGACGGTTTGCAGGCAGCCTTCTATGCGGAACAGGCTTACGCGCTCGCCAAAACGAACAAGCTCGACAGCGCTGAAAAGGTTGTCGACAAGGTTCGCAAAGCTCTTTCAAAGTCCGATGGCCGCTATGTTTTGGCAAAGGCAAGGGTCGCCGAGATTGCAAAGAAGTGGAGCGAAGCTGATTCCCTCTATGCTGAAGCGGAAGCCCTTTCCATTAAGGAAAACAGGATTTTCCGCACTGCGAATATTTTGTATTTCCGTTCCCGAGTGTTTGACAAACTCGGAAAAAACGCCGATGCTGAAGACGCTCGGGTTCGCAGCGCTCAGGCATTCGAGTTGATGGGCCTTCCGAACCTGAAGGCTCGTTCCGAAGGCAAGTAGCTAATGAAGAAAGATCACAACAAATGGATTGCCTTGGCCCTCTGCATTTTGCTTGGCTACCTGGGCATTCACCGTTTTTACGAAGGCAAAATTCTGACCGGCATTCTTTGGCTTTGCACCGGTGGCCTGTTTGGGGTTGGCGTTGTCATTGATGCGATTCTTATTGTGATGAAACCAGAGCATTACTAGGCGTCTTGGAGCGGGGCGCGAACGTTTAGGGGCAATGTTCTGGATCACTTCGCGTTGCTCGTGATGACAAGATTAGATGCAAGAATGAATACAGGAGTCAGTGACAGGAGTCAGGAATCAGTAGGAAGACGGAAGATGGAAGAATGAAATTATTAATTGATAACTAAGGCGAGTGAAGCGACCATGCTTGCATGGGCATTTCCGAGCCGATTATCAAGAATAACGAAGTTATTAATTGTTAATTATTAATTGATAACTCCATTAATATGTCGCTCGGTCATGTCAGCTCGAGCAAGCTCGGCTGCCGCGACTCTCGCTTGTTATTAATTGAACATTCAGCCGTCAGCCTACAGCCGACACATTGGAACTCAACATTCCCTAGCCCCTAGATCCTAATTCATTGTCTTAGAACTGTCTGCTTCAACGTGCTTCAACTTGAGCAGGTTCTGGTAGGCGTAGGCCGGGTGGACTTTGCCATCCATGACCCCTGCAATCAACGTGTCAATCTGTTTGACCTCGTCGTTTTGGACAAGGGACCCATAACCTAGAATGCGGCGAGCGCGGGCCTTGAGGCTACCCTTGAATGTGGCGAATGCCGGATTCGTGCAATCTTCCACGACAGTTTGCAATGCAATTTCAGTCTGCATGGAACCGAGTTCGAATGTGCGGTAAATCGTGTGCACATATTCTGGCATGGCGGTGTCTGTCGATGTTGCAAAATGGCGCATCACGTCGGCTGCTTCTGCGTTCTGCTTGTATGGGCCGTTCGCAAGGCGAATGGCAAAGTACAGTGCGAGTCGCCAGTCTTCTGGGAAGGTGCGGATTGCGCGGCGCATTACGGAATAGTCAGATGTATCTTTGGATTGGATTGGCACGACGCCGCCAACAAAGTAGTACGGGGTGTAGAAAAGGCTATCGAGGCTTGTGGCGAGTTCTCCTACATGGCCGAGGTATGCGTATTCCTGGCCCGAAAGATAGCTTTCGCCAAGGTCCACGAGGCCCTTAATCCAGAACAGGCCGGAGGCAGTGACATTGTGCCCTGCCGAAATGATTTTCACATATTCTGGCTTTGGCAAAAAGGATTCGTCAGTGCGGGTGTCTTGCAGCGGCGACCACGAGCGGAATGCAAGTGCAATCACGGCAATTGCCACCAAAATGATTATAGGATAACGCAGTTTCATTTGTAAAATAAAGTAGAAAAACTTTGCAAAAAATTAGCGTTGTTTCCTGGATTGTGGGCTTAAATCACGCTGTATGAACCTGTCGAATTGAACAAAAGTGTCTTGACTGAAAAAATATGTGAAATAAAACCTAGAAACGGCATGTAAATTCCCTTTTGTTTACTGGAATATGCTATTTTTCTAAAAAATTTAAGGATTCATCATGGATATCCCAGAAGCATCAAATTTTATTCAAGACATCATTGTCAACGATCTTAAAACCGGTAAGCGAACAAAGGTTCATACACGATTCCCCCCGGAACCGAACGGCTACCTGCACATCGGCCACGCCAAGAGCATTTGCCTGAACTTTGGCACGGCAAACAAGTTTGCCGATTTCGGTGGCATTACAAACCTCCGTTTTGACGATACCAACCCGACCAAGGAAGACGTGGAATACGTTGACTCCATTCGCGAAGACGTGCAGTGGCTCGGCTTTGAATGGAAGGGCGGCGAATACTTTGCAAGCGACTACTACGACCAGATTTACGCATTTGCCGAAAAGATGATCGAAATGGGCAAGGCCTACGTTGAAGACCTTAACCGCGAAGAAATGCAGGAATACCGTGGTAACGATGCCGGCAAACCAAGTAAGCCGTCTCCGTACCGTGACCGCAGCGTAGAAGAAAACATGAAGCTCTTCCGCGAAATGCGCGACGGCAAGTATGCCGATGGTGAAAAGTGCTTGCGCGCAAAGGTTGACCTCGCAAGCCCGAACATGAACATGCGTGACCCGACGATCTACCGCATCAAGCATTGCACACATCACCGCACAGGCGACAAGTGGTGCGTATACCCGATGTACGACTTTGCTCACCCGATTAGCGACTGGATCGAAGGCATTACGCATTCCATTTGCACCTTGGAATTTGAAGCCCACAGACCGCTTTACGACTGGTTCCTCATCGAACTTGGTCTTGAAAACCGTCCGCAGCAGATTGAATTTGCTCGCTTGAATTTGACATACACCATGATGAGCAAGCGCAAGCTTCTTGAACTTGTGCAGACCAAGGCTGTCATGGGTTGGGATGACCCGCGCATGCCGACCGTTTGCGGTCTGCGCCGTCGTGGCTACACCCCGAGCTCTATCCGTGAATTCTGCGACCGCATCGGTATTTCCAAGGCAGACTCCATGGTGGATTCCAACTTGCTCTACTTCTGCATTCGTGAAGAATTGAACAGAACCGCCCAGCGTGCAATGGCAGTGCTTGACCCGATCAAGCTCGTGATTGACAACTGGGAAGACGGCAAGATCGATGAAATCGAAGTCGAAAACAATCCTGAAGACCCGAGCATGGGAACTCGCAAGATTCCGTTCGGCAAGGAATTGTTCATTGAACGTGACGACTTCATGGAAGAACCGCCAAAGAAGTATTTCCGCTTGAAACCGGATGGCGAAGTACGCCTCAAGAGCGCTTACTTTGTAAAGTGCGTCGGTTTTGAAAAGGATGCCGAAGGCAACGTGACCGTTGTGCATTGCACATACGATCCGGAAAGCCGCGGTGGCGAATCTCCAGATGGCCGCAAGGTAAAGGGCACAATCCAGTGGGTTAGCGCAGCACACGCTGTCGATGCTGAAGTCCGTTTGTTCGACAATCTCTTTACTCTTGAAAATCCGTCTGCAACTCCGGAAGGCCACGACTGGCACGAATACCTGAACCCGAACTCCTTGGAAGTGAAGATTGCCAAGGTGGAACCGGCTCTCGCAAGTGCTACAATGGCTGACCGCTACCAGTTCATGCGCCTCGGCTACTTCTGCCTCGACAAGGATTCTACAGAAGGCAAGCTCGTGTTCAACCGTACCGTCGGCTTGAAGGATTCCTACAATAAGTAGAACCTATTGCAGCAAAAAGCCCCGGCAAAGCCGGGGCATTTTTTTATAAAAAATTTTCAAGGGAGGACTGTTTGGTTCTCTTTTATATATATTTCAACCGTTGAAATTCAAAAAAGGAATATCCAATGAGAAAATCTCTTAAGCTTGACGGTCCTGTAAAGGTTTACCTTGATGAAAATGAACTTCCGAAGCAGTGGTACAATGTTCGTGCCGACATGAAGAAGAAGCCAGCTCCGCTTTTGAACCCGGGTACCGGCAAGCCAATGACAGCTGCCGAACTTGAAGGAGTTTTCTGCAGCGAACTCGTCAAGCAGGAACTCGATAACGATACTCCGTTCTTCGACATTCCGGAAGATATCCAGACTTTCTACAAGATGTACCGCCCGTCCCCGCTTACCCGAGCCTATTTCTTGGAACAGGCTCTCGGCACGCCGGCACACATCTACTATAAGTTTGAAGGCAACAACACAAGCGGCAGCCATAAGTTGAACTCCGCTATCGCCCAGGCTTACTATGCCAAGCAGCAGGGCCTCAAAGGTGTGACCACCGAAACTGGCGCCGGCCAGTGGGGTACCGCACTTTCCATGGCTTGCTCCTTCTTCGACCTGGATTGCCAGGTTTACATGGTGAAGTGCTCCTACGAACAGAAGCCGTTCCGCCGCGAAGTGATGCGCACATACGGTGCGAGCGTTACTCCGTCCCCGTCCATGAATACCAACATTGGCCGCAAGATGAACGCCGACTTCCCGGGCACCACGGGTTCCCTCGGCTGCGCAATTTCTGAAGCTGTGGAAGCTGCCGTTACCCAGGAAGGCTACCGCTATGTTCTCGGCTCCGTGCTGAACCAGGTGCTTCTCCACCAGTCTGTGATTGGTCTCGAAACCAAGGCCGCTCTCGACAAGCTTGGCGTCAAGGCCGACATGATCATCGGTTGCGCCGGTGGCGGTTCCAACCTCGGCGGCCTTATTAGCCCGTTCATGGGTGAAAAGCTCCGTGGCGAAGCAGACTACGACATTCTTGCCATTGAACCGGCAAGCTGCCCGAGCTTTACCCGTGGTAAGTATGCATACGACTTCTGCGACACCGGCATGGTCTGCCCGCTCGCCAAGATGTATACTCTCGGTTCCAGCTTCATTCCGTCTGCAAACCACGCTGGTGGCCTGCGCTACCACGGCATGAGCTCCGTTCTTTCTGAACTCTACGACCAGGGCCTCATGCGCGCTGCTTCCGTGGAACAGACCAAGGTGTTCGAAGCTGCAAAGATGTTTGCTCAGACCGAAGGCATTCTCCCGGCTCCGGAATCCAGCCACGCTATCCGTGCAACGATCGATGAAGCCCTCAAGTGCAAGCAAACTGGCGAAGCAAAGAACATTGTGTTCGGCCTCACTGGTACCGGCTACTTCGATATGTACGCCTATGAAGCCTTCAACAACGGCACCATGAGCGACTACATTCCGACCGACGAAGACATTGCCAAGTCCTTGTCCAAGCTTCCGCAGATCGGCTAAGTTAAGCTAATTAGTGAAACGCCCCGGGTGCACCCGGGGCGTTTTGCTTTATTTCAAGTCTTCGATGGTAAGTTTACCGTCGATTTCTTTTATCAGAATTTCGTGCCTGCCTTTTTTGCCCATGTCCAGGAATTCGTATGTGAACCAGCCTTCATCGGTGTGTTCCACATTCAGTATCTGTGTTTCGCAGGTGTATGTTGCGCAGTCCTGGACTCCGCTGCGAAAAAGCCACGAGGCGTAGCATACATTGTCGTAGCAATCGTAATCGTAGGCTTGTTCCAGTTTCTTTAGAAGCGATTGGGAGCAATGCTTTTCTAGGAAGGAGTAGTCTTCGAATCTTTGCCTGTTGTACATGTCTTTGATAAAGTCCATGACCAGGGCTTCACCCGCCCAACTCTCGCAGACGGCTGCAGCAAGCAGCAAGGCTGATTTCAAAAGATTGCGCATGGCTATAATATAGATACAAAAAAGCCCCGAGATTCCTCGGGGCTTTCGCGGAAGAAGAGGGACTCGAACCCCCAAGCCTTACGGCGGCGGTTTTCAAGACCGCTGACTTACCAATTAGCCTATTCTTCCAAATCGCTAAACCTTTAAAAAGAATCCCTCGATTGCTCGAGGGATCTTCAATGGCTCCGACAGGAATTGAACCGGTGACACGAGGATTTTCAGTCCTCTGCTCTACCAACTGAGCTACAGAGCCGTTTGATGTGCCAAATATACTAAAACTGGGTGGCTTGTCAAGGGGCGAATGCTAAAAAAGTGAATTTTTTGCTTGCCCTCAGTATTTTTATTTGATAAAAATCAGGCCGAGAATGCCGGCAGCCCACAAATAGTAGCTGAAATAGTGGAATTTGCCCTTCTGGACGAATGCCATGAGCCACTTGAGCGCTATTACGCCAAAGATGAATGCAACGACCATGCCTACGAGAAGTTCCGCGGTAAAACCGCTGGCATCGGCGCATGCCAAAGCCTTTTCTGGCTTTTCGATGGCGTAGCGGGCTACGGTTTCTGGATTCTGGCACTTGATCCACTTGATTGCATCAAGAAGCGCAGCGCCACCGACCGCCGGAATGCTCATGAGGAAGCTGAATTCGCCAGCGTACTTGCGGTTGACCCCGAGGAAAATCATGCCGCTGATGGTGGAACCGCTGCGGCTGATTCCTGGAATGCAGGCGATTCCCTGCACGACGCCGGTTACCAGGGCGCGCCACCAGTTCATTTGCACGCCTTCGCATTCCGGGTGCTTGCTGCCGGTCTTGCCCCACTGGGAAACGAACAGGAGTGTAGCCGTTACGAGGAGAGCGCAGCACACGGCGCGCGGGTTTTCGAACAGGCTTTCTAGCGGCTTCTTGAAGCCGATGCCGATGATTGCCGTCGGAATGCTTGCCAAGATGATGTAGCCGGCTTCCTTGAGCTGGTTCTTGTCGCGACGGAGACAGCCCAAAATGATGTTCACGATTTTTTTGCGGAACACCACGAATATGGAGAGAAGCGTGCCAGCGTGGAGCATGATGTCGAAGAACATGCCTGCTTCGTTCATGCCGAGAAGTTCCTTGCCAAGCACTAGGTGGCCGGAACTGGAAATTGGGAGAAATTCTGCGAGGCCCTGTAACAGGCCGAGTATAATGGATTCAAGCATACTTATAATTTAGCTTTTTTATGGAGCGGCCTTGGCCTTGATCCGTGTGAGTGGAATGAGAATGCCGCCGATTGTGTTGCCTAGCGAAATGACGAGCAGGGCGAACATGGACTGGATTGTGAAATCGGAGGCGAGCGAGAAGTAGAACATGTCTGCAATGCAGTGTTCAAAACCGCTCAATATAAAGACCATGACCGGCAGGAACACTGCCGCGATTTTGCCTACCGGATTTTCGATCGTTTTGAATCCGTCAGAGGCGATGAACATGAGAAGTCCGCAGAAAATGCCGAGTATGAGCAGGCTTGCGATGCTGTCTGCGTCTTTGATGTTGCAGAGTGCGGTCGCCTTTTGCTGCAGAGCTCCGCCGTAGCGCGTTGCAAATACGAGCTTTGCTGCTACGAAAGTCCCTATGAAGTTGCCAGCCCAGATGACTAGCAGGTCTAATAGATATTTGGGCTTGTTCAACACAAGGTAGCCGACCTTGCCGGTAAACAGGTTGAACTGGAAATTCAGAATGGTAAAGAGGCCGAGCCCGAACAAAAAGGAACCTAGCAGCTTGCTTTCGCAAGATAGGTATATGATACCGCCGACCCCGATGCATAAACCGGCGTATATGGATTTTATCAAATTTTGCATGGCATAAAAGTAGCAATTTTCTATTTTGTAGCCAATGCAAAAATTCCAACTCTGCTTTCACGATTTGAGCGTCGCAAACTATCGCAAGGTCTTGCCGCTGCTGGACCGCTTGCGCGATGTTACGGGCAGGCCGTTTTCGGTGCTTGTTATACCGAGTACGGAAGGAGCGTCGTGTGAAGAGATTGCGGGTTTCAAGGAAGCCCTGGCGACACTTCGTGAATGCGGCTTTGAACTTGCCCTGCATGGCTACAGGCATGTTGCCGAATATAGCCGGGGCAGAAGCTTGTATGGGCTTGCTGCTTTAAAAATGGCGAACAACGAGGCTGAATTTGCGGGGCTCAAAAAAGGGGAGTCGGAACGCTTGCTGAATGCGGCACTTGAAGCCTGGAGCGCGCTTGATCTTGGCGAACCGGCTGCATTTGTGCCGCCGACATGGTTTAGCAACAGGCATCTTCTTGAACAGGTTACTGCGCAAGGCATGGTTTATGAACAGCGTTTTTGCTTGGTGAAGCCTACAGGAAATAGGCTGTATTCGCCTGTACTCAGTTTTGCCGGTATGCCGGAACTTTTTCAGATGATCACTTTTGCCGCTGCAGAGAATTTCTTTGTTTCTTCGGTGCACCTGGTGCGCATTGCGCTGCACCCCGTGGATTTTGAAATGTTTGAAGAGCAAATCTATAAGCTTGTCAAATGTGCTGCAGAAAAAAGAGAGTTGGCCTTGTACAGTGAACTGTAGGCCGACTATCGATTAGACTATTTTCTTGAAAAATTCTGGACGGTGAAAGTCTGCCTTTGGCGTGTCGATTGGGAAGAGCGACATGTAATGTGGCGTGTTAGCCTTGTCGCCGCACTTGTAGGCGTTCCCCTTCATGGAGACTCCCAGTACCTTTGGTATTTTAGCATCGAGAGTCCAGCGGATTTTTTCACCTTGCCTTTGCATGTTTGCCTTGCGTTCGATAGTTGTGTATTCTTCGGCGGTGAGCATTGTGCGTTCGTAGCGATCCTTGCCCTTTGCAGAAAGGCAATGGCCTAGACTGTTGAATTCAAAGTTGCGGTAGGCGCCGTCATCTGTTGCAAGGAAAATTTCTACGCAGCTATCCTGGTAGCATGGGCCGCCGTCTTCGTGTACGTTTGCAATGTAGCAGTCACTCGGTTCTTCTACATCGAAATGAACGAGAATGTAATCTTGCGATTCCGTGATTTCTACGGAGACTTTAGGGAGTTCAATGTTCTGGTTTTGAGGCCAGTTCAAGTTTGCTTGCAGGTTGGCTTTCATACTTAAAATATAGTTACTAGTGATTAGGATCTAGGGGCTAGTGGTTAGACGAAAGACCGCTTCGCTGGTAGACGAGATGTGTGCAAACGAGTGTCGCGACCAAGCTTGCTTGGGCATGACCGAGTGCCGCCACATCCTATGGCGATGCCATGAAAGACGAAAGAGGATTGTT
>JAZLFR010000071.1:0-20666 GCA_045615885.1 Fibrobacteraceae bacterium
AAGGCTCTGTCCCCCCAAAGTGTTGAAACTATAATTAAAATCTAACTCATATCAAAATATAGTTATATTTATAAACTAGATATTGAGGTAATAGTGCTATTATGTTAGAATATCTAGACAAAGAAAATGACTTGTTATTCACCATTGAATATGTAGTGAATAAGACGGCTAAATTAAATGATTTATCGGATATGGTTTTATGTGAAGCCGTCTATGATAATCGCATCCCATATACTATTGCACTGGAGTCGGACAACCGTAGTATGGCGACAAGCAAAGCGTTGCATTATATTACCGCAAATAAAGGCAAATATTCTAGGTCTGCACTTATAGGAGCATTGACAATCTTATTCGCAGCGTGTAATACGAACAAACCTTTGTCAAATACAATCGCATTTGACAAAGTATCTGAGATTATCCCATCATCAAGTTCTCTGCCTACTTTATCAGACCAAACGCTATCCGAAGTGGCGGCAGAAATATGTAAGAACTGCGAAAATGTTCAAGAAAGTGCGGTTGCCGAACCAGAACTTGATGAATATAACATTCCGTTATCATCTATCGGAAACCAATCGTCTCATTGGTATACTGTTGCAGGCAAGACTCTATTGAGCAATTTAGCTAAATATTATGCACAATGTAATATGACATCTTCATTTGAAGAAGTAACATTGAATATTTATATTGTTCCGCATAACACAATTCCAAATTATTGTATTGACCCAATAACAAATACATCATACAACACAGAATATTCGTGTGCAGTATTACCAGAAACGACTCTTAATTTAGTTTCAGCAGAAATAGAAACCCGATATAAGAAATTTCACGACAATAATAGTCAATCGTCAAGAAATGTTGTAATACCGTCTTTTGATTCAAATGTACTAAAATTTAACATTTATATGTCGGATAAATTAAACCAGTCCCAGAGGTCTGAATTGTTGGTTCACGAAATTAAGCATTGTTTGCCGTTGTATGCCTATGTTCAAAAAGTAACATATATGTATGCCAATCGAATCAAAATAGTCAACAAATATGTTGTAATGATGGAAAATTCGGGATTACAGTTGGCATCCCAAAAAATAAATACTATATTAGATAAGAGCGAGCAATTCTCTCCAGATGAACCATTTAGTAGTGGTTTAGATGTAGTTAAGCTCATTTTTGATGACCGAACATTAAATCCATTACAAGGAGCCACAAAATGATAAAACATTTCTTATTAGTGTTATTGCTTCTTGCTAGTGTAGCATTGTCCGCTAACAATGCTCGTGTTTTCTTATGCGATTCAGACAAATCTTGCATAGACACTCATCAGACAGCGGTCATTGAAGTCAATGAACATACGATGCATATAACTTATACTTTGGAAAAAGGTAGATTAGGACTGAACTTATTTGGCGAATCCTATGATATCATTTCCAGTTCAAAAAACAGTTTGACTGTATCAGACAAATCCAAAAAAATTATTTTGACTGATGGTGTAATGTCTATATATGACTTAGACGAAAATTACACAATGTTATATGTGATGCCGTCTGCCGAATCCAGCTCACTCATCCAATATACATTCAAAATGTAAATCACTCCAAATAAAGGAGACTGAACGAATAGTAAGCAGCTAGGCGGTTTGCATCTAGCTGCTTTTCATTTACAGACACACGGGAATTTTAAGCAACCAAAGGAAGTGGGATAGCGGGTCTCTGGTAATAAGTCCACTTGGATTCATCATAGACCGCTTCCGCATTATGCTTGCACCAAATGGATTCCTTGAAATCCTTATCACCCTCTGCATAATTGCGGAGGTTATTCCATACTAGGTAATTCGGCAGATACTTGGTGGATACACCATTGAATATACGCATAAATTTCTTCAGCTGGCTATGGTAGTTGTTGATGTGCTGGATGTTGAACATCCCATCAACTCGCTTGTTCGACTTCAGCTGGATAACATTGATTCCTTCGTGTTCGGCAAACGGAACATAGCTATTCATCTTATCGGTGCAGAGGATAGAATCTGGTGTGATTTTACCACCGAGAACGGCAGAGATACTAGCCACGGAAGGTCTGCCGAGATTGCTGATGTTTGCGATGGATTTTCCGCTACGATTGACTGCACAGGCTACACAAACCTTTTCCCTGCTGATACCCCTTTTCTTTGCTCGTTCACCTCTCTTATGGGCCTCACGGGGCATAACGAAGGTCTTGCTCTTGGAATGATTACCCTTGAATGAAATCGGGAAATAGGTCTCGTCTGCTTCAACGATACCATCAAGGCGAACCTTGTCCTGCATCTTCTGCAATGCATCCAGAATCTTATGACGGAGATAGAAGGAGTTGTTCTTGGTAATATGGCATTCCTTCGCACTATCACGGATGGTCATTCCTCGCATCATACAATGGATGTACTGGAAATACATATCCAGTTCCTTCTTGGCTCCATTGAAGATTGTCCTAGAAGCATAGGTGAAGGTCTTGCCACATCCCTTGCAACGGAATCGCTGATGACCACACTTGGTATGACCGCACTTGCAGACATCAAGCAGACCACAATGTACGCAGCAGACCTCTTGGTTCGGGAAGCGGTGCTTGGCTAGGAACTCCTCCGTATCGGTGGAATCGATGATTTCTGTCAGTTCCGTGGGCATACCAAGAAGGCGAAGGAATGTCTCCTTCTCCTTGTCACTCAAGGACTTAAACATCTGGAATACTACGTTTGCTTCTGCCATTTTTCACTCTCCTATACCTTTTATCGTATAGAATATGGAAAATGTCAAAGAAAAAGCAACATTTTGGGGGGACAGAGCCAATTTCAAAGCTATGCTATCCAGAAATTTCGGCAAGCGAAGTAAGTGAAGCTTTGAAATTAATGTGCAGGTTAGGACTGTTGCTGCAAGACAAGGACGGCAGATATCACGAGACCTCAAAGGTAATTTCAATGGTTGATGGCTTAAAGCAGCAAGCATCAACAAACTTGCAATATGAAATGGGGACCTTGGCGCTAGAGGCCCTGCAGAACCTTCCTTTTGCAGAACGCAGCATGAGCGGCCTTACAGTCGGTATTTCTGAAAAGGCTCATGAGCGTATCCTTTGCGAAATCGCAGAATTTAGAAAAAAGATAACATCCATTGTTGTTGAAGATCAAAATGTGGAAAGAGTCTATAGATTGAACTTGCAGTTCTTTCCGTTATCAAAGAAAATTGAAGAAAAAATACCATAGGGAAATTATGAAAAGTATCATAAAATTTTTTGTTGCTAGTCTTTCGTTTGTCTATTTGGCTTGTTCCTCTGACGATAAGGATACTGCCGGTGGCGTTGTCATTGACCAGGGTGTTATTGCCATTGAAAACAAGACTGTTGCGGGCGTTTCGCAGAAGGGCCCGTTTGTCAAGGGAACGCTCGTTGACCTGTATGGTTTAAGTTCAAATTATGTGCAGTCAGGAAGTGAAATCTTTACAGGCAAGATCACTAACGACAAGGGTGAATTTTCCATATCGAAAATCAATTTATCGGCACAATACGCGCTGCTTAAAACCTCTGGCTACTACCGCAATGAGGTGACTGGTAAAATTTCAAGCGGCACATTGGACCTTTTGGCTATTACCGACCTGAGCAAGCGTGACCAGGTAAACGTAAACTTGCTTACCCACTTGGAATACGAACGCGTAATGGCGTTGCTGGATTCTTCAAAGACCCTTGCAGAAGCCAAGGAACAAGCTGAATCTGAAATTTTTAAGGCGTTCCATATATCGACGAAAACAGTTGATTTCGAAGACTTGAATATTTTTGAAATTGAAGATGCAGACGCGGCCTTGCTTGCAGCTTCCGTGATGTTGCAAGGTAACCGTAGCGAAGGTGACCTTGTGGAAGTCTTGACGAAGTTCTCCTTGGATCTTGAAAAAGATGGAACTTGGGATGATGAAGCTTTGAAAGCTAATGTTGCTGACTGGGCAAGTGACGCTGATTTGAAGCAAATTCGCACAAATATCGAAAGCTGGAACTTTGCCGATTCAGTACCTGAATTTGAAAAGCATGTCAAAAATTTCTGGTGGCAAGTTTTTGGCTTGGGCGTATGTGATGCAGCAGTTGAAGACTCCGTAAGGAAGAATACAAATTCCAAGAGTATCTATTTTGAAAATGACTACAAGTGCAACGAGAAGGAGTGGGTTCCTTATAAAGCAGACGAAAAAAACTTAGATGTATGGCCATACGAACAGGAGGAATCGTCTTCCTCTATGGATAATATTCTCTTTGAAGCCTGGTCGTACATAAAAGGTCCTGTTTTTATGACGGATCGCATGACGAACACAGTGCTTGCAAGAGATGTTGGTCAATGGATGGCTTGGACAGATTATTGGGATGGTGGTAAAACATATGTGAACATGGGGCTTGATGATTCGAAGCCGGTATATAAGTCTATGGGCATGGTGTTCATGCCGCAGGTTATTTTGGACAATTGTAAAGGAATTTGCGGAACTGTCCATTATGGCGAAAAAGGTTCTTTGGCAAATGATAGGGCTTCGTGGGCGGTGCAAAAGGTTATACTTGTGCAGACTCCAGAAGGTGAAGATGTTACCGAATGGGGCGGTTTCTGCGTAGAATATGAATCCGAAATACCGCTTCGCATTGCACTGCTTACAGGTCATGAAGACAATGGCGCCGATATTTTTATTCACCATATTCTGCAGCCGTCAAAAGAACGGAAAATTGTGAACTTGAAATGGTCCGATTTCGAGAATGCAAAGACTGATGATGATGTTTCTGTAGAGGAATATGTGAAAAAGTTCATGGCCTTGTATGTGTTTGAACAGGCCGACCTGGGTGGCGAAGGGTTCTTCAACCTCACGAAGCTTGGTGTTTACGGCACTTGCGGTAAGTAGAAAATTTAGTAACGACGCGTTATAAAGGGACTGCCGTTTCGGCAGTCCCTTGTCTTGTATTGTGTTTTGTTGATTTGATGTATTGTTGGGTTCTATTGGGATAACTAAATGTTAAATTCAATAATCTTAGAATAAACTAAATGTTTGTAAGGAATAATCGAACAAAGACGAGCTTATGAGTATGGATAAAGAAATGAATAAGAGTGAGGAAAAATCTATTTCCTATTTGGCTAAAATTTCCTTGGATTGTCTTACCGATGTTGAAAGCAAGGCCGTAATGGATCTTTTTGAACGTGTAGAACAAATTGAAACCTCAAAGGGGTATATTAGGGGATTTAATACTGGCATTACTAATTTTAACAGTTATCAAAATGCAATTTTTGCTGATGTTGCTGTAAAAGATTATGGTTACTTAGCTGAGGTTTTCCAGGAATTTATTGTCAAGACAAATATTTTGTCACAAATTCATATTCTTGGTCGTGCCGGTGATTTTTCTATGAGGGCCTTCCACGCATTTGCGGATGGCAAGTTGGTAGATAGCGAATATCGCAATTTTTATGACAATGGCATCTTGGATTCCAACGAGGATACTTTTATCGAATCCTCAGCCCAAAAGCTGGGTGTAGATTTGGACAAGATCACTTACGACGACCCTGAAGTCTTTGCTGCTTTCCAGAACCAGGAAATCATGAAATGGTCTTTTATTTATTCTTGCGAAGATTCGAAAAATAATCCGATGGCAATTTTGAAACCTAAGTCCATGAACGATCTCATGGTGTATTATGCCGCTGTTATGTGTTCTGATGAAAACGATGGTATGGAAGCTGTCAGGGAATATGCTGAGTATCGCGATGGTCTCAAACCAATTCCAGAAAATTTACAAGAGGAACTCAAGAATACCTATGGTATGGTCTTCTTTTCGGAACAAAAAGAACTTTTAAAGCCTGAAGAATGGAGTGTCCCGCAGCCTATGCCGACTCTTGCGGCAAAACTCAATTCCGAATTTACATACAAGTTTGTGTATCTGTGCGTCAAATACGGAGTTCACAAGGATTTGAAATAAGAATTTTTTTGGGGGCATTGAAATAACTTTGATTCTGGAAGGTGTTATTTTGGCTACAATAAAAAATTACTTTATTGAAAAATCATCTTTATTGAATTCTGTCCGTGAAAAAACAAATTTTATGGATGCCATGCAATCTATCGATTGGCAGCAATACAGAAAATCATTTATGAGTTTGACCATAGAAATGGGGGGCTTGGAGAAGCTTGCTAACGAGATTGACCAATCAATCCTTGCACTAGCATATATGCATGACCAATGGGAATTGGTTTTAGAAGAAAATGACATTCAAAAATGTAATTTCCATTTTGCCGTATATAATGCCCTACTTGATGCAATGCTAAAATCCGGATCCGGGACGTCCTGCGAAAATGCCATATATGTCATTTCGACCAGCGATGAATACATCTTTTTTCGCAAAGTCAAAAAACTTCGGATGTTAGATCAGTTCCTTATAAGTAAAGATGGCCGCAGTTATGATGAGATTAGAGCCGTTGACAAAAATGGGATAGAGAGCACCTGGTACTTTGATGTAACAGATGTTATGCAAGGCTATTGATTTTGAAAATTTTCTTAGAATTTGAATAAAAAATCCATGAATTTGCATGGGCTTTTCTTTGTATTGTAAAGTGTTGATTTGTTGTATTGTTGCATTTATTTTTGAATTGTTTGATTTAAATTATGCAAATTAAGTTGGAATAGAAGAAATATTTAATATAAGGAATGGGTTTATGCCTAAATGCCCAAATTGTAATATAGAAGTAAATGCCGGTCAAAAGTTCTGCTTTGAATGCGGTACAAAAATTCCACAAGAAAAAACTTGCCCACAATGCGGAAATGTACTTCCTATGACAATGAAATTTTGCAGCGAGTGTGGCTACAATTTCAATGCGGCTGCTGCACCGACGGCGGGTCTTGCCATGGGCGATGAGAATGTCATTGCGGGTGATGTTGTCGGTCAAAAGGTGGCGGGCGATAATGTGGCTAACAAGGTCATGGGAAATATCATTCACAATACCATTAAGGATGATACAAAGAGCGTAAATCATTGCTGTGTTTGCGGAATACACATGACAAATGATACTGGCCACACATGTCCTAAGTGTGGAGAATGCGTTTGTTCGAAACATTTTAATTCCGAATTTTGCTGTTGCGAAAAATGCGTAGAAGTCGCCAAGGCTGAAGAAGCTGAAAAAGTTTTTGAAGATTCCCGTGATGGTAATGAATATAAACTTGTAAGAATAGGACGTAAAATTTGGTTTGCTGAAAACTTTCGCTATGCGGTGGATGGCGCTTATTCTCATGATGATGACGAAGCTCCGGAAAAGACAAAAAAATACGGATACCTTTATACATGGCAGGCAGCTGTGGATGCTTGCCCGGAAGGTTTTCATTTGCCTACAATTGAGGAATGGAAGGAACTTATCAATACTGTAGCAAGTTCTGAAGATTCTTCAGAGGATATATCTTGCAAATTAAAAACTTGTAATGGTTGGAATGGTTCAAATAAGTTCGGTTTTGATGCAACACCAGCAGGTTATATGCAGGAAGACGATGAGTCTGAAGAACTTGAATGCGTTTCCTTTGGTGAAGAAACTGATTTTTGGAGCTGTTCGAAAAAAGAAGATGATTGTTTTGGATATGTTGAATTGGGAGAAAAATCTATCAAGACAGGAAACATTAAAGGCTCATGGCTGTTTTCTGTACGTTATGTAAAAGATGAATTTTTATTCAGTGGTGATGAACCGGTAGCATGCGTACATGCATGTGAAAACTGCGGTGCAATCATGGGTACCGAAAAAGGGGAAGCCTGCATTCAATGTGGCAATATCGTTTGTGAAGAATGCTTTGATGAAGAAGAAAAATTGTGTTCTAGCTGTATAGAACAGAGAGAAGAGGAAGAAGAAGCTGAACGTGTAAGAATGGAAGAAATAGCAAAGGCTGAACAAGTAAAAAGGGAAAATGAAATTAGAGCACAAAAGAAATTGGAAGCAGCGGCAAAAAAGCAGGCAGAAGAAGCGAAGCGTATTGAAGAATTGAAAAATTCCGATCGCCCGTATGCTAGCGTTATTTTGAAGTCAGTTGATTTTAATGAATATAAGGTTCGTGATGTTTTGGCAGATTTCCTTGAATGTTCTTCTTATGACGATTGTATAGATGATATCGTTGAAAATAAGAATAGCTTGATCAAGGCTTTTGTCGAGCAAGAAGATGCCTTGAATCTCAGGAAAAAGCTGGAATATTGGGGCTGTGGGGTTGAATTCGAATGGAACTATACTGGCGTTGATGAAATCATAGAAGCTGAACTTAGTGAAGAAGCAAAACGCATTGAAGAATTAAAAAACTCAGGCAGACCGTATGCTAGCGTTATTTTGACCTCTTGCGGAATTTTGAATGGAAATGTTCAAAAAGTTTTAGCAGAATTTCTTGGATATGATGAAGATGATGAACGTTTAAGGGTTATCACGAAAAATAAAAACAGCTTAATTAAGGATTTTGTTGAAAAAGATGCTGCCTTGCAACTAAAAAAAGATCTAGAAGAATTAGAATGTGAAGTTAAGCTGGAGTGGAATAGCGCAGACGCAGAAAAGAAAATTACAGATGAACTTTTGGCGAAAAAGTATGCAGACGAAGATATTGCCGATGTGATTTTGGTTGATGCCGGTGATGATACAGAAAGAGTAAAATATCGTGTTGAGACGTTCACGCATAATTATGGATGGTTTGATGGTGAAAAATTTAGCTGTTCAAAGTTTGATAATCATACTCAAAAACCATATGTTTTTTTAAGTGAAATGAATTTTGAAATTGCTTATCGTATGAAAAAAGAATTGGAGGACTTAGGGGCTTCAGTAATTTTGGATAGGCATGACGGAACTGATATTGATTATCAAATCAAACAAATACGAGAAGCAAAATTAATTGCTGCTCAAAAAGCCGAAGAAGAACGCCTTGCCAAAGAAGCTGAGGAAAAACGCAAGGAAGAAGAACGCATTGCGGCTGAACAAGAACGTATTGCAGCTGAAAAGGCCGCTATTGATGCCTGCAGAGGTTTTTATGTCGATCCTAAAGATGATCAGGTCTATAAAACTATAAAGATCGGTGATCAGGTTTGGTTTGCCGAAAACTATCGTTATGATTATGATGGGTCCGTGGCGTTCGATGCTCAAAAGTATGGTCGCCTCTACAGCAGGTTGATGGCGAAAAGAATGACTCCGAGTGGTTGGCATTTGCCCACAGAGCAGGAATTTGAAATTCTTAAAGCTTATTGTAAAACAAAAAATGAAAAAATGTCGTGGAAGGCTTTAACAGCAAAGTCAGAGTGGAAGTATTTTGAAGGGATTGACTCTTTTGGATATGCAGCTTTACCTGCAGGCTTTTATGATGGCAGTTATAAAGATGTGGGAACAGCAACATATTTTTGGTGTTATTCAAAAGGAACTGTTTATGATTATCATGCTAGGTCTTGGAAAATTGAAATAAAAGACTCTTTCGTCTTTTCACATTCACATGAATTTACACGAGATGCAAAGCATTTTAATTGCGGCTTATCTGTACGCTATGTGAAAAATGACTGCAATTTCTTTAAGACCCTTGAAGAAGCGAAACAACACGCTGAAGAAGAAAAGGCGATAGAAGTCGCTCGCCATGGTACTGTAGTTGATCCCCGAGACGGCCATGTTTATAAAACCATACGAATAGGTGATCAAACATGGATGGCTGAAAATCTTGATTATTTCAAGAAGGGATTGCTTTCTTCATTTGGAAAAAGGAATGGCAAGCATCCGGAATATGGCTGCTATTATAGTGGAAAAGAATTGGCTAAGGTTTCTTTTGACGGTTGGCATGTCCCTTCTATGGAAGAATTTAAATCTCTTGCCAATTATATTGAAGAACATTATGAAACTTACCATGCTGCGGTGGTTCTTAAATCATCAACCGATGATTGGAATAAACATCATATAGCATCACTTGGTAGAAATGTGTCGGAATTTTGTGCTTTACCTGCAGGTACTTATAATGATGAAGGCTTTGGTGGATATGGAGAACGCTGCGTTTTCCGTAGTGCAGAAGAGGATAAAGGTTATCGTTTGAAATATGACAGCAATGATTTTGAGGCTGCTAATATTTCTAAGAATTATCTATTTAGCGTGCGTCTTGTGAAGGACTAATTCATTTAGGAATGTAATATCCATGCCCTTTTGTGAAGAATGTGGAGCATTGTTAGGCGATGGCGCGCTCTTTTGTGAAGAGTGCGGCTTTCGCTTGATGAAGGTCGCTATAGAAGACTGTCTTCCTGAATATAATGAGGATGAGAATATTCTTATCCGACAAACATGCTTTAACGAAATCGAATTTTGCGAAAAGCCTTCGTTAGATCCGAAACGTGATGCATATAAGGAAATGTTTGAACATTTCCATACCACGAAAGAGGATTTCTATCAGTGGGGGTTAAAATCCATTGTGTATCCAAAGTTGGAGTTGGTACGTGATTCTTGGAATGAGTTGAAAAGACAAATTCTTGGCAATGGAGAAGTCTTTATTAGAGGCTATGGACGCAAAGGTTCTGCATCAATTATTTTTCAAGATTTGTACTCAAAACTTTTTGGGAATAGCTGTGTCAAGATAGATTCCTCAAACAATTCCCAGCCAACGCAATTGATTCAGTCATTGACTGGGTATAAAAAGGGAGATTCCATAATCAATTACCAAGTTTCGCACATATTTGGCAAGACTAAAAATCCGTTTATGTTTACGGCTCCCTGGAATATCTGCTTTACTCCCAAAATGATTGATCCTCTTACGGGTCACGAAACTCAAGGGCCCTATCCCAAGGAATTCCAGCGCTTGTTGAAAGATGATGTCTTTGAACGATATGGCAAATACATTTATGAATTCAACGAACTCATGGAGAAGTGGTGCCCTGCGGATCGCGTCAAAGAAATCCTAGATAAAGTTCTATCAGATCACGCAGATATCAAGATGACTTCGGTTCAAAAAGATGTCGCTTTGGAATTATCTCCAATTAGCAGAGATTAAAATAAAAGGAATAGTATGCCTAAATGCCCGAATTGTAATACAGAAGTAAATGCCGGTCAAAAGTTCTGCTTTGAATGCGGTACAAAAATTCCACAAGAAAAAACTTGCCCACAATGTGGCTCAGTTTTGCCGTTACAAACGAAATTCTGCGGTGAATGCGGTTTCAATTTCAATGCGGCTGCACCGACAGCGGGTCTTGCTATGGGCAACGAGAATGTCATTGCCGGTGATGTCATTGGTCAAAAGGTTGCTGGCGATAATGTCTCTAGTAAGGTTATGGGAAATATTATTCATAACACCGTTAGTGATGATACCAAAAGTGTAAATCATTGTAGTGTTTGTGGTGTGCACATGACTAACGATAGTGGTCATACTTGCCCTAAGTGTGGGAAAATTGTTTGCACAAGTCACTTTATTGACAAATTTTTGTGTTGTTCTACTTGTGCACAACCTCTTTTGGCCGCTGAAGAACGAACAAGAACATCAAAGATAGAGCTTAATAGCTCGGAATATGTGGATCCTCGAGATGGGAATGTCTATAAGACTGTTAAAATTGGCGACCAAGAATGGTTTGCTGAAAATTTCCGTTATGAAAGTGAGGAATCGTGGGCTTACGATGACGATGACTCCGATGTCGAATCTTTTGGCCGTTTGTATTCTTGGAATGCCGCTATAAATGATGCACCGGAAGGCTGGCACCTTCCTTCCAAAGAGGAGTATGAACAGCTTGAAAAATTTGTGGAATCTAATGGAAAGAATGTCGCTGGCAAGGCTTTGAAGTCCTGCGAAAAAGAAATATGGAACGAAGAAGGTAATGGGGTTGATGAGTTTGGTTTTGCTGCGTTGCCCGCGGGGTATTATGATTTTGATAACGGAGATGAGTATCAAAATAAAGGAGAAATGGCTGATTTCTGGTCTTCAAGCGAAGATGGCTCATTGACTGCTATAGATATCAATTTGGATGCCGAAGCAGATGAAATTCGCTGTTGTGAAAAAGTAAATAAAAAAAATAGGTGCTCGGTTCGCTATGTGAAAAATACAGCTGAATATGAGAGAAAACTTCAAGAAAATTTAGCTCGTTTTGGATCTTTTGTAGATCCTCGTGATGGCGAAGTTTATAAAACTGTAAAAATCGGCAATCAGGAATGGTTTGCCGAAAATTATCGCTACAAGTCTCCTAAATCAAAGAAAAATAAAGAAAAAATAGATGCGTATGGAAGACTGTATAAGTGGGCTGAAGTCGAAAATTTAGCACCAGAAGGCTGGCATGTTCCTACTGTAGATGAATATCGACAGTTGATGTCTTTTGTAGAAAAAGATAGTGAGAATACAGTTGAAGATGCTCTAAAATCAAAAATAGATTGGTCTGATTGGCATTGTTATGGTTATGAAGATGGTGTTGATGAATATGGCTTTAACATTCTTCCCGTGTTGGGAAGTTCAGGCTCTGTGTTTTGGTGCTCAACCGATACGGACGAAGATGGAGATAAATGTATTTATGGAATGAAAGTAGATGATGAGGTAATTGAAATTGACGATTATCTTGATGAGGATGAGTATTATTCAGTACGTTTTATAAAGAATACAGACGAGTATGAAAAAAAAGCACAATTAAATGCAGCTGAATATGAGCGAAAACTTCAAGAAAAATTAGCTCGTTTAGGATCTTTTGTAGATCCTCGTGATGGCGAAGTTTATAAAACTGTAAAAATCGGCAATCAGGAATGGTTTGCCGAAAATTATCGCTACAAGTCTCCTAAATCAAAGAAAAATAAAGAAAAAATAGATGCATATGGAAGACTGTATAAGTGGGCTGAAGTCGAAAATTTAGCTCCAGAAGGCTGGCATGTTCCTACTGTAGATGATTTTCGACAGTTGATGTCCTTTGTTGAAAAAGATAGTGAGAATACAGTTGAAGAAGCTCTAAAATCAAAAATGGATTGGTCTGATTTGGGCCATGAAGATGGTGTTGATGAATATGGCTTTAACATTCTTCCCGTGTTGGGACGTTTAGGCTCTGTGTTTTGGTGCTCAACCGATACGGACGAAGATGGAGATGAATGTATTTATGGAATGAAAGTAGGAATGAAAGTAGATGAGGTAATTGAAATTGACCATTATCTTGATGAGGATGAGTATTATTCAATACGTTTTATAAAAAATACAGACGAGTATGAAAACAAATCAAAATTCGGAAAGTTTAAGGATGTTCGCGACGGCCAAGTTTACAAAACCGTAAAAATTGGTAACCAGGTGTGGCTTGCCGAAAATCTTAGGTATGAATGCTATGACGGTTCTTACGGATATGGGGATGACGAAGATAATCTTGAAAAGTATGGCCGTCTTTATACATGGAAGGCTGCACAAGAAGCTGTTCTGGAAGGTTGGCATATACCGACAGAAGAAGATGTTGATGAATTGATATCATATGTGTCTGAAAATACAGATACATGTCCTATGGATTATGATGAATCGGATGATGCTGTAGGAACTGTTTTGAAGTCCGTATCTGGTTGGGAAAAGTGCGATTGGACACAGGAAGGCACTGATGAATTTGGATTTTCTGCTTTGCCGGGAGGTTATGTCGAAAAATCCTCACTAACATGTGTTGGCGAAGATGCTCGTTTTTGGGAATCCACAAAAACACCATCTGGCGCTGTATATGTTTTTGGAATGAGTAGTTTTTCTGAAGGAGTGTTTCAGGACTATTTTTCTAAAGATGGTCATTATTTTTCAATACGTCTTGTAAAAAACAAGAAGTGATTTTGTTGTTAATCAAATGCATCCATAAGAAATATCCTATGTCTTTTTGTGAAGAATGTGGCGTTAAGTTATCATCTGGAGTGAGGTTCTGCGAGCAGTGTGGAACCCCGGTTCCCGCACCTACTGTGTTTAAGCAGGAAATTGACAGCCTTGATACATTTGTTGATTCTGAATGGTCTAAAAAATGGAATTTAGTCGCCAAGAATTGTCGTGGTCATGAACTTGGCTTGATAGTAACAAACTTGTCCGCTTTAGCGAAACAGTTGGTGTGCAGTGAAATGCAGTTGCGCCTGACAATCAATGATTATATTCTTGCAGCCAATCGTCGAGGCGTGTTATATCATTTCTTGGACCTGAACCACAATGAAGTCGATTGTGCCGACTGTCATGAAACATCTTCCGTTGTTGATGTCATTAGGCAAGTAGTGAATGTTGCAAAGCCAAAATATCTCTTTATTCTTGGGAACGAAGAGATTGTCGCTGTTCAAACCTGGGAAAACGAAGTCCCAAATGATGACGAATGCGTGGATGCGGATTTGCCTTATGCGACGCTGGATACACAGTCCCCTTGGTTGGGACTAAGCTATGACTATGACAAGATTATGCGTGTGGGTCGCTTGCCGAGTTATGCTGGTGAATCGTTCGAGGAGTTCACTTCATATTTCGAAAACGCAAAGATTTTTGCGGGGAATATGGGGGATGCGTGTACTTATGGTTTGACAGCCCTCACGTGGGAAGATGCGTCGAATGGAATTTACCGCCAGTTGAATTCTGACGATGTGTTGACTTCTCCCGAAATGACAGTTGATCATGTATTAAGAACCATTCCCGAAAATGCAAACTTGTTCTATTTCAATTTGCATGGGGGAGCTTCGAAGTCGCAAAAGGAGTGGTACGGGGAATCGATTTCTCCACATGGGTACCCTAAGGCTATTTCGCCCGAAGTGGTGAAATCTTTTAAGGCTCCATACATAATTGGCGTAGAAGCTTGTTATGGTGCGCGTTATATTGATGGCTTGACTCCAGAAACTAGCATTCTTTTGACGGCTATGCAAAATGGCTGTCTAGCCATGCTTGGTTCCAGTAAGATTGCCTATGGAATGCCTAACGTTCCTGGCAGCTGCGCCGATATTGTTATTGGTGAATTCCTAAAAAAAGTCTCGGATGGAGAAAGCGCCGGTGATGCTTATTGCAAAAGTTTGGAAGTCTTGATGGCAGGTAGAGTGAATGCACAAACAGTCAAGACCCTTGCTGAATTTTCGTTGTTCGGGGATCCTTCTGTTAGAATGCGTGAAAATGATAGCAAATCATTTAAATCTTCTATTTTCTCCCAAATGCTAGGCTCGAGTGTTGAAAAGGGGCTGCATGTTCCCATGCCAGATATACGGCGGAGCACAAAATTAGCCTTGGCGCAGGTTGATGTTCGTTCCATGATGGCACAGGCGGTCAACAACCATGTTGTTGGCAAATACTCGTTTATGCGCAATGTCGAACCCAAATTCTACCGAACAAGTGAAAATGGAGTGTTCATGGCTAATTATAGCACTGTCGATGTGGGCTTTCGCAAAACGGTAAGTGTTTACTGTGATGAAAGAGGAAAGATTATAGAGGAACTAGTTTCTAAGTGAGGAATGTATTGTGAAATTCGGCGATGTTGATATTGATGGCGAAAATAAAGTGCCTTTGCATGGAACTGTTGTTTTTTTGAATGTTGCGGCAGGTTCTAAAAGTGAATCTTTACAACCGTTCCTGTATAAGAATTCCGAAACCATTGTCCGTATCCATTTGAACACGGATGATTCGTTTGACAATGAACAACTCAAACCCTTCGATGGAAAGAATGTAATGATCGAAGGGACTATTGGCCGTGAAGGCATTTTTGAAATTTCAGAAATCTGCGAAAGCAACCGGGAAAAAGTTTAAAAAAAAGGAAAACAATTATGAAAAAATGCGTAAAGTGCGGAAACCCGTTAAGTGACACTGCAAAGTTTTGCGGATCCTGTGGAACAAGCCAACCGGCTGTGACTCCTTGCCCCAATTGCGGAGCTGCCTTGGCGAGCCCTACTGCTAAATTCTGCGGCTCTTGTGGCAAGCCTGTCGCTGCTGCCGTCCCTCAAGTTGTTCCATGCCCCAATTGCGGAGCTGCTTTAGCTAGTCCTACAGCTAAGTTTTGTGGCTCTTGTGGTAAACCGGTATCTTTGTCCTCTCAGGCAAATAATGTTCAGCAGTCTGTATCGGCACAACCCAGTGCGCAGCAAGTTTCTTCAAATGCAAGCCAGACATCGCTTGTTGCTTCCTTTGTGCATTGGAATATTCTCCAGGGCCAGATTGCAGCCAAGATTGATGAACTGACAATTAACGGTTATGGATCAAAAGTTAAAGGCTTGAGCGTCCAGGACGGCGTTACTGCTCTATTCTTTGTTTCTGGCAAGATGGTTGCAGAACTCCCTGGCGGTGGCTATGAATTCAAGGAATTTGATGATCGTGGCGCGGCAAAGTCTCTTAGCACTGCAGAAAAAGTTGTTGGTGCGGTTGGTAGTTTCATTCGGGGCATAGCCAGCCATGTGCCTGGTTTGAGAAATCTCGTAGGCCGGGGTTCGAACACATCTGCAGGAACAAGTGTTGATAATGCCTTTTCGGCAGTGCTTATCCGCGAAAACCGTTTCCCGTTGATTTTTGATTTGAAAAATATTGACACGGCTAACATTCGCTGCGATGTCGGTTTGCATATACTTTGTCAGATTAATGATTTTGATGAGTTCTATCGCAACTGCCTGCTTGATAACGCTTATGTTTCTTATGATGGCTTCAATAAGGTTTTGGAATCTTCTGTTCGCGATATTGTGAACGAAGCTTTGCAAAATGTTTCTCCAGAAAACGTGAAGTCTAATGCCCAGCTTAAGGCCTCAATTCTTCAGCAGTTAAAGGTGGCTGTTGCAGAACTCTATCCATTTATTGATGTGACGAATGTAGTAAGCATTTCTGCATCTAACGAAGATTTGAACAAGATTCGCCGCTTGCGCGAAGAACTTTATGTTGCTGAACTGGAATTGGAACAGCTGAAGAAACGTAATGATTTTACGAACCGGTTGCAATCCGAAGAAATTCAACAGTATATTCGTGAACTTGAATTGGATGCGAAAAAGCGCCAAGGGGAAGTGGATTTAGAAGCTGTTGTCAACAAGATAGATGAACAGCATCTGTTGAATGACGACGAAAAGGCCAAGTTTGTGATGATGCTCCGTGCAGAACGTACGCTGCGAGAAGCTAAATCCGATAACGAAGTTCAGGCCGGACTTCACGAATTCGAAAAGAGCGGTATGCTGCGCGAAGAGGAAATAGAAAATCTTCGCCACAATATAATGCAGCGTTCAGATTTGCGTGACTTGAAAGATGGTCAGATACTGGTCATGACCACCCTGCATAACGATGTTGAATATGCTCGCGAAAAGATGAACTGGGAATTTGAACTTGGCCAGAAAACTTTGGAAAACGAGCTTCAGCTGCGTAGAACCCAGGACGCATACGACGATGACCGTCGTGTAAAGGATGCTGCATTTGCCGATGAACGTCGCACGAAAAATTACGCATTCGAAAAACAGGTTGCAGATGACGAAGAAGCTCGTAAAGCCCGTGAAGAAGAGCGCTTTAAAGAAAGAATGCGCATGGCACAAGCTATGCGAAATGAGCGCGAAGGTACTTTTGCCGACCGAGCTGCCTACGAATTGAATATGGCTTCTCTCAAGGGGCAACAGGAGAATGCTCTTTTTCAAGGTCGTTCGGCTGAAGAAATCATGGCGCTCAAGGGAAATCTTTCATCTGAAGCAATTGCCGCAAAATATATGGCACAGGCCGAAGTCGCTCAGAATGGCAAACTTGAAGAAAAGAACCAGCAGATGTTTGACATGATGGAGAAAATGCTAAACAAGAGCGATGCAGAAAAAGAAAATCAGAAAGACCTTATGCTGCAGATGATGGGCATGATGAATGCCAATAACCAGGCTAACAATAACCAGAGTCAGGCCAACATGAATCAGATGCTGCAGATGTTTGCACAGATGGGAATGACTGGCATGCAGGCTGCTGCTGGTGCTCAGGCAAATGCTACCGCAAGCAAGTTTGCCGCACAGGATGCTCAGGTTCAGTTTGCAAATGAAAAGGCTGACATTTACAAGCAGCGTGCAACTGAAATTCGTAGTGACTCCAACGCAGATGAAGACCGTATGCTGAAGGGTATGCAAACTTCAGTACAGGCTGTGGCTGGTGCAATGAGGCCGACTGGTAGTAGGCAACAGCGAAAAGATATGGGTAGTGCAGAAGAAGGATCTGTAAATTCTGGCGTTTGCCCTCGCTGCGGAGCGGATATGTCGGGCCAATTCTGTACTGAATGCGGATATCCAAACGGTTGATGAGGTACTTTATGGATAAGGAAACTCGCGAAAAAATCAAGGCGGAAGAACGTGAACGTAGGATGCAAATGCGTGCTGCGTTTGAACGCCGTGATTCAGAAAGACGCTTGCGCACTGAGGAATCGATCTTGAATAGGGATGTAAGGGCTGCTAATCAGCGTAATCGCAATGAAATGGCTGCATCAAAGAAGATTTTTGTCTTTGATGCGGTCCTGTTTGTGATTTCTTTGCTCGTTTTTTGCTGCGCGCGAAACATTGCGTTCATTATCGTGGCTGTAATTGCTTTGCTGGCATCTTTGGCAACCTTTTTCATTACAAAGAATTATTTGGCAAAGAAGCTTCCTGCAAAAATCACATTGATTGCATTTTGTTTATTGGAAGTTGCTGGAATTGTAGTGACCTTTGTTGTGTAGGCAATCCTACTAAAAATAAATTGTTGATCGCTCGCTGCATTTATGTGGCAAATGAAATTAAGAATCCGCTTGAGAAAGGTTTGGATATAGACTTCTTTGTATTGTGAAATTCGTTTTGTTTGTATTGTTCTATTTGATTTTGTCTGTTTTACTTTTAAAATTAGGTTGATGAATGAAAGGCTTTATTTTAGTGAATGCCATTTAGATGGTGGCGTCGTAGAGGATGAAGGATAAATGTCATTGATGCTTGTGGAGGTATGTGTGGCTCTGTAGAAATGGGGCCTGGTTTTGATTTCCCGTTTGCAGGTTTTGGTTTTAATGTTATAAACAATAATCTAGAAGGTGCAGATATTACGGCATGGAATGGCCTTTGCATTGCATATACTGCTGGTGGAACAGAAGGCTTTAGAGCTGAGGTTCAGCTGGAGCCGTCTGATGTGGCAACTTATACGGCCTATAATGATTATCGCTTCGTGTTGCCTCTTAATAGTGCAAGGATTGTCAATATTCCATGGACTGCATTTACCCAGGAAGATGGTTGGGGAAACAAGGTTAATCGTACTGAACTCCTGAAGAGAGTTGCAAGTGTTAAGTTTAAATTTACTGGCGCAGCAGGGGAATCAGGCTACTTCAGTGTCCAAAGAATCGGTATGTACGGTCAGTGCGGCAATTAAGGCTATTGCTTGTACTGCACTTGTTCGCGTAAATGTAGATTGCAAAAAGTTGTTTATGTAAAGTTCGTAAAATTTCAACTTTTTGAAAATTCCTGGTTCCAAAATTCTTGTAAAAAGCGTTTCTATATAACGAGTGAAATGCTCCTTTGGAAATGTTTCCAAAGAACTCGAATTGATTTATGGCAAATGAGGCGTTTACGAAAATCCATTGAGCGATCGCGGTTTCAAGAAATTGTTGTCCAGCGTGAGTTCTCTGACAAATTTTTTGAATGGCGTTTTGCATCTTGACGCAGAACATGAAATCGAAAAGCTCCGATTCAAGACCAAGAAAATTTCCTATGTGGTGGCGGATGGTTCCGGCGCAGAAAAGGAAACCTGGAGCTTTGACATTCGCGCACAAACTCGTGATGGTCGGGCGATCGATGTGGAAGTCCAGAATTTGAAACATGACTTCTTTGAAGACCGTGTTCTGACTTATGGCTCCGCGCTTCTTTTGAAGGCAAAGGCAGAATTGGACAAGGCGCGCTCTGACGAAGATAAGCGAAAAAAGGAATCACGCAATCCACCAGAACTAACAAAGGAAGAAAAGCTTCTGCGTCGTCGCCAGATTTATGAACTCCCTGATACCGTAAACGTGTGGGTCTGCAATTTTGCTTTGCCGAAAAGCTCTACGGAAACATGGGACTGCTGGATGATGCATAGTGAAAACGACCTTAAAAATGGCGAACTCTTGCCAATTACCGAACGCATTAAGTATATTTTTCTGCAACTGCCTAATTTTACGAAGTCCGCTGATGAACTTGAATCCGCCGAAGACCAGTGGATCTATGTTTTGAAGCACGCCTTTGCGAGCACGGCAGAAATCAAGGTCAAGAATGATGCCGTGACGGAGGCTCTTGAACGCATCAGGGCTGAAGATGACGAAGAACACGAGGAGGAACCGCCAATGATTACCAAGAAGGAACGCGAATGCACCATCGCAAGCATTGAGCACGATGCGGAACTCCGTGGATTTGCTCGTGGTGAAACTCGTGGCAAGGATAAATTTGCCGAGGCTTTGGTTTCTTTGGGAGTTTCGAAAGAGCTGATCGCCAAGGCTAGTGAAATCGCAAATAGCAAGAACTAGCTGAAAATTAAAGTTGTTTCATTAGCTTGAAAGTTCGTCGATCGGCGAACTTTTTTGTTTATGTAAAGTTTGTAAAATTTCGACTTTTTGAAAATTCCTAGTTCCCAAATTCTTGTAAAAAGCGTTTCTATATGCAAGAGCGCAAAGACTTGCATATAGGAATGTTTAAAAGGAGAATTTATGAACAGAAAGCAGTTCGGGCAGATGCTTGCCGACATGAAGCGTGCCATCAACGAAAACAGGGACCCTCAAGAAGTCTTGAACGGGTATCGACAAAAATACAAGTACGCCTACA
>JAZLFR010000072.1:0-44146 GCA_045615885.1 Fibrobacteraceae bacterium
TTTAGGATCTAGGATTTAGGGGCTAGGATCTAGGGAATGTAAATGCGCGTTTCTAGTCTCTAGTTTCTAGAACCTAGTCTCTAAAGAATTGTTAGTCATTAGTTGTTAGTTGCTCGCTTTAGCCTTCCATCTTTCGTCTTCCTTCTGTCCTCTGTTCTCTGTTTTCTCTTAACTTGTCATCGAGCCACGCGAAGTGATCCAGAACATTGCCCTGGATGGCCGCGCTCCGCTCGCCATGACACGGGAAATTACGATTCTTCCGTCTTTCGTCTTCCTACTGTCCTCTGTCTTCTGCCCCTATAACTAAACTATGAACATTAAGAAAAAACTTCTGGAATTCGGTTCACGCGCGGCACGACTCGCGCTAGCATTGCTAATCATCTACGCAAGCATGGTGTTCTATCTGGTTCTTACGGAACGCCGCAACGCATACCCTCGTGCCATTACGCACAAGGAATCAAGAGAAGCAATCGCTCTTGCAGAAACATTTACCTGCAAGACCGGCGACGGCATTGAGCTTGAAGGCTTTGGCATGGGCGACAAGACAAAGCCCGTGATACTCTACTACCCCGATGCCGACGAAGACGTGGCTCAGTTCCTCGCAGAAACTGCAGCTGCAAAAAACACATACCGCATCGGTTTTAACTACCGCGGTTCCGGAACGAACAAGGGCGCGCCTGACGAAGAAAAAGTCTTGGCAGATGCATTCCAGATTGCGGAATGTGTAAGCAAGAATACTGAGCTTTTAAACGGTCCGGCACCAATTTACAGCGGAAGAGGCACGGGCGCAATTCTAGCCACAAAAATTCGAGCCGGATTTCATGGACTTGACCAACCTATAATCCTTATCGACCCAAACATAAGCGTTGCCCAAAAAATTTCAGATAAATACAGGGCTCTTTTTCCAAAGTTCCTAGTCAAAAGCAAACTCGCAATGGACGAAAAGGATCTTAAGAACGCCCTTGTACTTGAAGACCGTTCAACGGCAAAATTGTCCAATGAGGAATTCTTAAAGCAGTTCCCGCTACCAAGCAACAAGCGCGGCGGAACAACGCTTGCAGAAGCCCTAGACAAAATAATCAAGCCAGAATGAAGATTATAAACTCCTGACCCAATCGCGGTAAACTTCAGCCGCGATTTTTTCTTGTTTGGCGCGAGCTGCAATTTTAGCACCAGCTTGCGTAGCCATTCGATTCGGGTCAGGGATTATATACACACGAGCAAGGTCCAGGCGGTCGGCATCAAAGCAGGTATCAATCGTAGGCTCCCCTACTTTGGGCGTTGTCGTGTGTTCCTTGCAAGCACGGTAAAGCAAGTCAAAACGGACATCGTCAAGTTCGTAATACTTGCCGTGCCATTCCTTAGCTAGTTCTGCTCCACGGGCACCGTGCTCTTCATCGTAGCCATCGTCAAAGCGACGGGAATCGTGGAAGATAGCGAACAAACGAACAACGGTAATATCAGCTCCAGTTGATTTTGCAAGCAGCAGGCCATTGTACTCCACTTGTTTCCAATGGGCAACGCCATGCACAGAAGCATCGTCAATGCAGCGCTGTTCATAAACAGCCTCCTGTAACCTGGCAAAATCAATGGTTGATTCAATCATACTGTAGCTAACTAATCTTGCAGACAGCGGACTGCATTTTTAAGACCTGCACTATTGGTGCCTCTTTGGACATCTTTTGAAGTGTTAAAAAATCTCCAACGGTACTGAGTTGCAGTGCTCCAAAAACCGCCATAAGAACCTTCGCCCCGGAAGGATCCTGCGCCATCATCCCAGCCTACAGCCAACACGCCAAAGCCATAAGTATCCGAGCCATTACCGCTAGAACTCCAAGATGTTTTCGCCTTCAGCAAAGATCCTGCCGTGGAGGTTCCTCCAACAGAAGTAAACAATAGTTCCCATTCACTATCGCTAGGCAAATGCCAGCCGGCAGGGCAAACTGTCTGGGCAGTAGTCCAGGTATAGTACCTGCCGTATACATCACATTTTTCTTCATCATTGTCATAGCATAAGCCATCTGTAGTTGTACCAGGCAATTCATAGTTCAAATTTTCAGCCATCCAAACCTGAGTTCCGATTTCAACAGTCCTATAAGATTTGTCATCACGGGAATCAACAAGTTCTCCATAGGTAATTTCTGGATTCGGTTCAACTACAACAACAGATGAAGATGAAGATCTTACAGATGAAGAAGAAAATACTACTACAGGTTCGCCTTTTAGGCAGCGAACTGAATTTTGATAAGTAGCACTGTTGGTTCCGCTTTCGACTCTTTCTTGATTGCCAAAAAATGCCCAACGTTGTTGCGACACTGTGCTCCAAAATCCGCCATAGGTACCTTTTCCCGAGAACCCTCCTGAAGTATAATAGTAACCAGCCGCCAAAACGCCAAAGCCATAAGCATCAGTTCCATTGTAAGATGCAGAGTTCCAAGATGTTTTTGACTTCAGCAAAGATCCAGCCGAGGAGGCGCCACCAATAGCTGTAGCCAACAGACTCCATTCGCTTTCGCTAGGCAAATGCCAACCGCTTGGGCAAACTGTCTGGGCAGTAGTCCAGGTGTAGAGCCTACCATATTGTTCACAATTAGATTCATCATTACCATAGCATAAACCATCTGTAGTAGTACCGGTCAATTCATAGTTCAAATTTTCAGCCATCCAGATCTGAGTTCCGATTTCTACAGTCCTATAAGATTTACCATCGCGAGAATCTATAAGTTTTCCATAGGTAATTTCTGGATTTGGCTCAATTACAACAACAGATGAAGATGACGATTTTACAGATGAAGATGACGATTTTACAGAAGAAGATGAAATACCTATAATAGATCCACCTAGCAAGCAACGAACACCATTTTTAAGTGTAGATCCATTAGTTCCTCTTTCAACTGTGTTATGAGAATTAAAGAAGCCCCAACGGTACTGAGTTGCAGTGCTCCACAATCCGCCATAAGTGCCTTCTCCAGAGTAGGTACCCGAGGATGTATACCATCCTGTAGCTAAAACACCAAAACCATAAGCATCTTTTCCTGTATAAGAACCTGTCCAAGTAGATTCTGATTTCAACATCTGACCGGCAGTAGAAATTCCACCAACAGCAGAAAGCAACTCATTCCATTCTTCATCGCTTGGCAAATGCCAACCGCTAGGGCAAATGTTTTGGGATGTTTTCCAGGTATATAGTCTGCCATATTTTTCGCAATTGGCTTCTATTCCATCATAGCACAAGCCATCAGAGCCATCTGGCAATTCATAATTCAAGTTTTCTGCCATCCAGACCTGAGTGCCAATTTGGACTGTTCTATAGACCTTGCCATCACGGGAATCTATAAGTTTTCCATCAATCAATGGTGACGGGATCTTACTTGAAGAACTCGGGTTCATTTCTGAAAAGGAAGCATTATATACTTGCCACTTTCCCTCATGGCAAATATAAGGAATGATCATACTGGAAACCAAGGATATGTCGCCATCATTAGTAGCAGTGCAGGGTGGTAAATCCGCTACAGATTCAATGATTACTGCACTATAGCTGCTGCTGGATTCCTGCGAAGCAGAGGATACGGCAACCAGCTCCCAACCGGTACCATTGCAACGATAAAAGTTTTCATGGTCAACGGATTTTACTTCATTGAAATTTGAAGCATTGCAAGAACCAAGCTCCTGCAAATAATTCAAAGCCCCTGTAGGGTCGTTTTCAAACTTGGATTCAGAGCAAGCCATGAAAAAGCTTGTCAAAGCAAGGCTTACGCCCAAGACAGAAATTTTGTTATAAAGCATAATTGAACCTCATTCAAAATCTAACATATTTTTTTAATACTTGCAATAGGCCTCTTTGAGTTCCTGCAACTTTTGAAGAGCCTGCAGCGGCGTCATTTCTTCCGGGTTCACGCGGGCAAGTTCCTCTTTTAAAAGCTTGGCACTTTCATCTGCAGGAGCAAACAAGTCCATTTGAGGTTTAGCCTTTTCTTCGCGTTCCACCTTGGCATCGCTAGGGTCGATTTTCTGCTTTTCAAGACGATGCAGAATGCGACGGGCGCGGCGCACTACGCCAGACGGGAGGCCAGCCATTTCTGCGACATGGATACCGTAGCTGGAATCGCAAGCGCCTGCAATGATCTTGTGCAGGAATGTGAGCTTGTCGCCCTCTTCCTTCACGGAAACCTGGAAGTTGCCAGCATGTTCAAGCGAATCGGCAAGACCGGTCAATTCGTGGTAGTGCGTTGCAAACAAAGTAATTGCGCAGCGGGCCTCGTCGTCATGAAGCATTTCAACAATGGACCAGGCTATGGAAAGGCCGTCGAACGTGCTTGTGCCACGGCCGATTTCATCGAGCAGCACAAGGCTCTTGCTTGTTGCATTGCGCAAGATGTTTGCCGTTTCGATCATTTCTACCATGAATGTAGAAAGGCCGCGGGAAAGCCTGTCGCTTGCGCCAACGCGCGTAAAGATGCGGTCTACAATGCCGATCTTTGCAAACTCGGCAGGCACAAAGGAACCGACCTGAGCCATGAGCGTTATCAAACCGGTCTGGCGCAGATACGTGGATTTACCGGCCATGTTCGGGCCGGTAATGAGCATCAGGCGGGTCTCGGCAGGGCTAAGCGAAACATCGTTTGGAACAAAGTTCACATTCTTGTTCACTGCAGAAATCACCGGGTGGAACCCACCGCGAATGTCAATGCCAGGTTCCTCGCAAACTTGCGGGCGCGTGTAATTGTACTTGCGGGCTGCTCGTGCCAACGAATAGAGAGAATCAGATGCGGCAACCGCAGACGCAATTTTCTGGTATTCAGCACGGTTTGCTTCTACCTGGTCGCGAAGCGCACAGAAAATTCTGTATTCCTCTGCGTGAATATTCGTTTCTGCACCTGCGATGATCGATTCACATTCCTTCATTTCTGGAGTTATGAATCGTTCCGAATTCACGGTGGTCTGCTTGCGCAAGTATTCCGGCGGAACCTTGTCGAGCTGGGCTCGAGTAACTTCAATGTAGTAGCCGTAAACCTTGTTGTAGGCCACCTTCAAGGTCGGTATGCCAAGGCGCTCGCGTTCACGCGTTTCGAGCGATGCTAGCCACTCGCGCTTTTCACGAATTTCTTCGTTCATGTTATCGAGGCTTTCGCTTGCACCCGGGCGAATCATCCCGCCTTCGCGAACAGTCATCGGCAGGTCATCGTTCAAATACTTGAGGATCGCTTCGCCCTGGCCTGCAGCCACGGAAAGCATTTTACCAAGCTGCTGCAGCACAGGTGACTTTGCACAAGCTAGCACGCCAGCGACAAGCGACGCCTGCACAAGGGAGCGGCCCATGCCCGCCAGGTCACGCGCATTTGCGCGACCACTGCCAATGCGGCCCATCAGGCGTTCCATGTCAAGAATTGCCTGCAAGGCATCCTTGAGTTCATCGAGCATGATTGGCGAAGCGGCAAGTTCTGCGATTGCATCTTGGCGTTCAAAAATTTTCTGCACAGAAATGAGCGGGTGCGAAATCCATTCGCGAAGCAGTCGCCCACCCATGGCAGTAACGGTAAAATCTAGCACGTAAAAGAGCGTGCTAGAAACATCTTCTGAATTCAGCGGGCGAACAAGTTCCAAGTTGCGAAGCGTTGACGGGTCGAGCGTCATGTAGTCGCCAAGATTCAAAAGTTCCAGATGGCCAATGTGCGAAAGTTCAGACTTCTTCTGGTCTATCAAATACGAAAGGCATGCGCCTGCAACGCAAGTTTCTGCAGTCTTGCCATCAAGGCCGAGCGCTTCCGGAGCCTCTACAGCAAAGTGCTTGAGCAAGACTTCGCTTGCAACCTTTTCGCTAAAAGCCTTTTCCGGGAGTTCCGTAACGAGAACCGATTCTGAACGCACTAGCGCATCGATGGACGCAGGCAAAGCAACGCCTTCCGGCACGACGATTTCTTTTGGACTGCGTCGAGAAAATTCACTTTCAAACGCAATGTTGTTTGCAACAGAAACTGCAAAGAAACCGGTCGTAACATCGGCAAAGGCAAACGCAGAACTTTCCTTGGAAAGCGGCAGGCAGGCACAAAGGTAATTTGATTCCTTAGCGTTCAAGTTGTATTCGTTCATTGCCGTGCCGGCACTGATAACTTCTACAACGGCGCGCTTCACGATGCCCTTTGCAAGCTTCGGGTCTTCGATCTGTTCGCAAATTGCAATGCGGTAGCCAGCGGCAACCATCTTCGGAACATAGCGTTCCACGGCATGGTGCGGGAACCCGCAGAGCGGCGTAGCTTCGGCGGCTCCGTTATTGCGGGTCGTCAATGTCAGGCCCAAAATCTTGGAAGCGATTGCAGCGTCTTCATCGAACAATTCAAAGAAGTCGCCCATTCTAAAGAACAAAATGCAGCCAGGGTTTTCTGCCTTGATTTCGTAGTATTGCTGCATTAAAGGTGTTGTCGTACTCACGGGTCACCCATCGTCAATTCAACTTGGTTATCGTCACCCAGACCATCATCTTCAGAAACGGAATCTGGCTTTGCATACTGCGGCACAAGAAGGCCTGCAGAAATAAGTTCTTCGAACTCGCGGAGTCGCGGCAAATCTTCCGGAATGCGGTTGATGCCAAAATACTTCATGAATTCCGGTGTCGTCACATAGGTATAAGGATTGCCGACCGTTTCTGCACGGGGGCCAAGGGCAATGAACTTCTTTTCGAGCAAACTGCGAACCGGGCCATCGCAAGAAACGCCACGCACGTTTTCTATGGAAGCGCGCGTAATCGGCTGCTGGTACGCAATCACGGCAAGCGTTTCAAGAGCTGCCTGAGAAAGGCGACGCGCATTCATTTCTGGGAACAGTTCACGTACCCATGGGTAATAGGCGGCGCGCGTTCTAAAACGGTAGCCACCGGCATGTTCCACAATTTCAAAAGGCGAATTGATTTTATTGAGCGAATCATTTGCAGCTCGGAGCGCATCAGACACGATCTGCGGCGTAATGAACGTACCCAGGATTTCGCGCAAGCGCTTGATGGTCACCACATCTGGCGACGCAAACACAAGCGCCTGAATCACGCGACCGAGTTCTTCTGCAGTCTCGATTTTCGGGAGTTCCGCTGCGGTATTTTCTTCTTGTTCTTTAGAAACTTCTTCCATACGGGTTAAAGGTAGAAAATGTGCAGGGCGAATCCTTTGGGCAAGTTCCATTCATAATAAAATTCTATGATGCGCGAACAAACAAACTATACAAAAAAGCACTTAAAACTAAATGACTTCAAAAAAAATATCGAAATCGAATTTTTAAGGAGCTCTTAAATTTTTCACATACGCGCAAAAATTATATTTTTATTGAAAAGGGATTTGGCAAAGGTTTTACCACATGAAAAAAGCATTTTCGCTCGTTGAGCTCATGGTTGTTGTCGTGATTATAGGCATTCTCGCGGCAGTCGGCGGACCAAAACTTTTTGGTTCTGCAGCAAAGGCAAAGGCGACCGAAGTTTCTGTTGCAGCGGGTTCCTACATAAAGCTGCAGGAAGTCGCCCTTGCTGAACAGAATGCCGTTGGAAACTGGAAGACGATTGGCTACATAGCCCCGGGCAACGGCAAAACGAACAACTTCTGCTACAGCCAGGGAACCATTGTTGCCGACACGGTTCGATTTGACGATTTGCAACCACAGAGCATTGGCTGGGGAGCAACAAACCTTGGTGCTTTGAACGATTGCTCAGGTCAAAGCTGGTGGTCCCTTGCTTTGACGACAAAAAGCGGTGAACCAATTCAATACGACAAGAACGTAAGTTCTTTAGAATGTGCAGCGCTCACCACAACCTGGTCCGTAGGCAAAACCCTTACAGGAGCCTGCAACAGCACTGCCACAAGCGGCAGCAACAGCGGAGCCGACAAAAACGAAACATCGGGCGAAAATTCCGATAATGGAGGCGCTACTGCAGGAGGCTCTGAAGGTGATAACAGCGGTAGTACAGGCGGTAATACAGGATGCAGCAACGGCAAAGGCAATGGTGCAGGGCACGCAAATTGCGGTAATGGTCAAGGCAATGGTAACGGTAGCAACGGAGGAAGCAATGGCAAAGGCAACGAACACAAAAACGAGAATGGCACACAACATTAACTAAAAATGCCAAACATCAAGATTCCATTTAACAAGCCACCTTTTGTAGGAGCTGAAATTGACTACGTTCGCCTTGCCGTGCAAAGCGGACGCATTTGTGGCGACGGCCAGTTCAACCAGAAATGCCATGCATGGCTGCAAGAACACACCGGCTGCAAAAAGGCATTGCTCACAACAAGCTGTACTCATGCGCTCGAAATGGCCAGCCTGCTTTGCAACATTCAGCCTGGCGACGAAGTCATAATGCCTTCGTTCACATTCGTTTCTACTGCAGATGCCTTTGCCATGCGAGGCGCAAAAATTGTCTTTGTAGATATTCGCAAAGACACGATGAATCTTGATGAACGTTTAATTGAAGGAGCCATAACTCCAAAGACAAAAGCGATCGTGCCGGTACACTACGCTGGCGTTGCTTGCGAAATGGACACGATCAACGCCATTGCAAAAAAGCATGGATTGTTCGTTGTCGAAGATGCCGCACAGGGCATGATGGCTACTTACAAGGGGCGCGCGCTCGGCGCGCTCGGCGATTTTGGTTGCTACAGCTACCACGAAACAAAAAATTATAGCATGGGTGAAGGCGGCGCGCTACTCATTCAAGATGCAAAGTATGCCGACCGCGCAGAAATCATTCGCGAAAAAGGAACAAACCGCTGCCAGTTCCACCGCGGCGAAGTCGATAAATACACCTGGGTCGAACTCGGCTCCAGCTACCTGCCGAGCGAACTGAACGCAGCATACCTGCTTGCAGAACTTGAACAGGCAGCAACAATTTTTGACAATCGCATGGCAAGCTGGAATGCCTACCGCGAACGCTTAATGCCACTAGAAAAGGAAGGCGTGCTTAAACTCCCCTACATTCCCGTTGAATGCAAGCACAACGCGCACATGTTCTACCTGAAAGTAGAAAACCTGGAAGTTCGAACAAAGTTGCTAGCACACCTTGTAAAGAACGGAGTGCTAGCCGTATTCCATTATGTGCCGCTCCACAGCGCACCTGCGGGCAAGCGCTACGGCGTGTTCCACGGCGAAGACAAATGCACCACAAAAGAAAGCAACCGCCTGCTTCGCCTACCAATGTTCTACGGCTTGCAGCGCGACGATCTTGATTTTGTTTGCGACAAGGTAGAAGAATTTTTCAAGGGTTAAGCAACATGAAAAAGCTTCTTTTACTTGGTGGCGGCCATGCCGAAATCCCGTTGATTCTGGCAGCGCAAGAACTTGGCTATTATGTAATCACAACGGGCAACGCCCGCGAAGGGCTCGGTCACCCATACGCAAACAAGAATGTGTTCGCAGACTTCAGCGACAAGGAAGCAATGCTCGCACTCGCCAAAAGCGAAGGCGTTGACGCAGTCTGCTCCGGGTGCAACGATTTTGCTCTGCTCAGCACAGCATACGTTTGCGAACAGCTTGGGCTCCCCGGCCACGACAGCTTTGAAACATCATTGCAGATTCACCACAAAGACAAATACCGCGCACTCGCCACCCGCCTCGGCATAGAAACGCCAAAGGCAATTTCCGTTTACAACGAAGACGGCTTCGAAGACGCTCTCAAAAATTTGCGTTTCCCAATCATCGTAAAGCCCGTTGATTTGACGGGCGGCAAGGGAATTTTGCGAGCTAACAATCGAGAAGAAGCTCTCGTGGCATTCAAAAATGCAACCAGCAGAACACGCGAAAGTCATATAGTCGTAGAAGAATTTGTAACAGGCTCAAACCATGGTTTTTCTGCATATCTTGTAAACCAGAAAGTCGCTTTTTACTTTGCAGATAACGAGCAGTATTACCTGAACAAGTACATGGTTAGCGGAGCAAATACACCAAGTACAACAAGCGCAAAAGGCCTTGCACAACTGGTAATGGATTCCGAAAAAATCGCAAAGGAATTGAACCTTGTAGATGGCATTTTGCACATCCAGTACATTGAACGCGATGACGGAACGCCTGTAATCATTGAAATCTGCCGCCGCCCGCCAGGCGACCTTTACATAAAATTCGTAAAGTACGCTACAGGAATAGACTACCCTAAATTTTTAATGCTCGCAGAGACTGGCGACGAGCGTAGAAAAGAAATCTGCGACACGCAATTCATAGAAGAAAGTGCAGCCGAAATTCGCAGGCACAATCGCCACGAACATTCCCCCTATTGGCTCAGGCATTGCGTAATGGCAGACCGTGAAGGCATCGTCAAAGACGTAGAGTTTTCAGATGCCATACAGCGCAACATCATTGAAAAATTCATGTGGTTCAAGCCAGGCGAACAAATTACAGACAAAATGTATTACAAGGCAGGAATCGTATTTTTGCGTTTTGAAACACTTGAAGAAATGCAGCAAAAAACAGCCGAAATGACAAAACTCATTAAAGTTGTCGTAGTGTAAATTACTACCTTGCATTTTATAATGCAAAAGAGACCTTTTGAAATAGCCTTTATCGGTGGCGGTATAAATTCCGCCGTTGGAGAAACCCACAAAATAGCCAGCCAAATGGATGGCTGTTTTAAGCTTGTTGCAGGCAGTTTTAGTTCCCATTCCGATGTGAATGCAGAAACAGCACATGAATGGGGTGTCGACAAAACTCGCCTTTATTCTAGCTACAAAGAATTACTGCAAAAAGAACAAGGCAAAATTGATGCCATTGTAGTTTTAACTCCGACAGACTCCCATGAAGAAATCATTGGAGAAGCATTAAAGGCAGGCTTTGCGGTAATCAGTGAAAAGTCCCTTGCCACAAGCGTTAAAGAGGGCAAGGCAATTGCAAGCGCCGTTAAAGAAACCAACGGGTTCTTTTGCACCACGTACAACTACACCGGCTACCCCATGATTCGCGAACTCAAGCGACTCATTGAACAAGGCAAGCTTGGCACGATTCAGCAAGTGCAAATAGAAATGCCTCAAGAAGGCTTTATGCGCTTGAACGCAAATGGCGAACCACCCAAGCCACAGAACTGGCGTTTGCACGATACCGAGATTCCAAAGATTTCTTTGGACCTTGGCAGCCACTTGCACAACATGATTTACTTTTTGACAGGCAAAAATCCGGAACGCATTGTAGCAGACCAAACCACATTCGGCCTATTCCAGCAAATCATAGACAATGTTGGTGCACTGGCCCAGTACCCAGACGGCATGAAGGCTCAGATCTGGTTCAGCAAAACCGCCCTCGGCAACCGCAATGGCCTACGCATTAGAATTTACGGGAGCCTTGGCAGTGCAGAATGGTTCCAGTTGGAACCAGAAACGCTCAAGGTCTGCGACATTTACGGCAATGTGCAGTTGATGGATAGAACAACAAACGTTCAAATTGCAAATCAAAAACGCTACAACCGCTTTAAGGCAGGCCACCCGGCAGGTTTCATTGAAGCCTTTGCAAACTACTATTACGACATTGCAAACGCACTACAGCAATTCAAAGAAACTGGCAATTTCGAAAGCCAGTATGTATTTGGAATTGAGCCTTCTTTGCAAGGCCTATTCATGATGGATGCAGCAACAAGGTCAGCAAAATCCGGCAAGTGGGAGACGGTCGAAAAATGAAACTCAGCTTTGTAATCCCATGCTACCGCAGCGAAGGTACCATTGAAACCGTCGTAAACGAAATTCGCGAGACTGTGGCAACACGGCCTGGCACTGATTACGAAATCATCTTGGTAAACGACTGCAGCCCAGACAATGTTTGGAATGTAATCAAGCATATTGCAGAACAGGACGGCCATGTAAAAGGAATTTGCCTAGCAAAGAACTTTGGCCAGCATTGCGCACTCATGGCAGGCTATGCCGAGGTAACCGGCGACTATTGCATTTCACTGGATGACGACGGCCAGACTCCCGCAAGTGAAAGCTTTAAGCTTGTAGATAAGCTAGAAGAAGGCTTTGACGTTGTGTATGGTTATTACGAACACGCCAAGCAGCATTTGTTCCGCCGTTTTGGAAGCTGGACAAACAAGAAAATGGCAGAAGCAATCATTGGCCAGCCAAAGACATTGAACACAACAAGTTTTTTCATAATGCGCAAATTCATTGTAGATGAAATCGTGCGCTACCCTCACCCGTTTGCCTACATTAGCGGTCTTGTTTTTAGGGCAACAAAAAAACTTGGCAATGTAGAAGTCGAACATAGAAAACGCCTTAAAGGCGAATCCGGCTACACCATTGGAGGGCTTATTTCCCTTTGGGCAAACGGATTCACTGCATTCTCCGTAAAGCCTTTGCGCGCTGCAACATTTGTCGGCATACTTTGCGCCATTGTCGGCCTCGTTGCAGGCATCTATGTGATTGTGCAAAAAATAATGCAGCCAGAAATGCTCATCGGTTACACCTCAACCATGGCGGCACTACTCTTTATTGGTGGCATGATTATGCTTTTGCTCGGCATGATTGGTGAATACGTCGGACGCATTTACATAAGCATCAACATGGCCCCGCAATATGTGGTAAGAGAGATTACAGACGAAAGACGAAAGACGAAAGACGAGAGATCTAATTATTAAAGGTAATGTTAGACTTTTCAAAGTGCCGAATTTCGTTTAGGATAACAAGTGCATGAAACCGACATTTTTCAAAACACTCCTTATTGCCTTAGGCATTAACGTTTTCTTTTTGGCGTTGTGCCTTATTTTTGGCGACTTGCATTGGGGTGCGATTGACGATTATTTTATGTCGGTCATTTTGACTGGTGGGCACGGCGGCACATACAACCCGCACATGGTTTTTGTAAATGCCATATACGGTTATTTGCTTTTGCCATTATACCATTTGTTCCCAAAAATTGGTTGGTATTACATTGGGCAAATGTTTGGTATTTTTGCAAGCTTCACGACAATTACCTACATACTGCTACGCAAAATGGGTTACGCCTGGGGCGCCGTACTAGCGTCGCTTTTTGTAGCAATGTTTGCAAGCGACCATTACCTGGTTTGCCAATTCACGCAAACTGCAAGCATTCTTTCTGCCGCTGGAATGCTCGCCTTTGCACACGCCATTGCGTGTGATTTTAATGCAACGAATCGCAAAAATTTAATGCGCACCTTGCTACTTGCCCTGGGTGTAATTTTACTCCTTTGGGGTTCGCTTATGCGCTGGCAGGCATTCCTTATGGGCATGCCGTTCTTTTGCATAACCATGCTCTTTTTGCTCCCGCAATGTTGGAAACGCAAGTGGCATGTAATCGCAGGACTTGCAGTAATGTTCATAGCCGCATTTGGAATGCAGCATTACGACAGGAATCTTTACACCACACCGGAATTTGCAGACTTTGTAAAATTCCAGGGACCGCGCGCCACCCTTGGAGACGGCAGTAATTACAACCAGCAAGCCGTTTACGAAGACCTCGAAGAAATAGGCTTGTCTGGTAAAGATTACCACATGGTCACCGAATGGACTTTCTACGACACAGAAGTTTTAAGTGTAGATAGCCTTAAGCCAATAGTAGACCTAGTTCATAAATACAGTTTCAAAACTGAACTTGCAGACATTCCAGGAGCCCTTTTAAATTCACTTTCAAATTCTTCAAACTCCCCCATTACAATCGCATGGTTCCTGTTTGCTATAGGGTTATTTGTAACTCACAGAAATAGCGAAAAATACAAAGCACTATACCCATGGGCAAGCCTTGCTGTAACACTTTTGCTCATGGTTAAATTGCTGGCCATGGGGCGCCTGGTCTATCGCGTAGAAAATGGTTTTTGGCTATACGCAACGGTACTTGCAATCCCCATCTTCGGCAACATAAAGCCACTCAAAAAAATCATTGCGATAGCAATCGTTGCAGTCATTGCTGCTGCCAATATTTTCCAGTACATAAGTTCAGGCATTACCGTTCGCGACCCTTCCAGTGGAGCCAAGCGAGAATCCATGGTTTTGCAAGACGATACCACAAACTACGCCAAAGTATTTGAGTTTATGGACGTGCAACAGGGTAAGCTTTTCATGGCATCGCACAGGGCATACATGCTCTTTAGCCACCATAAAATGCCGCCCTATTTGGCAGAACCGTTCAACAGTTACAAGTACATAATACCGCTCGGCTACTGGACCCCATACCACCCAGATGTTGTAAAAACTCTTGATGAATACGGCATAACAAACCCCATCAAGCAAGTTGTTGATACGAATGTAATTGTAATAAGCGAAGGCAAGCTTCAAGACTATTTGCAGCGCCACTACTATGACAGCGTAGCCGTTGATACTCTGATGCATTCCGGGGAAATAGAATTTTTCAAGTATAGGCTCGTGACTAAAGACAATCAAACATTGGAGGACGCAAAATGAAAAAGCTCCTCTACCCTTTAATCGCAGCTTGCCTTGTAACTATCGCCCCGTTCCTCTTGACCTTTGAAAAAGGCCAAGATATTGTTCGCGGCCTCTTTTGCTTTAGCATTTTTGCGTTGCTGTTGCTTTTTGTGTATTTCAAGGAAAAATGTTCTGGATTGTGGCAATCTAGAACACTCTACATTGTACTTGCAGCAGTCACAAGCCTAGCAATCCTTGCGGTCGCTTTCATCGACCTTTCTAACCTGCTAGCGATCAAGCAATGGCAAACAGGCCTTTACGCGCTATTGCCTGTGGCAACTGTAGCCATCGCCCTAGTAATGATGAAACCCGTAAAGGCATTTTCCCTTTACACAATCAGCGTCATCATCTTCCTTACCTTTGTAGGCCATCTGGTCGCAATGAAGTTCTACCCCTCGCAGCCGCTCGCCGTGTTCCCGCTAATCGAATATTCATCAAGGCAAGTTCCAAAGCCAATCGAACGCGACAGCCTCCCTGAAAATTTCAAGTACCCGTTAACGGAATCTGCAAGCATCACAAAGAACTTCATTGACACAAGCAAGAGCAATGTTGTAATTCTTGTGGAATCATTTGGGATTCCTCTTGATTCAAGTGAATTTGAAAAAATACTTTCCTGGATTGCCACGCCCGCAATCCAGAATATTGGTATTCACACGCGCATGTATTCACGCACGCGCACTGCAGAACGCGAAGACTTGCTAGACACCATCGCCCGTTACAAAGATTCTACCGGAATATTCCATAAAGACTCCACATTCTTGCCTCAGACATTGCAGGCAAAGGGATTTGCAACAAGCTATGTATTTGGCGGCGACAGCCTTGAGCAATGGCGTTACAAATACCTGCGCAACATCGGGTTCCAAAATTTGATTTTTGGCAATGACAAAGACGCTCGCAACGACGCGCAAATGGCTGCGATTGCAGATAGCTTGCTAAGCGCAAATACCGGCAAGCAATTAATCGCCTGGACAACACGCAACACAAAGTTCCCGATGTCAACAGAAGAATACGCGCCAAGGTTAAAGGAAACTCTGGAACTTATAGCAAACCTTGCACAAAAGCACAAGGAAGTTCGCTTTATAATTCAAGGTGACCATGAACCGATTTTAAGCCCCATAGAATTCCAACAAAAATTCTACCGCCGCCACGTCCCATACATAATTTTAAATTAACTTTTAAACATGCAACAAGAAACCTGGACCACAGAAATCAAGCCAAAGTCAAGCCTTTTGAGCATTGACTTCAAGGAACTTTGGCAGTACCGCGATCTTTACAGAATGTTTGTAAAGCGCGACATTGTAACGTGGTACAAGCAGACCATTCTTGGCCCGCTCTGGTTCTTTGTGCAACCAATCATGACAACCATCATGTTCATGGTCGTTTTTGGCGGCATTGCAAAAATCAGTACCGACGGGCTCCCGCAACCGCTCTTTTACCTGGCTGGCATTTGCCTTTGGCAATACTTTGCAGAGAGCCTAAACCAGACAAGCAAAACATTCATCGACAACGCCAATGTTTTCGGCAAAGTCTATTTCCCGCGCCTTGTTGTGCCAATGGCGACGGTCACAAGCAACCTCGTACGCCTTGCAATCCAGATGGGACTCTTCCTTGTGGTATTTGCCTACTACATGATTTTCACGGACGCTCCCGTGCACCCGAACATTTACTTACTGTTGACTCCTGTGCTCATTGCGATTCTCGCAGGGCTTGCGCTAGGCTTCGGCATTCTGTTCAGCAGCCTTACAACAAAGTACCGCGACTTGACATTCCTCCTCAGTTTCATCGTTCAGCTCTGGATGTACGCAACCCCGGTAATCTACCCGTTAAGCACAATCACCGACCCGCGCCTAAAAATGCTCATGCAGGCAAACCCGCTTTCCAGCATCATGGAAACATTCAAGTTCGGAATGCTCGGCGTTGGAGAATTCAGCTGGCAAGGTCTTGGCTACAGCACAGGTTTCATGGTTGTGCTGTTGGCACTCGGCATTATCGTGTTCAATAGAATCCAGAAGACATTCATGGATACGGTGTAATTTTCTTAACGGATTCCAGGATTTTCACACAGGCAGCCTTTTGCAAACCACAACGATTGGCAACCTCAAGCATATCGTCTTCTGAAGGATTCCCATTTCCGTTCACAGTCATTTCATGTTCTGCCTTATCAACAGTTTTCGTTATATCATAGGCGGGAGACAATTTGTAGGAATGAGCAGACTCGTCATAAAGGAACGCAAAATTCTTCCCATGGTCATCCTTATTTCCGTAGAAAACATTAAAAGACATTCTACGAAACACTTCATACATATCAGATTGATCTATGCATATTTTTTGTACAACCTGGAACAAATGACTGTAATCTAAATTCGGAATTCGATGGGAGGTTTCTAGCATTGATGACAACCCTTTCGTTGTATTTTACAGTCAGCTTTTTTACAACAGTCAGTTCCATCACAAATCCTTCAAATTGGTAACTGCGGGCAACCTAAACAGCATATTGAAATCTTCGAGGCAATCTAATGCCATTGCAATTTTTAGCAACATCCTCAAGTAAGAGGCTATTCTAAGGCCGTTTTTTCCGACCTTAGAATTTTAAACCTCAGACTAAACTTAATTCCCCGCCCTCCGCTCAAAGCCAACATCAGCCTCCAGCTTTTATTTTGGAACTATAAAATTTGTTTCTTTAACCACAGTGCCATAAACTTATCATATACTTCGTAGGTTCCTAAATCATTTGTTACGAGCTGCTTTTCTTGTAACGAAAGTATCGCTTTTTGAACACTGCTAGCCGATGCAAGACTGTAGCGCTTAATAAAATTTTTTCCGGTAATCTCCCGGGCAAGACCCTCCTGACCAATTGCCAAAAGAAGACTTTTTTGGCTGGGCGAAATCAGATACAGAAGGCTTCCATAGGCATCCGCATTTTCTTTGACGATTGAATCAACGGCATTTTCTAAGTCCTGTACATTCACTGGGGTCTTTTTGTCTGCAATGGAATACAAGTAGTTCATTATTTTTTGGATGTACCAGGTGACACCATCAAATCTTCTGTACGCCTCGTGTATGGTTTCGTCTAAAATTAGCTTTCCGGCTGTTTTGAAATGCCTATGGATGAACTCCCTGTACTTTTCTTCTGGAATAGTGTCCAGGTTGAAAATGGAAACGCTTTGATAAAAGGGACGCGCGGCAGAGGCGAACATTTCGCTCATCATGCTTCTTTGGGAGCCTGAGAAAATAAAGCGAGCCTTATTGCAACGTTGCACGTAAGTCCTTAGCGTAGCTTCTACATTTTTTTCCGGATATGACGACACCGACTGGAATTCGTCGATTGCTACAAGACTTGGCTTTTCTGCGTTCTCTATGTAGTTAAAAATTTCGTCCAAGGTGATTTGCGGAGTCTGAATATCGCCAAACTGCAGGCTCCAAGTCGGCATACCTTGTATATCAAAGGTTACTCCGTGTTTGAGAGACTTGACGATCCCCAAGAATCTTTCGACGGCCTTTTTCCCTCTGGGTTTAAGCGCATTGACAATTTGCCGTCCCATTTCATAGACAAATTCGCTAAGGTTTTTTGTGGCATAGATATCCACTACGAATGTGTTAAATTTACACGAAACCTTTTTTTGCTGAAAGCAATGATAAATCAGCCCCGTTTTACCCATGCGACGAGGAGAAATAAGAGCTACGTTATTGCCGTTAATCAATAGATTTGTCAATTTCTCCGTTTCTTCAACTCTGTCACAAAAATAGTCGGCTCCCGCATAGCCCACGGTCAAAAATGGATTGTTCATTGTCTCAACTCCGGATTATCTTTGCCTACAATATAGCAAACATTATCCAAAAAGGATTATCTCAAAAGGATAATGTTTGTAAAAATATAAAAATTGAATTCTGAGACGACACTGTATACCCACAATGTTTAAATCCTACCCAAATGTTGTCCCAAGTTTACATTTAGGCGGTTTGGGGAGAATTTGCGCTTGAACTGACCCTGCTTGACTGCGGATGGTCATAAACACGGAAAGTATACAGTGTCACCTGTCAAGATTTTTTTTGCGTTCCCCGGCACGCCGGGGCGGGCTCTCGCGTTATAAAATTTTCGCAAACATCTAACCGAAACATCTTACACGAAAATTTTTCCGTTCAGCCTCGCTTCGCGAGTCCGAATGGCTTCGCCACTTCGATCCCTAACGCAAATTACACAAAAGCCCAACTAAATAAGCCCATCTCAATCAACGTCAAAGTCCCGAGCAAACGCTTCCAATGTTTTCAGATTTATTTTAGGAAAGCTTACATCTTTAAGTTCTCTAAAATGTGAATCGTCAGAAACAATGTAATCAGCTTGACATGCAAAGGCGCAGTCCACAAACTTATTGTCGTCAGGGTCCTTCTTTATTAGCCGCAACCTGAAGAACGGATCTTTTCGAACAACATTAGAAGAAAACTGAACAGTTCTCATAAACATTGTTGCAACAATGTCTGCTGCCTTCTGGCGTAAGATTTCTTCATACTCCAAAAGAATCTCTGTTGAAACACAGAGCACATATTCTTCGTCTAAGAATTTTTTCCATAAAAAATGGTAGGGAGTCCTACTACCAAGCATTTGCAGCATGGCATTCGTATCAATAACAATCTTTCGCATGACTACCCCCGATAAGGAGTACGAAGATGTTCTGTTTTTAACTGATCCAGTTTTTTCTGGTCAAAGGATCCGTCTTCCCAACGCCTATCAAGCTCTTGTTCAAGACGTTCTGCATAAAAATTTTTAAGAAGTTTTGTCAACGCAGCCAACTCTTCTTCACTAGTAACGCTAGCGAAGGACTCAACTACCAGCATTTGAGCCGGATTCAGAGAAGCCAAAGTCAGTTCGTCAGTCATAAAAACTCCCGTTTGCTCTTGGCTAATATAGATATTATTCTGCACTTGTTGCATATTCTTTTTCCTTTCCATTTTACAAGCGAACAAAAAATGGTATTCAGGTGCTCAAGTTTATACATTTGAGCACTACACAAAATTTAACCACAAAAGCCAACCTCGTCAACCCCAAGGCACATTTTTTTCAATTATTTTTTCTACATTACCACAATAACAACCCGCGCCTCTCTCGTCTGTAGGTGCGAAGCACCGTTCTTTCGTCTATTATGGCTTCCGCAATTGAATTCGAGAACATCAGCAAGCAGTACCGCCTGGGCTTGGTAAGCACAGGCACGCTCAGCCACGACCTCAATCGATTCTGGCAGACCAAGATCTTGCGCCGCGAGGACCCCTACCTCAAAGTGGGCGAAACCAACGACCGCGCAAGCAAAGGTTCCAGCGACTACGTGTGGGCCCTGAAGGACATCAACTTCAAGGTGGAACAGGGCGACGTCGTGGGCATCATTGGCCGCAACGGCGCAGGCAAAAGCACGCTCCTCAAGCTGCTCTCCCGCGTGACCGCACCCACCACGGGCATCATCCGCGCCAAGGGCCGCATCGCAAGCCTGCTGGAAGTGGGCACCGGCTTCCACCCCGAAATGACCGGCCGCGAGAACATCTACATGAATGGCGCAATCATGGGCATGACCCGCGCCGAAATCTCCCGCAAGCTGGACGAGATCGTAGACTTCAGCGGCTGCGAACGCTACCTCGACACCCCCGTCAAGCGCTACTCCAGCGGCATGACCGTCCGCCTGGGCTTCGCCATCGCCGCCCACCTGGAACCCGAAATTCTCGTAGTGGACGAAGTGCTTGCCGTAGGCGACGCCGAATTCCAGAAGAAAGCCATCGGCAAGATGCAGGACGTAAGCAAAGGCGAAGGCCGGACCGTGCTATTCGTGAGCCATAATATGGGTGCGGTAAAAAGTCTTTGCAAAACTGGAATCGTACTACAAAATGGACAACTTGTCTTTCAGGGAATCACAAACGAAGCTATACAATATTACCTGAATCATGGTCTTTGTACAAAAGAAGCCTTAATGAAGGATTCCATTATCCACAAAAAAGACTTTATAGAAATCGATCACATTTTTCTTAACGAATCTGAATCCACAAAACAAACTATAATTTCCAATCAAGAATTTCTTGACATAAGAATTACTGGGAAAACTACTCAAAGTTTTACTGGGAACGTCAAGCTAATTTTCAAAACAACAAGTAATGTACCCCTAGCAGCCTTAGCCGAATCTACATACAAAGGCGAAATCCTAAAATTTTCTCCAGGGTCTTTTGAAATAAACAAAAGGATTTGGCTACCCAAATACCTAAACCACGGAAATGTTGTTTTAGAACTATTGCTTTACAATAAGGAAATTCACTATTTTCATGCACCTGAATTAGCTCAAGTGGAAATGTTGGGAAACTGCGAAAACTTAGGTCAACCCTTGAATACACAATTTGAAGGCTTTTTAGGTTTGGACGCTACTAATCTATGAGACGCTTTTTCGAATGTTTAATTCCAAATTCAACATGCAATTTGGAATGTCATTATTGCTACCTTATCCAACAGGGACGCAGAAAACAAGAACGAGGACACTACAAGTACTCCCCCGAAATTATAGGAAAGGGTTTAAGTAAGGAACGACTTGGCGGAATTTCTTTAATATCCATGACAGCCCAAGGAGAAACACTTTTATCTCCGGAATTACCAGATATCACAAGAGAAATCCTTAAACAAGGGCATTTTGTCAATATAACGACAAACGGAACTCAAAGCAAAAAATTTGATTTACTATTAGAAGCGACGAATGGATATCACGACCATATTCACATATCCTTTTCATTTCATTATTTAGAATTAAAAAAAAGAAATTTAATAGATACTTTTTTTTCAAACATAAAGAAAGTCCAAGCCGCAGGTTGTTCTATTCTTCTTCAAATCAACCTCGTAGATGCGTACATTCCTTTTTGGGATGAAATAAAAAAACTTTCGCTTGAAAATGTTGGAGCTTTACCGCAAGTTGCACTAACTAGAGATGAAAGTGATCATACATTCAAGCCGATGACCAACTTGTCTTTTGAAGACTATGTCGCAAAAGGACAGGAAATGAAATCGCCTCTTTTCGATTATACATGCAAAAATTTTATGGTAAAAAGGAACGAGTTCTGTTATGCAGGACTATGGTCTGGCACCTTAGATATGGCGTCGGGTATTCTAACAGGCTGCTACGGAAACGGTTTTCGGAAAGACATCTTTGAAGACATCACCAAGCCAATACCTTTCGAGCCTATAGGCAAACAATGCGCTTGTAAATACTGCATTAATTCATCTCACTTTTTATCACAAGGCATAATTCCTTCTTTACTGCCACAACCATCTTATGGCGAATTAAGAAATCGAGAAGAAGCCAATTGGTATACGCAGGAAATGAAAGATTTTCTCTACACTCAATTTGAAGATTACAATCCCCAATTGTCAACAATCACACAAAAACGAATCTGTTTAAAAAACAAGGTAAAAGATTTTACAAAAAGATTCATCTACCATTTGCACTTTAGAAAAGCATTAATGAAAATTTTTCCATTCTAAAAAATGAACATCCAAGACAAAATCCAGCAACTCCGTCAGATAATTAACCAGCAGTTATCTTCGTTGGTTACCGGGGATTATTTTTTCTTGGAACTTCCCTATTACGAAAATATCGGCGACACGCTCATATGGGAAGGATCTCTTAATTTCTTCAAACAATTCAAGTATAAGTGCCTATATTCGGCATCCCTACAGACATTCTACCTTCATAGGGCATCCAGCTCTACCCCTATTTTTTTGCAGGGCGGAGGAAATTTTGGAGACCTTTGGGAAGAACATCACAACTTTCGCAAGCATGTTATTGAATTGTACCCAAGTAATCCAATTACGATTTTTCCTCAGTCTACTTGTTACGAAAGCAACGAAAATCTCAAAGAAGATGAAGTTTTCTTCGCCAAGCATACCAATGTCGTCATGTGTGCCCGAGACATAAATTCATTTGAATTTATGAAGCAGCATTTTCCACACAACAGAGTGTTGCTCGTTCCTGATATGGCGTTCTTCATAGATTTCAAAAAGTACGGGGCAAAGCAAAATTTACCCACGGAACGAACGCTGTTCGCAAAACGCATAGACAAAGAACTTAAAGACAATTCCTGGCCAGAGCAAATTCCTCAAACAGCCGAGGTTCACGACTGGCCTACATTTGAATTCAAAGCAAAGAAATACCAACGAGCAGATTATATTTGTGGTTGGTTAAATTTCTTTGCAAACATTAAGGGAATAAAGTCATTTAACAGATTAATTGATTTTCAACGAAATCATTTTTATCGAAAAGAATACCTGAAGTACTGCGTTGAATTTCTTTCCAAATATGACACCGTATATTCCACACGCCTGCATATCATGATAGCAGCAGCCATGCTGGGCAAACAAGTCTATGTAATAGACAATACCTACGGTAAAAACATCAGTATTTACAACACATGGTTAAAGGATCTTGATAATATTAATCCGTTATAAATTTTTAAATCTATATTGTAACCATGAAACCATTAATTTCCGTCATTGTTCCGATTTACAAGGTTGAGCCATATCTTAGACAATGCTTAGATAGCATCGTCAATCAAACCTATACAAACCTGGAAATCATTCTCGTTGACGACGGAAGCCCTGATGGTTGTCCAGCAATCTGCGATGAGTATGCTGCAAAAGACAATCGCATTGTCGTAATCCACAAAGAAAATGGCGGTTTGTCTGACGCAAGAAATGCTGGATTAGACATTTGTAAAGGAGAATACATTTCTTTTGTGGATAGCGACGACTGGATCGCAGATTGCTTTATTGAAACTTTGCAAGAATCCGCTTTTGAACACCAATCCGATATATCAATCGTTTCATATCAAAAAGTACCCGGCAAACAAACAAACAACACAAAGAAAGATTTTACCACATACAATTCTCACGAATTGCTATACCACCTTTGTGCTTCTGATGTTAAAGGAATTATGTCTGCATGGGGAAAACTATTCCATAAATCATGTTTCAAAACCATTCGCTTCCCCCTAGGAAAGCTATACGAAGACGCTCACATCAACTATAAGATATATTTCAACGCAAAAAAAATAAGTTACTCTTCTCAAGAACTTTATTTTTACAGAATACGATCTGACAGCATCATGGGTCAAACGACGTCTTCTGTTCACGCGTTAGAGCCTCTTTTTCAACGCTATTTGTTTCTAAAAGAACATGGAGAAACTGAAGCAGCTAATTGCAATATAGTTTCTCTTTGTGGCGATTTCCTATATGCATACAGTGAAGCCAAATTATACAACAGATTCCCTACAGGATTTGACGATAGCGAGCACATTCTAAAAATTTATAAAAAACTCGTCATAGATTTTTTCAAAAATCCAAGTTCACGCAAAACTATAAAACTTTTTCATTTTTTCTTTTCAAAATTTCCAAACTTCTATCTTTTATATAGAAAATTCGCACCTATACACTTGCGAAAAAACTAAGCTTGTACCATGATAAAAGTTTCCGTCGTCATCCCAGTCTATAATGTTGAAAAATACATAGATCGATGCTTATCTAGTGTTATCAACCAAACCTACTCATTCATAGAAATAATTCTAATAAATGATGGATCCCAAGACCACAGTGCAAACATTTGTGATAATATAGCTTCTAAAGATGATCGAATCTCCGTAATTCACAAGAAAAATGAAGGACCTTCTGCCGCAAGAAATCTCGGCACAAAATTGGCCCGTGGAGAGTATATTCTTTACGTAGACTCCGACGATGAATTACCTTCAGATGCTATAGAATCTTTAGTTACAAAATTAAATGAATATCCCCAATCAGAAATAATCATTGGAGAAATTCACTCTGCACCTAAAGATCCTTTTGGATATCATTTCAGTTACTACAAAAATGTTGACTACATTGAAGATAATCTCTGGATAAGACAGCACTTCTACAAAACCAATCATAGATTACCAACTAATCCCGTAAATAAGCTTATACAAAGTAGTTTTTTAAAAGAAAATGAGTTGTCTTTTAAGGAAGGAATAATTCACGAGGATGAATTATGGATGTTTTTTCTCGTTCAAAAGGCAAGTAAAATCGCATTCGTTCACAAAAACACCTATATCCGGCATATAAATCCCGGGTCAATAATGACAGGCACGACGCAAGAAAAAAAGAACCTCGCTTGGGGAAATATTTTGAACATCATTTTTTCAAACATTTCTAATCCCTGCGAAACTGAATTATTCTTCACCTATACGATGTTATGGATGAAACATTTCCGTTCACACGATAAAAACTTTCATTCATCATGGAGCAAAATGGACATTTTTTTGAAGCGCAAAAAAATGTCCTTTATAAGAATGCTACTTGTTTTTTTTAAGGCTAGTCATCCCGTTTTAAAAGGACATGGAATAGGATTTGTTATATGGATTCTTGTTAAATATGGATATAAACAAAACGTATAGATTATTTCCACATTCCCATTTTTCGCTGAAAGAACCACTTTATTTCTACAAAAATAAGTAAGAACCAAAGTTTGTTTTTACAAATCCAAATCACAATTTTTTGCACTATCGGGAAATTATCATCATCAAAATCACCGCGTAAGTCTTTTTGCAAATTCTCATCAACAACGAAGTTCCTAAGCTTCAAATATTTGGCGATTAGCCCATCTTTATTGTCCGGATGAAAAAACTGCTGAGGTAGAACATTTACCAGAATCATTGCTATTTTTCGAGCATTCAATTCTTTTTCATATTTTTTTTCACCAGCCACTAACACTGCCTGACGTAATTCAGCAACTAAAGTTTTCACTTCCTCCATTTTTCGAGGATTGAAACGACTCATCGTCTGCATCGGATTTTGGTCTTGATAATAATAACAAGATTCAGGACAATAAGAAAATCTCAACGATGACATAAAAATTTTCAAGTTGAAGATATTATCCTGTCCATAACTCACATTAGGCGTATACTCAAAAGTTCCCCTGACAACATTCGTTTTATAGAACTTTCCCCAAGCAGCATTTTTAACACCATCAGAAAAAATTTTTGGTAGAACCGCAGTTTCAACTAGTTTTTTTCGCTCGTTCTCCGATAGGAGTTTCTTTTCGTTCTCCCACAAGTGTATTTTTTCACCCATCTGAGAAGCCCTATATGCGGAGCAAAAAACAACATCGCTACCATTTTCTTTTGCATAATTATATGCAGTTTCACACATTCGTTCATCGCACCAATCATCAGCATCGACAAATGTTATATATTCTCCACAAGCCTTTTGCATGCCAAAATTTCTTGCAACAGACACCCCCGCATTTTTTTGACGAAAAACTTTTACTCGGGCATCAACCTTTGCATATTCTTCGCAAACTGTTCCGCAATTATCAGGGGACCCATCGTCAACAAAAATAATTTCTATTTCTCTCATCGATTGAGCAAGAAGGCTTTCTACACATTTTCTTAGAAGCGCTTCCGGAATTTTATAGACCGGAACAACTATTGTAACTAGAACCGTTTCCACGTTATCGTCCACCAATCTGACCTGCCGCGATTTTACGGTAAATCGAGTAAAGAGAAGGGAAAAAAGCAATCACAGAAAAGATAATCTTGTAAATTAGTTTAACATTTTCACAAGACCAAGCAATACGACAGTCATTTCTAATTGTTTTCAGTAAGTCTTCCGCTTCTTGCACGTCCTTCTTTTGTTCTTTCGCGATCCAATACCTAAAAACCTCCCTCATTAAAAGAGGCGGATAAAACAACTGAGCTACGTTTTCTTTTTTATTATCTCGAAAATAACAGATAGCATCCCGATACGGTTGTAACATTTCAGCTGAGGCATGATATTCCTTTCGTCCCATAATACTATCACTTCGTATGAAGTATCCATACAGGCGCTTATTTACGAACGCCACACCACCAGCTTCATCCAGAAGCTTATAGCTAACTCGTCCGTCTTCATAAATTTTTCCAACAGGAAATCGAACTTTTTGAAAAAGACTTTTGTGATATAATTTAGTGCAGCAAGAAATTAAAGGCGTAGATTTTGCCGGAGTCAACGTGCAATATGCACTAATTGATTCAAATAGATCCATCACTTCCGCAGGTCTTTCCGCAGCACCAAAAACAAGAGGTTCCTCGTCTGAAAAATTTTGAAAAAGGCACACCGATACCAATTTACCGGACTTTTGAATTGCTGTATGGAGGACCTTTACAAAATCAACGTGAACAACATCGTCACTATCAATAAACGACAAATACTCTCCAGATGCAAAATCTACACCAATATTCCGTGCATCCGACAATCCGCCGTTCTTCTTATGAATAACCTTTATCCGTTTATCTTTGAGTGCGTATTCATCGCATATTTGAGGACAACCATCAGTTGACCCGTCATCAACTAGAATGATTTCAATATTTCCATAAGTCTGCGAAACTACGCTATCCACGCATCGACGTAGATACATCTCTACATTATAAACAGGAACAATAATCGAAACTAACGGATTATACACTGCAACCACTACCCAAACAGTTTTAAACGGACAGTCTTAAATGTTTGACAAAGTCCATTATATCTAATATTAATAAAGATAGCAAAGAATGTCGCTAACATTTCTCCAAATCTTTCACCAAAAATTTTGCAGAGCTTCGTTCTCAGAGCAACATGTTTCTGCTGAGCTAAAGAATGCCAAGATCCATTAAAGTGATGAACGCTATAGGTATTTCCAGTTATTTCCAAAGCCAATGTTCTTGTATTCTTAGGACTGAAATAGTCCATCGGTAGAATATTCAGCGTTTTGAAATGTGCAGAGACTCTAGCAAGGATTGTCGGCAATGTTGTCGTGTTTAAGGTACCATCCCTATTAATGAATTCCTTGTTCTTGTAATAGTCTAGACACTTGCCGATGAATTCATTTCCTGGTTCGCACCCCATAGTCGCCGCTTCTATGGAATTCGCATTTTCAATTTTATCTGGAGTGTGTTCTCTACCAAAGAAGTAAGGCAATTCCAGCAAATCATCAAATGACTTCAATACTTCAACATCACTATCAAGATATATTCCACCAAAATTATATAGAACATAAAGACGAATATAGTCTGCAGCAAAGGCCCACTTCTTAGCTTCACAAGCCTGTTCAACCCAGGGCACCGAGTGAATATCGAAACTATTCTTATCCCAAAGTCTTATTTCGTAATCTGGAAGTTTATCGTTCCAACTCTGGATACATTTCAGAACCAGATCCGGATATAGATCTCCACTAAGCCAGCAAAAATGGACAATTTTTGGAATAGACATAATTTTAATTCAAAAATAGAATATTCACCGCTAAAAACTAATAGGAAATAATAAGAAATCTACGTGAAACTGCAGCAGGCATATTACGCCGAAGCAAATTTGGCTGGTGGCTGGAAGGTCATTGGGTATACAGCTCCTAACGGAGGAACAACAACCAACTTTGAGTATACCCCAGGTACAGCCATTACAGAAAATGCAACAGTTGCAGTTGCTTCCGCAACAAATGCATGGAACGCAAAGAACGTCGCAAAGTTGAACGATTGCCCATCTGCTATCAACTGGACTGTTTCTGTTGCTAAAGAAGGTGATGGCGGTGATGTTAAATTCGCAGCAGAATTAGCTTCTACAAACAAAGCAAACTGCATCGCTCTTACTCCAGCATTTGAAAAGATCGGTAAATAATATTTCCAAACCTTTAAAAAGCAAAAGAGACTCGCATTCCGCGAGTCTCTTTTTGCCTTTTAATTAGTAATTACTTACCAATAGATTCGAAATTAGCAGTCAAAGCAATACAGTCATTCTTGTTTGCTGCAAGAATTGTTGCTGCAAAGACAGCTTCACCGTTAGATTCAGAAACATCTACATACCAGTTGTCACCTGCCGGACAATCATTCAACTTGGTCTTATTATGTGCAAGCCAAGCTTTTTCCATACCTGCAGAAAGTTCTACGGTATTTGCGGTAAAACCGGTTGTAGGTTCAGAATAATCAAAGTTTGTCGTATAAGTTGCGGCACCACCTGTAGCAGTACCTGCGGCAGACACTTGACCAGGGCCCTTATAGCCAATAACAGTCCAGTTACCAATGTTAGCGGCTTCAGAAACGTAAGCCTGCTGGAGTTTCACGTAGGTTCCGGCAGCAGGACCAACTTCAGATGCCTTGGACTTTGCAATCATGCCGAAGAGCTTTGGCACTGCGACAGCTGCGAGGATACCGATGATCACAACAACGACCATCAATTCGATAAGTGTAAAACCTTGCTTCTTCATATTGTACTCCTTGTTGATGTTGCAAGTATTTTCGAGGTGTATCTCAACCTCACACCCATAATATAAAACCTTTTGTCACGAATGTCAATAGGTTTGTCAAAAAAATGTCATATTTTTGTCATGACTATCGTTTTTTAGTGAAATTCGCTAGAAAACGACAACTTATTAACAAACATTAACACTTGACGCGCACTATTATAGATTTTTATTGCCCCAAAAACCACAAAAAAGTGAAAAAATTTCAATTTCACTACAATTTTTCTACTCCAACTTGGAATGAAAAAAAAACTAGTGGAGTTTCCGTTGATTTCAAGGACCTGCGAAAGTGGGATAAAAAAAGCCCAACCCCATGCGAGGCTGGACTCATCAGTTATAATACCAAGAAGGTTCGTTGAAATCACTTGCCGGTAAGGGCAGCGATCTGCGCCTTGAGTGCGGCGATTTCAGCCGCTTGAGAGGCGATTTCTGCTGCTTGCTTGCGATTCTGTGCTTCAAGCTTGCGGCGGTAATCACCGGCGCTTTCGAAGCCCAGCCTCTGACCGATGCTTACAAATCCCTGTTCCAGTTCCATGATTGCCTCCTTGCTGATGAACTCTCCTAAATATACTTTAATTTTTTCTACAATCAAATAGCGAGTCATTTCCGGGAGTTTCTGGAGCAGATCCTCCACGATAGGGAGCCGCGCTCCGATAGCCTTGGCATCGAAGGCGTACTTCATGACAAGCGCGCCCAAGGCGGCCTCTGGATTTTCTGCGGTAATGCAATCATCGTCCTCGATGTCCGCCATGTTCACCAGCACACATTCAAAGGGCAGGTCATGCCCCTGGAACTTGGCACGGTGTCCCTTGCGAAAGGCCGCCAGAGGGTCCCAGTTCCTGCGACCGTTGTAGATGATAATCGCCTTGGAAGGCAACCAAGGAAATTTGGAGTCGTTCTTGTTGACCATCACATTGAACATATAGCGGTAAATCTGTTCGAGGACAGCGGAGTCGTCATAGGACTTGTGCTCCAGAAGCAGGCCTACATAGACTTCCTTGCTATTTTTCTTGCTGTTACCCTTGCCACTTTCACTATTAAAGGTCTTCGCCTTGAACGCCACGTCGGCCTCGCCCCTTTCGCCCACGTTGTTGTAGGCGCTGGGCAAGCTTTCTAGTGTGCCCAGGTCCACGTTCGAAAGCAGCTCCGCCAAATTCCGGTTGCGCTTGGAAGCTATTTCCAGAAGGGAGCGGGCGTTTGCGGGAACCGCGTAGAAGTACTTGAAAAATCCGTCGTGGTCTCGGTTTTCAAGGGAGTTGTCGTTATCGGTATTTGTATTTTCCATAGGTATGGGTTTAGTGCCGCAGGCAACACTGCCGAACGGGGCCAAGCGACAGTCCGCTTAACCATATGTATTAAAACGCTTTTTACAGAAATATTCGGCACAAGTTTTTTGTAAAATTTTTAAGACGAGGGGCTGTTCTAGATTGCATTACAGGTCAAAGGCCCAGTAATGCCCTACGGGCGCCAAAGGCGCGTTAACTAAACTAACATTATATGCCACCGCATATATGTTTTGGCAATGCCACTGACCTAACGGAACTCGCAAAGACAAGTAACGACGTTCGCAATGTCATAGTAAACACAAAAAAAATCCACCCTTGCGCGTGGACTTCGTTTAAAAATTCTTGCCGTTAGCCTTTTTGCGCAAGCAAAGCTTCAAGTTCCTTGATGCGGGCTTTGTCTGCTGCGGACTCAGCCTGCAGCTTGGCGATTGTCGCCTCGTGCCTCTTGAGTCCCTCTTCAAGACCTTCCTGGTGCGCGAGAACAATGCGCCCAATCTGTTCGTCGATACTCATAGTGCAAGCCACTTGTGCCTCCAAAAGTTTCTTGTCCTTGCCCGGGTCAACCGTGATGCGAGCGACCGCATCGTCAAGCATGTCATCGTTAAATTTCGGGAGTCTGTCGCTGCTCCCGGCATGCTTCAGCAAATAAAGCCACTTGTCCTCGATGGTTTCAAGTTCGTCTACCGTCTTCGTGAAGTTGACCAGATCGATGATAATATACTTAATTTCAGGAGATTATATGACAAAAAAGCCTCCCTGAGGAGGCTCCTATTGTTACTGGTTCTGAAGTTCCCGCTGGATTTCAAGAACCTGCGAAAGAGGAATGTCGAGAAAATCAGAAACATCTTCGGGAGTTTTGCCCTTCAGAAGATTTTTCTTAATCAGATTCACTCGCTCCATTCGGTGCTGTTCTTCTTGCAGTTTGCGTTCTTCTCCTCGGCCTTCTTCGCGGCCCTCCTGGTGCGCAAGAACAATGCGCCCAATCTGTTCGTCGATACTCATTGTGCAAGCCACTTGCGCCTCCAAAAGTTCCTTGTCCTTGCCAGGGTCAACCGTGATGCGAGCGACCGCATCGTCAAGCACGCGATCGTTAAAAGCAGGGAGCTTGTCGCTGCTCCCGGCATGCTTCAGCAGGTAGAGCCACTTGTCCTCAACGGTTTCAAGTTCATCTGCCGTCTTCGTGAAGTTGACCAGATCGATAATAATATACTTAATTTTTTCGGTCACAGGCCGCGGGGCATTCTTTGCAATTGAATTTTCGCTGTAGATGCGCCAGGCGTCGCGGTAATTTTCATCAGGGTTAATTGAAAAATTGCAAATCCAAACCGAGAACACGTACGGGATTTCATAGCGTCGCTTTTCGCGCTCGGCAACGTCCTTCGGGTCATTTGACGGAAACTTCTTCTTGATTTCCGCATCAAAGGCTTTCTTTTCAATGCAAAGGAATGCGCTTTCCTGCAAGATCACGCGTTCCACAAATGGCCGTACAGAACACTTCTGCATCTCGATGTCGATACTCTTGCCGGATTGCGTTTGCGCGTTGATGTCGAGGCGCAAGCGGAGCAAATCCGTCGCGTGAACATCGAATTCCGAATCCTTGAAAATAACACTTTCAATCTTGTCATCCGAGTGCAGAATTGCATTCAAAAAACTCACCATCGCAGCTTCGTTTTTCAGCAGCCGCTTGAAGCCCGGGTCAAGCGTCACGTCAAGGTACTTCGCTCTGCTGTACTTTTTTAAAAGTTCCTGCTTTCTCGCCTGTTCATAGTCAAGGGAAACGCCAAGCACCTGCAAGGCCCCTTCAATTTCATATTCTTCTTTTGTCATTATGTTCTATTACGAGCCGTCGGCAACATTGCCGAACGGGGCCAAGCGACAGTCCGCTTAACCATATGTATTAAAACGCTTTTGACCGCAATATTCGGCACAAAATTTTTGTAAAATTTTCAAGACAAGGCAGTTCTGGATTGCATTACAGGGCAAAGATTCTCGCAAAGACAAAGCAAACTTCGCTTGAAAACAAAAAAAATCCACCCTTGCGAGTGGACTTCGTTTAAGAATTCTTGTCGTTAGCCTTTTTGCGCAAGCAACGCTTCAAGTTCCTTGATGCGGGCATCCTTGGCTGCGGAATCTTCCTGCAGCTTGGCGATGGTCGCCTCGGCTTCTTTGCGTTCTGCCCTAATAGCATCATTGGCACTGACAAAGCCATACAATTGTCCCAAACTTTTTACTGCCATCTTAAGTTTCTCCAATGCATTGCTAGTGAGAGTTTCTCCTAAATATAACTCAATTTTTTCTACGAGGCAAGCGGCCCTACTCTTGTCAAGCTTCTTCAACATTTCCGCGATCTGCGGCAAAAGCTTTTCAAAGCCTTCCGCATTGAACGCGTACTTCATCGTGAGTGCGGCAACGCCAGCCTCGGCGTTACTTTCCTCAAGGCAGTTCTTGTCGTTAATTTTTGCAAGGTTCACGAACACGCATTCAAAGGGCAGAATTCGGTCATGGAACTTCGCACGATGCCTTTCGGCAAGCCTCTTGAACGGGTCCCATTCCCTGCTGCCGTTGTAGATGATGACTGCCTTCGTTGACATCCACGGGAAGATATCGCCGTTCTTGTTGACCATCACCTTGAAGACATAGCGGTAAATTTGCGAGAACACGGTGTCGTCCGGCCAGGACTTGTGCTCAAGCAAAATGCCGAAGAAAACATCTTCGCCAGTAACGGCCTTGACCTTGAACGCAACGTCCGCTTCGCCACGCTCTCGCACTTCGTTGAAGGCTTCCGGGGTTTCTTCGAGGGTCGTAAGGTCGACTTCAGAAAGCATCGCGGCAAGGTTTTCGTTTGTCTTTGAAGCGATGTTGAAAAATGAATGAACGTTTTCGGGGACCGAATAGACGAACTTCAAAAATCCGTCGTGGTCACGGTTGTGTTTTGCATTTTCCATAAGTATGGGTTTAGTGCCGCCGGCAGCATTACAGACGGGGTTAAGCGCACTTCCGCTTAACCATGAATATAGAACGCTTTTTTCATGATTTTGGGCACGTAAAGTTTGTAAAAAAATCAAAATCATAATTTCTAAACAGTCTTAAACAACTGCGTAGTTTACGAAAAATTTCTTATCTATCCTACGTGAAACTGCAGGATGCGTACGTGTCTGAAAGTGGAACAAAGGTTGGCAACTGGACTATGATTGGTTACAAGATGGCCAACACAACATCTTTTAATTATGATCAAGGAGATTTATCTACAACTTCTACAGCATTGGAAGGTCTTACTGCAACTTCGGGGTGGGTTGCAACAAACCAAGCTAAGTTAAATGATTGTCCATCTCAGCAAACTTGGACTATTAATGTTGCTGAAAATACAGGCACTGACGCATCTTCCTCCCCGGTTAAGTATACTGTTGCTTACTCCGACGAAACAAACTGCGCTGCATTGACCCCAAGTTTTGGCAAACTTGCAAACTAATACACATTTTTGCATATTTTCTGAAATATACCTGCAAAGGCTCGCGCAAGCGAGCCTTTGTTACTTTTCTACGCAAAATTCATTTTCACATCACTTGATTTTCATTCAACTCAGTCGAGTCACTTCGCCAATTATTTTTTGTTTGACATCTTCCCAAGTATATTCACGAAACATAAATGGCAGCGGGTCTTCTTCCGCATCTTCAAACCATGTCAAACTTTTCAAAGTCATAAATGGAATTGCATCGGTGTATTTTTCTTGGTAAAAAGAAAACATTTCGTCTAGGGAATAATGTCCGAGCAACTCATAAAGATCAATGAAATCCTTTTTTGTACCACGGTTCGTAATCGCAGACAATTTCATTGCAGCAATATCTTTAGGGCTCGCCAACACCAAGCCATCTTCTTCTATTTTGGGCGAAATCCACTCATAGGGATAATTGACAAAATCAATTTTCACGCCATCCAAGATATATTGATATATGCTCCTAGATTCTTGAATTATATGATAGTTGCCGATCTTTTTGATTATGGATTTTATTGCAAAAGCATCCGTATCGAACGATCCAAAAAAATCCAGGTCAACAGATTTCCTGTGACCATATTGCATGGCAAGTGATGTTCCGCCTACAAGCCGACAATTTTCAAAAAAAATTTCAGATTGAATTTTTCTTAATAAATCCAAGGTGCCTGGTTCGATTGTATTGTAGAATAGCATCGAAAATTCCTTATATCAGTATGCGTTACGCAGGCAACAAAACTCAACGCCTTTTTGTCTAAAGAGCGCATTCCCATAACAGCATCTTTTATTTCTTCTAGCGTATATATCGTTTTTAGAAATTTCCAATCTACATCATACCCATATTCAAGGACCTGCTTGATTATATAAGCCCTATTTTTTTCAGCAGAAAGAATATTCCGATCCGTGTCCCAGAACAGGTGCTTTGAAAAATTTCTGAAATCTACATTTTCTGCATGCATATAAAAAAGATACAATTTTTTAGAAAATGTGGCAAAACATCCATAAGAATGGCTCGAAAATAGAGACAAGAAAGTTCACTCTTCCTACGTGAAACTGCAGGATGCGTACGTAGCAGAAAACACAGCTCTAGGAACTTGGAAAGTCATCGGTTACAAGCAACCAGGAGGAACAAACTTCCTTTACGCAGAAGATCCGTCAACAAAAACTGTTACTTGCGCTAGCGGAACTCCAAAAGAAGTTGATGGAGAAATCGTTGGTTGTGATCCAAAGAAAGACGGTGACGGAAAGGTTACAGAACAAGGTGTAGTGGGGACTTCTACATACGCAAAAGCATGGTCCGCTGAAAATAAGGCAAAGTTAAATGATTGTGCAGCAGGCGTAAACTGGAATATTTCAGCAACCGTATCTAATGCTTCGGCTGAAGCTGGTTCTGTTGCTTACGATGCTACTGTCACAACAAATTGTCAGCCATTGACACCATCCTTCGACAAGATCGGTAAGTAATATTTCCTAAAAAGAAATACCTACACAAAGGCTCGCGCAAGCGAGCCTTTGTTTTTTTTCCAAGCAACCCATCAGCGGCAAAGACATTCCAATGATTTCTAGCACATTTTTCATATTTACACATAATGCAACAATTCAAACATTTTCTGTAAATATGTTTTTGTGATTTTTCAGAATATAAAGGAGATCCAACCACAAAACAGCGATTTAACGTTTACTAGTTAACGAATTTAAAGTTTGATTTTAAACTTGTCAATAAAAATGGGTAAAGACATGGTTTACGCACATCGGACTATCGAAAACAGCACAAGAAAATCAGCAACACATTCCCTGTGGTGTTGATTACCTAAAGATCCCTTTTCAACATCGCTCAAGGAGCAAAGGCCCTTTACACTTACCGAATGTTACGATATGATTTGGCGTAGCTGCTACCCTAAAATGGTAACGCGCGAAGACATGGATTGGGATACATTCTACAAATCGTATGTAAGTTTTTTGCCTAACTTCGATTGGTTACACAGTACAAAATTTTCCATATATCCTTCCACTCCAAAAAAAACATCCTTAAATTACCTAACGCCAAAGTACCGGCATGTGCCGGGCAAAACAGGCAAAGGTTATATGGATTTTTTGAAGATTGCATACGAGCTTCTTGAACGCGACGAGGAGCTTTCGCCATTTACAAGGCGCAACTATTTTTACTGCATAAAAAAGCTGGAACATTTCGCGCCGCAGCTCGATACCGAACAAATTAATATTGATTTTATCAAGGCATATAGGGAGCACCTTGCCGCAATCGGCAACAAACCGGCGACAGTTTCCAAATCGCTTTCGGTGTTCAGGAATTTCTGGTTCCGCTTGAAGAACGAAAAATTTGTGAGCACCACTCCATTCGACGGCATAAAAATAAAACGAGTGCAAGGTAACCGCCAATACCTCGACATGACTGATTTACGCCGTTTTTATACTCGCTTTCTGGAGCATGAACACTTGCTGCGCATTCCAGAACGCAATGCCGTTCGCGCGTTCTTGTTCGGCTGTTTTACGGGGCTTCGCTACCAAGATTTGAAGTCGCTTACTTTCGAAGAAATTCACGACGGGCACATTCGAAAAAAGATGCACAAGACTGGCGACTATGTTTACATTCCAATACCGCGCCAGGCGATGCTGCTTTTGCCCAAGCTTCAAAGCGGGCCATGCCTTAAAGTTTCGGAAAATTCATACTTCAATAAATTTTTGCGAAGTGGAGCGGAACGCCTAGGTATTCACCAACGATTGCATTGCCACCTCGCCCGCCACACGTTTGCAACGACATGCCTTTCGCTCGACATTCCGCTAGCCGTCACGAGCAAGCTACTTGGGCATCGCGACGTTTCAACGACTTTAATTTATGCAAAATATGTTGATAGGATCCTAGACAAGGAGATGCGCAAGTTCAACAAGTTCTAATTTAAAATTCCCGGTCCCGGCTCAAGGCCGGGATTGTATTGTTGCGAATGAAACAAAATTCACATGACTTTTGCAAGTTTTGCAGAAAAATGGTTGCTAAAATTTTCTACCTTTACGCCCGAAATTAAAATGGCATAGCCAACCGTTTAAAAATGGAGTTTTAACATGGGCTTTAAGTGTGGTATCGTCGGACTTCCGAACGTGGGCAAGAGCACAATTTTCAATGCAATCACAAACGCTGGCGCAGAAGCGGCAAACTACCCGTTCTGCACCATCGAACCGAATGTCGGCATGGTGAGCGTTCCGGACGAACGCCTCGACAAGCTCGTAGAAGTCTATAAGCCAAAGTCCATCGTTCCGGCTGTTACGGAATTCGTTGACATTGCAGGCCTCGTGAAGGGTGCAAGCCAGGGCGAAGGCCTCGGCAACCAGTTCCTTACCCACATTCGCGAATGCGAAGCCATCATGGAAGTGATCCGTTGCTTCGACGACGAAAACATTGTGCATGTTCACGGTTCCGTAGATCCGGTTCGCGATGTTGAAATCATCGAGACTGAACTTTTGCTCAAGGATCTTGACTCCGTCGAAAAGCGTGTTACCACAGAAACCAAGAATGCACGTACCGGCAGTGCCGATGCAAAGGCTCGCCTCGCTGCAGTCGAAAAGCTCAAGGCAGGCATGAGCGAAGGTATGCCGGCCCGCAAGTTCCTTGGCGATTCCGACGAAATGGACGCAATAATCAAGGACCTCGGCCTGCTTACCGCAAAGCCGCTCTTCTACTGCGCAAACGTGAAGGAAGACGACATTCTTACCGGCAACGCCTATGTTGAAACCCTCAAGGAATACGCCGCAAAGAATGGCCATGAAGTGATCATGATCAGCGGCAAGATCGAAGAAGAACTTTCCCAGATGGAACCGGACGAAAAGAAGGAATTCTTGCAGGAACTCGGCATGAAGGAATCCGGCCTCGACGCCGTCGTTCGCAAGGGTTACGACATTCTCGGCCTTCGCACATTCCTTACCGCTGGCGAAAAGGAATGCCGCGCCTGGACATTCCATGCAGGCTACAAGGCCCCACAGTGCGCAGGCGTTATTCACACCGACTTTGAACGCGGCTTCATTCGCGCAGAAACGCTCGCCTACAATGACTTCGTAAAGTGCGGTTCCTGGAACGCCGCCAAGGAACAGGGTCTTGTTCGCACAGAAGGCAAGGAATATGTCGTTCAAGATGGCGACATCATGTTCTTCTTGTTCAATGTGTAATTTCGCCGAAAAACAATAGAAATTTCATCTAAGTTTACCTTACCATACAATTTTGTAGCACCTATACAAATAAATAAATTTTACCTACTTTTTTGAAGCAAATCACTTGCCAATAAAAAGCGAAATCGCTATTATTTGTAACATGAAAAACGCAAACGTTGCAATCCGTTTCTGGTGGTGGCAGGCTCTATAACATCGGAGTCTAGTTTTTGCGTGTTGAATTTAAAAGAGGCTCCGATAAATCGGAGCCTTTTTCAGTATAAGAGTTTGTAACAATAAGGATTGAACATGAAGGAACCTCGTACCGACAGCATCTACGTCGCCCTCCCCGGCGAACGTTACACTCCTTTCTCTCTCGGCAAGAAGCTGGGAGCAAAGGCAATCTTTGAATCCGCTTCTTTCGCTCACGGCCGTAGCCGCTACTCGACCTTGATGATCGACGAAGCCTTCCGTCTCCGCCAGAACGAGCATGACGTTTCCATTGTCGTTGACGGCAAGGAAAGCGTATTCTTGAAGGAAGGCGAAGGCGACATTCTCGACGCCCTCATGATCATTTCCGGCGAAAACACCGTGCCGCCTAACCAGATGCCGATTCCTTCTTCTGGCGTGGGCTACCTTGGTTATGAATTCTGCGCCCGCTGCGATACCATTCACTTGGCCCCCCAGGTGGACGAACTGAACATTCCTGAAGCAGAATTCATGGTGGGTCACATCTACATCGTGTTCGACCACTACACCGAAAAGCTTCACCTGTTCGCACTGAACTACGAAGAACATCAGGTGGACCTGCCTGCCGCTATCGAAAACGTGAAGAAGCGCCTGGCCGACCTGGACTTCAGCTACCTGGCTCCGGAACCGGAAGTGGCCAAGGGCGTTACCGTTACCGATCTTTCCAAGTCCAAGGAAGAATACACACAGAAGGTGGAAGAACTGCAGAAGCACATTGTGGCAGGCGACATCGTTCAGGCCGTGCCTTCCCGCCGCATCCAGTTCGAAAGCGACATCGAGGCTCTGGACATTTACCGCCGCCTCCGCTCCGTGAACCCGTCCCCTTACATGTTCTACCTAGATTACGGCACCCACCAGTTTATCGGTGCATCTCCCGAAAGCCTGGTCCGCGTCCGTGATGGTATTGCAACCATCCATCCGATTGCCGGCACACGCCGCCGCGGTAAGGACGAGAAGGAAGATTACGAACTGATGAAGGAACTGAAGAACGACCCGAAGGAACGTGCAGAACACTTGATGCTTGTTGACTTGGCTCGTAACGACTTGGGTCGCGTCTGTGCCGCTGGTACTGTGGAAGCCATGAAGTTCATGGAATGCGAAAAGTACAGCCACGTAATCCACCTGGTTTCTGATGTTGAAGGTAAAGTCAGCGCCGGCAAGAAGTCCATCGAAGTGCTTCGTTCCAGCTTCCCAGCTGGTACCGTGAGCGGTGCTCCAAAGATCAGCGCTATTGAAATCCTTTCTGGCCTCGAAAAGGTCAAACGTCGCTTCTATGCAGGCGCTGTGGGCTACATTGAATCCGATGGCGACCTGGACTTCTGTATTTCCATCCGTTGCTGCCTGAAGCAGGGCAAGAAGATTACCTTGCAGGCCGGCGGTGGCATTGTGGCCGCCTCCAACGCAGAACGCGAATTTGAAGAAACTAACGAAAAACTGGGCGCTGTCCGCGCAGTTCTCGAAGGAAGTAAATAGACGAGAGAACGGAGCTTCGCTCCTACAGACGAAAGACGAAAGACGAAAGATGAATAAAGGCGGCATAGCCGCAACATTGATATAAGGCGCCGAAGGCGCGATTCTAAAATCTATCGTCTATCGTCTGTCTCCTATCGTCTGGGATTTTTTAACAAACGGTACAATTATGATCGTCCTCATTGACAACTACGATTCTTTCACCTACAATGTGTATCAGGCTCTGGCCAAGATCACTAACGAAGAAATCCGCGTGCTCCGCAGCAAGGAATGCACCATCGCAGACATCGAAGCACTGAACCCCAGCCGCCTCATTGTGAGCCCGGGCCCCGGCCGCCCCGAAGATGCAGGCATCTCTGTTGAAGCCATCAGGCACTTCGCAGGCAAGCTCCCCATTCTTGGCATCTGCCTTGGCCACCAAGCTATCGGCTACGCTTTCGGCGCAAAGATCGTTGGCGCAAAGTTTATCAAGCACGGCATCGTCGAAGAAATCAACCTGGACGGCAAGGGTCTCTTCCGCACCATGGGTGCAAAGAATTCCTTCACCCGCTACCACAGCCTTGTCATTGACGAAACCACCCTCCCGCCGGAATTCGAAGTGACCGCCCGCGCCACAGACGGCGACATCATGGGCATCCGTCACAAGACCTTGGATATCGAAGGTGTCCAGTTCCATCCGGAATCTATCGCCAGCGACAGGGAAGCCGATTTCTTCAAGGCATTCCTCAACTACCGTCGTGAACCGCAGAACATTCGCGGTGTATTGAACACCCTCATGGAAGGCAAGGACCTGACTCGCGAAACTGCTGAAATGTTCATGGACGACTTGACCGATGGCATTATGGATGAACGCCAGATGGCAGCAATCCTTACAGCACTTTCCTGCAAGGGCCCAGTTTCTGATGAAATCGCCGGCTGCGCCGCTGTGCTTAGCCGCAAGAAGCGTAAGTTCCCTATGTCTGGTGACGAACTTACCGATATCGTGGGTACCGGTGGCGACGGTAAAGGCAGCTTCAATGTGAGCTCCATGTCTGGCCTTATCGCAGCTACCTGCGGTTGTAAGGTTGCAAAGCACGGTAACCGCGCTGTTTCTAGTAAGTCCGGTGCAGCAAACTTCTACACCGCTGCAGGCTTCAAGCTTGACATGACTCCGGAAAAGGCTGCCGAAGTTCTGCAGAAGACCGGTTTCGTATTCTTGATGGCTCCGGTCTACCACGGTGCAATGCGTTACGCAGGTCCTGTCCGTGGTTGCCTCGGCATCAAGACAATCATGAACCTCATCGGACCTCTCACCAACCCGGCAGACGCCAAGTACCTTTGCCTTGGCGTGTACAGCAAGGCCGTCTTGGAACCGTTTACCAAGGCAGCTAAGGCCCTGGGTGCAAAGCGCGTCATGGTAGCCTTGAGTGACGACGGCTACGATGAAATTTCTCCCTGCGTCCCTACCACCATCGCAGAAATTTTGGAAGACGGCGTTTACAAGGAATACCGCATCGACCCCAAGGACTTCGGCGTTCCCGCTGTAGATGAAGACGACCTGGCAGGCGGAACCGGCGAAGAAAACTTCAAGCTGGCTATGGACCTCCTGAACGGCAAGGGCCGTCCGGGCATCAAGTACGCCTGCGCCCTGAATGCTGGCGCCGCCCTCTACATCAGCAAGAAGGCCGCCACCATCAAGGAAGGCTACGACATGGCTATGAAGGCTATCGAAGACGGCTCCGTGCTGAAGAAGATCGAAGAAGTGAAGACTGCTTCCAATTCCTAATTAGAACATCGCGGAGACCATGCGCCTCACGGTGTCATCCTGAGCGTTAGCGATATAGAATTGTTGGAACTTTAGTTCCTTACAATTCTTAGGTTCAAAGGAGCAGGATCTAGAAACAGAAAGGACCTGAGAAAACTCAGGTCCTTTTTTCGCATTTCTAATATTGCAAAGTTTCTAAACTGACGGCACGATAAACACATACCATTTGCCAACATCTTTTCCGCGTTCAATATAATGACAATCAAGAAGGTGCCGAACCAGCTTGTTAACCGCTGAAATTCGAATACCAAGTTTTCGCTGAATATCGGCTAGCGTCAAAACCGGTTCACTTTGCATAAGGTTCAAAATACGGCCATAATTCGGGGTGCGAAATTCAACGCACTCGCCATCATACCACCAGATATTTTCACCACACTTTGTAAGAAAGCGAACATCGCCATCAATTTCTTGTGCCACCATATTCTTAAAATACTTGAGAAATGGAGCGATAGTTCGCAACGAGGCATTCGCGCCTAATGTCGGCGCAGCACCTACAGCCAAATCGGCTGCATGCAAAGCTTCCAGGTATTCGTCTTTCTTTCGACTGCGAACAACTACCATGGGAATATCATGTTTCGCCAAAATGTAATTGACAAGCAGTCTAGCGATTCGACCATTTCCATCTTCGAATGGGTGGATTCTAATATACCGATAATGGAACAGCGCAGCCAATTCCACAGGGGACAACTTCCCCTCTTTTTCTGCAGCATTATACCAATCCACCAAATCCGTCATCAGTGCAGGAGTTTCTTCTGGTGACGCATAGTCGAACCGATCTCCATAACGCGTAATGACACTATTTGGGCGGGTCTTGTATTGCCCTGCGTGAACCACATACCCGACTTGCATTCCACCAGGCAGTTCCCGATGAACGGAATAATCCTCCCGCAGTAAAGTATGATGCAGGCCTCGTATAAAATTTTGTGTAAGTGGAGTTTCCTTGATTTTAGCTTCAGCCACCATCATCTTGAGAGACACTTCGCTGGCCACCATCTCCTGAACGCTCCGCACATTCGCTTCACCAATAACCTTCCCGAACAGCAAAAGGATTTCCGTCTGTCCATAAGTAAGGGTGTTCCCCTCGATATGGTTGCTGTTATAGTTGAAGTCAACGGAAAAACGACGAGCAAGACGGGCCCTATTTTCATCTGAAATAGGCTGGAGTTTTCTCCACGCATCAATGGCTTTTTCTAATGTTAGGTATCTCACGCCATCTAAAGTAGCAAAAATTTTTGTAAAAAGGTAGTTAAACAACCACCTTTTCGCAAACTTTTCGTTCTAAATGATCTATTTTAGGTAAAAGTTTAGTTGGAGCCTTGGAGACAACGAACTGAGTAACCGCCGTACTTATAGTAGTTGCCCATGCGGGCAAGCTCGCCGCTGTAGCTCAAGTACATGTAGTAGGCGCTGCGGCTACTGTACTCGCTCTGAGAGGCAGACCAGAAGTCGGCGTACTTGCCGGCATCGTCGAAACCGCCATAGTCGTCTCTGTCGCCTGCAGGGAGCGCGGAGAAGCCGTAGGCATCCGTTCCGTTGCCATTGACGGACCAGCCTCTGCCCGACTTAAGAGCCTTACCAGCAGCGCTGGAACCACCAACAGCCTTGAACAATGTTTGCCATTCGTCGTATGTCGGCAAATGCCAGCCGCTGGGACACACACCCTGCACAACAGCCGGCAGAGTACAAGTCTTGCCGTAGCCGCAAGTCTGAGGATTATCAGCATCATTTGCCAAGGCAACAGAGTCAATGGCCGCAGCCCAAGTGTAAAAGCGACCGGTTACATCGCAATTTTTAGCATTGTTGTCATAGCACCAGGAATTGCCCTTCAGGCTCGGCATTTTTGTAGAATCGGCATAGTTTAGGTTCTCGGCCATCCATACCTGATCACCGATCTTTACGGTCTTGTAGATCTTATTGTCGCGTTTATCAGTCATGGTGCCGTAGGTGGTTATTTCCGGGTTCAGACGCGCTTCCTTCGGCACATCAAAAGTCCAGTCACCCATCAGGCTTACCCAGCCCTTGCTAGAGCACCAGTACTTGTCTTCACCACTCTTTCCGATTTCACCGATGCGGTTGGTGGTGCAGCCCATTAGGCCCAAGCCCACATCATTCTCATTCGCTTCCTCCCACTTATCCAGGGCCTCGTCGTACTTGTACATCACATCAGTGGAGTCCCCCTTCTTGAGGTCGCCATCGCTACCTTCTACCCAGCCCTGAGTATCCACGGTAATGTTGTTGGTGGATTCCCACTTACGGCTCTTGCAAATGAACCAAGTGCCGTTTACCCTGCCCGTATTCAGGGAAATGTCGGCTTCGCGGGTTTCGGTACAACCACCAAGGGCGACCTCAACCGAGGAGGCGGTTCGCCAAGTTTTTTCAACTCCGTCGTAAACATACTTCACAGACTGGGTTACACTACCCATCTTAATTTCGCCATCTTCGCCGGCTGCCCACTGGTAAGTATCTTTCTCAATGTCGCTAGCTTCTACCCAGGCTTCACCATTACAGATATAGCGGGTTTTGGTTCCGAAGGTTTTAACAAGTTCATTAGAGGCCGCAGCAACCTCCCCCTTGTTATCCTTTTCACACTCACCAAGGCCATAGTTCACATACCAGAAGTTTCGAACATACTTTTCGAAATCCGAAGCAGAGCCCAGGCCCCAACTATTGATATTGGAACGGATCGAAGAAAGCTTACCATTCATGTCTTGTTCGTTGGCCCAGTCCGCAATCTTTGCCTTAGTAGCGTCATCATTCCATTCGCCATCCTTCTCGATGTCGATTGCGAACTTGGTTAATAACTCAGTCAGTTCAGCCTCGCTACGATCCCCCTGCATCAAGACGCTAAAGGCCAAAAGGGCGGCATTGCCCTCGCCCTTGCTAAAGATGTTCAGGTCTTCCGAGTTTGCAAAGTCTCCCTGAATGCCAAATGCATTGAAGATTTCCGCCTCAGCCTGAATCTTTGCTTCAGAGACTTCCATACCGGTACCCACCAGGTAAAGGGCACGATC
>JAZLFR010000073.1:0-85861 GCA_045615885.1 Fibrobacteraceae bacterium
TTTGGTACAAATCGACGTGTTCTCTCGGGAAGATTCTCTTAGTTATAAGATTGAACATAAGAAATGGAGTAATGTTTATATTGTAATTGACTCGATTCCTGCTAAATCATGTGCTTCTTCTTATTGGCTGGCAGATAGGGGATATGGACATTATAGGGTTGAATCTAATAGGCTTTTCTCTTGTGTTTTTTACTTTGAACCATCTTGTGAGTAAGGCGTCATATGTCAATTAAAATGGCTCTCTTTGTTTTGTCTCTTTTTGCTATGTTTCTTGCATGTTCCGAAGGCAATTCTCCCACTGGTTGCTGATTTACGAAATCGCACAAGAAAGTCTGATTTTGTACTTGACAAGAACAGGAACGCATTCGGACTTGTTCAAGAAGTAAAACCGCCAATAAATTGATGAAATAAAAAAGACGGGTGAAGAAATTCTTCACTCGTCTTTAATTTTGAAAGGAGCTTCCCGGTCATCCCCGTCAAGCGAGGACAGGCGCCGGGGATGACACCACAAAGGCACAAAGTGCCGACCTTCATCGTCTCAATAAAACAAGAGACGAAATCTTGCCTCGCGACAATCTCTCGTCTCTCGTCTGTAGGCACCGAAGGTGCCGTTCTCTCGTCTAATTACAGGCTAATCAGACCTTCAGTGTCCTGGGACATTGCGGTGTAGAATGCTCAACGGCCCCGAATCGAACGTCGCGGCAAAACATTTATGTTTTGACATGACTGAGATGTTGGCCGCTTGACCATGCCCTTGTTGATCTTTGTGCGGTCGTATTCCGGGAGGTCAACGAAGAAGTCCCAGTTTGCGCCCTGGCTAACCTTGATCGGTTCCTGCGGAACCATGTTGATTGCCTTCTTGCCTTCTTCGTTCTTGTCCTTACCGATATTTTCTATTTGGGCGTTCCTCACACTATCGTGTGGGTCGGGCTATATTTTAGGGGCGGCCACCTTCGCTTCGCTTGCCACCCGCCTCCTAAAACGGAGCCTTGCTGTGTTCCCTTCGGTAACTCCGCAAGTCTCCGCCCCAAGGGGTCACTATCCCTAACGCGAATGCAAATATCAAGATGTAAACTCCAAAAACAGATGAAAATATGCTGGTTTTCATCTGTTTAGAGAATTATTCCGTTTGCTATAGCTGTATTTACCAGCAAATCAAATTACAATTTCGATCGCTGAACTTCTTTTTTTTTTGTTATCTTTTTCCCAAAGAGAAAGGTTTGCTATGATTTTAAAACAACTAATGCTGGTGTTGTCCATGTGTGGAATTCTTTTAGGATGTTCTGCCCAGAAGGACTCATCAACCGATTTCAACAAGAGTCAAAATGAAATCGGTTCCATGGATCAAAAAAACTCTTCAAAAAATTTTTTTTATGAAAAAAGAATGACAGATGATTCTAATCGATTTAGTTTGCAGAATGAAACAGGGAATACGAAGATTGAGGCTTATTGCAAAAAACTAGGTAAATGTATAGATTCGTTGAATACTATTGTTGAAAAAAAATTAGACAGTTTAAAACAAACGGACAAGTTTAAGGTTCTTATGAGTGAGTATATCAAAAAAAATGATTCTCTAGAACAAAATGGACTTTTATCGTCACAACCTAGATATCCGAACCCAGAAGGATTTCTCCGACTTCTTATAATCGACAAATTGTTGGAGGAAAAGTAATGAAATGCATGCTATTCGCTTAATCCCGAACGTGGTTTGCAATACGGCTGGATTAATACAAACGCACAAGATTCCTGGTGGTGGAGAAAGGTTCCTTGTGACGGAAGCTCGAACGTTGTTGAATCAACTTCAAATGGTTGTATAGAAAATAAACGGGGAGCCAATGCAGTGTATCTTCCCAGTGATTGTTTTAATAGCGGCCTAGATAATATGGAAAAGGGAAAATGCTATTCCCTAAATCCGGATCGTGGCACACAGTATGGCTGGATTAACAACAACGCACAGGATTCCTGGTGGTGGATTGAAACTCCTTGTGAAAAGAACAATAGTAACGAAAATGAGTCAGAAGAATTAGTGTGTCCAGATGAAGGAAATGCTTTGTTTAAGAAAACCGCAAATTACGCTTCAAATGACACTTATGATGCTTATGACGAGTATGTTGATTTTATGGCTCTGCCCAATTACTACTATGACGCTCTAGGACGAAAGATGAATTATCAAAAGGCGTTTCATGTTAAACAGCGGGTTTACTCTAAAAATTTGGTTGAAAAGGAATATCGACATAATCGATCAGGGAAAATTCGATATAAGGCATTGTTGAAAACGGTAAGTGGTTCTGTTGAAGCTTATACAGAATTGGGTTTTGATAATATCTCCTATAGTTGTACCTCTACTGGAACAGTCATATCGGTCGATTTGTATATGAAAACCCCAAAAGAGTCAATCGTAATGAAGCTTGAATCTTCGAATCAAGCCCTGATTGAACATGAAACGAAGCATAAAGAGATTTATGAAAATTATGGAACAAAATATTGGTATGGAGAGCGTTTGGTGCTACGAAAATCAATAAAAGAAAGCGATATTTGCGCGACTATCAAAAAAGTTTTTGGCCTATAGTTGAAAATGAATATCGTAGTCTTTTAAACCGACAAAACGCATGGGACGACGAGGATGAAAATAATAGAAGTCATGCCCGCATAGATGTTGGTAAGGCTATTGCGGAACAAAAAGAAATCTGGTTTTCCCAAACCTGTACAAAGCAATAGTTGTTTATGAAAAAATTGTCGCTACTATTGCTTTATGGGTTCATTTTTGCACAAGATCCAAATGTTGAATTGTGCGTTGCTTTTGGTTGCGAAGATTGCGGCGGTTGTTCAAGTTCGTACTCTATCTATGTTATGAATGCGAAAACAGCGGAAAAAACACCGTCATGGAATTTGAAAGATTCTGTGACATGCGAGTGTGGCTCCTGGTCAAAGCAGTCATATAGCATAAAAGGGCTCCCTGGAAAAGCTTTTCCCTTTTTGTCGTTTTCTTCGTGTTCTCATTTAGGGAATGCTGGACTCAGAACGATTCCCATGCCGCAACCTCCAGCAATGGATTTAGAAGCATCTATTGGAAAACAGATTTTTTTTGCTAATGAATTTGAGCAAAAAAAGGATGTACAGGCTATGTATGGAAAGAAAATTGACCTGTATTGGAAAACTCATTTTCGGTGTCAAGGCGATAGCCTAAATGATACAACTTTGACATACAAAATAAATGCAAAAATTTTCGGAGAATGTTCAAAGATCTTTCTCCAGAATAGGAATCCATAAAATTTTTTGTATAAAAAAAGACGGGTGAAGAAATTCTTCACTCGTCTTTAACTTTGAAAGGAGATCCCCACCTTGGTGGCCATGCGCACTAAGCACTAAAGTGCTAAGTGCTGTCCGCCCGCCTTCGCGGGGATGACATCCATTACAGGCTGATCAGACCTTCAGTGTCCTGGGACATTGCGGTGTAGAATGCAAAGCGTGCATCCACTTCCTTCTGGAGGTCTTCGGCCAGCTTCTTAGCAACTTCCGGGTTGTTACGGGTGAGCTGCTTGTAGCGGTTTTCGGTGTAGATGTATTCTGCAACCGGAATAGTCGGAGCCTTGCTGTCGAGGATAAGTGGAGCCTTTCCTTCTGCAGCGAGAGCCGGATTATAGCGGAGGAGAGTCCAGTAACCGGATTCAACTGCCATCTTCTGGTGTTCAAGCTGGCTGTTGAGATCGAAGCCGTGGTTAATGCATGGGCAGTAGCAAATGATCAAGGACGGACCATTGTGAGCTTCTGCTTCCTGGAGAACCTTCAGGGCCTGGGCGTCGTTTGCGCCGATGGCGATACGGCCAACGTACACATTCTTGTAGCTCATTGCGATAAGACCGAGGTCCTTCTTGCCAGCGCGCTTACCAGCTGCTGCGAAGAGGGCGACGGCGCCACGGTTTGTGGACTTGGAAGCCTGTCCACCAGTGTTGGAGTAAACTTCAGTGTCAAGGACGCAGATGTTTACGTTTTCACCAGTTGCCATTACATGGTCAAGGCCACCGTAGCCGATATCGTATGCCCAACCGTCACCACCGAAGATCCAAACGGACTTCTTGACGAGGTAGTCAGCGAATTCGTCGCGGAGGGAAACTGCTGCTTCATCAGTTGCGTTAGCAAGAGCTGCCTTGAGGGCTGCAACGTTTTCACGCTGTGCCTTGATGCCAGCTTCGTCGCTCTGATCCTGAGTTGTGAGCTTTTCCTTGAGGTCTGCCGGAACATCTACGGATTCGAGGAGGCTGAGAGCCTGCTTAGCATGCTTGGTGATTGCGAGGCGCATACCAAGGCCAAATTCTGCGTTGTCTTCGAACAAGCTGTTTGCCCAAGCCGGACCGCGACCTTCCTTGTTCTTTGCCCATGGGGTAGTCGGGAGGTTACCGCCGTAAATGGAGGAGCAACCAGTTGCGTTAGCGACAACCATGCGGTCGCCGAAGAGCTGGGAAACGAGACGGACGTATGCTGTTTCGCCGCAGCCAGCGCAAGAGCCAGAGAATTCGAACAACGGTTCGAGGAGCATTGCCTGCTTGACCATGCCCTTGTTGATCTTTGTGCGGTCGTATTCCGGGAGGTCAACGAAGAAGTCCCAGTTTGCGCCCTGGCTAACCTTGATCGGTTCCTGCGGAACCATGTTGATTGCCTTCTTGCCTTCTTCGGTCTTGCTCTTAGCCGGGCAAGCCTGAACGCAAACGCCGCAACCAGTACAGTCGTAGCTGGAAACCTGGATAGTAAATACTGCTTCTGCGAAGTCGGTCTTGTAACCCTTTGCTGCTGTGGACTTGAAGCCTTCCGGAGCACCGGCGAGGGCTGCCTTGTCTACAACCTTGAGGCGAATTGCTGCGTGCGGGCAAACCATTGCGCACTTACCGCACTGCAAGCAGGTGTCTGGATCCCATGCCGGGATAGCAAGAGCAAGGTCGCGCTTTTCGTACTTGGTAGTGCCTGTCGGGAACACACCATCAACTGGCATCTTGGAAACAGGGAGCTGTTCGCCGTTGCCCTTGATGATTTCTGCGGTAACTTCGTTAACGAATGCTGGTGCGTTGCCGTGGATCGGAGCGCGGAATTCCTTGGTGCTTGTTACGGCTGCCGGAACCTTGACTTCGAAGAGGTTTGCAAGAGAAGCGTCGATAGCGTCCCAGTTCTTCTGGACAACTTCCATACCCTTCTTTGCGTAGGTCTTTTCTGCGTACTTCTTGATGTACTTGATAGCTGTTTCTGCATCGAGAACGTTGCCGAGCTTGCTGAAGAAGCAAGTCTGCATAACGGTGTTGATGCGGCGGCCCATGCCGGTCTTTGCTGCAACTGCGTATGCGTCAATGACGAATACCTTGAGCTGCTTGTCAATGATGACCTGCTGTACCGGGCGCGGGAATGTATCCCAAACGGTGTCTGCAGAGTGCGGGGTGTTTACGAGGAATGTTGCGCCCTTCTTTGCATACTTGAGCATATCGACAGTTTCGAGATGCGGAGTATGGTGGCAAGCAACAAAGTCAGCTTCGTTTTCACCGATAAGGTACGGAGCGTCGATGATGCTCTTACCGAAACGGAGGTGAGAAGTGGTCATGGAACCAGACTTCTTGGAGTCGTATACGAAGTAACCCTGAGCGTTGTTTTCGGTTTCGTTACCGATAATCTTGATGGAGTTCTTGTTAGCGCCAACGGTACCGTCGGAGCCAAGGCCAAAGAACATAGCCTGGAAGAAGTCGCTGTCGAGCTTGAAGTTCGGGTCAACCGGGAGGCTTGTGTTGCAAACGTCATCGTTGATACCAACGGTGAAGCGTGCGCGCGGTTCGGCGAGGGAAAGTTCGTCGAAGATAGCCTTGACCATTGCCGGTGTGAATTCCTTGGAAGAAAGACCGTAGCGGCCGCCGATCATCTTCGGCATTGCCATCTTGCCAGCCATTACTGCTTCGGAAACTGCAGTAAGGGCGTCCTGGAAGAGCGGTTCGCCAGCGGAGCCTGGTTCCTTGCAGCGGTCGAGAACTGCAATCTTCTTTACAGTCTTCGGGAGTGCTGCAACAACTGCTTCCATCGGGAACGGGCGGTACAAACGAACGTTTACGAGACCGACCTTTTCACCCTTGGAGTTCAAGTACTTAACGGTGTCACCGATGGTGCAAGTGGAGGAACCCATGGAAATGATTACGCGTTCTGCATCCGGTGCGCCAACGTAGTCAACAATGTGATACTGACGGCCAGTGAAGCTTGCAACCTTGTCCATGTACTTCTGGACGATTTCTGGAACCTTGTTGTAGAACGGGTTCACAGTTTCGCGGCCCTGGAAGTAAACGTCCGGGTTCTGTGCGGTACCGCGCATTGTCGGGCGGTCCGGGGTAAGGCAGCGTTCGCGGCAAGCCTTAACATACTTTTCGTCGATGACGCTACGGATAACGCCGTCTTCGAGAGCTTCGATCTTCATCACTTCGTGGGAAGTGCGGAAACCGTCGAAGAAGTGAACGAACGGAACGCGGCTTTCAAGTGTAGAAGCATGTGCTACGAGAGCCATGTCCTGGCATTCTTGAACGGAGGATGAGCCGAGCATTGCAAAACCGGTCTGGCGGCAAGCCATGATGTCGGAGTGGTCACCGAAAATAGAAAGGCCCTGCATAGCAAGTGCACGGGCGGTTACATGGAAGACTGTTGGGGTAAGTTCGCCCGCGATCTTGTACATGTTCGGGATCATCAAGAGAAGACCCTGGGAAGCGGTGAAGGTAGTGGTAAGAGCACCAGCCTGCAAAGCACCGTGAACGGTACCTGCTGCGCCACCTTCGGACTGCATTTCAAATACGCGTGGGACTTGACCCCAAATATTCTTTTTACCTGCTGCGCTCCAGTTGTCGGCATGTTCTGCCATCGGGCTGGACGGTGTAATCGGGTAGATAGCTGCCACTTCGCTCACTGCAAAAGCGACGTTGGCGGTAGCTTCGTTACCGTCACACGCAATCATCTTTTTTGCCATTTAGGTCTCCGTGTTATGTTTTTGCCTGATATTATAATTGTATATAAAATCTGCAGAATCCACTTTTTGCAAAGCGAATCCTGATTTTCGGCAAATTTATATAAATGTCGGTCGAAAAGACAACAATTTTTTTTAAGAAACTGAAAAAAGAGGGGCTTTTTGAGGTAAACAAGCTTTCGTCCAACTCGGAATACCCTAACTTGTGCCGAAAAAGGGCCGTTTTTGAATTACATTTTTGAACGGCCTTTCAAAAATCGCATGTGGCTAGCCTTTGCCCTAACTCGTTGAATATTGCTTTTTTACAAAAATAATCCATACTTATATATGGTTTGTTTTTTAGTGGTTGCCATAAAAAAAGAAGGGTGTTTTGGAATCTATTGCAGAATTTTTTAAAAAGGTACGTAAAGCGGGCTTGAGCATAGGCTATTTGCAAAAATATGGATTTTTTTCGCCGCAGTTGCTGAAGGATGTTCGTGAAATTCTTGACCCGCTGAGCTATGGCCGGCGTTTTGCCATGCCGGGGGTTGAATTCTACATAAAATATAAGGTACCTTTGCGTTACCGGATAGATGGAAAGTTCCTCTTCAAGCATGGAGTTGTCGCGCGGGTTCTTGAGCAGTCGATTGAACAGCTTTCACTTGGTAGGTGGAATGAATTTAAGGAGCATGAAATAGAATTCATTCCGCTGGTGCCGTGACGGGAAGGCCTATAGAACAGTGAAGATTGGCAAACTTGAATGGTTTACAGAAAATTTGGATTTTGACTGCCCAAGCTCGGTAAGAACCGCGGTCGGGCATTTTTACGAATACTCCGTTCTGAAAGAAGCCGTTCCGGATGGTTGGCGCTTGCCTACTGAACGGGAGTGGCTTGATTGCCTGGACATGGTAAATTTGTTTGGGTTCGGCAGGGTGTTCGATTTGCAGTTTGCCGGGGGAGCTGACTATACGGAAAATGGAGTTGAATTTAGCGGTGCGGGCTGTGAGGCTCTCTTTTGGTGCGCCGGAGGTTTTCCCAGTAGCGCAGAACCTTTGATTGAAACTTTTAATTATGGATTTTGTACTGAAAATACGGCCTGCAAAATAGATACTTCGGTCATGGCTTTTGATTTGGAAAATGGATTTGTGGGCCCGACCATCAATCCGGTTACCACGTTCATGGATATGGGGGTGGAATTCCGTAAAATGCTGCCGATCCGTCTAGTGCGTCCTGTATCGCAATAGCGATCCATAATTTTTCTATTTTATACTTGTAATTGAATAACTATCAGCTTCCCTTTGTCTATGTTAGATTCCCTTCTTTTGACAAGCCCCGTGAATTTTGCCGGCGAACATGAACTTTTGGAGACCATGTTCGAAAAGTATCCTTTTTCGCTTCATGTGCGTAAACCGGGCTTTTCTGAAGGGAGCCTCGAAAAGTATCTGCTCGGCTTGAACGAAGATATTCGTTCGGTGGCTGTTTTGCATGGCTCCGCCGAAATGGCGCAGTCCTTTGGCATGGCCGGTGTAGCGTTGCCTGCATCGCATATTCTGGGCGGGGTGGAAGTGCCTTGCGACTTGAAAAAGTTTGCCTGGTGCCGTTCGTTGGAAGAAGTTTCTGCATTGCCGCAAGTGGACGGGGCAATTCTTTTCCCTGTGTTCGATTCTTTGACAGAAATCGGGGCTAAGGGGCAGTTTGCTGGTCAAAAAGTGCAGAACCTTTCAAAAAACAGGGTCTTTGCCGCGGGAGGCATTTCTGAAGACGAGTTCAAGGAAGTGGCTTCGCTCGGGTATGCGGGCGTTGCGCTCTGCGGTTCCGTGTGGAACTATGCGGACCCGGTCCCGGCTTGGAACCGAATTTGTCGCAAAATTATGATGTGCGGCTTTTAAAACACTTTTTGGGCAAAAAAGTATAACCTATTGAATTATCATAAATTATATTGGTTCATGTATGGAAAATAAAATGACTTATGCATTGACCATTGCTGGCTTTGATGGCTCTGCCGGAGCGGGGGTTCTCGCCGATATCAAGGCCATGGAGTATTTTGGCGTGTACGGCCAGGCCGTATGCACCGCTGCCACCGTGCAGAATGAAAACGAATTTATTGCCCCGGACTGGATTTTGTGGGAACGCATCGAAGCCCAGCTGGAGGCTCTTGCCAAGGTGCGCAAGTTCACTGCGGTCAAGATTGGCCTTGTAGAAAAAATCGCCGTGCTCAAGAAGGTCATCAAGAAGGTCCGAGAGCTCTTCCCGGAAGCCTTCCTTGTGTGGGACCCGATTTTTGCATCTACCTCGGGCTTCAAGTTCTTCCAGAATACGACGGATGTCGATGAATTTTTGCAGCTTTTGCCGTCCATTGACCTCGTGACGCCGAATCAGGAAGAATTCAATAATCTTGGCCTTGGCGTTGCCGCCAGCCGTGGCGAAATCGGCATTGGAACTGATTTTTCCGTGCTACTGAAGGGCGGTCACGGTTCTGGCAGCGAAAGCGTTGACGTGCTTATGCACAAGGGCGAAAAGTTCCGCTATGCGTCGCCGCGCCTGCCGGGCGAAGGCAAGCATGGCACGGGCTGCGTGATGTCTGCCGCCATCGTTGCAAACCTTGCCCTTGGCAAGTCCCTCCCGGAAGCCTGCGCAGAAGCAAAAAAATATATGGATTTGTATTTACAGAGTGGAGAAGGTCGCCTTGCATTTGTTCAGAAGTAAAGTTTTTGGTGCTTGCGCCCTGCTTGCATTGTCATTGTGTTTTGTTGCTTGTTCCGATGCAGAAAAGCAGAAGGCTATCGAGGAACTTGAGGCTAAAAAGGTTGAACTGCAAAAATCTGTAGACGAGGTTACCGACGCTGTGCAGGATTTGCGCAAAACGGCCAAGGAAAAGAACGACAAGCTCAAGGACCTGGACTTGCTCAAGTAGGGGTTAGGGTTTAGGATCTAGGGGCTAGTGGTTAGACGAAAGACCGCTTCGCTGGTAGACGAGATGTGTGCAAACGAGTGTCGCGACCAAGCTTGCTTGGGCACCTGTCCTCGCTCGACGGGGATGACCGAGTGCCGCCACATCCTATGGCGATGCCATGAAAGACGAAAGAGGATTGTTAAATTCCATTGTTTTAGAGGATAGGTTTTGGGGTGTAGGGTATAGGGAATGTTAATTTCCAGTGGTGTCGGCTGTAGGCTGACATCTGTCGCCTGAATTAGTTATTAGTCTCTAGTTATTAGTTACTAGTTACTAGCTCCAGGCGCATTCAAGTTTCTAGTTTCAGTCTTCCGTCTTTCGTCTTCCTACTGATTCCTGACTCCTGTATTCTGTCCTCTTGCATCTTAACTTCCGTCTTTCGTCTTTCGTCTTTCGTCTTTCGTCTTTCGTCTTCCTACAGTCTCCTTACTGAACGTTTTTTTATTTAAAAATGTCGCTTGTCGGACGCAAATGCATTTTACCCTTTAAAAGTGTAAATAAAATTTATTACATTTGAGCGCGTAAAACTTTAAACATGAAAAGGTAAAACAATGGAAGAAGTCGTAATTACTGGTATGGGCTGCGTCACGGCCCTCGGCAATAGTCCTGAAGAACTTTGGGCAAACCTTCTTGCAGGCAAGTCTGGTATCAAGACTGTCGAACACATGGATACTTCTGCTTACGAAGTGCATTTTGGTGGTGAAGTCAAGAATTTTGACCCGTCTGAATACTTCAACGACCGCGACCAGAAGCGCTATTCCCGCAATATCCAGTATGCCGTTTACGCTGCAATGCATGCCGTTAAGGATGCTGGCCTTGATCTCGAAGCTGTAGACAAGACCCGCGCGGGCGTTATCGTTGCTTCCGGTATCGGTGGCATGGACATTTACTACGATGGTTCCGTAGCTCTTGGCACCAAGGGTCCGCGCCGCGTATCCCCGTTCTTTATCCCGATGTCCATCACGAACATGGCTGCAGGTGAAGTTTCCATTCGCACCGGTTTCATGGGCCCGAACTTTGCAACAACTTCTGCATGCGCTTCTTCTAACCACGCTCTTATCCTTGCTGCAGACCAGATTCGTCTTGGCCGTGCAGACGTGATGCTTGCTGGCGGTGCCGAAGAATCCATTAGCCCGGTTGCCTTGAGCGGCTTTGCAAACATGCACGCCCTCAGCCGTCGTAACGACGCTCCGGAACTTGCTAGCCGCCCGTTCGACAAGGGCCGTGATGGCTTTGTTATCGGTGAAGGTTCCGGCATCATGGTCCTCGAAAGCCGTAGCCACGCAGAAAAGCGCGGCGCAAAGATTCTTGCAACAATCGCTGGTGCTGGCATGAGCGGCGACGCTTACCACATGTCTGCTCCTCGTGCAGACGGCGAAGGCGTCAAGCTCGCTATCAGGATGGCACTTGCAAGCGCAGGCATCGAAGCTCAGAAGGTGGGCTATGTAAATACCCATGGTACTTCCACTCCGCTTGGCGACGTTGCTGAATGCAATGCTATTTACAACGTTTTCGAAGGCAAGGTCGAAAACCTCAAGATTAACTCCACAAAGTCCATGATCGGTCACTGCCTCGGTGCAGCTTCTGCTGTGGAAGGCATTGTTACCGTGAAGTCCCTTATGGACCAGAAGCTCCATGGTACATTGAACGTTGTGGAACAGGATCCGGAAATCAAGCTTGACGTTTGCGCTAACGGTGCAGTAGACCACAAGTTCGAATACGCTATGTCCAATAGCTTCGGCTTTGGTGGCCACAACAGCGTTGTGATTTTCAAGAAGGCCTAATTCCCTAGGTCATCTTAAGAAAATTCTCTAGGAGGAGAATGCCCTTTGCGGAGTAATTCCGCAGGGGGCTTTTTGTTTATAAAGTTCCCTTTACTCCAGAGCCCACAAATCTCTAATCAGCATTATTCTATATTTCGCCCCGTGAAAAAATTAGCTGCTATTTTGTTGATGTTTGCACTGCTCCCTGCCTTTGCCGCCTGGGGGCCGGAAGCTCCGTATGAGGAACATTGGCGTGAACAGACTTTTGACTACAGGGCTGAAGACCCTGAAGTTGAAGATTCTACGCAAGGGGTCTCCATACCGAAAACAGTGGCTGTAGGTTCCTTTGTCGCAGCTTCTTATGCCGCTGCATATTTCTTTGTATTTCAAAAGGGCTGGTGGGGCGAACAGGGGCGTGACTTTCATTTTGAATTTGATTTTGAGTATGCCAAAAACTTAGACAAGCTGGGGCATTTTGCGTCAGGTGTCGCAATGGGCGAACTTTTTTATCAAGGTTACCATTGGGCAGGATTTTCTGAATCTACTTCTTACCTGATGGCAGGCTCATCTGCATTTTTGACCCATGTGGCAATTGACATTAAGGACGGCTTTTCTCCGCAATGGGGGTTCAGCATTTTTGACGTGATGTCGGGTACGCTTGGCGGTTTTTACCCGATGGCAAAACGCTATGTGCCAATTTTTAAATACTTTGATTTGAAGATGAGCTACTGGGTAAATTCACATGCCTATTACAATAGTTCCGATACCGGCGTGGCTACCGATGACTATGTGAACCAGACTTACTGGTGTTCTTTTAAAATCTATAGAATGCTGCCGTATGCGGCTAGACGTTATTATCCGGAATGGCTGGCCTTTGCAGTCGGCTTGAGTATTGACGATGGCGTGTATGAAATAAATCCTGAAACGCATCGCCACATGTACCACTACAAGGATGTTGGCAAGTACGAAGTGTATTTGGCTCTCGATTATGATTTCGAAGCGTTTCGCCCGCACCAGTTGTGGGCCCGCAACCTTGTAAAGGCTCTAAACTATTTTAAGTTCCCTGCCCCGACCTTGCAGGTGTACCCGGAAGTCAAGTTCTTTTTGCTGTACCCGATCAAGTTCTAGCACTTCTTTAGTTTGTCTATAATCTGCTGGACGTCTGTGAATGGGCAGATTGGCAGGCTGAAAACTTCATGGCTCGCGCGTGCCGCGCGGGCGTTTTTCTTTAATGAGGGGAGTGACGCAAAGCAAGGCTGGTTGCTGAGAGTGCGCGGGTAGTAGATGCTCGTTGGCACGTCTGCCTTGTCGCAACGGGAAAGCCATTCGTCGCGCTCGTTTGCACGAAGCGTGTATTGTGCGTAGGTGGAGTAGTTGTCTTTGGCTATGGCCGGAATTTGCACGTCGTCAAAGTTTTTGAAGAATGTGTTGTAGGCGCGCGCGTTTGCGTTGCGCTTTTTGATTTCTTCGTCAAGGTGGGTTAGCTTTACGCGGAGCACTGCGGCTTGCAGTGCGTCGAGTCGGCTGTTCTTGCCCGGGATTTCGTGGAAGTAGCGGCTTAGCGTGCCATGGTTTGCAAGCTTGCGGACCCGTTCGACGAGCGTGGCGTTGTTTGTGAAAACGGCTCCGCCGTCACCGTACGCACCCAGGGGCTTGGTCGGGTAGAAACTTGTAATGGAAATGTCGCCGTATGCGACGGAATGCTTGCCGTTTTGCTTGGCTCCAAAAGCCTGCGCGGCATCGCCCAGAAGCCACAGGTTGTGTTGCTTTGCGAAAGCTTCGAGTTCTGCCATTGGTGCTGTTTGGCCAAACAGGTGGACTGCTATGATGCCTACCGTCCTGGGCGTGATCAGGGCTTCCAGGCATTCAGGATCGAGCAAAAAGGTGAGTGCGCTTATGTCTGCAAAGCGCGGCGTTCCACCGAGGTTGGCTACGGCCTCTGCAGGCGAAATGAAGGTAAAGTCGGGTACGATGACTTCCTCCCCGGGGGCTAGTCCGAGTGCCGCAAGCGATAGCTCCAATGCGTCCGTTCCACTGGCGCAGGTCGCCACGTGCTGTACACCGGTATAGGAGGCAAGCTCCTGTTCCAGAGCATGTACTTCTTCGCCGCCGATGTAGCAACCGGAGTCCAGGACCCTGGCTTCGGCTTCAAGTAGTTCTTCTCGGTAGGCATTGCGTTGAGCTTTCAGATTAACGAACGGAATCATGGTGAATAATATAGTAATAGACGTTGGGCAGAAGTAGGCCGGTGGTGCGCTGTCGTTCTGGCGTCATGGTGGACAGAATTGGCTTTTCCGCAGGAATTGCCTGCGGAAAAGTTGCTTTTTTTTGCAATTTAGATAGACAATTGTTGAAAAACTGTGGTAATTTTGCCTGGTAACCTTGACTGATTTATAAAAAAAGCTATAATTGGGGGCAACTAAAATAAATCGTTGGTTTTCACCCGGAGATATAAGGTGCCACAACACAAGTCTTGCAAAAAGCGTTTGCGTCAGGCCGAAAAGGCCAACGCTATGAATCGTTCCGTGCGTTCTGCTATCCGCACAAGCCTCAAGGTCATCCGCACTGCTTCCTCTAAGGAAGAAGCTTTGAAGGAAATGCCGAACCTCTTCAGCATGCTCGATAAGGCTGCTGCCAAGGGTCGTGCAGGTTTCAACGCTAACCGCGCTGCAAACTACAAGTCCAAGGCTGCTGCAGTTATCAACGCACTTGCCTAATTGGGATTTATAACACGCGAAAAAACCGGGTGCAAAGCCCGGTTTTTTTATACTCTTTTTTCGAGATGTTCGCGTGGCATAATTCTTTGATTTTCATGGAGTTAACTATTTTTGTAGCATGAAGTTTTCTTGCCTCAAGAGCTTGTTTTTGCTGCCTGTTGCCTTGGTGACGTCTGCCTTTGCGGACATTTCCAGCGAGGGCTGGTTTGCTACGCGCACCGATTTCAATTTTGGGTTGAACGGAGGCCCGACTGCCAGCTATTTTGCCGCAGATACGGTCGATCGTTTCAATAGTAACTGGCGCGCCTTGCAGATTCCGCTCGAAACTGCCCGCAGTTACGAAGATGCCATTGAGCCGTTCTTTACGCTCACTTTAGAGGCAGGCTACAAGAATTTCTTCTTTTTGATAGAAGCGCCGCTCCGCAAGGATCTTGAGGCCTGGTACGATTCCGACCTGAAGACGAACTTTACTTACAAGCCGTCGGAACTCGACATTAACGTGCCAAAGACGGGATACGCCCGCTATGACTATGACCTTGGCTTTGTGCAGGTCGGCCGTTTCAAGCCAAATGTAGGTCCGTCAGAGAACACGCTCACTGTAAACGGCGGCCCGCATCACGACGCTCTCTGGTGGAAGTTCAATCCTGCAATTTTCCGCTACGACTTTATGCTCATGTCGCTGAACCCATGGTTGCATGGCGATGTCGTAGACCCCGCTACAGGTTGCCCACCTGTAGGTGCGGAAGCGTACGAACAGAAATGCCCGGAAAAAAAGAAGCAGGCTAGCAACCAGCGCGACCGCAGGTACGACGAAAATTACAAGAACCTTGTGTACCACCGCATGGGAATCGACATTGACTTCCTTTGGTTCTCCATTACTGAAATGAGCATGGTCGGCGGCAAGTCGCTCGAATTCCGCTCCATGAACCCGTTCATATTCTTGCATAACAACTTTGCCGGCGGCTACACGAAGGCTTCCACGACACTTGAACTTGGCTCAAGACCGGCCAGGGGCAGCGAATTCTATGGCCAGGTGAACATTGAAGATTTGAAGAGCCCTGTCGGCGAAACGGGGGGCGAATCGAACCGCGCCATGCTCAGCTACATGGTCGGCTACCACCAGAAGCTCCATACCGGCGCTTGGGGCGATTTTGATTTGCGTTTTGATGTCGTTCGCACGGACCCGATCCATAATCACGGACGCTTGCCCTTGCTTGCCTACACGAACCGCATCATGTACCGTTCCAATTACCGCGACCAGAGCGACAGGGATTTTTCTGACATGAACTATGTCGATTACCCGATTGGCTACCGTCGTGGTGCAGACGCGTTTGACTTCTGGCTTACTGTTGATTGGGTTCTCGGCAGGCATTCCGTAGAAACCACATGGGCCTATCTGCAGCAGGGCGACAAGGAACTTTACGGTTCCTATGACGATGCCGTTGCGGCAAGCGGCGTGCTCTCTGGCAAGGTCGAAGAACAGTGGGTTCTCGATTTGATCTACAGAAACCAGGTGACCGACTATTTCAAGTTCTATCTTGGCGGTGGTGCCCGGCGCTATGAAAATTTGGACCACCTCAAAAAGGAAGATGGAGCTGACTTCTGGCTGCGTTCCGGGGTGGCTCTCTCGTTTGAATTTTTGTGGGGAACAAGGCCCGCAAAAAAGTAAGCTATGTTCGAAAACTTGAATTTCAATTTTTCGTTCTATGACTGGCTGCTCGTGTTTATGGTCACTGCGCTCGGTACGCTCAGTGCCTACTTGAAGGACCCGCAGCTAAAAGCTGTCACGGCAACAATTCCCATACCGTTCGGTTTTGCATACATTGCAGTCGGCATGCCGATAGGTGCCGCAAATGCAATTTCTGGCTTCATGTGCATGCTTTATGCAAACATCGTTCGCGTGCTGCACCAGCGCGTCAAGGTTCCCATAGTTCCTGCCATCATTATCGGCCTAGCCTGCTTTGTTGCCATGGGCACATTCTTGATGCCGCGCGTTCCAAATGGCGAAGCGTTCTTCTTGGGCGTGTGTGTATTTGATTTTACGGTCGGGCTGATTATGTTCCAAAAGCAAAAGTACAGCGTGGGCACAAAGTACAAGACTCCGCTGCCAATCTACATCAAGGCGCCTGCCATTGCCTTTGTCGTGAGCGGGCTCATGATAATCAAGCGCTTTATGGGCGGCTTTTGCACGAGTTTCCCGATGATGAATTCCATCGTGAGTTACGAATCCAGGTTTTCGCTCGAAGACCAGTGTCGCCAGCTGCCGCTATTCTTGATAGCAGGGCCGTTCATGTTTGTTGAAATGCACTATTTGGAACTTGGGCTTGGTTTGAACCATTGGATTGTCCTTCTGTGCGGCTATGTTTTGTTTGCTTTTATTTACTGGCCGCTAAATAAGGAACTAAAACGCCGTAACGAAATCGGCTACAACAGCAATAAAACTTAAATTTCATAAAAAGTTTTAAATAGGGGGTTCCTTATGTTTTTGAAAAAGTTTGCCTTGCCTTTGCTTGGTGCATCTGCCTTGGCCATGTTCATGGTCGGCTGTGGTGACGACAGTTCCACATCAGCTGGCGATGACGGTAAAGAACTTTCCAGTTCTTCCATTTCTGCCGACGAGGGCTCGTCTTCGCCGAGCAGTTCCGACGACAAGGAAGCTTCTTCTTCAAGCGTAGGCAAAGATGAACCTTCCAGTACCGGTAGCGCAAAGGTTGAAGACTCCGAAGCGGAATCCATGACACTTGACGTGGAATCTGAAGTTGAAAATTGCGTTACCGAAAAAGTGAAAATCGGTTCGGGAATCAAGGTTACCTGCAACGACGAATTCCTTGGCAATATCCTTGATGACGACGATGATTCTGCATACAACCCTAAAGACACGTATACTGATTTCGTCAGCATTCAAAAGGTTTTCGATGCCCTGAAATCTGGCGAAAAGGTCGTATTTTTGCTCCGTCACGGGGACCGCGAAAAGGGAACTGGTTCCGAAAGCTTGCTGACCGGGCTTGGAAAGTTGCAGGCTAGGAGCGTTGGCGAAAAGTTGAAGAGCGATTCCGACATTTTCTTTGGACATTCCAATTACGCTCGTACCTTGGAAACCGCCCAGAATGTATCCATTGGCCGTGGCCAGTCAAATTTTGTGCATAAGACTGTCGAAGAACTTGGCGGCAGCTGGTATATTCTTGATAGAGATAAACTTGATGCCTACGCAGAAGAAGAAGTCAATGAACAGCATGTCTTTGCTCAGTGGGTGTATGACGGCAAGTTCAGCGATGCTTTCTATGGATTTAAGGATCGTAGCGAAGAATTGATTTCTGTATTGCAAAAAAAATTCACTGACTTGCATGAAGTCAGTGTTGCAATTTCCCATGACCAGGTCATTTTGCCGTTTGCTGCCTACGTGACAGACAAGAAGCTTGACTTGAACTACAGTGCATCAAGGAATTGGCTCAACTTCCTGGCTGGCGTAGCCATGATTGTCGATGCCGACGGCAAAATCCGCTTTGTGCCTGTAAAGGGCCTCGACAGCGGTTTGCTGTAACAGTTAATCCCAAACAAGCCAGCCAATAAGCAGTCCAATCAGGACTCCGCCGATGAACGATGTGGACTGCGCCATGGCGTTCATCTTGGCTGTTTCCTTCAGCTGTTTATCTTTTTGTTCCTGCGTTTCGATGGAAGTGCGGAGCATTCTGGAGCAGGTCTGGAAATCTGTTTCGAGTGTGCTGTAGCTTTTTTCCCAGTTTTCGCAACGAGCTTCCTGTACGTCGAGCTTTGTCTGCATAGCCTGCTTGTCGGCTGCGTTTATGCTGTCTTTTGCGGCAAGAAGACTGTCGCGCAATGCGATTTCACTGTCGTGCGTTGCCTGGTTTGCTGCGATCACGTCGATGGCTGCGGTTGCCTTTGCGGAATCGGTTTGCGACGGGGCTTCCGTAATGGCGACAACATCGGTTTGCGGGGCAACTTCGTTGACTGTGCTTTCTGTTGCTGGCACAACAGGCTGTGTTTCGGCTGCAAAGGCAAATGTTGCAAAGGCGAGAGCAAAAAGGATTTTCTTCATAGGTTTATTTGGTTAAAGATGTTTCAACGAATTTTGTGACGGCTGCGTAGCGGCTGATTGCAGAGACTGCATCTTTTGCCTTTTGTGCGGTTTCTTCGCTATCGTATGTTGCGAAGACCGAGGCGCCGGAACCAGACATGAGAACCTGCGTGGCGCCGCTCTTTTTCAGGGCTTCCTTGAGTTCTACGATTGCCGGGTATTTGGGGAAAACGGATTCTTCGAACTTGTTGAAAAATTCAAAGTCGAGTTTGCCCGTGTAGTTCTTTTTGAATTCTTCCCAGCGAGCTTCGCCAGAAGGCGTAATGCCGCCGTAGGCGTCCTTTGTAGGTACTGCTGCGAATGGAGTCGCAATGACGACTGCCTTCGGGAATTCCACTTTTACGGGGTTCAGCAAGTCCCCGATGCCTTCTGCAAAAGCGGTGCCGCCCTGCACAAGGAACGGAACGTCTGCGCCGAGTTTTGCACCGAGCTTTTCAAGTTCTGCATAGGGCAAATTCAAGTTCCAGATTTTGTTCAAAATACGGAGCGCTGCCGCTGCGTCGGCACTGCCGCCACCGAGGCCTGCGCCAAGCGGCATTACCTTTTCGAGGTAGAATTTTGCGCCCTGCTTAACCTGGTATGTTTCTTGCAAAAGCTTTGCTGCCTTGTACACAAGATCTTTTTCGAGCGGGTATTCCTGCGGGGCATTGTAGGTCATTACGATTTCTGGCGACTCGGTCGCTTCGCCAGAAAGGTAGTCGCCAACGCCCACGGTCTGGAATACGGTTCCAAGGTCATGGTAGCCGTCTGCACGTTTGCAGATAACGTCAAGAAACAGGTTTACTTTAGATGGTGCAAATTCTTTGATCATGGAATGCAATTTAGAAAAATAGTTTTGGCTACTTCAAGTTTTCTGGGTTCAAGCCCAATAGTTCTTCGGCAACAAAAATGCCGTCCTTGCGAACGAGGCGGTCGTCGAACCAGATTTCGCCGCCACCGTATTCAGGGCGCATGATCTGCACGAGGTCCCAGTGGATTGCGGAGTTGTTGCCGTTCGGTGCGTCTTCGTAGCTCTGGCCCGGCGTAAAGTGGATGCTGCCTGCAATTTTTTCGTCGAACAGAATGTCGCAAATTGCATTCTGCACATACGGGTTGAAGCCGATTGCAAATTCGCCAACATAGCGTGCGCCTTCGTCGGTGTCCAAAATTTTGTTGAGCGCTTCGGTATCGGAAGATGTTGCTTCGATAATTTTGCCGTCCTTGAACACGAGTCGCACATCGCTAAACTGCTTGCCGTCGTAAACGGTCGGCGTGTTGTAGTGAATGACACCGTTCACGCTGTCTTTTACAGGTGCTGTATAAACTTCGCCATCCGGAATATTCATTGTGCCGCAGCAAGGCACTGCCGGGATCCCTTCGATGCTGAAAGTAAGATCGGTGTCTTTGGCAATGAGGCGAACTTTCTTTGTTTTGTTCATGAGGTTCACGAGTGCCTCTGCGGCCTTTGCCATGGCAGGGTAGTTTGCGAGGCAGGCTTCAAAGTAGAAGTTTTCAAAGGCTTCGGTACTCATCTTTGCAGACTGGGCCATGGCTCCCGTAGGCCAGCGCAAAACGCACCAGCGCGTTTTGTTGACGCGGTAGTTCAAAACTTCTTTGCGGATCTTGCGGTACATGTTCATGACATCGCCCGGCACATCGCACATTTCAAGGAAGTTGTCTGCGCCACGAATAGAAATGTAGGCCTGCATCATTTTCATTTGTTCTAAATCAATGGCCGCTTCGGCTTCCAGGGCCTCTTTGCTCGTGCTGATTACATGTTCCTTGTTGATTCTGGAATCGTTGATGCGTACAAATGAATTGGCGCCCACGGCCTTTGCTGCACGAACCAATTCTACTGCAAGTTCAGATGGAGTATCTGTCAATTCAAAAAGAATGTTTTCGCCCTTTTGCAATTTGACTGCGCTGTTGATAAGCATTTCGGCCAAGCGTGTAATTCGTGGATCGGTAAGCATTTCTATTTCCTTTTTTTTGTTTTCGCATATAATATATAAAAAACAGGACTAAAAAGAAATTTTCGTAACTCATTGACTGTCAACGATTTACTACATTTTATGCAAATATCGGGAGTTTGTTGTGGCTGCTGCAAAAAAGAAAAAATCGAAAGCTCAAAAATCTTCTGCAAGCAAGGTGCCTGCAATTTTTGGAACCATTTTACTGTTGTTGGGTGTGGGTGTTATTGCCGCATTCTTTGTTGCATGGAGCGAATCTTTCGGCGCTGGTTTAGATACCTCGGTCACGAGCGTTGTAAACAAGGTCTACATGTCTGTGCTCACGTTCTTTGGGCATGTGTCTGTAATGATTTTTGGTGTTGGCCTTTTGCTGCTTTCTGTGTACTCCTACACAAAGTTCGAAAAGCCCCTGCTTTTGCGTTTGGGCATAGGCTTTATGCTTTTGACCGTTACGCTCTCTTACCTTTGCTCGCTCCGCGTTTATGACATTGCAAAACCGAGCGCTGCAGAACTCATGGCAAACGGCGGCATTTTGGGCAATGCGCTTTCCAAGGAACTGGCGCAGGTGCTTGGCAGCTCCTTCGTGCTCCCTTTGATTATTGGCATTCTTGCCTTGCTTGGCGTTTGTGCAGCCTGCTTTGGTTTACGCGCTCACCACTTCAAGTTTTTGGCAATCATTTCCAAGGTGCTATGGAAAATTCCGCAGGGGTTGTACAAACTGTACAAGGATCATCGCGATGCAAAGTTGCAGGCTCAGGTCACCAAGGAATTCGTTGCCATTGAAAAGCCTGAAAAGGGCAAGCGCGGTGCAAAGAACGAAGCGCCTGCTTTGAATGCTCTCAACTGGGATGACACTGTCATAGATTTGCCTAAGTCAGCAAAGCCGTTCAAGGCCGGCGGCGTCTGGGCAACGAATATGGGCCAGCTTCCGCCACTCAACGAGCCTATTAGCGATGGCACTGCGATTCCGGAGCGTGTAGGCCAGCCAGAAGACCGCCTCGAAATGCTTGAACGCGAACTCCGTGAAAACGGGGCCTACCTTGGCGATGTAGAAAAACGCAAGATCCGCGATGAAATCGCGGATCTACGCCGCATTCGTAAAATTAACGAATGGGAAGATGCGAATGAAGATTTGCCTGCAGTGCAGGGCGTTGTGCGTGCAAGGCAGACGGCGCAGAATACGGTTGTTGAAGAAGTTGCTGCTGAAGAAACCGAGTTGGCAAACAATACGCAGGCCTTCATGACAGTCGGTGGCATGCCAGAAGTAGAACAGGCTGAGGAACCTGTTGAACAAGTTGCAGAAGAACAGGCTGCAGAAAATTTGGAACCGACGGAAGTCGTGAAGGAAGATGTCGAGACGTCTCCGCAAGCCGATGTGTTCCAGGACGATTCCAATACGATCGATCAGAAGCCGGAACTGGAATATGACCCGTACGTGATCCCGAAGGCAAGCGATGTTTTGAATGTCGCTCCGGAGCAGTCTCCTGAATACTCCGAAGATGAACTGCAGGTTCTTGCCCGCGAACTGGAACTGCATTTGGAAAGCTACAAGGTCAAGGGCAAGGTTACAAACATTGTCACGGGCCCTGTGATTACGCGTTTTGAAGTGGAACCGGGCCCTGGCATCAAGGTTGCAAAGTTCCAGTCCCTGCAAGACGATTTGGCTCTAGCGTTAAAGGCCACGTCCATTCGCATCTTGGCGCCGATACCAGGCAAGTCTGTTGTCGGCATCGAAATTCCGAACCGCAAAATGCAGACCATTTTCTGCAGCGACCTGTTCACGGTCGATCATTTTGACCCCAAGCCAGAAAAGTTGCAGATTGTGCTTGGCAAAGACATTACCGGTGCCCCGTTCTCCATGGACCTCGCCCGTGCCCCGCACCTGCTCATTGCCGGTCAAACCGGTTCCGGTAAGTCTGTTTGCATCAACGTGCTCATGGCGAGCCTTTTGCTCAGCAAGACACCAGAGGAGCTCCGCATGGTTCTTGTGGACCCGAAGGTTGTGGAACTCAAGATGTACGAAAGCATTCCGCATTTGCTGCACCCCGTAATTACGCAGCCAGATACGGCCGTGCAGGCTCTCAAGTGGCTCTGCTTTGAAATGGACCGTCGCTACGAAGTTCTTGCCAAGGCAAAGGTCAGAAACTTGTTTGGCTTTAACGAAAAAATTGCCTCGGGCAATTATCCTGATGACCTGCCAGAAGAAGAACGCAAGCACATGCCTTTCATTGTCGTGGTGATCGATGAACTTGCAGACTTGATGATGGTTGCTGGCAAGGAAGTGGAAAAGTCCATTGCGCGTATCGCCCAGAAGGCCCGTGCGGTGGGCATTCATTTGGTGCTTGCAACGCAGCGTCCGTCGGCAAATGTCATTACCGGCCTTATCAAGGCTAACTTGCCGACCCGCATTTCGTTCAAGGTCGGTTCAGCGCTCGATTCCAGAATCATTCTTGACATGCAGGGTGCAGAAAAACTGCTTGGCCGTGGCGATATGCTCTACAAGCTGAACGACGACCCGGTGCGTGTGCATGGCGCGTTCCTTGCAGACCCGGAAGCTGAACATTTGGCTGATGCCTGCTCGAACCAGAACGTTTATTACCCGCAGCTCGATAGCTTTGAATTTGACGAGGGCGGTGAAGGCGATGACGATGGCGAAGGTCTGCCCGCAAGTACCGGCAAGCTGGACCCGATTCTTTTTGAAGTCGCCTTGTGGGCCGTGGGCATGCGCGGCGTGTCGGTGTCTGCCGTGCAGCGCGCATTTAGCGTGGGCTTTAGCCGCGCAGGCAAAATTGTAGATCAAATGGAAAAAATCGGAATCTGCGGCAAGTCAAAGGGCAACTCCAAGCCGCGCGACATGCTCATGGGCGAAGAAGAAATCAACAACCTGAGCCAGAGATTCTAACCGTCACTGCAAAAAAGGATTTTCGGTTTCGAAGTATTTGCCCTCGCGCCAGTAGGGGAGCTGCAAGAATACCTTGTAGGCATGCAGCATTTGGTTCTTGGCGCCGAGCACTGCATAGTCTTCTTCTGAAAGCGGACCCTTTGACATTTTCAAATAGTAGTAACCATCGTGGCTGTACATGCGGTCGCCGACAATGGGGTAGCCGAGTGCAGAAAGGTGTGCACGGATCTGGTGCTTGCGGCCAGTTTTGAGTTCCGCTTCAAGCAGCGTGAATGGCCCCTGCAAACCGCCAATGCTCTCTTCAATCACTTTCAACTTTCTAAAAATCGTCGTGCACGGCTTGCCGCCCTCTTCGAGCGGCGTCGGGAACATCTGCGCCTTGATTTCGTTTCCATCGCGTTCGCGTAGCGGAATTTCGCAAGTGTATTCTTCGTGCGGGAACACTCCCGGAACGACGGCTAGGTAAAATTTGCCGAGCAGAATTCGGTCCAGGTTCTTTTGAAAACGCGTTGCCGTGTCGTGCGACTTTGCAAACAGCATGAGGCCGCTGGTGTCGCGGTCTAGCCTGTGCATCGGCGTAATTTCTTCGTCGTCAAAGGCGCGGCGCACAATGCCTGTGAAAGTGTTGTAGAAAATTCTGCCGGTGTGGTGCACTGGAACTCCGGCCGGTTTTTCTACAAGCAAAAATTCGTCGTCTTCAAAAATCGTTTTGAAGTGCGTAGGAACTTCTGGTTCCGTGTAGCCGCGCACTAGGTACTTGATTTTGTCGGCTCGGTGCAAAATGGTTTCGATCGTTGCCGCTTCGCCATTTACATATACATCGCCTGCAACAATTTTAGCCTGCCATTCTTCGGGGGAATGGTAGGTAAAGCGGCTTGCCAAAATTTCAAAAAGTTTTTTGCCTTCGTATTCCGGGCGCGCGACACTTTCAAAAAACATTTCCGACGGCACATTGCCCGCTACTTCATTTTCCATTGCACTCGCTCCGGTGAATTTTCGTTCGCCTCTTCAACAAGGAAGGTCTTTGAACCAATGACGGCTCCGCCCTCTACGGCAGTTTCCACCTTCCATTTTCCAAAGGGAACATTTCTTTTTTTCGTATAGATTCTAAAGCCTTCGCTACGGCTGCCGCGAGTTCTCATGCGGTCCGAAGAAATTTTGTTCACAAGTTCGTATTTGCCCGTATTTGGATTTTTGTAGTACCAGCGGTGTTCCAATTTTGCGGCGACGCTTGCTGGCGCAAAAACGGAACTCACAAAATAGACTGCTTGGTCATCTGGGCGCAAATGTACCGTTTCTGCCTTGAGCGCATTGCGCTCCAAAAAGCTAGGTTCCGAAATTTCACAAGAATAGTTTTTATGAAAGTTCACGCAGGCATTCTGTTCCTTTAAAACAAGCGGCACCGGCGGAATCCAGTTCAAAATGCGGGCCACAAGCAAGGCTACCGAAATCAAGCCTGGTAAAATCAGGGCCTTTTTTGTGCGGTGCGAAAGCCGCCAAGCCAAAAGGCAGATTCCAAAGGAAATCAGCACCGAAAGCAGGAACCAGATGAAGCCTATGCTAGAAACCAAATGCGGAATCAAAAAGTTCAAAAACATAGTGCCTATCAAACTTGCAAAGGCAAGGCTCAGCTCAAAGCGTTCGTAGGACTTTTGCAAAAATTCATTCAGCACAAGGAGTGCTGCAAGTATTGCCACGAGTACGAGAGCCGCTATCGAACCGCTGCTTTTGAAGTAGCAAACGACTAGCGCGCTGAACAAACTGCCAAAGCAAAACTGCACGACGTACGAAAACCGGAACTTCCATTTGTCGTTGAAATTCCTAGCCAATGCAAAACGTCGTGCCTTTGAAATTTTAGCCGCCAATGCATTTCTGGCAGAAGCATCTTCGGCATGTGCCATGGTCGTGTCTTCTGCAGTTGCAGAAAGCAAAAGTAAAAACACGAGCGCAACGGCATAATACAGCCCCAATATGGCAAGGTCGGATGTTTGCACTAGTCTGCCGAGTGTAAACGAATCCCAGCCAAAGCCGCCTACAAATGCGACTGCGGGCACAAAACGCCTTACCTTCTCAAAAGCTGTTTTAAACTTTTCCACGAACAGTCAGCTCCTGGTAGCTAGTCACTAAAAATTATACAGGCCTTGTTCCAGTATATAATCGTACACTTCGGGCAAAAGGCCTTCTGGCTTTTCGTTGCGCTTTTTCAACAGCTGCTTGCGAATTTCTGAACTTGCGTACTTGCCTACAAAGCCGTCTGCCTTGCCTACCAGGTGCAGCGGGGCATTGTTGTCTGCAAGGTGCTTCTTTATGTCGGGGTCCGCAGAACCGTCGCGAGAAAATACGATCAGTTCAAATTCCTTCAGCAGCAAATGCCCGTTGTAGTTTGTGCCGTAAAAATTCAGCGGGTCGCGCCAGCGCGGAATCCCCGCGTAGCTGTCGGCGCCAATCAAAAGCCTAAAGTTGCATTCCGGGTGCGCATCGCGCAGCATGCTCATTGAAATGTACGAACCGCGGTAGTCGCCCATCTGAATTTCCCAGTCCGAAATTACAAAGCGGTCCGTAGAAATTCCAAGCTCACGTGCAGAACTTGCAATTGAAATTTTTAGCATTTCAAAGCGGTCTTCTGCCGAGGCGTTCAGCTGCTTGTCCCAGCGGTCGGGGCTCGGAATAAACCAGACTTCTTCGCAAAGGCCTTTGTTCAGGCAAATGTTTGCAACTTTAGCATGGTCCAGGTGCACCGGGTCAAAGGCACCGCCAAAAACGGCAACGTTCTTTCTAATATACATACACTACAAATCCAAAGTTCAACTGCAACCTGGAGCCGTTCACCTTTTCTTCCAGAATCGGGTCGTAGTGCGAAATAATCCAGCGGTATTCAAGCTCTGTCACTATCGCTGCCATCGGGCTCAGCTGGAAAAACGTTCCAAGACCAACGCCCCATTCGTTCCAGGCTACATCGCCGATTTTGCTCAGGTTCTTGGCGCGCGTGTAGGTACCCTGCAGGTACGGGCCCGGGCCAAGGGCAATGCCAAGCTGCAGCGAAAGGTCGCGGTGGTCCACTTCCACTTTTTCGGCATCGTCCGGGTTCACGGCAAAGTCATAAATGCCGTAGCCAATCTTAAAATAGCCAAGGCCGTTCAACCAAGCGCCAACTTGCGGGTTTATGCGCACTATGCCTGCGCCCGACTCGTCGTCGCTCATGACTCCCGTACCCATTTCAATAGTGCCGCCAACAATCAGGGGAAGCTTTTGTGCGTGTGTAACGCCACAGAGTGCGAACAGCATCACCAGAACAAACAGAAGTCTTTTCATGTCAGCTCACCAAAACATATGCGATTAAAGTTGCGCCGAGCAAGTTGACCAGCGAATCGAGTTTCATTGCCCAGTATAGTTTTTGAGAAATGCTTCTGCCGTCCACAACGCGTGACTGGAACGCATCAGAAAAATAGAGCGAAAGCAAAAACTTGAATGCAATTGTACCCAAGAGCCAGGTGGCAAAGCCGCTAAAGTAGAGCATGGTAATATAGATTACTGCAACACCGAACGAAAGGCGGATGTTTGAGTTGCGGAGTTCCTTTAGAGCAATTTTTTCTTGATGCAGAATTTCACGGTACTTGAGTGCCTTTTCGCAAAAACTCACATAGCGGTTAAGCAACATAGACAAGTTGTAACCGAACAGCACAATAGATGCGACTATAGAAATTTTTGAAATCAGCATTTATAAACCTTGCATTTAATCTTTCGCCGTTAAAATTCTCAAATAGCTGTCGTAGCGGCCCTTGCTCAAGCGCCCTTCTTCGACGGCAGCGCGCACGGCGCAGCCTGGTTCCTTCAGGTGCAGGCAGTTGCCGAATTTGCAGGTAAAGTTGCCATCTGGGAAGAACCCCGGGAATATGCCGGCTAGCACTTCAGGGTCAAGGTCCACAATGCCGAGCGAGCGAATGCCCGGCGTATCGATCACAATGCCGCCGTCGGGCAGGTTGAGCAGGCTCGAAGACGTTGTCGTGTGGCGGCCCTTGCCGTCTTTCTCGCGCACATGGCCCGTCTTGAGTTCTGCATTTGGCACGAGCTTGTTTATGAGCGTAGATTTGCCCACGCCGCTCTGGCCGCTGAACACCGAGACCTTGCCCTTCAAAAGTTTGCGCAGCTCCTCTACGCCTTCGCCTGTCACGGAACTCACTGTAAGCACCGTGTCTACGATTTCTGTAAAGTCCCTGATTTCTTCCGGCAGTTCATCTACAAGGTCGCGCTTTGTAAGCACAAGCAAAAACGGCAGCTCGTTCAACGAGGCGGCAAGCAAAAAGCGGTCTGCAAAACCGTAGTTGAATTCCGGGTCTTTCACGGAGGCCACGATCACGACCTGGTCAATGTTTGCTGCTAGCGTAAGTTCGCGGTGGCGGCTATCTTTTGGCCCCGGGCGTGTAAGTGCGCTCTTTCGAGGCAGCACTCGCACCACGCAATACTTTTGCGAGCCTACGCCCTCGCCAGAATCGGATTCTTCGTCGTTGACCATGCCTAGCAAAACCCGGTCGCCGACTGCAGGGAATTCCCCAAGCTCCTTTGCCGTTGTTGCGTAGTACATTGCCGTGACTATGCTTGAATCTGCAGAACTGTCATCGTTCTTGCCCAATTTAACTTCGCACGTACGACGGTGGACCTCTATGACAAGGCCTTCAACGGTATTTTCAATATCGAATTTTTCGAGGGGGTCCTTGATTTTTTTCAATCGTGGATTTTTGAATTCGCGGCTCCAGCGCTCCTTGATGGGGCGGTCATCTATGGTGCCGTCTCTGTATGCCTGCATGGCATTCACACGCCTTGCTCGGGCGTGGCGGCGCGTACTGCGGCTGTGTTCTTCAAAATCCTCTTCTAGCATTCAAATGCAATTTAGAAAAATAGGGGCGCAGATTGCAGAAGGGGTGGTTTGCCGTATGCAAAAACAAGGCTTGAAAATGACGGTGATGTTAAAATAAACTTACGAAATAATCCAAAAAAACATCTTGTTTTCATAAAATTAGTTTGTTATTGAATTTTTTTTAATAAATTTACTTACGAAAAGATTGCAACCGCTTTGAGGGACCGAAAAATCAATGAAAAATTTAAATTTACACAATACGGATAGTTGTATGAAAAGTTTAAAGTTACTTCACATTATAGTGCTCGCCTTGATTTGCGTTGGTGAAATTTTTGCCCAGGCAGGTAATCGCGGTGGTTCCGACGGTATTCACCAATATAATGCCTATACTTTGGGTAAGTGGGGCATTCGCGCTGGCGGTAGCGGCTTTGGTACGTTTGACTCGTACGCCTATTCCGGTGACAGACACTACGAAGTTTACGATAACGATAATATCGGTATCACCGGCGGTGGCGGCGAGTACAAGGTTGGCATGTTCGCTCCGTCGCTTGAACTTATCCCTTACATGGGCGTTGGTCTTTCCAAATATCTTGATGTTGGTGGATATTTGCCTTATTACGGTGACTTGGCTGCTTCCGTGGGTTCCCTTCTGGGTGAGCCGAACGGTGCTGGCGAAGCGGAACTTTGGGCTAGCGGCTTTGGCGACCTTGGAATCTGGGCTAAAATCCGTACCGAGATTTTCCCGGATGACTTTCTTTTTGCCGCTGCTTTCTACTATGAACTAGACTTCCCGACCGGTGAAGAAGGCTACGGCATGCGCGTGCGCCACCCCTGGTACTACAACACCGCAGCCGGCTATAACGATGACCATTCGGCCAAGGGCTACACGGACCCGTTCACTGCAGGTGAATTTGTGTCCATTCAAATGTTGATCGGTACGTTTGACTTTAAAAAGAAGGGCTACTTCCCGATCCGCTGGAACACCTACTTTGGCATGGCCCTTGCCTCTGGCTATGGTGCCAACACCCTTATCTATGGTACCGGCGTAAACTTCATTCCGAATGGCAAATTGTTCGAAAGCCAGCCAGATAGCCTCGAAATCAAGTTCTTTGGCGAATTCCATGCTGAATCCAGGGTGCAAAAGACTCCGCTCCCGCGCATGCCGCTCGACTTGGATGTTTTGGCTCTCGATGCGGGCGTTACATTCAGTGTTGCTGATGTTTTGGATATTACGCTTGCTTTTGAAATGTCGGTGAAGGCTTTTGCCTACTTGATTGGCGATTACAATCGTGATTCAAGCCACGGCTTTGAAAACTTGCACGAAAGTGGATATTATGGTGATGGCGTTACAGCTACTTACGCTATTTCTTCGACGCCATACTATGGCGGTCACTTGAATGTCTCCATACACTTTGGTGGAGTAAAGGATCCTCCGCCGGAACCATGCCCGGAACCTCGTGTAGATACAGTATATGTTACCAGGTATGATACTGTTGAAATTGCTGCGACTTGCCCGGTTTACGAAGAAAAAATTTGCCCAGTTCCAGACCTAAAATACTTCAAGAAGAGTATTCACTTCAAGTCTGACTCCTATGAACTTGAGGAACGTTCCAAGTACATTTTGGATGAACTCGTCGACTTGATGAAGATGCTCCCCGATGTAAAGCTTGACCTCTTTGGTCATACCGATAGCACCGCATCTGAAGATTACAATGTCAGGTTGTCTCAGAATCGTGCACGCTCTGCCATGAAGTACATGGTTGAAAGCGGGATTGACTCCACTCGTTTGCAAACTGGTTGGAGTGGCGAAATGCAGCCGGTTCGCGATAATGGAGCCGAAAAGGGCCGTCGCAAGAATCGTCGTGTAGAATTGCTGCCGTATGACCAGACGCAGCAAGAAAAATCCTATGCCGAAGAAAAAGCAGATGGAAGCGGATCTGACCAGTATGAACATCCTGCTGACTCCACGCAGGCACCTGCCGATACTGTAGAATCTGACTTCTATAATGGTGCTCCACTTTACTTGGATGAGAAGCCGAAGGAAGAACCTGCCGAGGAGCCTTTAGCCCCTGCTGAAGAAGTTGCAGCTACTGCTGAAGAGATTCAACCTCTTGCAGAGGAATCTTCTGCCCCTGCTGAAGAAGTCTCTGCCACAGCCGAGGAGGAGTCTGCTCCGGTTGAAGAAGCGGCTCCAGCCGAGGAAGATGCCGCTCCAGTAGAAGAATCTGAATCCTCTGGAGAGGATTTGTAAAAATGAAAATGCACTTTGGGAAATTTCTTGAAGTGCTTTTTTATGGAATGGTTGCCAATGTACGAACTTTGCATAAAGAGATTTTTTGATTTTAGCTTATCTCTGATTGCCGTTTTGGTGCTCAGTCCTGTTCTGCTGTTGCTGACCGTTGTTGGTGCCATAGCCATGAGGGGGAATCCTTTCTTCACGCAGCTTCGCCCCGGCAAGAACGAGAAGATATTTAAGCTGGTCAAGTTTCGCAGTATGACTATGGCTCAAGATGAACAAGGTAATCTACTATCGGATAAGAATCGTCTCAATAAGTTTGGAATGCTTTTGAATTTCGAAAAATTAAAAAATGGTATACCTTGTATGCTACAATAAGAGGTTTTGTAATGAAAAAATGTGATGTTATTGTAACGTATTGCTGGAATCGTGTTGGGTACGCCATTCTAAGAAGTCTTTCTGCACAAGGATTGAATGTATACGCTGCAGATACGTCTTCTTTCAATATTTGCAGTGCGTCTCGTTTTTGCGCAGGCAGCTTTGTCTATCCAGATCCTTTCAAAAATGAATCTGGTTTTATAGCTTGCTTATTGGAAAAAATAAAAGAATTGAAACCGCGGGTTTTGTTTCCAACTCATGACGAATCTATTGTAATTGCAAAGCATATAGATGAGTTTCCTAAAGACTTGATTATTCCCATAGAATCTTTTAGGAAAATGACTGATTTGTCAAAGAAGGATTTTGCGACAGCTATTGCTCAATCCGTACAAGTTCCCACGCCTTTGGATGTAGATGAGAATTCTGTAGAGTCTTATCCGGTAGTTTTCAAACTGACCGTTAGTAATTCAGCGAAGCATGTTTTTTATCCAAAGAACGTTGAGGAATTGAACGATTTAAAAAAACAATTCGCCGGTAAACCATATCTTGTCCAATCAATTGTCCAAGGTACTGATTTCAGTGTTGACTGCTTGCGATGGAATGGATCTTTTTATGCGTCAGTTTATAGGGCCCTTATAACAAAAACTGTTGGAGGAGGAACTTCAACCCAACGAATGATTGTGGATTTCCCAGAACTTGTAGAATTCGCTAAACGAATTTTAGATAAGGTTGATTATAAGGGGGTTTGTGGTCTTGATTTTAAGGTAAACGAGGATAATGGAAAAATTGCATTCTTGGAAGTGAATGCCCGTTTTACTGGTGGATTGGCTACTCCAATAAAGGCGGGTTTTGATATACCCTATATGTTATATTCGCTAGCGGTAAATGGTTCATATAATGAAAAAGTGAATATAAATATTGGCACTAAGACGAAATGGTTGTTGGGAGATGTTATTACTTTGTGTGGACGTATGCTTTCTAGAAAACTTTCGTTCAAGGAATTAAGGGAAATTTTCAGATTCCGCGGCTTTGATGGTTTTGATGATTTCCGCTGGGATGATAAAAAAATCATTTTGGGCGAAATGAATTATTATTTTAGTAAACTTGTAAAAAATAGAAAACTTAATCCGTAAGATTTGTTCGAGAATGAAAGTTTTATATGTAACGACGATCTCAAATACGATGGAGTTTTTCCCTGAGCATGTGAAGATGCTTGTGGAAAAGGGTAATTCCGTAGATATTGCTTGTTGCATAAAAAGGGAACTTTGGCCTGTTTATTCCGAATTAAATTGCAAAGTCCATCACATTCCCTTTTCTCGCTCACCTTTTAGCCGCGATAATTTGACTGCCTATCGCCTGCTGAAAAAGTTGGTGGAGCAGGAACATTACGACATTGTTCATTGCCATACGCCAAATGCTGCCATGGTCACGCGCCTGGCCTGCCGCAAGGTCCGCAAGCAGGGAACCCGCGTGATTTATACAGCCCACGGCTTCCACTTCTTTAAGGGAGCGCCCCTTAAGAATTGGCTGATGTTTTACCCGGTGGAAAAGTTCAGCAGTTATTTTACAGATACCCTCATTACCATCAACTCCGAAGACTACGCCCTGGCGCAAAAGAAAATGCATGCCAAGGAAGTGTGCTATGTTCCTGGTGTAGGGATTGATGTTTCGCGAATTTCCGCTGTCTCGGTGGATCGCTGCAAGAAACGAGCAGAAATCGGTGTGCCGGAAGATGCGCTGCTTTTACTTTCAATCGGTGAATTGAATGTCAATAAAAATCATCAGGTCGTGCTGCACGCTCTTTCGCAAATCAAGGACGTTGTCGAAAAGCATAATATTCATTACGCAATCGCAGGCGTTGGCGACCAGGAACAGAACCTGTTGAGTTTGGCTGAATCCTTAGGCTTGAAAGAACGATTCCGTTTGCTGGGGTATCGCAAAGATGCTCTTGAACTTTACAAGGCTGCGGATGTTTTCGTTTTTCCGTCGTATCGCGAAGGACTTTCCGTTTCGCTGATGGAATCCATGGCCAGCGGCCTGCCTGCGGTAGTTTCTAAAATCCGCGGCAATGTGGATTTGATCGATGGGGAAGGTGGCGCTCACTGTGACCCGTTCAATGCAGAAACTTTTGCAGCTGCCATTTGCAAAATGACTGATGGCGCAACTCGCGAAACCATGGGCGCACATAACAAAAAAGCCGTTCGCAAATTCTCCCTCCAGAATGTCCTGGAGAAAATGGGGAAAATCTACAAGATTTAAAGCCTTGTTTGTTCTTTAAAATTATGTATATTTGCATTATGTAATTTTGCATAATGTATTTTTGTATAATTATTGAGGATTGTTATGACTAAGTTGAAAAATCCGTTTGTAATTGGCAAATATGTTGGTCCAAAGTATTTTTGTGACCGTGTTGAAGAAAGTAAACAGCTTATCCATCATGTTGTTAATGGCCGAAATGTTGTCATTATGTCGGAACGCCGTTTGGGTAAAACCGGCTTGATAGAACATTGCTTGGCTTCAAAAGAACTATGCGATGAATACAACGCTTTTTTTATCGATATTTATGCTCTTCACAATCTGAGAGAATTTGTTTATGAACTTGCTAATGAAGTCTTTAGAAAAATAGCACCAAAACAAAAGAATTTTTTAGAACATTTTTCAAAAATATTAAAAAGCCTAAAGACCTCGTTCTCCATTGATCAGATGAGTGGGACCCCGCAGGTGTCGTTTTCCTTAGGTGAAATTCGTAATCCTGAAGTGACTTTGGATGAAGTATTTGAATACTTGGAAAAAGCGGACAAACCTTGTATTGTGGCTATTGATGAATTTCAACAAATTGTAGGATTTGAAGAAGATAATGTAGAGGCTTTGTTACGCACTAAGATTCAGCATTTGAAAAATGTCCAATTTGTTTTTGCGGGTAGCAAGCGTCACTTACTTGAAGGCATTTTTAATTCGCCAAATCGTCCGTTCTATAACAGCGTTGTCTTTATGCGTCTTGCTCCGATTGCAGAGACCGCCTATTTGGATTTCTGTACGCGTCATTTTAAGTCTAACGACAAACGGCTGGATGAAAAACTTGTTACTGAAGCATATAGAAGTTTTGGTGGTGTGACTTGGTATTTGCAGCTTTTTATGAACGAAGCCTACGCGATGACTCCTCCCAAAAAGGAAGCTTCACTCTCAGATTTTAAAGAAGTTTTGCAACATTTGGTAGATACCAAGCGTTTCACCTTTGAAGAAATTTATGCTCGCCTTACAGAAAAACAAAAAATTCTAGTAATGGCTATGGCAGCCGAGTATCCTGATAAGGTGAACTTGACTTCTGCCGATTTTATAAGTCGCTATCAGTTGAAAACTGCCAGTGCTGTTCAATCAGCAATGAAGGGGCTCATGGACAAGGGCGTTGTCGATGACTTTGGCGGCTCTCGTCAAATTAGTGATTTGCTATTTGCCTACTGGCTTAAAATGAGGTGGGAATATGTCTCGCGTTAAAACTGTCATCAAGCCTCGCAAAAATCTTCTTGATATAGATATCAAGGGGATTTGGCGTTATCGCGATCTGTACCGGATGTACATCCATCGCGATATCGTGACGCAGTACAAGCAGACTATTCTCGGTCCGCTGTGGTACTTGATTCAGCCCTTGATGACTACCGTCATGTACATGTTCGTGTTCGGCGGCCTGGCGGGAATTTCTACCGATGGTTTGCCGCAGCCGCTGTTCTATATGTCGGGCATTGTGCTGTGGAATTACTTTAATGCTTGCTTCACGGCATCCAGCGAAGTGTTTACGGCGAATGCTGGCGTCTTTGGCAAGGTCTATTTCCCGCGACTGATCGTGCCTCTTTCGGCGGTGACTTCGAACCTGCTGAAAATGCTAATCCAGCTGCTGATCTTTGTGGGACTGTACATTTACTTTGCTGTGAATGGCGCACCGCTCCACTTGAATGCTGTGGCTTTGCTGTTCCCGGTACTTATCGTGATGCTTGCCTTTCATGCGCTTTCTTGGGGCTTGATTTTCTCTTCGCTGACCACCAAGTATCGTGACCTGAAATTTTTGATTCAGTTCGGCATTCAACTGTTCATGTATGCCACGCCTGTGATTTACCCGCTGAGTGTCGCGCCCGAAAAATACCGCCGCATTCTGGAACTGAACCCGCTGACTCCCATCTTCGAAGCCTTCAAGTATGGAACTCTTGGCGTAGGCAGCCTTGACTGGGGCGGCCTCGCTTACAGCGCCGTGTTTATGCTGGTGTCGCTTTTCTTTGCCGTGGTAATCTTCAGCCGCGTAGAACGCAACTTCATGGATACGGTGTAGAATTGCTGTTTTAATGCGTTATGCCGTAGAGCCTGTCGTGATTTTTTGAAATAATAATGTTGGAGGGTTCCTTAAAAAAGTTATATTGTAAGTATGGCTCTCAAAAGATTTCCAATCGGTGTTCAAGACTTCGCAAGAATTCGCGAAGATGGCAAGTATTATGTAGATAAGACCGACTTGATCTACAAAATGACCCATACTGATGATTATTACTTTCTCAGCCGTCCTCGTCGTTTTGGAAAATCTCTTTTAATCAGCACTCTGCAATATTATTTCGAAGGCCGCAAGGAACTGTTCTCGGGCCTTGCCATGGAACGCCTTGAAACCGAGTGGAAAAAGTACCCGGTCATTCGGCTTGATATGAGCCGTCTAAAAGATTTGGACGAAGAAATCTTTGCCGCCAACATGGATTCCATTATTGGTCACATTGAAAAAGAATACGGCATCGAAAACGACCTGTCAAATCGAGCCTGGGGTACGCGCCTTTCGAACCTAATTTATGAAGCGAACAAGAAGACTGGCGAACAGGTTGTAGTCCTTGTGGATGAATATGATGCTCCTGTTTTAGAAGCGATGCATGATGCAGCCCTGCTGAATAAAATCCGCAATCGCATGCGTGACTTTTACGCTCCACTCAAGGCGCTCGGCGGCATTTTGCGTTTCGTGTTCCTCACGGGCATCAGCAAGTTCAGCCAGCTAAGCATCTTTAGCGAACTCAATAACCTGAAAGTCATTACGATGCTTGATGACTATGCCGCAATCTGCGGCATCACCAAGGAAGAACTGCTCACACAAATGCAGCCTGAAATCCAGGCTTTGGCAGACAAGCAGAAAATGACTTACGATGAAGCTGTTGCAGGTCTGCAACGCCAGTATGACGGTTACCATTTCAGTGAAAATTCCCCGGATATCTACAATCCGTTCAGCTTGATAAATTCCCTGAGTGATGGAAAACTTGACAATTACTGGTTTGCCACCGGCACGCCGACCGTCTTGACAAGACTTGTGAGCAAGTTTAAGATGGATCCTGTGATGATGAATGACGGTTTCGAATCAACGCAGGAAATGTTCGATGCCCCTACGGAAACGGCCACTGACCCGATTCCAATGCTTTACCAAAGCGGCTATTTGACGATTCGCGGTTTTGTCAGCGGCATCTATAATTTGGGTTTCCCGAATGATGAAGTTCGCATGGGCTTTTTGAAGGCCTTGATGCCGTATTACGCTAAAGAAAATGCAAATCAGAACGATATCTTTATTCTCGCCTTTACCCGTGCCATGCGTGAAGGGCGCCTCGAAGATGCCCTTTTGCAGATGCGCGCGTTCTTCAGCAGCATCCCATACAATGCAGAACGCCAGGACGAAAACCATTACAAGACATTGTTCTTTTTGATTTTCAAGCTGTGTACACCTTACCTCGTTCGTACAGAGGAATGCTCTGCCGCAGGCCGCGCAGACGCCGTCGTAGAAACTGCCGACGCTGTTTATGTTTTTGAATTCAAGCTTGATGCAAACGGCACTGCTGAAGATGCCCTCAAGCAAATTGACGACAAGGGCTATCTGGTGCCTTACACAGTTACAAAAAAAGCCGACGGTTCGCCGAAAAAATTGTTCAAGATCGGTGTTGCCTTCGATGCAGAAAAGCGAACTCTGGGTGAGTGGAAGATTGTTTCATGTTTATGATGAAATAATTATACTTTTTGTAAGATTCTAAGTTGAAATATCTATACTTTTTGTTTACTTTAGTTCTGTAAGACCGTGCGATTTCATGAATGCTGCTTTAAGCTCTTCGCACTCCTTGTCGAGCTGTTCCATGTTCGCTGATGCCCATCATAAGTTAAACCTCGCTACAGAGCTGAAATTTTGATATGAATTTTGAAAGTTCATCTTGCAAACTATAGGCGACATTTGATGGGTGAAAAGTTGCAACATCTGGCTTGAAAATAACGTTCTTTCCGTAGTAAAATGTTTCTTGCGAAGATAACGAAATTAGGTTGTTTTCGTGCTATTTATCGCTATTGTGGCACAATGTTAAACGGATAATTTTATACATTTGTAAAGTTGCGTTAGCGCTTTGTTTGGGTAATCATGTCAACTGCGATTGAGTTCAACAATGTGGGTAAGATGTACCGCCTGGGCCGCGTGGGTTTAAAAACGTTATATTTATCAAAAAATAAGGCAGCCTAATTATGAATGTAGCTTTCTTGCTTAAAGAATATTTTGATGATATGGGTTCCGTCTCTATTGATGTTTTTGACTCGCAAACCTTGAATGAAGTGTACAAGCAAGTTTTGGAAACGTTGACTTCTCATTTTAGTATTGAAGTCGGTGTTCTTCAAGCTATAAACTATTGTTTTTATGAAATATTAGATAATGTTCATCTTCATTCTGGCAAGCCTTTGGGAACCGCGTTGACTCATTATGATGCAGAACATTCTGTACTTAAAGTATTGGTTGCAGATGATGGTATGGGGATAAGGGCTTCTTTGGCTGAAAATGAGAAATATCGGAATGTTACTGAGCAAGAAGCTTTGAAATTATGCTTAAAAGATTCCGTATCTGATGGCAAGGGGATGGGTTTTGGCCTTTATGCTACATCTCGTCTTGTGAAAAATATCGGAATAAAATTTATTCTTCATTCTGGGCATAGTAAGCTTGTTTATCAGAATGGCGAAACTAAAGTCATTGAAAATGGCCTTTGGCAAGGAACTATTGTCTATATGGAAATAAAGACTTCGGAAGATATAGATCCTGGTGAGGTTGTTGACCATCGAACGGATGTTGAAGGTGAATTTAACGAGATATTTGTTGAAACGGAGGCCTTGGAAAAGCTATGGTAGAATTTAAGTTTTCACAGTTTGGAACAGATTTTGGGACTCGTGATATGGGTGCTAAAATTCGCCAGCAGCTCCGTCCGCTGCTGAATGGAAATGATGTTGTTGTACTTGACTTTACTGGGGTTAATGTCGTTACGAATTCTTTCGCAGATGAATGTATTGCGAAGTTATTGCTTGAAATGTCTCTAGATGAACTGAAAAAATGTACGACATTTCGTGGCTTAAATCCGTTGGCTGAGCGAAGTGTACTTGTTGCTTTGCAGAGACGTTATCGGGTACTGCAAACGCAGTCTGCTTAATTGACTGGTAAAATCGGAATTTTCAATGTCAACAGCGATTGAGTTCAACAATGTGGGTAAGATGTACCGCCTGGGCCGTGTGGGCACAGGGACTTTGAGCCATGACCTGAATCGCTTTTGGCAGACGAAAATTTTACGCCGCGAAGATCCGTACCTGAAAATTGGCCAGACCAATGACCGCACCACTAAGGGCGACTCCGATTATGTTTGGGCCTTGCGTGATATCAACTTTAAGGTGGAAGAAGGGGAGGTCCTTGGCATCATCGGCAAGAACGGAGCCGGTAAAAGTACCCTGCTAAAACTCCTGAGCAATATTACTACGCCCTCCACCGGCGAAATCATTGCATACGGTCGCATTGCAAGTCTCCTTGAAGTGGGCACCGGGTTCCACCCCGAAATGACCGGCCGCGAAAACATCTACATGAACGGCTCCATCATGGGAATGACCCGTGGTGAAATCAATCGTAAGCTGGATGAAATTGTTGATTTCGCAGGTGTAGAGCGTTATTTGGATACTCCCGTAAAGCGCTATTCCAGCGGCATGAAAGTTCGCCTGGGATTTGCCGTGGCTGCATTCCTGGAACCGGAAATCCTTGTGGTGGATGAAGTGCTTACCGTAGGCGATGCGGAGTTTCAGAAGAAGGCTTTGGGCAAAATGAATGATGTTGCCAAGGGTGGCGGTCGTACCGTACTTTTTGTGAGCCACAATATGGCGGCGGTTAGGAGCCTGTGTACCAGGGGTGTTGTGTTGCAGAATGGCATGCAAGTTTTTGATGGCGATGCTAGTGATGCCGTGGATGTTTATACCAGCCAATGTTCCAATGTAGGTAACGCAAGGATTGCCGACAGCATCAATAAAAAAATTGACCATCTTGAAAATATTCGAATTTTCTTCAATGGAACTGAAAATACGGAAAGCTTAATTGCTGGTAACCAGGACTCCGTAGAAATCAAGATTGAAGGAACGACCACAGTTCCTATTGAAGCTTCCATCAAGATGATTTTCAAGACGCTTTCGGGAGTGCCGATTATGTGCTTTGCCGATGGACGTTGTACCGGAGTGTTGGAACACTTGGAAGGTAACTTCTCCTATTCTCGTAAAATCAGCTTGCCCCGTTATATGGCGCAGGGTGACTATCTAATAGATGTTAGCCTGCATAAGCCTAGCGTCCTAACTTATTTTTATGCTAAGGACTGTGCTATAGTTCATGTGCAGAATTCAGATGAGGTGAACGGCATTCCTTTGAAGTTGCGAACTGAAGGTGCGTTTAGCTTAGAATCGAAGGAGGAGTGGTAATGTTGTTGGTGGTGATGCAAAGTTTCAGAAAATGGTGAAGGCTGAAAGTGCAATAGCAAATGAGAATATATTATGAGGCAAATAGCAGGATTGGAACAACATAGAAATGATAAAGTACAATTATTACGAGCAATCTCTATAATAGCTGTTGTACTCCTTCATACTTGTCCCGGTGGAGAATGGGGAGTCTATTGCAGACCATTTATCAACTTTCCGGTTGCTACTTTCATTTTTTTGTCGGGGTATTTAAGTTGCGTAGATAATGACAATTGGGCAATTTTCATAAAGAAGCGTGTTTTAAGGGTGATTATTCCTTATGTTATTTGGACTATTCTGTATTGTATCGCAAAAAAAGCATGGACCCCTGAAGCGTTGTTGTATAATCTTATAGCGGCAAGAGGCCATAAAATATTGTATTTCATAATTGTTTATATTCAGTTTGTTCTATTGACTCCTTTTATAGGGAAACTTGCAAAATCACATTACCGGTGGGCTGGATGGTGTATCGCTCCAATTGCAGTGCTGATATTTAAGTATTATCCAGCCCTGTCTGGTATAGAATACCCGTCAACTTTAAAGATAATAATCGGAAATTGTTGCCTTGTATGGTTTTCTTTTTATTATCTTGGTATAATTTTAGGTAATGGTATTTTGACTCGTAGAGATAGGCTTGCTTTATTAGTTGTGCTTTATTGTTTTGCCTTGCTATTACAAATTTCAGAAGGATATTGGTTGTTTCAATTAGGTTCTGATTTCTATATCCGCCAAACAAAACTGTCTGCAATGCTTTCGACTACCATATTCCTGCTCATTGCCTATTGGTACTTGAAATCTTCGAAGAAAATGGGAATTAATCCTGCTCTTAAACTGATAGGAGACTATTCTTTTGGAATATACTTGTCTCACATGATGATTAAGCAGATTTTGACTTCTTTACCGTATTATAGCAATTTACCTTTTGTTGCCAATTCAATGGTAATTTTACTCTTTAGTTTCTTACTGGTATATTGTGGTGACAAACTATTGGGCGTCCGATGCAGTAAATGGTTGGGATTTAAATAATGAAAGTACTTTTGGTAGGTGCAACATTCAACTCTAATTTCGGAGATCTGCTTTTCTCGCACATGTTCTACAACAAATGCAAGGAAGTGGGGTTTGAAAAAGTGTCCTTCTGGCAATGGCCGGAACATGTGTTCTGTGACTTCTGTCGAAACGAGTTGGATTATCACGAAAGAATTTCCGTTTGGCAGTCTCTTAGGTATGACGCTCTCATTCTTCAGTCGGGTGGAATGATGGGGGATAGGATATATACCAAACTTGGTGTTAGATTGCGCTTCATTCGTTATTTTGTACCGGCATTATTGTTTACCCTATTGCGTAAGCCTGTCTATATCCTGGGATGTGGAGGTGGTCCGCTATATTCCGGCCGTATGCGCAAGATGGCCAAATTTATTTGGAACAGGGCCAATAGGATTACGGTAAGAGATGAAGAAACACGTGATTACTTCCAGTCGATAGGCGTGACACGTGAAATAGAGGTGACGACTGATACCGCACAGGTCATCACGCCCCAACAGCTGCCTCCATTTGATAAAAGTGCCGAATTAGGAAACTACTTAAAGGGAAGAAAGATGCTGTTGTTTGTAGCACATTTCCCTAAGAAAGGTGATGCTCAGGAAAGTATAATATTGCCTGCTATCAGAGCGTTTTTGCAAGCTCATCCGGACTATGCTCTTGTGGTAACGACAGACAAGGCAGAAATGAACGACAAAACAGTGGCATTTATGGACGGCAAGAAAGATTATTTCATTTACCGTTACCATGACTGCTACCAGTTGGCTTCGTTGTTAAACTGCGCAAATGTGATTATCACCCTTGGATTACACATAGGCATAGTCAGTGCGTCTTTGGGTAAAAGTGTCATCTCCTTTCCGCATCATTACGATAAGACTCATCGCTATTATAAGCAGATTGGAGAGAGTGAAAGGTGTATAGAATTATCAAAAGTGGACGAATCCATAGTGCTTAGCCAATTGGAGAAGTTCCATTCAACCCCAATTGTGCTCTCGCCCCAGATAAGAGAATTGGCAAAAAAGAATTTGGATATAATTGACGATATAATTTTATGATAAACTATTCCTTCATCATACCACACAAAAATATACCCGACCTGCTGAGGAGATGCGTGTCAAGCATCCCCCGGAGAGATGACATTGAAATCATCATCGTTGATGATGCAAGCGATCCGGAGGTGGTCAATGAGCGCACCATGGCAGACGTGATAGAACAGCCTTGTGTGAGGATGATATTTACAAAGGAGAATGGTGGATTAAGCTATGTCAGAAATGTTGGAATAAAGAATGCTTCAGGTAAATGGACTTTCATTGCAGATGCAGATGACTTCCTGATGCCGGGAGCATTGGAAATGTTGGATAAATATAAGGATAGTGATTCTGAAGTTGTTTGTTTCCATATATGTGCTAAGGACTGTTACACTTTGGAACCATGCAATAGATGTTGGTACCTTAACAAACATATGGATCGGGCGGCAGCCGGCGAAATGTCTATGAACATGTTGCTGATTAATGTCGTGACCACATGGACAAAATTGGTGAAACGAGAATTTTACATTCGTCATGATATTTGTTTCCAGGAGGAAACTAGAATCTGGACAGACTTATTCTGGGCAAAGTTACTTGCTCTGAAAGCTCAAAAAATTGAGGTGTCTCCGGATGTTTTGTATTGTGTGACGGAGCGAAGTACCAATATGTCTAATACATACGTTTCCAAAGAGTATATGAAACAGATGTACTATGTAGTCAAGACAAGCAATAGACTGGTGGTGGATAATGGCAAGATTGAATATGTGTCGAACATAGATTTTTTCTTCAAGAAAATACGCAATCTTAGCTTGTTAATGTATTGGAAATACTATTTCCTCGCTCTGATTGATGGTACATTCTGTTTGACAACGATGAAGTATTCATTTAAACAGCGTATGCATTATCTCCTGTTGTTTACACGCTGGTTGCGTCCAAGAAAATCTGATTTCCACCCAGTCACTCAGAAATGAATGATAATATAAGAATGCGTAAAAATGAACATAATTAGTCGGATAAAGAATTATCTTATCTCAAGAGACCAGGTTACAAGGGATCTTATTAGACAGCGAAGTCGTAGGATTGAGCGGGAATTGCAATTCTTTGTACGTTCTGAGCGTCTAAAGGACTATATTTATAAGTGTAAGGATCTAGGTGTATCTGACGAGAAGTATTGCGAACAAGAAGTAATCGTTTCTCTTACAACTCATGGCAAACGCTTATACGATGCTGCAACAACAATAGAAAGCGTCATGCAGGGCTCCATGCGTCCAAACAGAATTGTTTTATGGTTAGGTGAAGAACTTAAGGATGAGGAACTTCCCATATCTCTGCAGCTCCAGCAGAAGCGCGGACTTCAGATAGAATATTGCAAAGATATACGTTCTTATACAAAGCTGGTTCCTGCCCTTAGAAAGTATCCTAATGAGATAATCATTACCATCGATGATGATCTCGTATATGAGCCAGACTTAATAGAAAACCTTTTTAGGACATATAAGGCTAATCCATCATGTATCTGTGCTAACAGAATTCACGAGATTGTGTTGGGAGAAGATGGAAAACCAGTAGAATATCTGAAATGGAGGTTGAATGCTTATCCAAAGGCTGCTTCACCATTGAATTTCTTCACAGGTGCAGGTGGAGTTTTATACCCGCCACATAGCTTGGATGAAGAAGTATTCAACGAAGAGGTTTTCCTAAACATCTGCAAATATGCAGATGATATTTGGTTCTTTGCCATGGCAAAGAAGAAAGGAACTGATATCATAAAGAGTTTCACACATAGCTCAAGAGGAGAGGACTATGTGGAGAATTTAAATGTCCAGGATGTAGGATTGAAACTGGTGAACTATGATGGAGAGCATCTGAATGACATTCAATTTGAGAAGGTCTTTACATTCTATGATCTCTACAGTTTATTGGACAAATAATATTATGCTGATAGGAAGAGTATATAGAAAATTAAGATTCTATCTCGCGCGTGTAGCGTGCTGGTTTGTTGTATCGCATCCACGAATCTGCTATTGTTTATGTAAGAAGAATCTTTGCTGTATGGATATGCAGACGTTTGTGTTTGAATGTACCAAATACGCCCGTCTCTTTCATGCTCATTCTAAGGGGTATGACGCTCCTGAACTGCAAATGCAGATATATGCGTTCACACGACAGTCCATCAGCCTCATCTCAAATTCGTTGGAAATGTCTGAAAATCCCTGTGAGCCAACAGTGCTTGCTGTGGTAAAAGATGATTTGGAACGAATGAAGCTCTTCTACCGGCATTATCAAGATTTGGGCGTAAAACAGTTTGTGGTGATTGATAATGGATCAACCGATGGTACATTGGAATGGATGTCGCGACAGCAAGGAACCCGCTGTTATAGCGTGACCACAAAATTCCAATCAGAAAAGAAAGTGGCTTGGATAGAAAAAGCTCTGGCACTTACTGGATATAATAGATGGTATGTGGTGGTAGATTCTGATGAATTGTTGGACTATATCGGTAGTGAGCAGCATGATTTGAAAAACTTGATGCTCCATGCACAGAAAAATGGCTATAAGCGTTTGAATGGATATATGTTGGATATGTATTCCGACAAACCACTGTTTACAGAAGAATGCAAATATAACGAGATTGTTTCCCGATTCCGCTATTTTAATGTTTCCGGCTATTATCCTAAAAACTATCATAGCCGTATCATTGACACTGAAATCAACTCGCTGAGAGGAGGCCCACGGGAAAGGCTTTTCAAGAATAAAGAAATTAGTCTGAATAAGCAATCTGTTTTCTATTTTGATATGGATGCCCTTTATAGCAATCCTCATTATCTGTGGCCCTATCAGGGATGTGGAGAGGATTCTTGCAGTTTTGTGTTGCGCCATTATAAGTTTCTCAAGCAGGATCTGTGCGAGTTTGAAAAACGTATTGAGGAAAAGAACTTCTGGAATGGAAGCCAGGAATATAGAATGTATATGGCAGCCTATCAGGACAATTCCTGTATTTGCATGAAGCACAATGAGTCTGTAGAATATAAAGACTCTCATTCATTAGCTGTTCTTCCTTTCTTGGAAACACTGTTTAAGAAAAAAGCATGTTGAAACTATCTATCATAATAGCGTTGTATAACAATCGAATTTTTATTAAGGACTGTATAGATTCGATATACCAGCAGTCGCTCTCGGAGGATGAGTTCGAGGTGATTGTGGTGGACGACTGTTCGACGGATGGTGGAGGTGATTGGGTAGAACAATATTATTCAAACCGATCAAATTTGCGTGTTGTCCACCATGATGTAAACAAAGGATTGGGTGAAGCTCGTAATACAGGATTAAAAAACGCCAAAGGCAATTATTTGCATTTTGTAGATGCTGACGATTTTATTCTTGCTGGTTCTTATCGGTATCTGATCGACAATATACTTCCATTAGAGTCGGATGTAATCTACACTTCTTTCGTAAGGAACGGACTTGTTGGAGATTGTTTTGAGAACAAGCCTGTATCATATACAGGAAGCATTCGTGAATATGTGTGTGCTAATAGTGTGAGTGTTCTCGTTTGGCGAAAGATATTCAAGCGAACCTTCATTGAGCGGAATAAATTGCATTGGTTGCCGATTAGCTATAATGAGGATGCGCTCTTTACATGGAATGCTTTACATTATGAAGGATCCTTGACCACTTGGCTGGCGAAAATATATTCCTATCGGACGAATGAAAATGGTATTGTTCGCGTTAGAAATGTGGAGCAGGTAAAAAAATCTATAGACGATTTGATAATTGTAAATCAGCAGTTGAAATCTTTTGCCGATTACTATCAAAATTGCCGACCTGTATTTGAAAACTTTACAATGAGGTATCTGATTTTATTTAACCGCATTTTATGCACCCCATATTCGTACAAGGAACAGAAGGAAATTTTTGCTCGCTGTGCCGAAATAGGGACCAAACACTTGATTGGTGGCAAACAAATAAAGATAATTGACTTTATCTATCGTCATCCCAGGTTATATCGCATGACACAGAGATTTGTCCTTATCGCATATTTTGGATGTAACCGGATAAGTGAGCATGAAGGCGATTACCTTTCACACCGATTATCGGATGGTAGTTGCTTGCGTTTGATTAATAATGCGTTGAGTTATATTTTGTGGCTATTTTATAGAGTGTTTGCAAAAATAAAGCGTGGGTTGTTTGCGGGTAGAATGTGCAGCTTGTAAAACATAATTGTATGTTATAATTAGATTTGCAATGTTGAATTTTTTATTGTAGGTAGCAAGGTGATGAAAACGAAGATTGTTTATGTTGTAGCTTCTTTAGATGATGACATTTACATGGAACAGGCTATTGTTTCTGCCTGGTCTGCTCGTTATTATAATCCTGATTGTCAAATAGAAATGGTGTGCGACCAAGACACCTTTAAAACTCTAGATTCTGGAATTAGGTCTCAAAATAAATCCTTGTTCAATAAAATCCATGTTCGTGAGTTTAAACCTGTGCAAAGCATGATAGAGCGCTCGCGTTGGCTTAAGACCTCATTGCGTGAAATAATAGAGGGTGACTTTCTTTATCTAGATACGGATACTGTTGTTTGTGCTGATCTATCTTACATAGACGAATTTGATTTTGATTTGGGAATGGTTCTTGACGGCAATGTTGAACTCAAACAAAGTATTTTTAAGGATTGGACAATCGCTCAAATGCAGAAAATGTATAACATTGATGCGTCTAAAGAGGCTCAGTTTTTTAATGGTGGTGTTGTATTTGCTCGTGATTGCCTACTTACGCATCAGTTCTTCCATCATTGGAACGAGTTGTGGTTTAATTCGCTTTGCCAATTTCATAGAATGAAAGATCAACAGCCATTGATGAAAGCTAACATGGATATGGGACATGTGGTAAAAGAGATGTCTGGGAACTTGAATTGCCAGGTACTTGAAAGCATAAAATATCTTCATACAGCACATATTGTGCATTTTTACAATAACTTCTTTTGTAAATCAGATGATATGACCCCTTTTTTTAAGGAGATATTTCTTCAGATAAAGAATGATGGTTTAACTGATTCCATAAAAGATTCCATATTGAATTGTAAATCATCTTTTCGATCTCCATCAATGCCTGTATCTATAGAGGTCGCAACGTTTTTGAGAAATGTGTGGAACCCTAATGGAATTGAAAATAAAATAAAAAAAAGCAATTCTTACCATGTAATATCTTTTGTTTGGCAACGATTTCCTAGATTGATGCGACTAATAGAAAAAACTCTCGGAACTTTGATTCGGGTGGGGCAGTTTCGCAAATAGTGTTTACTACATTCCTGATATAGGTTGTTGTGAAAATGAACAAATACGATTATCTCATAGTTGGTTCAGGCCTGTTCGGAGCAACTATTGCATACCGAGCTAAACAGGCCGGAAAGAGATGTCTTGTTATCGAGAAACGTCCGCATTTGGGTGGCAATGTTTACTGTAAAAACATTGAAGGCATCAATGTTCATAAATACGGAGCCCATATTTTTCATACATCAAACAAGGTTGTCTGGGAATTTGTTAATAGGTTTGTAGAGTTTAATAATTTTATAAACAGACCTTTGGCTAATTATAAAGGGAAAATTTATAACCTTCCATTTAACGTGAATACCTTCTGTCAGATGTGGAATGTTAAGGATTCTGGCGAAGCCCTTGCTATATTTAATGCGCAGAGGTTGGCTGCTGCCGCTGAACTAAATGGCTTGGATCCTAGAAATTTGGAAGAGCAGGCTCTGGTTCTGGTGGGTAAAGATATTTACAATACCTTGATTAAGGAATATACAGAAAAACAATGGGGGAGACCTTGCAAGGAGTTGCCCGCGTTTATTATAAAGCGTTTGCCAGTTCGCTTGACTTTTGATAACAACTATTTTGATGACCTGTATCAAGGAATTCCTATTGGTGGATACAATCGATTGATAGATAAATTGCTTGCTGGTGTTGAGTGTAAAGTTGATTGTGATTTCTTTAATTGGCATAAGGATCATTGGCAAGAAATTGCTAAACATCTTGTCTATACAGGTCCACTTGATGCGTATTTTGATTATAAGTTGGGAGCATTAGATTGGCGTACTATTGCGTTCAAAACACGAATTGAAAATGTTCCTGTTTTTCAGGGTAATGCCGTTGTCAATTATACTAGCCATGATCAACCCTATACCCGCATCATAGAACACAAGCATTTTGAAATGCTTGGTAAACAGGTTTACGATTGTCCGAAGACCGTAATCAGTGAAGAATATTCGGTAAAGTATCAAAATGGCTTAGAACCCTATTATCCAATCAACGATGATCGCAATAATGCTCTTGCAGAACAATACCTCGCCTTAGCTAAGCAAGAAAAAAATGTAATTTTCGGTGGTCGCTTGGCGGAATATCAGTACTACAACATGGACCAGGTAATCGCCATGGCATTGCAGGTGGTTTTATAATCATACGTTGAGTGTTTGGAAATGGAAAAACTGCTGACAATCATTGTTCCTACTTATAATATGGAGATGTATTTGGACAAGTGCCTTACATCTCTTATTGTTGGTGAACCTGATTGTGAAGTGATGCGGAAACTTGAGGTTCTTGTAATCAATGACGGATCCACTGACAAATCTTCAGAAATTGCCCATAGCTACGAAAATCGTTATCCGAATACATTTAAAGTAATAGATAAGTCGAATGGACATTACGGATCCTGTATTAATATCGCGTTGCCTCTAGCTACGGGAAAATATGTAAAGATTCTTGACGCTGACGATTGTTTTAACACATCACTTTTTGAACGGTATCTAAAAGAACTGAAAACGTTAGATGTTGATTTAGTATTCAATAATATGGATATTGTCAACCGAAGATACGAAAAGACTGGGGAATGGAGGGTGAAACAACCGGAACGACGAGTATTAGTATTTGAAGAAATATGCAAGCGTGCACAAAGTTTCTTTGTGCATAAATTTGCATATAGAACTTCTTTATTGAGAATTATAGGATATCACCAAACGGAAGGAGTATCCTATTCTGATATGGAATGGGTATCGAAACCGATGGTGGCTGTTAATTCAGCCTATTATATTCCACTAAATATATATAATTATAATCGAGACAGAGATGGGCAGACAATTTCGAAGGATGCCAAAAGCAAGTCGCTAGGTTCCATTAAAACCATGGTTTTGAACCTTGGCGAATTATGGAACTCTTACAACGGGGAAACCTTGAGAAAGCAATGTTTTTACGCTATTTTCTCGAAGGAGATAAGAGTTGTGTACAATGAGTTTATCTGTCAACACTATTATGATGACAAGGAGTTTAGAAACTTTGATAAGGAACTGCTTCAACGCTTTCCTGTCATGAAAAAATTAATCGATGAACTAGGACAGATTAATTGCTTGCTGTTTGATTTGCATCCAATTTTGTATTGGAGAAGTCGTAATAAGTTAATGCAATGGGCTGTGAAGCTGAGAATTAAAGCAGGAATGGCTTGGAGATTTGTTAGAGGTTGTTAAAAAAATGAATCGAATGAAAGAACAAAACATTGCAGTCATTTTTGCTGGGGGCTATGGCTCTCGGATGGGTAATCCGAATGTGCCGAAGCAGTTTTTGAAACTGGATGGTAAGCCTATCATCGTTTATACGCTGGAATTGTTCCAGAATCATCCTATGATTGACGCTATCGTTGTTGTCTGTATTGCGTCGTGGATGGATCGTCTTAAGGGTATGCTTGCAACTTATAAAATAGACAAGGTTAAAGTTGTTGTTGAAGGTGGCAATTGTACGCAATCATCGATTTATAAGGGGTTGCGTGCAGCAGAACAACTTGCGTCGATGGATTCTGTTGTTTTGGTGCATGATGGTGTTCGTCCGCTGATTACGGAACAGACGATTACGGATAATATCAAGATGGTTCGTGAGTCGGGGATTTGTATTACTTGTGCTCCGCCAACAGAGACTATCCTTGTTGATGATTCTCAGGGAGGCTTCAATGTGCCTCGTCGTTCAAATATGCTCGTTGCTCGTGCTCCGCAAAGTTTTAAGTTAGGTGAAATCCTAGAACTTCATAATCAGGCGATTGAGAATGGCAAGCTGGATTTTATAGATTGTTGCGAAATGGCGCGGTATTATGGAAAACGAATTGCGACCGTGATGGGCCCTGCAGAAAATATCAAGATTACCACGCCTGCCGATTTCTTCGTGTTTGAAGCTTACATTCGCATGTTGGAAAAACAACTTGTTCTTGGTGTGTAATGCTGCTTGACGATTCTACAATTCTGATTACAGGTGGAACTGGGCTGATTGGCTCGGCGCTGGTGCGTCATCTGCTTGAATCTTATTCCTGCAGAATTATTTTGCCGGTACGAAATGTTGCAAAGGCAAAGAAAATGTTTGGCGAGCGCACCAATGTTTTTTTTGTAGAATATGATTTTGCAAAGGATCCTTCGGAGCGTTTTGAATTGGCCTTGAAGAATGTCGGCTCGGTAGATTTTATTATTCATGGCGCATGTCCGACAGATTCCAAGTTTATGAAGGAATGTCCGGAAGAAACCAAGCGGATTATTGTAGATGGAACAAGACAAGTTCTTGATTTTGCAAAGTCGTGTGGCGTAAAATCCATGGTGTTTCTTTCTTCCATGGAAGTCTATGGTGAAATTACGGATGACAGCGTTGCCGTGACAGAAGATGTTGTTGGTCCGCTTGATGAAAGTAATCCACGCAGTAGCTACCCTTTGGGTAAGCGCCAGGCAGAATCTTTGTGCTTTCGCTATTCTCATGAATTTGATGGTCCAGTAAAGGTTGCTCGCTTGACACAGACATTTGGGCCGGGAATAGATGTGGATAACGATAATCGTGTGTTTGCCCAATTTATCCGTTGTGCTCGTGATGGCCGAAATATTGAACTTTTGACCGCGGGCAAGACCAAACGAATGTATTTACATGTGAATGATGCTGTTTCTGCAATCTTGACTCTTTTGCTAAAAGGCGAGAATGGGGAAGCCTATAATGTAGCGAACGAATCAACCTATTGCTCCATTAGAGAAATGGCTGAAATTGCCAGAGATTTGTTGAATTCAAATATCAGTGTTTCAACTGTAGCTGGGGATACATCAGCCTACTTGAACGAAATCCACATGAAACTTTCAACTGAGAAAATTTCGTCTCTTGGCTGGGCGCCTAAATATGGCCTCAAAGAGATGTTTTTGATGAAATAATTTTTACAAAGACTCGCGATAATTCTAAATTTAATATCGTGAGTGTTTGCCCTAGATTACATAGTCTCTTTAGAGATTTTATAATATTTGTTTTGTTCAAGATCTTTAGATTGTTGCCCTTGCAAAACAAGGTCGTTGCAACGTCTTTTGACGGCTTGAAATATGCGGATAACCCTCGCTTTATTGTTGAAGCTCTGCATAAAAAAGACCCATCTATTAAGATCGTTTGGCTGCGTAATCGGAATGTTGATTTTGAAGTTCCGGGTTATGTCAAGAAAGTCGTCTATTCAAATTACATTCGGTCTATTTATGAATTCGCTACAGCCAAGGTGTGGATATCTTCCCATTGGTTGAATATTAATGCTCAAAAAAGGAAAGGGCAATTTTACATAGAAACCTGGCATGGTGGGCTAGGGATAAAAAAATTAGGTTTTGAATTTAATAAGGGAATGTTGGTTCCTGAAAAAAGAATAAATCATACCAATAAGATTGTTGATTTGTATATATCTAATTCAAAACATTTGACAAATGTCTATAGAAATGCCTTTAGGTATAAGGGAAAAATTCTTGAGTGTGGCTACCCTAAGACGGATTTCTTGTTGCAAAATAATGAAGGGCTTAAACAGAAAATACTTGAAAAATACGGACTACCGTCAAATGTCAAAATTTTGATGTATGCGCCTACTCTTAGGGCCGATTATAAAAGGCTATACGAAGGTGTTCGTGAAATTCCGTTTGATGTAGTGGCGCGAACACTTGAAAAAAAGACTGGTGAAAAATGGGTGGTGTTCTTGCGATTGCATCCTTGGACTGCATATGCACTTGGTAGTAATTGTGCAGAAATTCCAAATGCGATAGATGTGACTCGTTACCCAGAAATGGTTGAGCTTGCTGCATCTTGTGATGCTTTTATCTCTGATTATTCCAGTTGTATTTTTGATGCGGCAATTCGTGAAATTCCATGTTTTACGTATGCCGAAGATTATGAGGGGTACCGATCAACCCGTGGCGTTTATTATGAAATGAATGAACTTCCGTTTCCGTTTGCTCAGAATCCTGATGAATTGATAAAGAATATTGAAAATTTTAACTTTGCTGAATATCAAAAGAAATGGAATGCTTTTAAAGAACGTGTTGGATTATATGAAACTGGACATGCTTCGGAAGATGTTGCAGAATTGATACGGAATTGGATGACGTAAACAGTAATCTTTTTGTGATGGATAAATGTTGAAAATTCACAATCTATTTAAAAATTTTGCAGATTAGCATTAACTTGAAAAGTAGATAGGTGAAGTATGGACTATTTATTCTTATGCAATTTTTTGCAATGAATAAAGTTTTTGGTGAAGTGCTGTTCTTGATTAAAAAAATGTGTTTTTTATTGATATTCAAAATTTTTTGAATGCGACGCTTTTTTTCTTTAAAGGAATGGGGGCAATCGGAGTAGCACAAATTTTTTATTTTTTGACAAAATGTAATGGATAAAGTATTCCTGTAATTGTCGTCTAGAATTATTCCTGTTTTTTTTAGTTCGTTGAAGAAAAGACTTTCCCACCAGGTTTGGTATTCTTCATCCCACCTTTTGGTGTAATGCCCATTGTTGATTCTTGTCAAGGATGTGGAATTTAACTGATTTATATGGTAACCGTTATATTTGATGAAGTATGCTGATTGAATATTTCTTATGACTTCTAGGTTGTAAATGCGGTCTTCTCCAATATCAACATCTTCCCTAAAGCGAATATGGCCGACTTTTGATGTCTTGAAGATTCTTCCGCATGGAGAGATGAAAGCTCTGTGTAAATGGTATGTCTTTTTTATAAAGTTTAAATCAACTTTTTGATGTAAGTTTGTTTCTGAAATTACAACATCAGCATCGTACTGCAGCAAAGTCTCTATGTAATTAGGGGAAACATAGTCGTCTGCATCTATAAAAGAAAAGTATTCTCCTGAAGCTTTGTTTAAACCGAAATTTCTTGCAGAAGATGCTCCACCATTTTGTTTATGAAAAACTTGAATTCGCGAATCTTTACGACTATAAAAATCACAGATTTCTCCGGAAGAGTCTGATGAGCCGTCGTTAATAAGTATGATTTCTAATTTTTTATAAGATTGTGCGATGACTGATTCAATACATTTGGAAATGTATTGTTCAACATTATAAACAGGAATGATTATGCTAACGAGAATATCAATTTGCATGTTTTGATTCGAAAATTGACGAAAAAAGAGAAACCCATTGTTTTGTAATTGCATCTTTTGCGAATAATTCCAAGTTGTGTCCTGAATTATTGGAAATCCTTAGTCTTTCTTCATTGTTTTCAATGAGATTAACGATTTTTTGAGCCATTTGGTTTACATCAAAATTCGGAATTAAGAAACCGTCAATATTTTCTGTTATTATTTCTCTAGGACCACATTCAACATCAAAACTAAGTACTGGTAATTTATAGGCTTTTGCTTCTAACAGTACCATTCCCAGCGGTTCCAATTTTGAAGTTAAAACGAATATGGAGGCTTTGGGATATTCTTCATCCATGTCGTTGCAATGTCCATAAAAATGAATGTTATTTTCTAGATGGTATTCTTCAACTAGCGATTTAACCTGGTCAAAGTAAGACCCAGTATTTTGACCATAAATAATCCACTTCCAATCAGGATGTTGGTTGAAAATGATTTTACCGATTTCTGGAATTATTTTAAAATTCTTGATATCGGTAAAGTGTCCTGCACTTATGATTGTTTTTGATTTTAAATTGTAATCTAGTTCTGTTTTTGCCAGTGGTGCTATGTTGTATATTTGCTGTAGTTTTGTCCCTATTTTGAAATGTTTTTTAAAGTTGCTCTCATCTTCTTTCGTAAGAAGAACATACGCATCGCAATGTTTTAATTCAAATTGCCTTATAAACTGAATTTTTTTTAGACCGAATGTTTTTAAATAATTTTCGTGTTCCCAAATAATGTGTTTACATCCATGTAGCCTTGCAGGTAAAAAAGAGTTTAATCCTGTCATAGCCTCACAGGAAATTACTAAATCAATTTTTTCCTTTCTTAGGAAAGAAAATACTTTAAGGTTTGAAAAAATAATGTTTGATGAATTTATGCAAGAATAGTGAATAGATTTGTTTAAATCATATAATGGTTTTAGAACTTCTGTGTTTAATACGAATATGTCATGAAAAAAACATAATTCATTGGCTAACAGAAATGTTGCTCGATCTACGCCACCTCCTGTAAAATGCCCTAAAAAACAAATTCTCATAAGTGTTTACTCCAAGATGAAATTTCTTGATTTCAGTAAAATTTTTGAACATAATTCTATAATTCTAAAAGGTAAATTGCGCTTGAGGAACAAAATGTTTAAAAGTGAATAGGAATATGTTTTTGAAAGCATGAACGAGGAATCTTTTTTGATTAAAGTTTTGATCTTTAAAATAGATTGCTTGTGATTTTCGGTAAATGATTGTGCATTCTTTATGTCGTTTAACAAGTTGTCGTAAACAGAAGTCCTGTTTTGGGTTATGACATTGTATAAGTGTAAAATTTTTGCTTCATCTAGGAACGAGATGCCCGATAGCTCAAAAATTTGAGCATGCCACATATCGGAAATTTTACACACGATGTTTGATTCTGAGCACACTTTAAAAAAAACAGGCTGGTCGATACATAATTTATGATCAACACAAAATGTCCAGTATTCAAACCATTTATTATAAAATTCTTTGGTTTCTACGGAATCTCTGACGAGTAATATGCCTGTATTGTAATATGGAACTCTTTTTTGTGGAATGTTTAGAAGATTATAAATCTTTTGAGATTCAATATTTCTATTTACACTAGCTTTTTGGTGCTTGTCATATACAGCACCAATTTGACAATTTAACCTTGATAATTCATCAACGCTTGATAGTACTATAGTGTCGGTATCTAAAATGAGAATTGTTCCATCAATGAATTGACGAATATTTGTCTTGATGTATCTAGAGCGAATTCTTTTTGTTAAGTTGAATTTTTGAGGAATATCAACAATGATGGTCTTGTTTACAAGGTCGAGTAGAGTAGCGCGATACTCAGTAAGGGTTTTCTTGGTATTAACATCTGTAATAAGTATGATTTCTATTTCTGGGTTATAATGCCTTGCTGACCAGGCTGAAATTATAGCTTGTTCGCAATATAAGTCATCATAATCAGAAATAAGGGAGTATACTATTTTCATAATAAACCTGACGAATTTTAGAAAAATCTATAAACTTTGTTTTTTGTGAGAAACGAAATTTCCTAAAATAATCAAAAATTGTTTGTAGCTGTATAAATTTAAAATAGAAGAAAGTTTGATGTAAAGAAAAATAAAGATCCCACATTGAATGAAGATAGTTGTTATTTCAGATGTTTCAATAAAACTTATCGGGTATACTAAAAAGCCTATAACAATAGAAAGTAAAGTCTGTGGTATAAAATCTTTCATTTGGTTAATGTAACTGTAGTTAAATATTTTTTTGTTTGGCCAACTGTTTATAATTTGGCTGCAAACATTAGAAATGATTAAACTATAAGCCATTGCCATTACACTTATTTGGGCCGTAATGATGATTAAAATAATGCCAATTGATTTTTTTAGAATATCCATTTTTAGAATTAAATCACTGCGTCCAATAGCTTTGATTGCATTCATATTTGCAGTGTGAATTGGTGAAAATGCGCTAGTAATGCAAAAAACTCTAAGGAATGGTACACAGGGAAGCCATTTTTCGGATAATACTAATTTAACGAGTGGTTCTGCTGATATGGCAAGAATAATCATGAATGGTATCATTATGTAGGAACTGATACATATCGTTTTTTTCATAATGTCTTTTAATCGCTTAGTATCGTCTTGCTCAATTGCCATTGCCGGGAATAGAACGCTATTTATAGAAGAACCGAGGTTGCTTTCTATGATTGTGGGAAATTGGCTTCCTCGATTATAAAAAGCTAAATCTTGTGGCGTGTAGATTTTGGAAATTAATATTTGCCTGAGCTGACTATAACCGGTATCGATAAAAGAAGTTAAAAGAAGTTTCCAGCCAAAATGAAAGAGATCTTTTAATTTTCTGTATGAAAAAATTAGTTTTGGTCGCCAAGGTACAATGATGCATAATGTGAATGTGGTTATGAATGCGCTACTCAGTTGTTGCCAGACAAGCGCCCAAATTCCGTAATCATGATAAGCCAAGAAAATGCCGATAAAAGCTGATGTAAATGTCCCATATAGCGTTGAAAAGAACTGTTTTCTAAATAGTAATTTTTTTGAAATAAAACTTTGCAGGGTGTTTTTTATTCCAAATAAAAAAAGTAGTGGGCTAAGCGCTTTTATTGCCTTGTCTAAATCAGAAATGTTGAAAAATTGGGCTATAAAAGGGGCTGCAGAAAAAATTACTATAGAAAAAAGAGTCCCTACAGCAATATTAAAGAAAAAAACTGTAGAAAAATCACTGTCATCGGCATCCTTTTTTTGGATAAGAGCTATGCCGAAACCGGAGTCTACGAATACTTGTAAAAAATTAATGAGGATGAGAATGATTGCGATTTTCCCATAGTCGGAAGGGGCTAAAAGTCTTGCTAGAATTATAGAAACTAGAAGACTAATAGCCTGCGATCCGCTACGCTCAAAAAAGCGCCATAGAAAATTTTTGATAATGATTCTACTAGTTATCATGTCCTAAAATTATAGAGGATGCGTTAAATTGTTGATAAAAGAAATTATTTTGCCTTTAGTATTGTTAAATACAAAGATGGACAATTCCTATAACAAAAACCGAGAATTTTTAGTTTCAGGCATCTTTTATCTTTATTCAAAATTTTCTTTTTGTAGCTTGTTTTGCTTCTATATAACCAATATATGTTCTTTAATGGGTGCTTGCAATTTTCTACCCAGGGCCTTGTTGTCATATTTGGGGTGAAATGTACAAAAACTGGGCTAGTTCTTGATTCTAAAATTTCGTTGTCTGAATAGTAACTTGGTAATCCGTAGATTTTTTTGATTTGATTTCTATTTAGCTGGAATAGAGCTGTAAAAACATTGTATTTTGGGGGGAGAATCTTTATCAGGTTTTGCTTTCCTAAAACTCCATTAATAGTTCCTTGATCCATCGCATCAACAACACCTTTCCTTTCTTTTACAAAGTCTATGCATTGTTGCGTGAAATTGATTTCTCGACAATAGTCTAGATTCCAAAGAATCATGCCGGCGTTAATGTATGTTTGTTCTTTTGTGAGTCCAACATTTATATGCCTTTGAATAGGATTAATATCACAAACTCCTGCAATGGCATATTCGTTTAAAATAGTTTCATAAATTTCTTTTAGATTGCCTTGGACAATTGCATCAACGTCAAAGTAAAATGCTCTACACTCTTCAGTTAGAATTTCTGGTATGAAAATTCTAGCAAAAGTTGCCAAACTACGATCTTTGGATACATCTCCTCCAAGCCGGGATGCTATATAGTTTTCCGAAATAGGGAAAATTTTAAATTTTAAATTAGGATATTTGCTTGAATAACGTAAAATATTTTCTTTTGAATCTTCTAGAATGCCACTGTCTAAAACAGTGATTTTTATTTCTCCGACATCAGCATTATTTTCTGCAATAGAAACAATTAATGTTTCTAAATGTGGAACATAATTTTGATCACTAGCGACAACGATATTCATATGAATTCTTTCTATGGATGATTTTATTCATTGTTTAGTTTGTTTAGCAATTTGTCTGAATATATAGATGAAATTTTTCTTGCAAAGAAATAGTTGCTGAGTTTTATTGTTTCATAATCATTTTCATCAAGTATTCCTGGTTGGGATCCATGTTTTTCTTTCCATAAGGCAAAACGAAAATTGTTGCTTACGCAAGTGTTGCTGAATGTAGAATTCATAAGTATTGTCTGAAAAAAGAATTCTTCTGGAACAAAAGTCCATTTTAACCAGCTAAAAAATTTGGATCCTTCTTTTGATCCTAGAAATGATACTATGTAGTTGGAAAATGTCTTTGTAATGCTGACATAAACCATACCTTTGTGTATTTTGTAATTGAAAGGTGGTTTTCGGTTTATAAATAAGATTCTCTGAATTACGTAAAAAACTTTTGTGAGTAATTTTCCAAATGGACTTTTGTAATTAAGAATGTCATTTCGGTAGAAAACCTTGAATCTAAAATGAGAATCTTCTTTATCGCTACAGCTCATGTAGTTTTTGTCGTTGCCTTCGCAAAAGAAATTTTTTAATTCGGATTTCTTTTTGCACAAACAGTCTTGCCCTGTGATTACATGAAGGTAAAAGTCTTCTTTATGATCTTTGCATGCTAGTTTTATCAAGGAGATGATTGCTTCTACATGCTGAATTCCTCCCCAGGGAATCCTGTACTCGGAAATGGCTGTCGTGTGAGAAATATTGTTTAATTTGTTTGAAATGTCGTCGTTTGCAGTTTTTTTGTCGATATGGACATATACAAAACATTCTTCATCAACCAGTTGTTGGACTAATGAAATCAGATAATCAAACTCTTTGTAGGCTGTAATGCAGAAAATTTGGGTCATAGTGAATAAAGAAAGGCTTGAATTTTTTCTAAAGTTTCTTGGTAATCAAAATGTTTGGCGCGTTGTTCTGCAGTTCGTTTATAATGTGACAAACTAAAATTGTTTGTCAATAGTTCTTTTATTCCGTCGTATAAAGCGTCTTCTGAGTTTTTTACAATTACACCAAATTCATTGTTTCCAAGAAGTTCTTGCATGCCAGAACAGCTTGTTGTAATGACCGGAGTTCCGACGATTAAGGACTCTGTAACTGCTGTGCTGAATCCTTCGTGTAGAGAACTGCATACGAATAAATCTGCGTTTTTTACATACTTATAAGGGTTGGTTTGATAACCCAGAAAGTTAACATCATTTCCAATGCCTAATTCTTTTGCTTGTTTTTTTAGATTTTTTTCTAAGTAACCAACTCCAAGAAGCGTTAGACCTATATCGATTTCTTCATTTTTAAGTTTTGCAACGATGCTCAGTAACCTGTCAAAAGCTTTTTGGGGAATGAATCTTCCTACGCTAATTAAATTGAACTTATGGTTAAAGATGTTATCATTATTGATTGGCTCTTGAGATAGCTGTTGTATCTTTTCGGATTCAACGATGTTGTAAAGAACATGGTCATTCCCTTCAAGTTCTGGGAAAGTTTTTAAATAAGCGTCTTTGACAGAGCTTGCTACATAGACTGTAGCGTTGAATTTCTTTTGTAATTGGACGCATTCAGAATCATTTCTGTAGCAGTGGATTATGTCGTTACGGTTGTGAAATTCATTATGGATCCATTGAACCAATTTTACATTTGGTTTTGTACAGCCTGCGATAATTCGTGTCGTTGGCCCTTGAAAATAAGATACAATGATATCGTATTCTCCCTTAATCATGCATTTAAATAGGAACGCGGGGGAGAATAACTTGAAAAGAATAGTATTTCCACGAAAGATATGCTTGAATACATACTTGTATTCAATATCATTGGAAAGATTCTTCTTATTTATACCAACGTCAAATAGTGTTTGAATGGTCACCTTGAATTTTGTTTTGTCAAGATGATTTACCATATTCACGAGAACCTTTTCGGCGCCGCCACCAGCAAGAGATGTTATAAAAAAGAGGATTCTTTTTTGCATAGATTTACCATGGCTTAGTTAGGTTAAAGTGATATGGAATAAGATTTGATTGCTTCAATATGTAGGCTGTTAAGACGAATAATGTCGCAATCCAAATGATTGTGAAAATCTTGACTGCTTCTTGACTTTTATCTTTAGGAAAAACAGCAAATAAATACCCGAATAAAATCATTCTTGCGGGCATAGCGTAGTAGTAGGCCAAACGTTTGACCTGGGGGTGGTAAAAACCTGTTAAACCGATTAAAAAAGAAATTATTAACATATCTAATAGGAACGTGACTCTTTTATCTATAAATTGTAGTTTTTCGCGGTAACATAAAATAAGGAATAATTCGATTCCATAGACATAAATGTCTCTGTTCTGCCCACGTGAGGATTCTACTGCATAACTACTATATTGTTCATAGTAGTCGATGCCGCCAGTAAATATGCTGATTGCCGTTTGGTATCCAGCACAAACAACTGCTGTTGTCGCTATAATAAGAAGCCTTTTGCTACCATCAATAGGAACTCCGTTTTTATGGTCCCATAAAAACCATATTGGTAATGCAATTGTTGCTGATGAGTGAAATCCAAATGCGATAAGGATCGTAATCAAGTAAGGAAGTAATCTGTTATTGAAAATGAATTTTAATCCGTAGAAAACAATGGCTACGGCAACCATTTGCCTTACCACGTTGAATCCAGTTGTGTAGTAACTGAATAAAAAAATTAGAAAAGCAACGCTAATGGAAACTTTTGGATATTCTTTTCTTAATGCTAAATAAACAGGAATCGCTGTTAATGCGGCAAATGTGCCCCATGTTAAAACTCTACCACCAAGAGAATATGTTGCTTTGGCTATGGTTGCGAAAAGGTAATCCCCATATATGGAATGAATGAATTCTGACCAATTCATTTCTTCAAAACGCCGAAAAATTCTCATATAGGTCCATGTATCGGTTCCTACATGATAGCGACCTGCTGCAAATACAATAATGACAATTAGACCGACAATATTTACGACATTTATTGCCTTATCGTTTTCCTGACGATAGTTTAGGAAAAATGTTGCTCCAATAAAAACAAAGAAATAGATTAGTACATCTACCATTTTTTGTAACCTATTTCTTGTTGTGAAGCCAATTTAATGCTGCTCTTGGGGTTAATGCTGCAATAATGGGCTTTAATATCAGTATATATTTGTAAAATGGAACTTTGATTGCTTGAAAACCGTGAAATGCTGTTGATGAATACATCAGTGCCGTTCTCAAAGTTCTTTTTTTATATGCTGCAGAATTTTCGCGGTAAATGTATAAGGGGGCCTGGATGTTGTAGCCTTGCATTCCCGCCGCATAGAATCTAAACCACAAGTCCCAATCTTGGCCTCGTTGAGTTCTTGATGAGACTGTATAACCGTCCAGCTTGTCGTATGCACTTTTCCGCATCATGATGGTGGGGTGCATGAAGGTAGGTCCCCTAAGAACATCACTCTTTGTCGGATATTCCTTAGGAATTCTTTTCCCTAAAATTTTGTTACCGTCACTAATGAGTGCCGCGGAACCGACTACCGCATATTCAGAATGTTCTTGCAAGAACTTTACTTGTGTTTCAAGTCTCTGAGGAAGACTTTCGTCGTCATCATCCATTCTGGCGATGTATTCTCCAGAACAATTTTCAAGGCACTTGTTTAAGGAATAAGCGAGTTTGGAATTTGTTTTGTTTCTTAGAATTTTGAATCGAGAGTCTTTGCCTGCGTATTCTTGTAGAATTTTATTTGTGCTGTCTGTAGAACAATCATCGCAAATGACGAATTCCCAATCAGTAAAAGTTTGGGCCATGATGGAATCAAGGCTCTTTGCGAGAGTCTTTGCTCCATTAAATGTGGCCATAATGATGCTGACTTTGGGACTGCTCATAACTTTAACATAAAAGATAGGTAATTTTGGAGATTTCCATATTTTTTTATAACAATCGGGGCCTTTTTTAGGGCGATAAAGTGATAGAATACTCCTCCCTTGATAACTCCTGCTCAAAAGTGTATATTGTTGCTTGCAGATAATTTTTGTTACCTCTGCTTTTTCTTATATTCAGACATAAAAAACGTTTGTAGCGAGGTGTAGAATGAAACCTATTATTACTAAAATCACTAGGCAGCCAATAACGATTACAAATTGTGAAGCGGTAAGAAGAATTCAATCCAATGACATTCCCAAATGTTCGTTGAGAAAAGTTGAAATCAAATTACCGGATTGCGCTAGATGAGTGAACGTTTCCAGATTGTTCCTATTACAGAATCTATTTTTCAGAGCATAGATGCGCGAGGGTATTTTTCTTGCGCCAAGGTTTCTGTAAATTGGATATTGAAGCGGGTAAAGACGGATTTGATTGATACTGGCTTTGACGGATAATCCCGAAATAATGTATATTGCCCTTATAGAAAAGGAGCTGGAAATGTCAAATGCTGAAGCTTTACACCAACTGTTTGCTCAATGTCAAAAGGTGAATTTTGACGAGTCCTATGATATCATTGCTTCTGCCCAAAGTCCGGAAGAGGCTGATTTTTTTCGTATGGCTACAGATCTAATTCTAAAGCAGAAACAAAAAAAAGTTGTTGACGAGAATCGCTTCTAATGACACTTCGTTTAGTCTTTTTGCTTCTTGCAGCTTTCGTCTTTGATGCTTTTGCTGCATCCCCGACAGTTGCCCCTGACCGTATGCGTAACCTGCGCATGTTGGAGGCAAATCCGTTCCTGTTTGAATACCATCGTGTGACCATGGGGGAGGGGCCGCAGTTCTTTGCGTACCCTAAGCGCGATACCGCGTTCCGCAAGAATTTTGACGAGACCGAAAAGGATGCACTGTTCCATTTGGGCGATACGGATTACAGGATAGCAGCTTCCATTGTGGGAGGCCTGGATTATCGTGGTGGCGAATCTCTGGGCGATACCATTTGGCCGGGGATTGATGGCGGTCTGTTTGTCCGTGGCTATGTAGATTCCCTGGATTTTTCCTTGGAGGCCCGCATGTACGTGGAGTCTCATTCTGCAAAAAGGCAGAAGTCCTGGGACCATGAGGTTTTTGATGAACAGTACGGCGACATTCAATATGTGAGCTATTCCCGCTATCGCGGGCAGGTGGGCTTTAACTGGAATCATTTCCGCGTGAGTGCCGGTCGTGATGTGTTGCACTGGGGACCGGGTTTCTACAACAACCTGACGCTGAACCAGTTTGCCTTGCCTTACACGTTCATGACGTTGGATGCGGTCTTTGGTCCGCTGCATATTGTAAGTGCCTATGGTGATTTGCGTATCGGTCAGTGGGCTTGGAGCGATGAAAACGCTAATGAACGCAACATGTACGCCCATCGTTATGAACTTGCCTTGGGCAACTTGACCCTTGGCGTGAGTGAACTGCAGGTGATTTACAACGATAGCAAGCCCCTGCTGATGGTGCCGATTATTCCGCTGTTTATTGAGAAGGGAAATTTTGCTGAGACCACGAATAATGGTGCAATTTCAGTGGATGCCAATTATAGATTGTTGCGCTTTTTGAGAGTTTACTCTGAATTTTTGTTAGATGATATGGAAAGTCCTGGTGATTTGATTAAGAATGAAATGAACAATAATCGATGGGGCTTTATGGCTGGCATGCAGCTTGCTCATGATTTCTACATTAATAAAATGAAATTGGAAGCCGGTTCTATTTTAGAATATGCTCGAGTTGAACCTTGTACTTACACTCACCATGATTCTGCGAAAGCACAAATTGCTCATTTGAATCATCCTCTAGGTAACCCCAATGGCCCCAACAGCCAGACTATAGACTGGCTAATGTATGCTCGTATGCCCAATGTGTTCCTCTCTGTATTGCAGAGGTTTTATTGGAAGGGAACGGGCGTTGGAAGCTCCATTGATGATGAATTTCCAAAATTTGGAAAAAAGCACTTCCTGAAGGGCGCTAAAATGCAATACTCTGTCACACCTTCCGTAACCTACGAAGGCCAATACACCGCCTTTACCGGCAGCATCACCTTCGTTGACGACCCGCAGGTTTATTTGCGCGTCGGGTTCAAGTGGTGATGCATTTAGACTCTCTCTATAAAGCCTTCTTCGCTCTGCTTCGTTATTCCCTCGGAATAGACGAGTCCTTTGCGCATCGCCTGTCTGCGGAAGAATGGACTTGGATGCGTGAGGAGGCGATTCGCCAGGCGTTGATGGGTGTGCTGTATATGGGCGTAAAGAAACTGCCTGATGACCTGCGACCGCCCCGCTTGCTTTTGATGCAGTGGGCGTTCGATGCCGAGAATATCCGCGGCACCAACCAGAAGGTGAACGAGGTTGCTGCAAAGCTTACCCAGATGTTCAAGGAGCGGGGTAGAGAATCGGTTATATTGAAGGGCCCCGCCAATGCGCTGCTGTACCCGGATCCGTTTGCACGAAGCTGCGGCGATGTGGACATCATGCTCTCCGGTGGCCGCGATTCCGTGGTGAAATTACTGACGGAAATGGGACTGATGGAGGGGGCGGATGTGGGAGCGCATCATGCTCATTTGAATGATGAACTATTTGGCGTTACCGTTGAAGTTCATTATGTGCCCACAGAAGGAGCAAATTCTCCAGCGAAGAATCAACTGGTGCAAAATTTTTTGACAGGTGAATTTGTAAGTTTAACGTTTGCACCGATCGGCTTCTATGTGCCTTCTATAAAGTACGCTCTGGTTATGCAGCTTGCCCACATCAAGGAACATTTCTTCGGCGTTGGCATAGGGCTGCGCCAGCTTGTTGATTATTGCATGCTGCTGAAACATTCTTCGGCGGAGGACCGGGCTGCGGTCGCGTCATTGTTGAAAAGTTTTGGCTTGCTGCGAATTGCACAGGCTGTCATGTGGCTGTTGCAAAATTGCGTTGGTCTCGACGAAGAATACTTGCTTTGCAAGCCTGATGAATGGCGAGGAAAACGCCTGCTGAATGTTGCGCTAGTCGGCGGTAATTTTGGCGTATTTGATGAAAACTTTGCAGGCCCGCAGCCGTACCGCTGGTACAAGCATTATAAGCGTGCCGCATACCTGTTGCGATTTGATTTTACCGAAGCTCTTTGGTATGAATTCTGGGCCCTTACGGGTGTTCCGCGACGCGTGCTGAAGACCTTGCGCAAAAAGTGAATGTTTTTATGCGCGGATTACTTCGTCCATTACCGCAACCATCTTGCTGATGTCAGCCTCGTGCATCAGATGGTAGTTTGCAAGGATTCGTTCCAATGGGAATTTGCTTAGAATTTCTTCAAATGAAAGAGCTGCTTCCCATTGATAGTAGGCGAGTACGGTTCCGCTCCAGTATTCTTCTTGCGGGTAGAACGGATATTTTCTGGATTCCTTGATGGCGGCTTCCGCTTCATCGCTGTCAAATGCTATGATGGCCAGTTCATAGCCGGATTTTCCGCAGAGAAAATCTGGGTTGCCGATTTCGATTTGCGCGGGAATTTCAGATTGCAAAAATGCTTGTTGAACTTCGGCAGGACTTTTGCGAAGATACCGGAGTGCCGTCTGAAAGAAAAATCCCAAATTTTTCTGAACATCGTTCAGGTACATTTGACTATAAGTGTAGATCATCGACAATTTCCGGATTTCTGATGATGTCAAGCAGATAAGTCGCTTCGGCCGGCTTGATTTTGCGAAGCCCTTCAAGGTAACTTGTTCTTGCTGCCGTATCTCGTTCCCGATATTTCGGGAAGTAGATTTCTTTGGCTGCGATTTCACTTCCTGCAAAATGTAGCTGCTCGAATGCTTTTTTGCTTTTCAAGACAACTTGCATTCCGAGGCTACCGAGCTTCATGGAACTGGCTAGGCTTTGGACAGGAATGATGTTTTCTAAAAAGTCGCTTGCGAAAGAGAAGTAGGAGTCATTCGCCCTGTACCCAAGAATTACATCGTGCTCTTTGTAACTGATGGGGAAATTCTTGACAAGAAATTCCAGGTTCTGTTCGCCGAGCGGAGTTTTGGGTGCGAAAGACCTGTTCTGCATCAAAATGGAAATCCAATGCAGAATGTTGATAGGCTCTTTAGAAAGGTCGAGTACACTAAGGTTTGTCAAGTCAAGATCGTAGATGTTGGCGTGCCCGTCAATATTTTTCTGGCATGCCCATTCCTTGGCTAGTTCCAAATTTTCAGTACAGTAGAAACCAAGCCCATAGTCGTTATGGGGGTTCCCCTTGCCATAAACAGGCTTCTCAATCACTTCAGTCGAACCATGGTAAAGACGCATTTTGAATTACTCCCATTTCCATTTGGAGTCGATGCCATCACAAAGAGGCATGTCTTTGTTCATCAATGTATAAATCAAATTAGCCATGATGTCTCCCTGTGATGTTGCGGTTTATATGGAATATAGTAAAATAAAAAAAGGAGCGCAAAGAAAAGCCTCCGCAGGGATTGCGGAGGCTGAATGCTTTAGAATGTGTGATGGCTAGTCGAAGTCAACAATGTTGTAATTGTCGTTAACTATTGTTGATTTTTGGCTTGCCTTTCTCTCTTCGTAATAACTCATATGAAGCAACTGCACATCAGTTTTCATTTTGAGAATGCTCATCTGCGGAGCAACATAAAATTTCTTTTCAGTATTCTTATTCATGTTGACCTCACTTGATAATCACAGGGATTCCATTCTTGAAATAGGCGCCATGCTTTGTTGGCTTGTTCTTCAAGCGGCGACCCATTGCATCTTGCCAACGATCAACTCTATTAGCTTTTAATGGTGCAAGGAATGGCTTTGAAATAGTAGTTATGTCATCTTCGCATTTTTCGGCATCGCAACTTTCTTCAGGAACTTCAATTTTAATGACATTGACGATTTTTGTGAAGGTTGTAATCTGTTCTCCTTCAATGATAGGCTTATTTGTCACATTGATTTCAATTGCGTTTGGCAAATCATCTATAGCTATTGCTAGCGGTGCAAACTTCGTTACTCCATTTAGGCTTGGTGCTGGGTTTACTGCAATTTGAGTTCCCGTATAAATTAGGTAGGCGCGCATTTCTCTAGTACGGACGTTGTGGCCGGCTTTTGCGAATTGCCCAATTGAGAATGTGTAATTCTCGTCATCTTCATTTTCTTTGACATTGGTGCCTACAAATCCATAAATACGACCGAGATTAGATTCTTTTTCGTATTCAGATGTTGCCGTGTCGCTCTTGGATGTTGTAAGCATTGTCTTGTAGGTGCCAACGAGAGCCCAGTCTGGATCATTTGTTGATGCGACGTATTCGTTGACTTGGATAGAATCTCCTTTGGTTTTTGAATTCGGATTTTTAATTTTTTCAATTTTTCTCAAAGTAACAGGACCATGAAAGTGAATGCTGTCTTTGGGCGTTTGTGTGATTAGATAAGGCTTGTGGGCTTCAACGACGCCTGTTTCCGTTTCTGCGCTGGCCTTCCATTTTCCTTCTGTGTCGTCATAATTCAAGGTGGGCACTGCGTTAAATCTTACGATTTCGCCACTAGCATTTGTAATGTTGGACGGAGCAATGTCGAAAGGGAGCATGATTGTTGAGTTCTTGCCGCTAAATACTCGATCGAAGGTGATTGAGTCTGCGATGACGCTCATTGGAATACTTAGCTCCTGCAATACATCTAGCTTTGTATTAGGATCATCCCATTCAGTGATGTGGGCGATAATGATGTGACCTTGTTCGTTGAATTCAAAGGACATTCCTTTGAACGGCTTTGTCTTAAGAGTGTCGACAAGGGCTTTTTTGATAGTGGCTTTGCACACGGCCAAATCTGATCCATCACACTTAATTGTTGCTCCGCACTTATCTCCGGTGTTATAGCAGTAAACCTGTCCTTTTGTGAAAACGTGGGTATTATTGTTTTGTGTTCCATTTGCGTCTTTCTCTTTGCTGACATCTTTGCCATCAGCGTCAACAATGGCTCCATAAACGCCTTTTTGCCCTTTGTTTCCAACAAAGCCGAGGCTGTAGCAATCTGAAACATTTACTTTTGTTCCAAGAGAAATCTTTCCGACAAAACCTCCATGATACCCTGTTTTGTCAGTGTTTTCGGGAAGAACTGATCCGTTGAATGTACTCATTTTTATTGCTAATTCTGCCGGACTGACTAAATTACCTACAAAACCAGCAGCAGCAACGCCTCTGTAAGGTTGTAGATTGCTAGGCTTATCAGACTTTGTGACGGAGGTAACCAATCCTTCAAAAGAACATTCTTCAATTGTCACATTTCCAGTAGCGTTTGCTGCAAAGCCTCCAACATTATCGTCTGCTGCAAAGTATGAGTCTTTAATGTTTAGTCTCTTAATGGTTGCTCCAGAAAGGCTTGCGAAGAACCCAGCGTTATTTCCTGAATAATACAATCCCGAAATGGAATGTCCCTGGCCATCAAATGTGCCGGAGAAATTTACCATTGGGGTCCAATGGTTTTCTTCAGGAACGTTAGCGTTTTTTAAATCATCGCTTACGACATGGTTTCCTTTGTCGCTCGGCGAATCTACAGCAACCACTCGGATGTCTGCAACTAACTTACCACAAACACCTGGTTGAGGAGCTTGTGAATATTCCTCTGGATTTTCTGCGTTACGAATGCCGTTCACAATATCCGCAAAACCAAACAATTCGCCAGCATTTGTAATCTGGTAGCAACCATCAACCAATTGTGGTGTGTGATGCTCAATTGCTTCCGCATTCGCGCCAACAGCCAGTGCGCCCATCAAAGAAAGCGTATAAATCCACTTCTTCATAAAAAACTCCATTTTTAGACAAAGTTATTTTTTTTTAACAAATTTCGCAATAGTTTAAATTGAAAAAAAAGAATTTTATAAGAAAAATATCGTTTTTATTTAAAGAGTTTCCCCTAAAAATCACCGTCGTTTGAAAGCTGACTTTGCCTATTTGCAAAAGCCAATGGCGCCTCTTTTATTATATTTTCCTTTGTAAACTTTTAGTAGGTTTTTATGTTGCCATTGAATGAAAACGGGAGTGGTGCCCCGCAGCAGGTGCAGGCGCCTGCAAGCTCCTTGTCCGTGTTTGATGTGATTCGAGTGCTCTGGAACGGCAAGTGGGTAATGATCCTGTTTGCCCTTATTGGTGCTGGCGTTGGCTTTTACAAGGCTAACTGGGAAATCCCGATGTACACGAGCGACGCCTTGATACAGATCAATACCAAGGTGGAGCAGCCGGTGGCTGCCGTGGGCGCGGTGAATGCGCTTTTGGTGGAACGTTCCCCGGCCGATGCCGAGATGATGCTCATCAAGAGCCGCATGGTGCTTTCGAAGGTGGTCGAAGAGGAACACTTGCGCTTTCATGCAAACCCGGTTGGCGACAAGGATCGCATTTTGCACCGCGACGGCCGCATGGATCTGGAACTTCTGGAATTGCCCGGCTGGGGCTTTAAGGCCCGCGCTCTTGGCGGCGATTCCTTTGCAGTTTTGGCCCGTGGCAAAGAGATTGTCAGGGGCGTTGTTGGCGATACTTACCGTACAGACTACAATGGCGATACCGTTGCCATTCGCGTGAAGCTGCTCAAGGCCCGTGCGGGCCAGGAGTTTGCCTTGAGCGTGTCTTCGGAGCTTTCTGCAATTAGCGCCCTGGCTGGCGGCCTGTCTGTTGGCGAGGCCGGCAAGAATTCTGGCTCCGGCATGATCAAGATTCACTTTTCGCACCGCTACGCCGACCGTGCCGCATCTATCTTGAATTCCGTGATGGATACCTACCTGCGCCAGAACGTGGAACTGCGCAGCGCGACCGCCGCAAAGACCCTGGAATTTTTGGATGACCAGTTGCCTGGCGTAAAGGCAAGGCTCGATAGCATTGAGGCGGTGCTTTCCAAATACCGCCGCGAAGTGGGGACCGTGGATATTTCCGGGGAAACGAGTTCTAGCCTTGGCCGCAGCGTTGACTTGCAGAATCAGCTTGCCGATTTGGAGCAGCAGCGCACAGAAGCCCTGCGCATCTACACTGCGGAACACCCGAATGTTCAGGCAATCGACCTTAAGATCAAGAATTTGAACGGCGAACTTGGCAAGGTGAAGGCCGTTATGAAGAAGCTCCCCGAAAAGCAGCAGGAACTGCTTAGACTGCAGGGCGAAGTTGAGCTGAACAACAAGCTTTATACGACCATGCTGAACAATGCGCAGCAGCTGCGCGTTGTGCGTGCGGGTGAACTGGGCAATGTTCGCATTGTAGATCATGCCCGAATTGCAGAAAGAACTTCTTACCCGAACAAGCGCAGCATCGAACTGCTTTACCTGGGCATTTGCCTTGGCATTGGCGCTGCCCTGTTGATTCTTGTTCGTCTGCTTTCAAAGAAGGGCATTCGCAGCACTTCGGAAGTTGAAAATTCGACCGGCATTAGCGTATATGCCAAGGTGCCGGAATCCCGCAACAAGCTGCTCCGCATGCGTAAGCATGCCGCAAAGAACTTCCTGGTCGTTGACGACCCGGACGACCGTGCGTCGGAAGCGTTCCGTTCGCTGCTGACTGCTGTTGACTTTGCAATCGAAAAGCACCAGGTGCTCATGGTGTCTGGGCTTATCCCTGGCGTGGGCAAGTCGTTTGTTGCAGAAAACATTGCCGCGCTTGCCGCTCAGATGGGCCGCAAGGTTCTGCTGATTGACGGCGACATGCGCCGTGGCCGCGTAAAGAGCCGCTCCAAAGACGGCCTTGCCAATGTGCTCATGCGTTCCTGCTGCAAGCTCGATGCCATTACCCAGAGCGATGTTGATAATTTGTATGTAATGGGCGGCGGTCATACCCAGCTGTACCCGAGTGAACTGCTGCGCGGCGAGGCCTTCGGGGATTTGCTTGCGGAGCTCCGCAAGGAATACGATTTGGTTATCGTGGATACTCCGCCGATTTCGTTGGTGACCGATGCCACGCTGATATACCCGCTGGTGGATTTTTCTTTGATCGTGCTGCATTACGGCAAGCATTCCGTGCCAGAAATCCAGGAAATGCTGAATGCCCTGAATCGCATCAAGGATGTGCCGAAGGCCTTTGTGCTGAACCATTGCGAACGCGGTCATCACGGTTATGGCTATGGTTACTACGGCTACTACAGCTATGGTTACTACAAGAAAAAGAAGTAACATAAAAATATTATTCTATCTTTGTATTGTAAACTTTAGGAGAACTTACGATGCAAATCGTGAAAAAACTCGCAATTCTTTGTGGTTGCGCATATTCTGCCTTGGCACTTTCTGCCTGCTGTTTTGCCCCTGGCATGTATCTTGGCGAAACATCTAATGAAGATGGCACTGTAGATACTCTTGCCACTTTCCATGGTGCTGAAGTGCATTTGCAGAGCATTACCCCAGCAGCCATGGCCGGCGCCGTAGAAGAAGCTGCCAAAAAGACCGCGATTCCGCAGGAACTTTTGGACTACAAGCCTGAAGCCTACAAGCTCGGCAAGTTCGATGTTGTGCAGGTGACTGTTTGGGAACACCAGGAACTTTCCCTGCCGCTTGGCCCGTATCGTAACGACAAGTCCGTGGGCCAGCTGATTGACGAGAATGGCGAAATGTTCTACCCGTATGCCGGCCAGATCAAGGCCGAAGGCTTGACGATTACGGAACTTCGCGACAAAATTGAACAGGGCCTTTCTGCAGTTTTGAACAAACCGCAGCTTGAAGTCCGCCTGCTCGAAAGCCAGAGCAAAAAGGCCTATGTGCAGGGCGGTGTCGTCCGCGCTGGCGTTATCCCTCTTTCCAATATTCCGACTACGCTTTTGCAGGCAATCAACGGTTGCGGCGGCGTGAGCCCGTCCAATGGCGACCCGACTCAGGTGGAACTCATTCGCGACGGCAGGACATTTAACATTGACCTTATGGCCGCATACCCGACCGCGCAGGGTCCGGGTGACATTTTGCTGAAGGATGGCGACGTGATTCGCGTGGCTGAAAGCAGCGAATCGAAGGTGTTTGTGCTTGGCGAACTGAACCGCCAGACGGCTCTCCCGATTTTGAACGGTTCATTGACCCTTTCCCAGGCCTTGGCTGAAGTTGGCGGCATGCAGACCATGTCTGCAAAGAGCCAGGGAATTTATGTGATTCGTGGTGACTTGAACAAAATCAATGTTTACCACTTGAACGCTCGCAACCCGATGGCCTTGGTTTTTGGGGACCAGTTCAAACTTCAGCCGCACGATATTGTCTATGTAGATGCTACCGGCCTAGCCCGCTGGAACCGCGTGATTTCGCAGATTCTTCCGACAGCACAGACCTTCTACTACGGTATGCAGACTATCCACCAGGCAAAGATTGTTAAGGGCGACTTAGAAAACTGGTAACGAGCTTTGAATCATGGTAAACAGATTTAGAAGCGAACTTGAAAACATCATAACGAGCTTCGGCTGGCGCAAGCGCTTGCTTGCGCTCATAGATGTCTTGATCATTGTGATGACCGGGCTCATTGCAATGTACACGACCACGGGCGGCAAGTCCGATGGTCCGGATGTTTTTGCGTCTTGCTTTATCAGCGCCGTCTGCTGCTTTTTGTGCATGTTCTTTTTTGGGGCGTATGCAAAGCTCTGGCGCTTCGTCCGCTTTGGCGATTTGTTTGCCTGCCTCCGTGGCGTTGTCTGCGGAATCGTTCTCGAAACGCTCTTCATATACCTGAACGGCAATCCGGTATATATTGCCTATGCGGCGGTTCATGCTGGCTACGCACTCGTCGGCGTTAGCATTAGCCGTTATGTGTTCCATACATTTATTCTTCTTTTGCTTGGCGAAGAACGGGCAAATCGCAATTTAAAGCGCACTCTCATCATTGGTGGCGGCGATGCCTGCATGATTTTGCTAAAGGAACCGAGCTTTAAGCAGTTGTGCAAGGCTGTTGCAATTGTGGATGACGATGTTTCTAAAGTCGGCAACAAGGTTTGCGGCGTAGAAATCATTGGCGGCTCCCGCGAAATCCCGAAGTATGTGGAACAGCTGAATGTGGAGCAGATCATTTTTGCGATTCCTTCTTGCCCTGTCAAGGAACGCCAGCGCATTTTGGACAACTGCTCCATGGCCAAGGTGCCCATCAAGACAATTCCGTTCCTTACCGAATTTTTGCGCGACGATGTAGAAAATAAATACTCGTTCAGCATGCGTGATATTCATGTAGAAGACCTTTTGGGCCGCCAGCCGATTTCGTTTGAAAACACTGCCATCAAGCAGCTTGTAACCGATAAGGTCTGCATGGTTACCGGTGGCGGCGGTTCCATTGGCAGCGAGCTTGTGCGCCAGATAGCAAAGTACAAGCCAAGGCAGCTGATTGTCGTCGACATTTACGAAAACAACGCTTACGATATTGAACAGGAACTCGTGATGCAGTATGGCAAGGAAGGCTTGAACCTTGTCGTGTTGATTGCCTCCGTGCGCGACTACAACCGCATTAACGATGTCTTTGAACAGTTTAAGCCGAATGTCGTGTTCCATGCCGCAGCCCACAAGCATGTGCCGCTTATGGAGCATTCGCCGCTCGAAGCCATCAAGAACAACATATTCGGTACATACAATGTTGCGTCGATTGCTGTAAAGCACAAGGTCGAAAAGTTCGTGATGATCAGTACCGACAAGGCCGTGAACCCGACGAACGTGATGGGTGCGACAAAGCGCTGCTGCGAAATGATCGTGGAATCGTTCTCCAAGCGCGCGGGCAACTCGACTACGTTCGTGACGACCCGCTTTGGCAATGTGCTCGGCAGCAACGGTTCCGTGATTCCGCTGTTCAAGCGCCAAATAGAGCAGGGCAAGTCAGTCACCGTAACGCACCCGGAAATCTACCGTTACTTCATGACGATCCCGGAGGCGGTGTGCCTTGTGCTCGAAGCCGCTTCAAATGAATTGGGCAGCAACATATATGTGCTCGACATGGGCGAGCCTGTCAAGATTTTGACGCTTGCCGAAAACCTCATTCGCATGTATGGCAAAATTCCGTACAAGGATGTGCAGATTGAATTTACCGGACTTCGCCCGGGTGAAAAGCTGCGTGAAGAACTTTTGATGGACGAAGAAGGTTTGCAGAAGACGGACAACAATTTGATTTTTGTTGGCCACCCGCTCAAGGTTGATGTGGAACAGTTCGAAAGTGATTTGCATGAACTCCGCCAGGCCGTTGACGAAAATCGCGTCGAAGACGCGATGGCGTTCCTTTGCAAGCTTGTGCCGACGTATATTAAAAAGTAAAGAGGATTCTATGGCTATTGCACCGCGCCCGGAACTTAAGCAGCTTTCTGACTATGTTCCTGGAAAGTCTATTGATGAAATTTGCGAAAAGTATGGTTTGAAGGAAGCTGTCAAGCTTGCTTCGAACGAAAACCCTTGGGGCCCGTCTCCAAAGGCCAAGGCCGCTTACCTTTCTATCGTCGAAACGCTGCATCTGTACCCGCGAGGCAATGCTCCTTCGCTGATCAGCGCACTCGCCGCCAAGTACGGGGTCGATGCAAAGAACTTGATTCTTGGCAATGGTTCCGATGAAGTCATCGACTTGATCGGCAAGGCGTTCATTCGCCCTGGCGATGTTTGCGTTGGCGTCGTTCCGACTTTCTCTGTCTATGAATTCACGGCCCTCGAAGCTGGCGCGGAATTCCGCAAGTTTGACGTTGGCACCGGCAAGGCCGACATTAGGGAACTTGCCGCAGCGGTTGACGAAAGCGTTCGCGTGCTCTTTCTTTGCAGCCCGAACAACCCGACCGGCGTTTACTACAGCGAAGCCGAAATCATTGAACTTTTGAACCTGATTCCAAAGACGACGCTACTCTTCCTCGACGAAGCCTACGCAGAATTCGCCGTTGCCGAAGACTACCCGAAGCTTGCCCGCCGCCTGGAAGAATTCCCGAACCTGTTCCTGAACAGAACTTTCAGCAAAATCTACGGCCTTGCTGGCCTCCGCCTTGGCTACGGTATGTCTAGCCTGGAAGTCATTGCAAACATGTGGAAGGTCAAGCCTCCGTTCGATGTGAACCTTGCAGCCCAGGCTGGCGCGGTCGCCGCCCTCAGCGACACCGAATTTGTGGAAACCACGCGCAAGTACAATCGCGAAGGCATCGAAGTGCTTACCAAGGGCATGGGCGAGCTCGGCTTTGAAGTGCTCCCCACGCAGGGCAACTTTGTTTGCATCAAGATTGACGAACGCTATGAAGACCTTTTGCAGTTCCTGGAATCTCGCGGCATGATCGTGCGCGGTCTAAAGAGCTTTGGCCTCCCGGGCTACATTCGCGTGACCGCCGGCAAGCCCGAAGAAAACGCGTTCTTCCTCGACCTCGTAAAACAGTGGGTCAAGGGGTAGGCGGTAATTAGAGACTAGAAATTAGAAACTAGGGTAATGTAAACAACAAATTCCCTAATCACTAGATCCTAAATCCTACCCCCTAACCCCTGAATCCTACCCCCCCATGTCCTCTACATCAGAACTTTTAAATATCGCCCTCAAGGCTTCCGACCTCGCAGAACGCGTGATTCTTGAACATTTCAACGCGGGCGTGTCCGTAGAATGGAAGCCCGACAACACGCCCGTGACCAAAGCCGACAAGCAGGCAGAAGAAACCATGCGCGAGTTCTTTGCCAAGGAAACTCCGGGCTTTGGCGTAATTGGCGAAGAATTTGGCGTGGAATCTCCGGACGCCGAATACCAGTGGATTTTGGACCCGATCGACGGCACCAAGTCGTTCATTCACGGTGTGCCACTCTTTGGAACGCTCATTGGCCTTTACCATAAGAATGAACCGGTAGCAAGCGTCATCAACCTGCCTGCCTTGAATTCCAAAGTCTATGCAAGCAACGGCGGTGGTGCCTTCGCAAAGACAGCCGCTGGCGTGGTGCCAGCACATGTTTCTGAAGTTGCACAGATGAAGGATGCGCTTGTGCTTTCTGGTACGCTCAATACCATGGAAGACCTTGGCTACGGCGAGCAGTTCAAGGCGCTCCGCCGCAGTGCCCGCCTCTATCGAGGCTGGGGCGACGCCTACGGCTACTACCTCGTTGCCACCGGCCGCGCCGAAATGATGGTGGACCCGGTTGTTTCGCTCTGGGACATTTCGCCGATGCCCTTGATTTTGAAGGAAGCCGGTGGCGATTTTGCAACCTTTGCCGGTGTCCGCGAACTTTTCGATGCAAATGGCAAGCCGGTTGCCCCGATTTATGAGGGCTTTACGGGCATTGCCTGCAACGCAAAATTGATGGAAAATGCCTTGGAAACAATGAAAAAAGCCTAAAAAATGCTGCTTTCAGAAAAAAGTTCACTATATTTCCACAATTTTTAGAAATCTTTTACTATATTTCGTGGCCCAACAGCTAAAAACCAAAAAAGGATATACATATTATGTATTCTATCGTTGAAACAGGTGGTTTCCAGTATAAAGTCGAAGCTGGCAAGGCCTACAAGGTTCCTTCCATCGACGCAGCTGTCGGTTCTGAATTGGAGCTCAAGTCCGTCTTGTTGGTTGCCAATGGCGCTAACGTAGAAATCGGCACCCCTGTCCTTGATAACGCCCTCGTGAAGATCGAAGTTCTCGCTCACGGTAAGGGTGATACAGTGATCGTCTTCAAGAAGAAGCGTCGTACACGCTACAAGCGTCGTAACGGTCATCGTCAGGGCTACACAGAAGTGCTCGTCACGGAAATCCGCTCCGGCTCTGAATCCGCAGTAGCAGATGCACAAACAATTACACGTAACCGCGCACGCGTTGCTGCTCTTGCAAAGCAGAAGGAACAGAATGTTCCGATGACTCGCAAGCAGAAGATCGCTGCTGGCCTTCCAAAGCCGGCTAAGGTCAAGAAGAACGCACTCCGCAAGGCGAAGGAGGCCTAATCCATGGCACATAAGAAAGGTCAAGGCTCAGTTCGTAACGGCCGCGATTCCAACCCGCAATACCTCGGCGTTAAGAAGTATGCAGGCGAAGTAGTTAAGGCTGGTAACATCATCGTTCGTCAGCGTGGTACCCATTTCCACAAGGGTAACAATGTTGGCCTCGGTAAGGATTTCACTTTGTTCTCTCTCGTAGACGGCGTTGTGAAGTTTGAACGTATGGGTGCTGATCGCCAGAAGGTTTCTGTCTATCCGGTAGAAAACTAATAGCGAAGCATTTATCGCCTATAAAGACCGGTCGTTTAAAGCGACCGGTTTTTTTATTTGCTTTTTTCGCCGTTCAATATTTTTGTATTTTTAGGGAGACTTCGTCATTGCGGGGGTTCCCTGCATTTTTGCTTTTGTTTTTGGCATCTGAACGAAAATGGATTTGCTGTGCGTTTGATTAGACGACTGTTTGCTCTTTTGCTGTTGCCGCTCTTGGCGTTTTCTGTTGTGCCTTTTTTTGCTTGTTCCGATGGCTCCAGCGGTACTGAGTATGCGTTTGATCGCGAAATCCTCGAAATGAAGGTGCTCCGTAGCTGCAAAGATGCTTCCAGCACGGAATCCTGCTATCGCGTTGTATTCCGTTACCCGATTGAAACTGCCAAACTCACGCAGTTCCTTGTCTGGATCGATACTACGGTCATTAACGACACGACCCGCTCCGTATCGAAGCATGCCAAGGCGAATCCGACCCTTACAATCCCCTATGTTGCTGCCGCCGGTTCCTATTACGATACCTTGGATGTTACTGAAAATGTGAAGGAGTTCCTTGGCTACGACAGCTTGCAGGTTGCCATTTGGCCAGAATATTCCGGTAGCGGCGACGATGGCCAGGTGCAGCGCGTATTTTTGCATTTTGGCGATGACCAGGCCCCGGCCATTGTGACTTTGCAGGATTCCGTGTTCATGGACGGTGCCGTGTTTGACTGGGCTCGCCCAACGGACCAGGTGGATTTCTATTCGCCAGAAGTTTTGAACGGCCCGATTGCCGGCTATAACATTGTCATCTATGCCATTGACGAAAAGGAAGATATCAGCAAGACGAAAGTGACTATTGTGCGTGCCGGTGGGGTGGATTCGACTGGCGGTAAATATTACTTGCGCAACCATCGCTACAAGACGAAAAACGACTCTGTTTGGCTCGATACAACGTCATCTGGCGAAACTCGTTACTTGCGCCTTGCCATTCCCGATGGCGAAGGCTTTTCCGATGTGGATTCCCTGAACCGTTTCCGTCTGGTTCTTCGCGGCTTGAAGTCTGAATCTCGCTATACGATTGGCATTACGAGTTACGATTCCTCCGGCAATTATTCCGGTTCCATCGTTTCTGCCGAATACAACCAGATGTTCATTACGACCGACAAGGTCGCTCCGCGCATGGGAACGAAACTCTTTTTCTTTGAAGATTCCCTGAACCCGGGGTTTGCCCGTTTGGATTCCAACAACCGCGTGCGCATTTTCTTTAGCAAGAGCATTGATCCGTTCTTGGACAATGGGCACATTCGGGAAGATTCCGTTTTGGTTGTGCCAGATACCTGTGTGGAATTTTTGTGCTATAGAAATGTTCGCGCATACCAGGTGGATCGCTACATTGGCTCTGACTGGGTTCGCCTGACTGAAGCCGGCGGTGAAGTTGCCAATCGCTATAAGGATCTGTATGTTGCCTCGGCAGATACGTTCAAGTGGGCCGATTTCGGCAATTTTGCGGTGGATACGATTCGCTGGGTTTCTCCAGGCGATACGTTGATTTTGCGAGTCCGCTCCATTGACTCTTCGGGTTACTATTCCAGGGCATTGATCGATACGATACTGGTCTCGAATGCGGATACTTCTGGACTGGTATGCCCAGACGGTTTTTTGCCTGTGACTACTGATTCTTCCAGCTTCTGCATGGAACGGTTCGAACATCGCGACTCTACGGGTGCTTTCATGACCGATTTGCTGCATTCCGAAGCGGAGGAGGCTTGCGAAGCAGTTTCTGCGTCGGGCTTCAAGGTTACGCTTTGCAAGGAACGCGACTGGGAACTGGCCTGCCTTTCTGGCGGTACGTCTTCTTATGGCGTGATCGAAGAAGAAACCCTTGCCGCTTCAGAATACCTGTATACAAACTGCAATGTGGCTACGGGTGATTCTGCGGGCGCTGCAGACATAGCCAAGCGCAGTTACAAGTGCGCAAGCAAGAGCGGCCTTCGCGACCTGCCCGGCCAGTACCAGGAATGGGTGCTCGGCCGCTCCGAAGATACGCTGGAACTTTTGAAGGGCTCAAGCTACAGACCTTACGATGGTCTGGACCGCGAATCTATTTCCCTATGCACGAACCGTTTCTTCCCGTTCTACACGCGCAAGAATTACGTGAAGGATACGACGGTCTACCTCTATCGCAGCGGTGCCGTCGTTGATACCAGTTTCGTTTTGGATACCGCCCGTACGCTGTACAAAACTTTGACTCAAAAGGATTTCAAGGATACGCTCCAGTTCTTTGCCGTTATAAACCCAGCTTCCGGAAAAACAGTTGGTTATGACTATGCTCCGATTGCAGAATACCGCAATGGAGGCGATGCCTGGCTGAAGGAAGTTGCCGGGAACATGGAATACAAGCCGGACCATGTTGAGGTTGTATTCATGCTGAACGGAACAAAACCATATAAGGGAGTTTCTGCATTCTACAAGAATTCTGCAATTTCCTTTAGGTGCTGCGCCTACCCGGACGATGGATAATTAACAATTAATAATTAAGAATTAATAATTAAGAATTATGTCAAATTTTAAAATGCCTTTGATTCGTCGCCCGCGCCGCAATCGCAAGTGCCAGGCCGTGCGTGACATGCTTGCCGAAACCAAGCTTACCGTTTCTGACCTTGTGTACCCGGTTTTCATCATGGAAGGCGAAAACAAGGAAGAAGAAATTTCCTCTATGCCGGGCATTACCCGCAAGTCAGTTGACAGGCTTCTCGTTGAACTGGAGGAAGTCGTTGCCCTCGGCATTCCGGCTATCGCTCCGTTCCCGGCAATTGCCGACGAAAAGAAGGACCCGAAGGCTACCGCGTCTTATGACCCGAACGGCCTTGTGCAGCGCTGCGTGCGCGAAGTCAAGAAGGCCTTCCCGAAGCTCATCGTAATGACTGACATTGCGCTTGACCCGTTCAACTCCGACGGTCACGACGGCATCGTTTCTGAAACCGGTGAAATCTTGAACGACGATACCGTTGAAGTGCTCTGCAAGATGGCAGTGAGCCACGCCGAAGCTGGCGCCGATTTCGTTTGCCCGTCCGACATGATGGATGGCCGCATCGGTGCTATCCGCGAAGCACTCGACGACGCAGGTTTTGAAAACACTAGCATCATGGCTTATAGTGCAAAGTACGCTTCTGCATTCTACGGCCCGTTCCGCGATGCCCTTGCAAGCGCCCCGAAGGAAGGCGACAAGAAGACTTACCAGATGGACCCGGCAAACTCCAAGGAAGCGATTCTTGAAGTGCAGCTCGACATTGAAGAAGGTGCCGATGTCGTGATGGTGAAGCCGGCCTCCGCCTACCTCGATGTGCTCTACCGCATTTCTTCTACGTTCGACGTTCCGGTTTCTACCTACCATGTGAGCGGTGAATACTCCATGATCATGGCTGCCGCACAGAACGGCTGGATCGACAAGGATGCCGTGATGATGGAATCGCTCCTTGCGTTCAAGCGTGCAGGAGCAAACTTTATTTGGACGTATTTTGCAAAGGATGCAGCACGCCTCCTTCAAAAAAACTAAGTTTGTTTCAACTTTTTAAGACAGGTGAATATGCGTAAATTGTCACTTTTGTTGATTGGTCTTGCTAGCGCCGCCGCTTTTGCTGCAGCTCCTCCAAAGACTTGGGATGCTATTTTCGGTGCTGCTGGCGAAGGTGACTATTCCAGCGCAAAGATCGTGAACGACATTCGCTTTACCAAATACGAACTGTATGGCGAAAAGCAGCAGCTTACGTTCAAGGTCAAGAGCGACAACTTTGAATTCATGGTCGCTGGCGATGTTCGCGTTTCTAAGGATGTGATCGACCAGGGCTTCTATGCAAGCTGTAACCAGACCAAGGAAGTGTGGGTTTCTTACTTTAACCGTCCGAAGAACTTCAAGAAGCAGACTTTGATTGTTGAAGTGAAGGGAGTGGACCTTGCTTGCGGCGATGACCTCTATGCAATTCATAACATGAAGATCAAGTTCCCGAATCCGGAAGCGCAGGAATGGTGGAAGCTTACTTTTGAACATAGGGAAAAGCGCGACCGCGATGAACTGGCTCGTTTCCGCCAGGACGAACAGGACAAGCGTTCCCTGATCCGTACCAAGTCAGAAATGATTACGGACCCGCGCGATGGCCAGCAGTATCGCGTAATCGACATCGATGGCCGCCGTTGGTTTGCGCAGAACGTGAACTTCAAGGTAGACGGCGAATCTTGGTGCTATGAAGACCAGGAATCCTATTGCACCCGCAGTGGACGCCTCTATACTTTCGAAGGCGCACGCAAGGCTTGCCCGGTTGGCTGGCATTTGCCGCGTGACCGTGAATGGACCGACATGTTGACCGGCCTTACCAAATGCTACGACGGCGTTCAGAAGTGCGGAGCATTTGCAGCGAAGATGAAGGCTACCACCGGCTGGCAGGGCGGTGGCGGTACCGACGAATACGGCTTTACCGTGTTCTCTTCGGGCTACCGCAAAAAGATCGGCAAGACAATCGTGAAGTACGAGGATATGGGTGAATATGCCGGTTTCTGGTCTGCGCAGAATGGCCGCAACGAAACACTCTGGCTCTGGTCCATGGGCCGCATGAGCGACCAGATGGTTCGCCAGCTTGTGCAGAACAAGGAAAACGCCTACTCCGTGCGTTGCGTGGAAGGTGACTAATAGCTTTATGATTTTTTAGGGCGCAGGCTAAAAACCTGCGTCTTTTTTTATATATTCAAAGTATGGATACGGAACTTTTTGACAGGGCTGCAAAGTTTGCTATTGATGCTCACCGTGGTGTGGAACGCCGCGGCAAGGGTTTACCGTATGTGCTGCACCCGATGGAGGCTGCAAGCATTGTCGCCACGATGACGACCGACCAGGAACTGCTTGCAGCAACGATTTTGCACGATGTTGTAGAAGATACCGATGTGAGTGTCGATGATATTGCACAAAATTTTGGCCCACGCGTAGCGGCACTCGTTGCCTACGAAAGCGATTGCGAAATAGCCGGGAGTTCAGAGTCCACCTGGCGCGAGCGTAAGCGCATTGGAATTGAACGCATTGCAAGTGCTACACGCGAAGAACAGATGATTTCTATGGGCGACAAGCTTTCTAACATGCGTATCATAGCACGCGACTATGCGGCGATTGGCGAATCGCTCTGGGATCGTTTTCACATAAAGGAAAAATCGCAGCACAAGTGGCGCTACGAAGCTCTGGTAGAAGCCTTTAGGCCGCTTGCAGATACCGATGCGTACAAAGAATTTAAACAGTTGGTAGAACAAGTTTTTATTTAGGTAGGTTATTATGGATTTGCATTGCCAAGAAATGATGGACGACTTCTTGAAGAAGGAACCCGTTTTCAAAAAAGCCCGTGAGTTTATACAGGCAAAGCTCAAGGAGCTTATGGACGAAAACGGCATTTATGTCGTTGCCATTGAATCACGTGTGAAAGACCCGAAGAGCTTGGAAGGAAAGCTCGAACGCAAGGGTTACAAGTATAATTCCATAGACGATATCACGGACCTTGTCGGTGCGCGCATCATCACTTTCTACACTACGGAAGTCGATAAAATCGCCTCCATAGTGGCAAAGACTTTTGATGTGGACTGGAATGAGTCCATAGACAAGCGCAAGTCGCATTCCATAGACCAGTTCGGCTACATGTCGCTGCATTACATTTGCCGCATTCCAAAGGAACTTTACTGCGATCCGGAACATCCTTTAATCAATTCGTTCCGTTTTGAAATCCAGATGCGCACTGCCTTGCAGCATGTTTGGTCGACTGTGGACCATGACTTTGGCTACAAGACAAGTATCGAAGTGCCGCCGCAGTATGCCCGCAAGCTGATCCGCCTTGCGAGCCTCCTTGAAGTTGCCGATGAAGAGTTTTCTGAATTGTTGAATGAAATCACGGAGTACCGTCGCAATATCCAGAAGCTCATCAGTTGCGGTAGCCTGGATCAGATTCCGCTCAGCCTCGATAGCTTGAAGGCTTACTTTGATACAAATCCTTTGCAAGAGTTGAATGACCGCATAGCAAGCATAAACAATGCAGAAATCGTTGGCGCAAACTTTGAACCGTACTTGCCTGCGCTCAGGGAAATAGGCATCGAAACGCTTGCTGATTTCAACAATTTGCTGAAGGATTGTTCTGACGATGCGTTCCACCTTGCAGCGATGCAGCTTGGGCAGACCGACCTGGACATTCTCTCTGCGACGGTAGGTCTTAGAAACCTTTGTGCAATCCACATTCTGAAGTCTGGCAAGGGCCTTGGTGAACTTGCACGGTTCTTTAGCATGGTCGATGGCAAAAATGGCTCTGGTTCGCGCCTTGCTGAAACTATCATGAAATACGCCGAAAAGCTGAACTTGGCTTAAGGCGCATTTTCATTCCCCCAAAATAATCGCCAAAAAAGAAACGCTCGGCAAATTGCCGAGCGTTCCTTTTTGAACTTTTTGAAAGTCCGAGTCGAACCTATTAGCGAGAATAGTATTCAACAACGAGCTGTTCTTCAAGCTTCACTGGGATCTGATCGCGGAGCGGGAAAGCAACGAGCTTGCCTTCGAGCTTGTTAGCGTCAACAGCTACGTATTCCGGAGCTGCCGGTGCGTTTGCGATAGCGTCCTTGATCTGTGCATGTTCCTTGGACTGTTCGCGAACTGCGATAACGTCGCCGGCCTTGATCTGGGTGCTCGGGCTGAAGCTGCGACGGCCGTTCACTGTGAAGTGACCGTGTGCAACATACTGACGGGCTGCGAAGATTGTGCGTGCGAAACCCATGCGGAATACAAGGGCGTCGAGGCGAGTTTCAAGGATGATCATCAAGTTGTCACCTGCAGAACCGTCACGGCGGTTGGCTTCGGTATAAGCCTTAGACAACTGAGCTTCGGAAATGTTGTAGGTGAAACGAAGGCGCTGCTTTTCAACGAGCTGCTGCTTGTACACAGATGCAGACTTCTTGCGAGTCTGGCCATGCTGACCAGGAGCAAAATTGCGGCGGTCAAGTGCCTTCTGGGTCTTTTGGGTTACTGCGTATCCAAGGGAACGGGCTACTTTGCCTTTTGGTCCACGGAATGCCATAAATATACCTCGAAAGGAAGCTCTTTAGTGAAAACTGCAAGTTGGCAGAGCTTGGCGCGACCTGCAGCAATTGGTACACCAAATATAGTAAAGATTTTTGAAAATTGTTTGCCTTTTGCAAGTTCTTTATTAGATTTAGGGGTATGGAAGAAAGAAGTACGCTTGTTTACTCTACCGGCATAGGCCGAATCAAGGAAGAAAAACCTGCCAAGGTCGCTCCAAAGACCGACGGCACGGTGCGCATTATGCTCAAGCGCCTGGGTGGCGGCAAAATGTTGAGCGTAGTTTCTGGCGTTCCTCTGGATGAGGTCGGGCTCAAGGATCTGTGCTCAACGCTCAAGCGCAAGTGCGGCACCGGTGGCAGCGTCAAGGATTTTGCAATCGAAATCCAGGGCGACAAGCGTGAAATTTTGAAGGCTTCCCTGGAAGCTCAGGGTTACAAGGTAAAACTCGCCGGTGGCTAGACTTTTTTTCATATTTGTATTGTTTTTGGCTAGTATCCTGTGCGCAGAACCGCAGGTTATCCTTTCTTCCATATCCAAGGAAGAAATGAGCCTTCGCATGCAGGAACTCGCTTCCATGAAGGGTGGGGAACTTGATAGCCACTCTAGGGAACTGCTTGACGAATTGTGGGAAGAAGCCAGCGAAATAGCGGAGTTGAACGACCGCTGCGAGTCCATATCTCTTTCTGAAAAGCTGGACGACGCCTGTTACGAATTCTATAAAACAAAGCTCCCGGAATTCGAAAACCGTTATAACCAGGTGACTGGCGAAGTGCGGTTGTCTGCATGGGAAATCAAGCGTGGCGTAGAAGACAAGGGACGCATGATTGAAGCCTGCTACGAAAGCTTCCCGCTAGAAAATGCAGACCCGAGCAGGCTGTATGTACCCGACGGAACATTTGATGTGGAACCGTTGATGGCTGGAAAAGTCGAACTTTCGTACCAGTTGACCCTGGAGCCTTCCAGGGTTAGGCTGCAGTCCTTGACGAACCAGTTGGAACGCTGGTTTAAAACTTGCAAGTCGTATATTCTTAGAAACTCGTCAAATGAATTTGCGCCGATGTTTGTGCAAAAGCTGAACACCCAGGAAAAGCAGAACAGGAATGTGATGTTGCAGATGCGTGGCGAGGATCGGTTCGAGATTGTTACGAAAAGAGATTTGTATGCGTCCTACATAATGAATGGAAACGCACTTGCGCAGTTCCATATTGAAACGCGTACCAAAATAGCTTCCATCGATGCCTACGGGAGAGTTAATGTTCGCTATTTGAGGGAATTCGATGATTCTGGACGACTTGAACTGAAATCGATTCGTAAGGGGCTGAAGGGTCAGGTGGAATGGAGCGAAGGACGGGTGAAATCAAGACCGGATCAGTCTTCTGTTAGCAGTCCGAAACCGCAAGTGACTGAAAAATATTATGAAGAACCCTCCCGCCCCAGTGCTAGCGAAAGTTATACCTACTTAGCGTTCCAGTTCCGTACCGGAATCGGCGTTGGGCTTGGTTCCGTTCTGGATGGCGTGAAAGATGAATATCCTGCTTTTTGGAGCGAGCATGCCGAAGAAGTTTCGGATTCTACATTTGCACATGGCTTCTGGACATGGATAGGCATGTTCAACCTGCACAGCGGTGCTTTGTCGTTTGGGGCGGGTGGCGGTGGAGCCCTTTCCTGGATTGAGGTAAATGATGCCTATGATGGTGACGCTGTCTATTTGCGAACTTACGTGGTTCCTGTAGCTCAGGTGGAACTTGGTGGCCGTCTGCACGGCTCTGATAGCGGCCCCGATAAATATGATTGGGAAATTGGTGTGCGCGGCACCTATATGTTTGACTCAAAATGGCCAACCACCATGGCCGGTGTGTATTTTAAAATCATGGATGTTTTTGATTTGGAATTTGGCTGGCACTACGCCAAGGATCTTTTGAACGGATTCTATGGTGGAATCAATATTTCTTTGCCGCCGCACACGAATTAAAAAGAGAAATATAGAGGGCACCTCTAAAAGTTGAATTTTAGAGGTGACAATAAGGCCGAAAACTGAATTAACAGAAAAAGCCGAGTTCGCAAGAACTCGGCTTTTCGCTGCCTCACCTGGGCTCGAACCAGGGACAAACGGATTAACAGTCCGCTACTCTACCGACTGAGCTATGAGGCAATAGTCGTTTTCGACGCACGCAATTATAGC
>JAZLFR010000074.1:0-2354 GCA_045615885.1 Fibrobacteraceae bacterium
TTAAAAGTTCCTGCTTTCTCGCCTGTTCATAGTCAAGGGAAACTCCAAGCGACTGCAGTGCCCCTTCAATTTCATATTCTTCTTTTGTCATTGCGTTGTTTCGCGTGCCGCCGGCAGCATTGCCGAACGGGGTTAAGCGCATTTCCACTTAATCATGAATATAAAACGCTTTTTTCGCGATTTCGTGCACTGTTTTTTTGTAAAATTTTTGAGACGGTGGAAATTTATTACAGTCCTAGATTGCATTACAGGTCAAAGGCCCAGTAATGCAATCAAACATCCCTATGCTCTATATTCCACTTGCAGCGTTCTACCGTCTAATCTTTTAGACAACGGACCGAGGATCCATAATCACTTGCACTTTCCTCAATCCTTCCGACACTTTTCCAAAAACTTGTTCCTATTTTTAGAGCGTTTGCGTATCCCTCACGCGCGTAGCTGTTATCTGCAGCCCAGAAATTCACTTGATCTCCCGCATCTTGTATTTTACGATACCAGGTACTGTAATAGCCGACAAGTTTTGCCGAGAATCCATAAATGTCAGAACCTCCATCATCAACACTCTTTAGGTTGATTCCTGCTGAGTCTTCCCCTCCCACATAAACAAGCAAAGATTTAAAATCGGCTAGACTAGGAACATGCCAACCTTCGGGGCATATACCTCGTACAATACGGGGGAGATTGTCTTCATCAAAGAGTTTTTCGTCGTTAAGAGCCGAAGTCCATGTGTAGAAATATTCACTGTCAGCAACCCAGAAACGGCCTTCACATTTGAATTTCATGTTCTCTGCCATCCAAGTCTGGTCGCCAATTTTAACAGTCTTGTAAGTATGACCGTCACGTTCGTCAAGTAATGAACCATACTTTATGCCAACCGACGAGTACACCGTATCCTGCACGCAGGTCTTTGTAACAACATCGTTTCCGCCGCCGTCTTCACAGGTAGCTTTTGCGGCGTTGAAGGCCATTTCCACGCCAACCTCGGATTCCATGTTATACATGGAGTAAGTCTTGCTGTTCCTGGAACCATCGGCGTTCTTGATTGTTATGATAAGGTCCTTGCCGTCCGCAGTGTAGGTATATTCGGCATCATCGCCAAAAGCATCCTTGCGCACAAAGTGCCAGGTGCTGATATCGGCCTTGACCATGGCATCGCAAGCGCCCACTTCGGTGCAGGTTTCCTTAACTTCAAACCCCGGCCCGTCATCTACTTCCGCAGAACTGCTAGACCCCTCGACATCGCTCGGAGCGACGCTTGAAGAACTACCCTTCTCGCTATCAGGGGAATTTTCATCACCGCCCTCGTCGCCCTCACCATCAGCCTTCGTGCTGCTCGACGACTTTGCAGAAGACGAGCTAGGCTTTGTCTGGTCGTAGGACTTGAACCATACATCGCCATCGCACTCATACAAAAGGTCCTCGCTCTCCACGAAAACCTTTTCGCCGATGACACCCATATCGCACTTGTGCTCTTCAAGTTCCTTCAGGTCCTTGACCTCGGTCGGCAACTTTCCCGTCGGGCTAGATGAGGAACTGGAGTCATCGCCGCAGGCGTTGAGCGCAACAGCGAGCGGAACAATGCTTACCAGCGCAAAAACTTTCAACAAACCGAACTTCATAAAGTTTTCCTCATACTTTTTCAGCTAAATAGTAGAAAAGAACCAAGCAACTCCCGACCGCACGCAACAACAATTTTCCCTCAAACACCCCTCATTTTCCACGTATTTTTAGCCGAATTTTCTATATGTAACACCCTGTTACATATAAGATTTTTTCATACACAGTTCATGAAATTTTACAAGAAATAGTTCTCCCAAACATCTTGCATAATTTATTGATTCAAGCTATATTCTTCCACATCATAATTTTCTAGGAGTAAAATATGAAAAAACTGATTCTTCTTTCTGCTATTGCCACAGCTGCAATGTTTACCGCATGTAGCGACGATTCCTCTTCTTCTAGCGCAAGCTCCAAGGCATGCGTCTATAAGCACAATGGCGAAATCACAAACTGCACCGCTGATGCCGAAATGATCGAAACCATGTGCCAAGGCAGCGACGCAGAATTGGTAAGCAGCTGCCCGGCTGGTTACACCGTCGAATGCCCGACTGGCGACAAGATGTTCGGTACAGAATATTACTATGGCGAAGGCATGCAATGCCCGACTTTCCTTGCTAAGTAATTTTTTACCCTCAAAGAGAAAAGTCCCGCTCATTGAACTGACCCCAAAAAGTTGGACAGTTTAAAATTAGGATAAAACAGCGTAATGAGTCCGGTATCTAACCGGGCTCATTCCTTTTAGGCGTGATTTAATCCGTTTATTGTTGTAGTACTCGATGTAGGTTTTGAGTTCC
>JAZLFR010000075.1:0-13909 GCA_045615885.1 Fibrobacteraceae bacterium
AGTTCTTTGAAAGCTTGAAGGCCAGCATAAGAAAGTCAGAGGCGCATCTGCCGCGAGGCGGGGCGCCGGTAAGGAAGAGAGACGGAAAGGACACACAGCGAGCCCTGTAATTTCAGGAAAACAGATTAAGTAGTACAATAATACAATGAAGAGTTTGATCCTGGCTCAGGATGAACGCTAGCGGCAGGCCTAATACATGCAAGTCGAACGGTAAGTGTCCTTCGGGACACGAGAGTGGCGCACGGGTGCGTAACGCGTATGCAACCAACCCCCGACAGGGCGATAGCCGGTGGAAACGCCGGATAAGCGCCCATGGTTCCCCGGGAGGGCATCCTTCTGGGGATAAAGCAGCGATGCGGTCGGGGACGGGCATGCGTCCCATTAGCTGGTAGGCGGGGTTAGGGCCCACCTAGGCTACGATGGGTAGGGGATCTGAGAGGACGGTCCCCCACACTGGTACTGAGACACGGACCAGACTCCTACGGGAGGCAGCAGTAAGGGATATTGGGCAATGGGGGGAACCCTGACCCAGCCATGCCGCGTGAGGGAATGAGGCCCTACGGGTCGTGAACCTCTTTTGCCTGGGGATAACCCCTCCCGCGCGACGGGGGGCTGCAGGTACCAGGCGAATAAGCATCGGCTAACTCCGTGCCAGCAGCCGCGGTAATACGGAGGATGCGAGCGTTATCCGGATTCATTGGGTTTAAAGGGTGCGCAGGCGGCGCGTTAAGTCAGCGGTGAAATGCAGGGGCCCAACCCCGGCAGTGCCGTTGATACTGGCGCGCTGGAATGCGGTCGAGGCGGGCGGAATGTGGCGTGTAGCGGTGAAATGCATAGATATGCCACAGAACTCCGGTAGCGAAGGCAGCTCGCCAGGCCTGCATTGACGCTCAGGCACGAAAGCGTGGGGATCGAACAGGATTAGATACCCTGGTAGTCCACGCCGTAAACGATGGACGCTCGTCGTCGGCGGCACACGGCCGGCGGCCAAGCGAAAGTGATAAGCGTCCCACCTGGGGAGTACGGTCGCAAGGCTGAAACTCAAAGGAATTGACGGGGGCCCGCACAAGCGGTGGAGCATGTGGTTTAATTCGATGATACGCGAGGAACCTTACCCGGGCTGGAACGCAGCGGGACGGGGCCGGAGACGGCCCTTCCCTTCGGGGCCGGCTGCGAGGTGCTGCATGGTTGTCGTCAGCTCGTGCCGTGAGGTGTCGGGTCAAGTCCCATAACGAGCGCAACCCCTGCGTCCAGTTGCCACCGGTACGGCCGGGCACTCTGGACGGACTGCCCGCGCAAGCGGAGAGGAAGGCGGGGATGACGTCAAATCAGCACGGCCCTTACGTCCGGGGCGACACACGTGCTACAATGGCCGGCACAGAGGGCAGCCACGCGGCCACGCGGAGCGAATCCCAAAAGCCGGTCTCAGTCCGGATCGGAGTCTGCAACCCGACTCCGTGAAGCTGGAATCGCTAGTAATCGCGCATCAGCCATGGCGCGGTGAATACGTTCCCGGGCCTTGTACACACCGCCCGTCAAGCCATGGAAGCCGCGGGCACCTGAAGTCGGGGTGGTACCCTGCCTAGGGTGAACGTGGTGACTGGGGCTAAGTCGTAACAAGGTAGCCGTACCGGAAGGTGCGGCTGGAACACCTCCTTTCTGGAGGGGACGCTGTGAGGTCTCTCGGCCGGGGCTTTCCGGCTGGCCTGGACAAGCTGAAGGAGGCGCGGGTGCGCCCGCGGGTCTCCGCGAGAGACGGAGTCCTGTAGCTCAGTCGGTTAGAGCACCACACTGATAATGTGGGGGTCGGCAGTTCGAGTCTGCCCGGGACTACCACGTGCGGGGGATTAGCTCAGTTGGCTAGAGCACCAGCTTTGCAAGCTGGGGGTCAAGGGTTCGACTCCCTTATTCTCCACATGCCCCTGTGGGGCGGAGGTTCTTTGACAGGATGGAAGGAAAGACACGAAAAGACACAATCAAGCACGGCTGCGCCGGAAAGCGGCGCGGCGACACTGAAAACTTCAAGAGCTAGGATACTCGAGGGTCCAGCCGCCGTGAGGCGGCGGACGGGCGCGGTACGCGACAAGTACCGTAGGGCGCACGGAGGATGCCATGGCTCCCGGAGGCGAGGAAGGACGCGGCAGGCTGCGAAAAGCCGCGGGGAGGCGCGAACGGCCTGTGATCCGCGGATGTCCGAATGGGGGAACCCGGCGCGCGGGAGGCGCGCCATCCGTCAGAGACGGAGGCTAACCCGCCGAACTGAAACATCTAAGTAGGCGGAGGAAAGGAAAACAACAGTGACTCCCCGAGTAGCGGCGAGCGAAAGGGGAAGAGCCCAAACCGCGCGCGTTGCGGCGCGTGCGGGGTTGCAGGGCGGACGACACGGAAGACACTATGGTAGCGGAAGCGGCCTGGAAAGGCCCGCCGGAGAGGGTGACAGCCCCGTATGCGAAACCGTAGCGAACCCAGTCCGCACCCTGAGTAGGGCGGGGCCGGAGGAACCCTGTCCGAAACCGGCGGCACCATCCGCCAAGGCTAAGCACTCCCGGGAGACCGATAGTGGACAAGTACCGTGAGGGAAAGGTGAAAAGCACCGCGGACAGCGGAGTGAAACAGAACCTGAAACCGTGCGCCTGCAAGCGGTCGGAGCCCCTATGGGGTGACGGCGTGCCTTTTGCATAATGAGCCTACGAGTCGCTCGTCCCAGGCGAGGGCAAGCGCATGGATGCGCGCACCCGGAGCGAAAGCGGGTCCGAAGAGGGCCAGGAGTCTGGGGCGGCGGACGCGAAACTTTGTGATCTACCCCGGGGCAGGCTGAAGGCGCCGTGACAGGCGCTGGAGGGCCGAACCGGTTTCCGTTGAAAAGGATTCGGATGACCTCGGGGTAGGGGTGAAAGGCTAATCAAACTGAGAGATAGCTCGTACTCCCCGAAATGCCTTTAGGGGCAGCCTCGGGCGATGGGAGGCGGAGGTAGAGATACTGATTGGGCGAGGGGGCTTCGCCGCCTGCCGACCCCAGCCAAACTCCGAATGCCGTCTCCTCCAGCCCGGGAGTGAGGGCGCGGGTGCTAACGTCCGCGCCCGAGAGGGAAAGAACCCGGACCACCGGCCAAGGCCCCCAAGTCCGCGCTAAGTCGTTTTAACGAGGTCCCCCTGCACTGACAGCTGGGATGTTGGCTTGGAAGCAGCCATCCATTCAAAGAGTGCGTAACAGCTCACCAGTCGAGCGGGGGGGTATGGATAATGAACGGGCGTGAAGCGCGGCGCCGAAGCCGTGGGATACTATGTATCGGTAGGGGAGCATTCCGGACTGCGCGGAAGGTCCGCCGTGAGGCGGGCTGGAGCGTCCGGAAAAGCAAATGTAGGCATGAGTAACGACAATGCGGGTGTGAAACCCGCACACCGGAAGACCAAGGTTTCCTGATCAACGCTAATCGGATCAGGGTCAGTCGGGGCCTAAGGGACGCCAGCTGGAGGGCTGGCTTGCCGACGGATGACGGGTCAACATTCCCGTACCCGTCACGGCTGCGAAGCGGGGACGGAGGACCGGAACCGCCGCCTGCTGACGGAATAGCAGGTTGAAGCGCGAAGGTATACCTTCCGCAGTCAAGCACGCGGAGGGTGCTGAGGCGCGACAGTACCGCGAGGCTTCGGCCGGGCGGACAGCGCGGGGAAGGCGGCTCCCGAGAAAAGCCGCTAAGCTTCAGGCCGTGACGGCCCGTACCGGAAACCGACACAGGTGGTCGAGGAGAGTATCCAAAGGTGCTCGAGTGAGTCACAGCTAAGGAACTAGGCAAACTTACCCCGTAACTTCGGAATAAGGGGTCCTCCCGCGAGGGAGGCGCAGAGAAATGGCCCAGGCGACTGTTTAACAAAAACACAAGGCTATGCGAAGCCGCAAGGCGATGTATATGGCCTGACACCTGCCCGGTGCCGGAAGGTTAAGAGGAGGAGTCACCAGCGATGGGAAGCCCCGAATCGAAGCCCCGGTAAACGGCGGCCGTAACTATAACGGTCCTAAGGTAGCGAAATTCCTTGTCGGGCAAGTTCCGACCTGCACGAATGGTGTAACGATCTGGGCGCTGTCTCGGCTGTGAGCTCGGTGAAATTGTAGAGGCGGTGAAGATGCCGCCTACCCGCAACGGGACGAAAAGACCCCGTGAACCTTCACTACAGCTTAGCGCTGGGGTTGGGCGGACGATGTGTAGGATAGGTGGGAGGCCGTGAGCCGGGGACGCCAGTCTCCGGGGAGCCGCCCTTGAAATACCACCCTTCGTCCGTCTGGCTCCTAACCCGCGTGTCGCGGGGACACCGCTTGGCGGGTAGTTTGACTGGGGTGGTCGCCTCCAAAAGAGTAACGGAGGCTTCCAAAGGTTCCCTCAGCACGGTTGGCAACCGTGCGTCGAGTGCAATGGCAGAAGGGAGCTTGACTGCGAGGCAGACAAGCCGGACAGGGACGAAAGTCGGGCATAGTGATCCGGCGGTACCGCATGGAAGGGCCGTCGCTCAAAGGATAAAAGGTACTCCGGGGATAACAGGCTGATCACCCCCAAGAGCTCACATCGACGGGGTGGTTTGGCACCTCGATGTCGGCCCGTCACATCCTGGGGCTGGAGAAGGTCCCAAGGGTTCGGCTGTTCGCCGATTAAAGTGGCACGCGAGCTGGGTTCAGAACGTCGCGAGACAGTTCGGTCTCTATCTGTTGCGGGCGTGGGATGCCTGGGGGGGGCTGGCCTTAGTACGAGAGGACCGGGCCGGACGGACCAACGGTGCACCGGTTGCGTCGCCAGACGCACCGCCGGGTAGCTGTGTCCGGAGGAGATAAGCGCTGAAAGCATCTAAGCGCGAAACTCGCCCCGAGATGAGGCATCCTCGGAGGGCCGTGGCAGACGACCACGTCGATAGGCCGCAGGTGGAAGCGCAGCGATGCGTTGAGCCGAGCGGCACTAATTGCCCGAGAGCTTGCGCGTCGCCCCCAAGGCACAGGTCGGGGGCGCACGCCCATCCGCCGCAGGGATGCGTGCGGGACGCGGGGATCCGAAACTCAAGAAGACGGCGTGCGTGTGCCCGCCGTGCCTTTCCCTCCTCCGCAAGGCCCTTCTGGGATACAGAAGTGGCGGCTATTGCGCAGGGGCGCACCTCTTCCCATTCCGAACAGAGAAGTTAAGCCCTGCCGCGCCGATGATACTGCAGACACTGTGGGAAAGTAGGTCGCCGCCCACCCATACGGAGAGTTCGGCTGAACTCTCCGTTTTTATTTGGTTCTTTATTTTGATGATTATTATATGTGGCGACTATTGCGCAGGGGCGCACCTCTTCCCATTCCGAACAGAGAAGTTAAGCCCTGCCGCGCCGATGATACTGCATCCGTGTGGGAAAGTAGGTCGTCGCCCACCCTTAATTGAAGCCTCGACTTAATAGTCGGGGCTTTTTGTTTATATTAATCACATCATGATTCTTTTTTGTCCTGAGACTATTTTGATATTATTTGAAACTTTTACAAGTAAATCAAAATGATTGTGTATGCTGTTGGAACGCAGCAACGCACGGACGAGTGTCTCTGCATGACAAAAAATTGTGGTAAATCAAAAACAGCTTCTTATTGAATATTTAGACTGGATTGATTTTTATGTTCCTGTTTTGTTTTGTTCCATGAATATATTATCAAAGTAACGCACATCATGACACTCATGATTGTGATATACCATCGTGTTGCTCCGATATTGTCAATATCTGTTTCTATTATCCCTTTGTGATATAGGTAATAAGCGATTATCGCAAGCGCATTGTTGGCAAAGTGCATGAGTATGCTTGTCCAGAGCGATTTGGTCATATAGAAGAAATAACCAAGGAAAATTCCCAAAACCATTCGTGGCAGAAAACCATAAAATTGAAAATGTATGGCTGAAAAAATTGCGGCACTTAGAATTATTGCAATGTGAGCATTTTTGCAGATCTTAGTCAAAAATTGCTGGATTACGCCTCTGAAAGTCAGCTCTTCTCCGACGGCGGCAATGAGTGCAATGACGATAAGGTTGGCTACAAGTCCGCCAAAGGTCGTCACGGCAAGCATCTGTTCGGTCATTTGCTGAGCCTGTTCCTCTGCCGCTTTTATGATTTCCTCGAGCTTTGCCAGAGAAGCAGGAAGTTTCATGTTTTCGTTCCATTCTGTCAGTTGGCTGATGATTGGCAATGCTGCAAACATGACGATGATGCCTACAAACATTATTGCGATATTGTTTGGCTTTGTGAATCCAATTTGTTGAAAAGGCTTCTGTCGGGTGAATAAATAAAGAACAATAGGCGGAAGAATGAAAAGGAATGTGGAACTGATTGCTTGTCCCCATTTCAGGGAGCTGATGCTGCCATGTCCCATTAATGGGATGGCAAGTGCTGCCAAACTTCCAATCAACAATCCGAATATGACAAGGAATAAATAAAGTAAAATGCTTTTGCCTATAGGCGTCTCTTTTCTGTTTTCTGCGATAAATGACATGATGTAGACTTTTTGCAAAAGTAAACTTTGTTTCCTTTGATTTCGTATTTTTGCTGCAAAATTTATCGCTGATGCTCAAAATTGGTAACATTGAATTTGACCGCTATCCTTTGTTTTTGGCACCCATGGAGGATGTCACCGACCCACCGTTCCGTTATGTGTGCAAGATGTTTGGTGCCGATATGGTATATTCCGAATTCATTTCGGCCGATGGCTTGATTCGTGATGCTGTGAAAAGTGTTAAGAAGCTGGATTTCTGTGAGTTTGAAAGGCCTTTTGGTGTCCAGATTTTCGGCAATGCCGTTGACCCGATGGTTGAGGCTGCGCGTTATGCCGAGACCGCTCATCCTGATGTCATCGACATTAATTTTGGCTGTCCTGTGAAGAAAATCGCTTCAAAAGGAGCTGGATCGGGCATTATGAACGATATTCCCAAGATGATTGCTATCACGAAAGCTGTTGTGGAAGCGGTGAAAACGCCAGTCACAGTGAAGACGCGCTTGGGTTATGATGACGAGCATCGCGAAATCGTGGAAATTGCCGAGCGTTTGCAAGATGTGGGTATTGCAGCCTTGACCATTCATGGGCGTTTGCGCACGACAAAATACAGCGAACCTGCCGATTGGACTCTGATTGGCAAGGTGAAAAACAATCCGCGCATGACGATTCCGATTATCGGCAATGGTGATGTGGTTGATGGCCCTTCAGCGAAACATTTCAGGGATACTTATGGCGTTGATGGCTTGATGATCGGTCGTGCCACTTACGGCAATCCTTGGATTTTTGAGCAGATCAGGAAATATTTGGACATGGGCGAAATCGTTTCGGAACCAGATGTGGTCGAGCGTATCCGCATTGCGAGAATCCATTTTGAGCGTTCAATGGAATGGAAAAATGAATATACCGCTGTCATTGAAATACGCAAGCATTGGACAAATTATTTCAAGGGACTGAGCCATTTCAAGCCTTTCAAGATGCGCCTGATGGAAGTGAAGACAGCTGACGAAGTCCGACAATTGCTTGATGAGATTGGGAAATACTATATTGAATAGCTTACGAGTTGTAATAGATGGAGGTGTGAGTACATATAGTTTACTTATTGAACAATTACTTAGCGAGAGAATGCTTCGGCTCGTCGCGTTTATTTCTATAAAGTCTCTTTAATCAAGCGTTTGGCCGCCGCTTCAGAACTTACGAACCAAACCAAGTCTCCCTTTTCAAAACAAATTCTCGGCGAAGGATTGAGAATGAAATCGCCATGACGTTCAACGGCAATCACCATGGCCTCATAATCAGACGAAAGCCGCGAATCCATCAGGCTGACGCCAGCAAAACGGTCGCCATCCTTGATTTCCATTTTGTAGATTTCCACATCGCTTTCGGGGGTCTCGCGGATGAAAGTTTCATCTTCCACTTCAACGCAGGTCTTCAAGGCTGCCGTGTGTTCTTCCGTTCCGATGAAAGTAATCCTGTCGTAAGGGAAAAGCTGGAAATCCTTGTTTGGCAAATCGAATTGTTCGCCGGCACGTTCCACGCCAACCACGCTGATATTGAAGTTGTCGCGGAAATCCGTTTCAATGATTTTCTTGCCCGAATAAACGCTTTTCGGACTCAAAGTCATCTTGGCCAAATGGAAATTCTCCTGCAAAATGTCAGGAATGACAAACATTTGCATCGACTGACGCCTGTTCAGGTTTTCCAAAAAGCGTTTTTCAATGCGTTGGTAGAAATTCATGAAATGACTTGAAAACCGCAACAAAAGCGAAAGCGCCACGCCAATGCCAAATGCTAACCAGAACGAAATGTGATAGAACTGCAATATGGTAAAGGTGATGATGCCGACGGCAATGACATAACGGATGCCGTAAACCACATACACCACAAACAGGTTGAAACGGCTCGAAACCTGCAATTTGCGCGTCACATACCTGATGTTATGCTTGAACGCCATGCCCCAAAGGAAAGGAGTCATCAGCACCAGGGTAATAAGCAGATTGACTAAAGCCGCCCATTCCGTTGGAAGCAAACGGTTGAACAACGGGACGATAAAGGCATGGCAAATCAGGAATACAGCAATAACGATAGCCGAATAGATAACCATTCGCTTCAAGTTGCGCGTCATGAAATCCCTCAAAGCCACCATTTTGCCCGATTTGGAGCGAATGCCCGTGTCGCTGTTGCTTAATTTCTGTTTCCATTGTTCAGGCACTTTCGCGTCAAAAAAGCCGAAAAGCGGATTGGCCGCCTTAATTATATAAGGTGTTAGGAAGGTCGTCACAATGGAAACCGAAACGATGATTGGGTAAAGGAAATCATCAATTACGCCGTAAGTCATGCCGACGGTGGCGATGATGAAAGAAAACTCACCAATCTGGCAGAAACACATTCCGCCTTGCAGCGACGGCTTCAAGCCTTGACCGGCAAAAAGACGCCCAACCGTGTTGCTGCCCGTCTTGAAAACAATCAGCACTGCCGTAATGACAAGAATCTGCCACCAATACTGCACTAAAATCTGAGGGCTGACCATCATGCCGACCGAAACGAAAAAGATGGCGCCAAACAGGTTCTTGATGGGCATCACAAGTTTCTGAATCATATCGGCTTCAAGCGTTTCGGCCAAAATGGAACCCATGATGAAAGCACCCAAAGCAGAAGAAAATCCTGCAATGTTAGCCAAGACCACCATCAGGAAACACAGGCCGACCGAAAACACCGTCAAGGTTTCGGACGACATGAATTTGCGCGATTTCTTCAAGATGGAAGGAATGAGATAGATGCCGCCAAGGAACCAGACCAAAATGAAGAAAACCAGTTTCAACATGCTGAAAAGCAGTTCCTGACCATCGAAACTTTTGCTCACCGACAAAGTGGAGAGAATGACCATAATCAGGACCGCTTCCAAATCCTCAACGACAAGTTCGCCAATGACATTTTCAGAGAATTTTTCGCGGTTCAGTTTCATGTCCTCAAAAGCCTTGGCAATGATGGTCGTTGACGAAATCGAGAGCATGGCTCCCAGAAAAATGCTGTCCATTTTGCTCCAGCCAAGCAGTTTTCCCAAGAAGAAACCTACCACACACATGGTTATCAACTCCGTCAAAGCCGTGATGCCAACCGTGCCGCCAACTTTCTTCAACTTCTTGAAACTGAACTCCAAACCGATGGCAAACAGCAAAAACACCATGCCGATTTCGCTCCAAGTCTCAACACTTGTGTGGTCGGTGATGACAGGAAACCACTCGAAATAAGGGCCGATGAGGAAACCCGCGATGATGTATCCCAAAACGACGGGTTGTTTCAACCATTTGAACAACAAGGTCGTAACTCCTGCCGTGACAAGAATCAAAGCTAAATCGGAAAATAGCGCCGGTAAGTCTGACATACGCAAACGATTTTGATTATCGACGGCAAAGTTATAAAAGAAATTAGTGCAATCTTCCGATTTTTTTCTTCAGATAACAAATCCAATTCCGTTCTGCCTGATTTTGGCAGAGTTGCGTTGTTGTTTTGCATCACAATTCAAAAACAACAACACTATGGACAAACATCAATCGCATTACGAAGTACATGCGCTGTTCTGGAAAGAACCGTCAGACAACAAATCCTACCTGAAAGACAGGAAAGACAAACTTTGTCGCATCACGAAAACCTTTTCTTTGGCCGACCTTTACGAGGCACGTCAAGAGGCTTTCGGCTATTACCAAAGCCTTGTTGATGTGCTTTATGAAGCCTTGGGTGGCTGCTACACTGACGACCGTCAAGCCAGAATTGATTTGCAAGCCTTTCTCCGACCCAGATGCGAATCATCGGTAACTCGTATTGGAAAGATGACTTTCGATGATAACATCTTTAACGAAATCGCCGTCTATTGGGTATGTGATGACAAGAAACGTCTCATTTACGGCATTAGCTATCGTTCACAATATGAAGCCAATACGTTGGATGAAAGCATCGTCACGATGGGACGCAATCTCATCAAGGAACGCCAACATTATGAATGCCACAATATTCCTTATTCTCAGGAAATTCTTTGCGACATGACCGACATTGGTTTAGGCTTTGAATTTGTCCTGCCCACTCCTTTCGATTGGGAAACCTTTTCCAATGAAAACCTTTGCAAAGACACGGCATTGTTGACTGAAAACTACTTTTGATTTATTCTGACCTGACATAACTAACATAATATCAATTAATTAAATTACAACAAAATGAAAAAAGTAAACATCATCATTGCAGTCGCCATGCTTGCGACGGGAATCATGCTCGGCTCATGTGAAAACAAGAAACAACTCAAAATGTCGCCTCAAAGCATCGAGATTTCGGGCGACCTACAAGGATGCTTTGAAGTTGTTGATAAAGAAATCGTTGCCACGGAAGGCACTTGGTCAATTTGGAATGTGGAAATGAGACGAACCGACGAGCCTTTCCCTTGGGAAGACGACATCACCTTGGCAAAATTCAGCGAGACGTATGTTGATGGAAGGTCGTATTGTAGAGTTGGATTCGGCTTGGAAACCTTCGGTGAGGACGGCAACCTGATTGCCAAACGCTCAGCGACGGCAACCGGACTTTCTGGTCCCTACAGCGGCGACGACATCCTTGACCTGCTGAAACTGAAGCCCAACGAGACTGGCTTCATCAGATGGGACGGCACCAAAGAGGAAAATGTGAAAGGCAAAATCACTTTTAGAATCACCTCGGCTTGTGAAATCATAGAAGGCAGAGGTCAAGTAACAGCCACAAACGATTGGGACAAAGTGCTCGATGCATACGAAAACTATGTTGACAGATACATCGCTTGTATGAAGAGAATTGCTTCAGGCGATATGGATGCAATGACGCAATATGCAAAGCTGTTGGAAAAAGCAGAGGAATTGGGTAAACAGCTGGAAAACGCTTCGGGCAGCATGACGACGAAGCAAGTGAACAGATACACGAGGATTAACAAGAAAATGCTGGAAGCAGCAGCAAACGGGTTTAACTGACATGAACACCAAAGAAGCGTTTGAAGACCCACGCATCGTGATGCTGGAAGAAATCATCTTGGATGAGTACGAGCACGGGAAACAAGTCGAAGAGGAAAGCATCATCAAGAATGCGCTGCACCATCGGTGGATGATACTGCGTGAGCTGATGCAGTACGATGAGGAAAGCAAAAGGCTGCTGTCGGATTTCAACGACAGGATAAAGGCAGCAGCCACTGCCCTCTTCAACAAGACGAAGGGTATCTACGAAGGTATGATGAAACTTTATGACGGCATCGGTGACCTTGAAGTTGAGGGGAAGCTGAAACTGGGTTATTCTTACCCGACAGTGCATCCCGTCCAGACTGAGCGAGCGGAAACGATGTGGGAGGTGATGACCCAAGGCGGCTACGACCGAATGTATTCCACAGACGGCTGCTCATGGAGTCTGAAATGGGACCAAAACGGGAACATGACGACACACAAAAGCCTTGCAGAATGGCTCGGTATGGCCGATGAAAACGACAACTGGAACGAGGGCCTGGATTACGAATGGTCGAAGGACATGCACCTTGTCTATCCTTTCCACAACCTCTATGACAACCGACATTTCAGCCTCTACGACCTCGTGTATGTGAGCGAGTTTGATTTTGAGATTTGTATTCGGTTGGATGGAGGGCTTGTTGTTTTGGGATGAAAAAACACATTGAAATAAAGCATGATTGAAAAAAGTATTATTTTTGCAAACTTTAATTATAAGCCTTTACAATGAAAGAACTTGAAAAAAAAGTAAAAGAGAGATTTTGTCAGCAACTACTTAATGACGGATACGATACTGCTGAAATAACCCAAGCGCCAGCTGATATTATGGCTACAAAAAATGGCGAAACTTGGTGGTTCGAGATAAAATACACTACCAAAAAAGGCAGGTACTATGGTGGGTCCACAGAAACCGAATGGGAAAAAGCATTTGAAGACCCTGAACATTACAAGTTCGTTGTGATTAGAACCACACCTCAAATGAAAATATTTGAGCCTGAGTTATTTACACCAGAGGAATTTATGGAATTCTGCACCGTTCCTCCTTTTATAGTAAACTTCAATATACCCATTCCATCATCAAAAAAGGAGGGGAAAAAGTCATTTATGTTTAATAAAGAGATTTTCAATAAGTTACATGAATTATACGAGGAAGTTAGAAAAAGTGAATCGGATAAGTAATGCTAATACATAAAAAATGGGATGGAAAGGGAACTTGTTCTGCCTGAATAAAAAATCTTTGCGGCGAGCTTGTGTTTGAAAAACCATTATATTTGCAGGGATTTAGGTAAAAAACTAATACAAGAAACAATCTCTAACACGAAAAATCAATAAAAAAACTAAATTGAATTACAATGAGTTACGAAAAATATCAAGATAACTGTCCTGATGTTATTATCTCTGAAGACAAAGAGACTTTTATCCATTGCCCAAATAGTATTAGTGGAGATTTTAATTTGCCAAGTGAAATCATTCACATTGATGATTTCGCGTTCAAAGGTTGCGACCAATTGGAATCCATCGAATTACCATATAACCTATTAAGCATTGGAGAAGAGGCTTTTGCTGATTGCAGAAAACTAGAAGAAATAGTTATTCCCAAAGGCACAGTATCAATTGGAAATGCCGCTTTTATGAATTGCCACCGCCTCCACTCCCTTCAAGTTCCCACAAGTGTAAAAAGCATTGGAAATGACGCATTTCTTGGTTGCTGTGGATTAACCGAAATCGAATTTACAAGTGCTGATATTTCCATAGGGGAAAATATTTTTGGCTCTTGTCCAGATTTATTGGAAATCTTCATTCCTGAAGGTAGCACTATAGAATTTGAAAAGAAACTACCAGGCTACAAAGAACTTTTCATCGAAACAACCTATTCTGACCCATTGGCAATATATGATTACAACGAACCTGACGAAAGCTATTGCTCGGACAATGGAAAGTTTTTCTTACATTGTTCAAGGGATGCCCATCGTATAAATATTTCAGATGGAGTGAAAGAGATTGGTCGTGAGGCCTTTTCTGATTGTAAATACCTTAAATCCGTGTCTATACCAAAGAGCGTTGAAGTCATTCACGAAAAAGCTTTTGCAAAATGCATTGCACTAACCAAGATTGTCATTCCTGAAGGTGTTTCGATTATAAAGTATGGGGCATTTGGAGGATGCAGCAACCTCATTAGCATATCTCTACCAGAGAGCCTTACTATTGTTGAGGGTAATGCCTTTACTTATTGCAATAGTTTAAAAGAAATCATTATCCCTTCTGGCACTAGTATTTTGTAACACTTAAAAGTTCAATATAGGGTAGAGATGTTTCAGTTTGATTCGGGCATCGACAGTCTTAAACTGCCAATTGACGCTCTTTTGAGCGGCGTTCCTCTCGGTATTCCAAGAAGCAATCTCTTCAT
>JAZLFR010000076.1:0-37538 GCA_045615885.1 Fibrobacteraceae bacterium
CAATGTGTCGGCTGTAGGCTAGCGTCTGTCGTCTGAGTTGTGTGAGGGCGCTACGCTTTGAGGTCGATGCTTCGCATCTAGAGGTATGAGGTGTTGTAATTACCGTTTCCTCTAGGCGCGCAGGCGCTGACCCCATACCTCAAAGCACCGAAGGTGCAACCTGACTCCAGTCTTCTGTCCTCTTGCATCTTAACTTGTCATCACGAGCCGTAGGCGTGGTAATCCAGAACATTGCCCTAGATGGCCGCGCTCCGCTCGCCAAGACACGGGAAAATACAATTCTCTGTTTTCTGTTTTCTGTCCTCTGTCCTCTGTCCTCTGTATTCTGTCTTCTAACATCTTAACTTCCGTCTTCCTACTTCCTACTTTCTTCTGTTCTCTGTCTCCTGTCCTCTATCTTCTGTTTTTATATTTATTCTTGTATTAGACGTCTTTATTTAGGTTTTTGCTTATGTTGTTTCATATAGAGTACGAAATTGCCTCGCTGTTGTTTTTGATGGTGCTGATACTGTACCTGAAGACTCAGTTCTACATCAAGTCCGAAATTAACAAGTTGTTCCTGCAAATGACAATCGTTATTTTCGTGACGAATGTATTTGATGTTGCCACGGCCTTGATGATCAACCATGCGGAGTCCGTGCCAAATGTGGTGAACCTGCTTGCAAATTCACTCTATTGCCTTTTCGACGTGATAATGGGCTATGCCATTTGCCGCTATTTCAGCTATGCGACTTTCAAGAAGGACAAATTTTCGTTCCTTGCAAAATATGGCCGAGTCTTTATCGGTGTTCATGCTGCATTCCTGGTGGTCAACCTGTTCACCGGAATTTTGTTCTATTTCTCGGACGACCATGTCTATACCCATGGCCCACTCTATATTCTCGTCTATATCATTCCTTACATCTTGATTTTGGGCGGTATCGTTGTCGTTGCCAAACACTATAGGCGCTATACACCGATTCAGCGAGTCTCCATCATTCTCTATACGGTCATCGGCTATTCAGGTTCCGTTCTCCAGTTGACCATTTTCCCAGATTATCTCCTTACCATTTTCACGACCGCCACGGCCTTGATGATCATCATGTTCTCCATGGAGACTCCTGATTTCTTCCGTTTGGCAAAGACGATGAAAAAGCTGGAAGCGACTGCGAAAAAATTGGAAAAGGCAAATGCTGCCAAGTCTGAATTTTTGTCGAATATGAGCCACGAGCTCCGCACTCCGATCAACTCAATTCTCGGTTACAATGAATTGATTCTGCGTGATTCTGTAGATGACCAGGTCGCGGACTATGCTTTGAATGTGCAGGCTAGCGCCCGTGCCCTTTTGGCTCAAGTCAATAACGTGTTTGACTACTCCGATATTGAACGCGATAAAATGGAAATTTTCCCGAGCAAGTATAGCACGGCTTCGCTGTTGCAGGATGTTGCCCTGTATGGCAAGTTCAATGCAGAACGCAAGAGCATTATGTTCAAGATGGAAGTTGACGAAAACATGCCGAGCAAGATGATTGGCGACATGGTCCGTGTGCTGCAGATCTTGAGCAACCTGCTTTCCAATGCGTTCAAATATACAAAGCGCGGTTTTGTGGCCTTGAAGGTGGATTGGATCGCTCTTGGCACGACGAGAGGTAAAATGCTTGTTACGGTGCAGGATACCGGTGTCGGTATTTTGCCGAGCACGCTTGCCACCCTCGGTACCGATGCCCAGAGCTCGGGTCTTGGATTGCTCCTTGTTTCTAAGCTTATTGCGCTCATGGGCGGTTCCATGAAGATTGATAGCCAGCTTGAAAAAGGCACTCGCGTCTATTTTGAATTGGAACAGGAAGTCTTTGAAAATGATCCGATTGGCAAAATTCCGTTCGAAGGTAGGGATGCTATCCTTAACCGCTGGAACGAAGATGCGTTCAAGGCTCCTAATGCAAAGTTCCTCGTTGCCGATGACAATGAAATGAATTTGAAGCTGTTCTGCGGGCTTTTGCGCGAAACGCAGATCAAGTTCGATACAGTCTATAATGGCGATGAAGCGATTCTTGCCTTGGAACAGAATAAATACGACATGGTATTCCTGGACCACATGATGCCAGGCAAAGATGGTATCATGGTTCTCAAGGAAATGCGCGAACGCAAGCTGAATGAGGGGACGCCTGTCGTTGCGCTTACCGCCAACATGGTCAGCGGCGCCCGTGAAAAATACTTGGCCGAAGGTTTTGACGGGTATATTGCAAAGCCCGTGAACTTGAGTGAAATTCGTGCATGCATTCGCGAATTGCTGAATAAGGACTTGATTGAAAATGTGAACCGGAAGTCTTCGCATGGCAATTCCATGGAATGGTTGCCGGAACAGATTGATGGCAAACTTGGCCTTTCTTATTGCAGCGGCGACAAGTCCTTCTATCTTGATGTGCTTGAAAGTTTTGTAGAACGCCAGGTCGTAGAAACCATCGACGATGCCTTTAGGGCAAAGGACTTTGAACAGTATCAGTCCCTGGTCCGTTCGTTGAAGTCTTCTTCGCTTTCCATTGGTGCTGTCCAGCTTTCTTCGCTTGCCAAGGCTCTTGAAAGTGCAGTGAAGAGTGGCGACTACGCCTTTGTCGAAAAGAACCATGCCCGCATGCTCATGGAATACAAGCTTTTGCTTAGAAACCTGCGCAAGGTAATGCCTAAACGCGAAGCGCCGGTCGTGCTTCCTCCACGCCCGCTGATCATGGTGATTGACGATGAAGTGGTGAACTTGCGCATTGCAGAAAAATTGCTGATAGATGATTTTGAAGTCAAGAGTGTCAGCACCGTAGAAAGTGCGTTCCAGTTCCTTGATGCAAAGATTCCGGATTTGATTTTGCTCGATGTGAACATGCCGGGCGTCTCTGGTTTTGACATGTTCGGTAAACTGCAGTCGGACGATCGACTCAACAACATTCCGGTCGTATTCCTGACTGGCGACGAAAATGTGCAGACCGAAGTCAAGTGCTTTAACGCTGGCGCCATGGATTTCATCAGGAAACCGCTTGTCAAGGATGTTGTTATCCAGCGCGTTTCTCGCATTCTTCAGCTTTCTGCATTGCAAAAGAATTTGCGCAAGGAAGTGGAAACGAGAACTCGCGAATTGCTGAAGGAACAGAAGAACCGTGAACTGCTTTCTGCCCAGGTGATGAGTGCCTTGGCGGGCACGATCGATGCCAAGGACAAATATACGAACGGCCATTCTTCCCGTGTTGCAAAATATGCCCAGATGCTCGGCAAGGCGCTTGGCAAGAGCAAGCTGGAGCAAGAAAAAATTTATTCCATTGGCCTGTTGCACGATATCGGAAAAATCGGTGTGCCGGACGAAATCATCAACAAACCTTCCCGCCTGACGGACGATGAGTTTGAACTGATTAAAAAGCACCCTGGCGTTGGTAGCGATATCTTGAAGACCATTTCGACCTTCCCGGAACTTGAAGCCGGAGCTCGCTGGCACCACGAACGCTACGATGGCCGCGGCTACCCGGATCATTTGAAGGGCGAGGCTATTCCGGAAATCGCAAGAATCATTTGCGTAGCCGATGCGTACGACGCGATGGCTTCGACGCGCAGTTACCGTGGTGTGCTTCCGCAAGAAGTTATTCGTGAAGAAATCGAAAAGTGCAAGGGCTCGCAGTTTGACCCGGTTGTTGCCGACAAGATGCTCGAAATCATAGATGCCGATACGGATTACCTGTTGCACGAATAGGCAGTTGCTTGCATGAAACTCGCAAAGAAACTCTTTAAGAATGTTTGTTCGCTTTTGCTGAATGAGGAATTCCCGATTTACCAAAAGCTGATGAATATTGTGCTGGCCACGGCTTTGGTCGGTGCAGTAATTTCGTTTTTTGTTTCGATTCCAATCAATGTCGGTTGGGAAGGTTCTTTTGCGACGCTTGCCGTATTGCTGCTTGTTGGTGCAGCTCTCTATTTTTCCATTGTAAAGCGGAAACTTGAGTTTTCTGCATGCCTTGTCGTTTGCGTGATCGTAGCTCTTTTGCCGATGATGTATTTTACTTCGGGCGGCATGAAGAGCGGCATGCCTTTGTGGTTTGTTCTTGGCCTGGTCGTTCCCTGGACAATTTTCTATTCCAAGAAAGTGATTTATGGCGTGTTTGCCCTGGCGGCGATAGTCTTTGCTGCCTGCATCGGTATTGAAAGAAATTTTCCAAACATAATCCAGTCGCTTCCTGAAGATAGCATGGCTTCTGACATCGTGCTGTCCATGGTGCTTGTTTCCATTGTGTTCGGGGCGTTGTTCCGCTTCCAGTCTTATGTGTATGAACGCCAGGCAAAAGACTTGAAAGACCGTGACGAATCGCTCCGCAAGACCATGCAGGAGCTTGAAGATGCGATGAAACATTTGGAAAAGGCCAACGAGGCAAAGTCGTTGTTCCTTGCAAACATGAGCCACGAAATCCGCACGCCCATCAATGCCGTGCTTGGCATGGACGAAATGATTTTGCGTGAAACAAACGATGCCGCTGTAGAAAAATACGCAACCGATATCCGCAATTCGGGCCAGTCGCTTTTGGCCATCATCAACGATATTTTGGATTTCTCAAAAATTGAATCAGGCAAAATGGAAATTTTGCCGACTGTCTATGAAATTTCTTCGCTCATGAACGACTGTTACAACATGGTTGCCATGCGCATGAAAGAAAAGGATTTGCAGTTCGTTGTAATGAACAATCCGAAGTTGCCGAAATCCCTTTATGGCGACGAATACAGAATCCGTCAGGTCGTTGTCAACTTGCTTACCAACGCATTGAAATATACCAAGGTTGGCTCTGTCAGGTTTTCGATTGATTTTGAAAAGACGGAAGAAAAAACGATTAACCTTTGCATTTCTGTAAAGGACACGGGCATCGGCATTGCCGAGAAAAATTTGGACAAGCTGTTTGTTTCGTTTGCGCGCGTAGATGAAGACAAGCATAGAAACATTGAAGGCACAGGTCTTGGCCTGCCCATCACAAAGCAGCTTGTTGATTTGATGTTTGGCTCAATCGAAGTAAAGAGCGAACTTGGCTGTGGCTCCGAATTCATCATTCGCATTCCGCAGGTTGTTGTGTCGGACGAGCCTGTTGGCGATTTTAATTCCAGGTTGCTGAACAGGTCGGTGAACAACAAAAAGTATCATGAGCAGTTCCAGGCCCCCGAGGCAAAAATCCTTGTTGTCGATGATGTGCAAATCAACATGGAAGTTATCAGTGGCCTGCTCAAGCAGACCAAGGTGCAGCTTGATTTTGCAACTAGTGGCGAACAGGCTTTGGGCTATATTCTTGCAAAGCGTTATGACCTGGTTTTGCTGGACCACATGATGCCTGGCATGGATGGCATGGAAACCCTTGAACAGCTGCGCACGCTGCAGCATGGCAAGGATGTCCCGGTAATCGCGCTTACGGCAAATGCCCTTGTCGGTGCTGCGGAAACATATCTTTCTGCCGGGTTCTCTGGCTATTTGTCGAAGCCTGTGCGTGGCGACATTTTGGAAAGCACGCTGCTCAAGTTTTTGCCGAAAGAAAAGGTTGTGCTCAACAAGGAAAGTTCCGATGCCTCTGTGAAAATCGCAGAAGAGCCTGTTATTGAAAGTGGTTTTGCACAAACCCCGGTTGCTGAAAAGCCTGTTGTTAAAACAGCCGATATGCCGGTTTTTGAAACTCCGGTTACCAAGGAATCTGTTGTCGGCAAGTCCTTTTTGGAAAGTCTCACATTTGTCGATGCGCAGACTGGCCTTTTATACTGCGCTGACGACGAAGCTCTCTACCGCGATATCATTCGCAACTATGTGGAAAATTCCAAAGTCAAGCAGATTGAAGAATTCTTTAGAGCAAAGGATTGGGAAAATTATCGTATCCATGTTCACAGTCTCAAGAGTTCTTCCAAAACAATCGGTGCCATGGAAGTCTTTGAACTAGCAAGGCTTCAGGAACAGTCAGTGATCAATAACGATTTTGCAAAGGCTGAAATGTTCCACTCGTCGCTCATGAGCGAATATGTTCATCTTGTCGATAAATTAAAGCTCGTCTTGGAAAATACGCAGAGCGTTTAATCGTTGCGTCGCGCAAGTTCCCTCGGGTGGTGCGCGCGGTGTTCTTCCTTGATGAAGCTGTTGTCTAGGTGTGTGTAGATTTGGGTTGTGCCAAGGTCAGCGTGGCCTAGTAGTTCCTGCAAAACGCGCAAATCCATGCCTGCAGCAAGGCAATGCGTGGCAAAGCTGTGCCTGAATGTGTGTGGCGAAACCTGCTTGCCTAAATGTGCCGTGAAGTTGTTCACGATTTTCCAGGCGCCCATGCGCGACATTGGCTTGCCACGGGCGTTCAGAATGACACAGTCCGATTTCGGGTCCGTCTTTTTGCGGCCATTGCTGATCCACGCCTTCAAATTTTCTTTTGCCTTTTGCCCGAGTGGAACAAGGCGCTGCTTGTTGCCTTTGCCAATCGGCATCAGCCATTCGTTTTCCAGGTCAATGTCTTGCAGGCGAATGGATAGCGCTTCCGAAATGCGGAGCCCTGCGCTGTAGAGAAGTTCGAGCAATGCCGTGTCTCGCTCTATGTTCGTCGAAAATTCCTGGATTTCTGCAAATACAGAATCCACTTCTTCTATCGTCAGGCATTGCGGCAAGTAGTGCCCTAGCTTTGGCGGTGTCAAAAGTTCCGTTGTATATGGGTAATGCCCTTCGCGGTTCAGGTAATGCAAAAAGCCGCGCAGGCTAGAAAAATGCCTTGCCACCGAAGTCGGCGAGTACTCCGCCTTGGCCGCAACATCAATCAGGAATGTATTCAAACGCTCGTCGTCGCAACCTGCGATTGGCAAACCCTGCTCGTCTAGCCAAGCAACGAAATTTTCGAGGTCCGCCCCATAGCTAGAAATTGTCGCGCGCGAAAGTCCGCGCTCGGCAATGAGGTAGTCAAGGTATAGGTCAAGAAATTCGTGGTTTGTCATTTTAGCGGTTGCCTATGCTCAAGCTTTCTCGCAGCGAAACTCGTTCCTTGCCAATGAGCCTATGCAATTTGCAACGGAATAGCGGAATGCTTGCGATGGTTACGCTTGCAACTATCAAGATAGAAAGGTAAACGATTCCCGGCTTGTCTAGCTCCGTTTTGAACACGATGCGCAGCACGAGTAGAACCCACCAGTGCACTGCAAGAATGATCATACCGTTGCGTGCGATGTTTCGCAAAATGCCTTTTGCAATGCGGACGGGTGCAATGCCCGGAATTTTTGAAAACAAAATGAAGGCTGAAACCAGGCCGCTGATTCCAAAAGCGGAACTTGCAAAAAATGCGATGAAACTTTTGCCGAGGTCGTTGTTCATGATGCTGAAATTTGGACTTGGAATTTCAAAGTAACCATAGAGTACAAATGAAATTACGGAGATTGCACATAGAATTGCAAAGTGGCGCTGTTGCAAAAATTGAATGACCCCTTTGCACAAAAAACCGCATGCAAAAAAGAAGAATGTTGTCATGTCGCGCTCAATGCCGAGCGGCAGTCGAATATGATTCTGGAACAATGTCCAGCCGGCTGCAAGGCTTGCCGTCGCAAAAATCGCGATAGCCCATTTTTTACCCTTGGTGATTTTTTGGACTGCATAGAACAACAGGCTTATGGAATACAGCGTGAACACAAACCAGATTGGCCCGGAGCCGATGGAAGATTTGCCTGCTACGAAAATTTTCGCAAAGTTCCAGTAAATGTAATCCCAAGTGCTTTCGATGACCGGGCGTATGGTCATGATTGTCATTTTCGGTGCGCGCGGGAACCATTCAAAGTTGTAGATTACCGGGTCGAGCAGCAAAAATAAGAAGGACAGAATCAGGTAGGGAAACAGCAGGACTTTGCTTTTGTGAATGAAGTAGCTTTTGAAATTCGGGAACCTGCGCGTGCTGAACAGGACTCCCGATATAAAGAAAAATGCAGACATGCGAAACGCACTCGCATGCAGCATTCCCCAGTCAAAACATTTGAACGATTGCTCTACATGGAACAAACACACGAGCAGCAGGACGAAACCCTTGAATTCGTCTATCCAGTCAATGCGGTTTTGACTATTTAGCTGTGGCATGCTTTGGACTTAGTATTGCCAGATGTTGTTGAAGTCTGTGCCGATTGTCAAATGAATGCGAGTTGGACTGAATTTGCTTGGCAATAGCGGAACATCAATCGGAGTCAGCTTTTGGCCGTGAGCCCCTTCGCTGTCTTCACCAACGCGGTCAAGCGCACGGGCTATGTTCAATGAAATGTTCAATGGAACGCTGTGGAACAGGTTGTTTGCAAAGCGCAGTTCAAAGCCCACGCTTCTGTCCCAAAAGTCGCGCGTCGTGAATTTGTCGAAGTCGCCCCACTTGCCGCTCCAGGCGGCGCCCACCTGGGCGAACAAGTCAAAGTAAATGTCTTCTGTTTCAAAAATCCACAAGCTGTGACGGAAATCGCTTAAAATCGGGAATATGTAATGGAGCTGCGCGATCGCCGTCTTTGTGCCGCTGCGATTGTAGTCTTCCGTAGAAATCAGGTACGGGTAGCCTTCCAAAAGGAGCGGGTGGGTGTAATAGCTGTCGAGCGTATCGCTGTCTTTGCTCCGCCAATTTGCAATGCCCGAAAGGCTAGCGCCAAGGGCGAGGCGAGCACCCTCGTGAATCGGGTTACCTAGCGTGGCGAATGCGTTGAATGCAATTTCGTGCAGTTCAAAGTTGCGGTATATTGGCTTGATAGTCCCGTTTTCGTTGACCACGAATGTTTCTGCGAATGTGCCGGAACGGTAGAGGTCTGCGTTGCTGTAGGAGTAGGCGAGTGCAATGCCGTTTCCGCTGCCAGAAATTGTTTTTTCTTCTTCAAAGTCTCCATAGATGCCGAACATGAGACCTGCGCTCAAGCGCTTGTGGTATGTCCATTCAAAGTCATCTTCGTACAAGTTGAAGCTTGCCCAGTCATAGCCTGCAACGGCAGAAAGCGTGTCGCCCTGCTTGAATACGCTGTAGCCTGCGCTGCCCATGATGCTGTGCATGCCGATGGCGTAGTTCGAAATTCCGTAGCAATCTTCAACATCGTCTTCGCAGTAGCTGCGCGGGTCTTCGTAATGGAGCGTATCTTTGCTCGTCAAGTTAGCATAGGAGTAGCCGATGTCAAACGTGATTGGCGTGCTTCTGTTTTCCCACAGGGCGAAGAAATCGTACTGCTTGTCTGGATTGAGGCCTCCGCTTGTGATATAGTCAAAACCGTTGGTAACTTCAAAGAGCAGGCCGAGCTGTACAATGTTCTTTTTTAGCGGGTCCGCTAGAATCATTGCAACACCGATTTTTGCAAGCAGGTTCCCGTCGCCGTGCACGCTGAAGTCAGGGGCGTTTTCTTCGAGGCTAACCATGGGCACGAACAGCGGAATCGTCGGGATTGCCTTGTAGTCGCGTTCCGTGCCGGCAAAGCTTACATCGTTTTCAATTGGTGGCTGCGGGTGGTTGTTTGTGAGTCTTGTCCCGTAAAGTTTTTCTTCAATCTGCGGAAGCCTGTATGTGGAATCTCTAACTGCTGTTTCTAGCGCCAGGGCGTGGGTCGCAAGAGGTGTGCTGTAGTTCCCGTAAGCAATGAGCGAAAGCATTTCGTTCTTGCCGAGCCACAAGTCTTGCGGTTTGGCTACAGGCCGATTTTCGGCTGCTTTGTCTTTTGCAAAGAAAAGTTCCTCGAATACGCTTGTCTTTTGCTTTGCGAAGGGAACCTTCGCCGTAGCTACCCAGCGAACATCTTTCAAGTGAATTGTCGTGTCGAGCTTGTCTGTTGGCAAGTCGATTTTGTAGAGCGAAAAACCGTCGGCGTCGTAGCCCGTGTAGAAAATGGCGCCGTGCCCGACTGTTGGCGTAAAGGCGCCACCGAGCACGTTCGTAATGGGCTTGTCGATTGCGGAACCGTCGAGCTTCTTTCTGTACAAGTTGTAGATGCCGTTTTTGTCGGAACTATAGACAATCGTGTTTTCGTCAATGAATGCCGGGTCGCGTGCGTCAACGCCTTCTTCGCTCAAGATTTTGAAGCCGCTTCCGTCGGCGTTCACGATGGCTATGCCACGAGTTCTGTCGTCAAAGAAGCTGAAAAGAATTTTGTTCCCGCTAGGGCTGTAGTGTGGTGTATAGATGTTGTAATATGGAAACTCTGCAGGTGGAGTCCAGATGTCTGTGTATTCATCCGCTTTTTCCTGGTCTTCTGCAACGGGGGCCTTGGAAAGAATGAAACGTGTTGTCGCAGCGTCGCGGCGGGCAAAGAGCACTTCCTTGCCGTCTGGGCGGAGTTCCGGGTAAACGGCGTCTGCTAGGTGCGTGATTTCTTGAGCCTTGCCTGCCGTGTCGGTAACGAAGATGTCAAACGCCGCTCTGCCGTGGCGGTTTCTGTTCTGGTAGCTTACGTAGGCAAGCGTCGGACCGCGCCCTTCCACCTCGCGAATGGAAATGCCCTTGTCTGCCCAGGGCTTTTTCATCTTGAAGCCTGACTTTGCATATTCAGAAATGTCGAGCGTGTTTTCTACGGAAATCTCGATTTCATCTTCCTTTACGGAATCCTGCATCAAGGAATCAAGATTTTTGTGGACCTTGAAAATGCCGCCTTCGAACCAGTTTCCTCCAAAGTTCGAAATGCCGTAAATGTAGTCGCCAGCGACAACCGGGAAGTCCTGGTAGAACGCGTCTGCGGTAAGCTTTGTTCCTTCTACGAGAGTGCCGAGGCTATCGCGCTGTTCTCCATATTTTTTTTGCAGGTGCTCTTTCCAGGCGTTGTACAGCGAATCTTCGCCTATGCCGATTGTTGCCTTGAGAGCGCCGTCTAGCGTTACGCGGTATGGTTTTGCAAATTCGCTCCAGATTTTTGGAACCACATCTTCGCCATAGGTTTCAGCAATGTAGCGTACAAGGGCAAATCCTTGTGTGTAAGGCCCAAGTTCCGATTTGAGCGCATTGTTGTCGAAGGCGTGCATGAATGTGAGCGGCACGAGCGAATCGGAGAGCGCTGCCGTGCGTAATAGCATGTCGCGGTGGCTATCCCAGGCGTCGAACCCCATGCGTTCCGATTCGAACTGGGCTGTACCTTCGGCAAGCCAGAGCGGCTGAATGGTAAACGGCACCATGGTCATCAAATCGGTGCGGCTGCGTTCGTTGTAGTAGTCGGAATACGAAACCTGCAGACCGTAAAGTGCCGGGTTTATTTTTGCGCCGTCTTCAATGCTTACCAGGTGCGAAAATTCGTGGGTCACTACGTCGGTGAGCCAGCCGTGGCTAGAGCGAATTTTAAAATCCCAGTTGGTGAGCCACAGGTTCATGGAAGTTTCAGATGGCACCGCGTAGCCATTGGAGTAGAGTGCGTTTCGAAGCGACAGGTGTACCTTGCGAGGGAGCTTGTTCGGGTAGCGGCTTGTTACGGAATCATACACCGCTTCGGCTACGGCAGAAGCGCGCTCGGCGTGGGATGAATACTCCGCCGGGTAATGGTATATGAAATGGTCGGAGTCTGCTGTTTTCCACTTGATTTCGCTTTCGTTGCCATAGAACTGGAGCGCGAATGCAGAAACCGCGGTAAAAAGGAGACTAAATGCAGAATGTTTCAATGTGCTACCCAATTTTTTTGCAATATACAAAAATAGACGTAAGACGGAAGACGGAAGAGGCTAGAAGTCGCTACTCTCTGGGGTCGGGGCTACGCCCCTTTGGGGGGATGAGGGGTTATCAATTAATAACTTCGTTATTCTTGATAATGCGTCTCGGTCATAAAAATAAACAAGTTTATTTTTGCGACGCTCGACTTAGTTATCAATTAACGATTAACAATGGATGCTTAAGATTGAACTTTCATTATTCATTGTTAATTGACTAACCTCTACACCCTATACCCCAACATTCTCTAGTAACTCGTAACTAGTAACTAAACAATGCGCCTCTAGGCACGTAGTTCCGACCTCATACCTCTCTGGTCTTGAACTTGAGTGTGGTTACGTTAAGTCCGAACATGAATTTGTGCGAAATATCGTTGCACATCTGGTTTACAAGGCGCAACCCGAGACTTACATGTTCGTTATCGACATAAGCCTCGGCTGCGCTATTGTCAAATTTCTTTACCGGGTTAAAAGGCATTCCTGCATCTTTGATTCGTACTTCGATGATGTCTTCGTGGTCTGTCAGGCGAATATCAAAACGGTTCCCATCTCCCTTGTCTTTGCTGTGTTCAAGAATGTTGTAAGAAAGTTCTTCGCAGCAGAGCAAAATGCGATTTTCGGATTCTTTACTCAGTTCGCAAATGGAGAGAAATTTGAAGATTTTTTCAAGATTCTCCTTCACCGACTTCTCTGAATATCCTACGGAAAAATTTACGCCCACATCGTCTGGCAATAAAGGCATTAGGCATATTTTAGAAAGTTGCCTGTTTTTATGCTGAATAGCAAACGCAGCGGCAGCTTGTGCTAAAAGCAAAAGTATAGCCTGCAGTGGAAAACTCCACCAAAAATGATTGTACAGGTATTTCCCGAAAAACCATGGAAATGAAATCATTGATACGAATTGAAGAATTAAAAATAAGGTAGAAAACATTTCACGTTCCACAAGAATGTGGATGTTCGTGTTGAATGTAAAAAGCAGATAGGGAATAAAGAAAATGCTGACGATCCTGAGTGTCGAAATGTTTTGTGAAACCAGCGTATTGCCGTCATCGCCAAAAAATTTCATGACGCCTTCGGGGTAAATTAGCATGGTCAACGTCAGCACGCTTGCGAAAATGAAAACAGCTTGGCCGCTGCGGTGGATTAACGTTTTGAAACCGGAATAGTCCCGTTCGCCAAGCAGCACTCCTCCGATGGAGCTGTCTAGGTCGCTAATGCCTTCGAGCAGCATTGCTCCGAATACGGCTACTTGCATCATGATGGCAAAAATGTAAGCTCCGTTTGTTCCTTGAATGTCTAGCACCAGTTGGTTCAATATAAATATGAGAATGGCAAGGAGAAGTGAGCTAATGCTCATGGGTATGCCCTGTTTTAGACTGCCAGAAATCAATGACAGAATTTTTTTTGGCATAGTGAACTTGATGGAACTTCTGCCTTTCAGTATGTATGGAAGTAGGAACAGCATGCCGATGAAGTCACTGGCGAGCGTCGCTATTGCAGCTCCGGCAATTCCTGCCTCAAAAATGACTACAAGGAAAAAATCCAAAATTACATTCAAAATTAAGCTTATGATAATGGAAATTGTTACTAGTTTTGGCTGCCCATCAATGTTTATAAAAACGCGCAAGGTGTAATTTGGAACAAGCAAGATGAATGACAACAGCATAACTTTAGTGTAGTCTGCCGTAAATGCATATAGTGTGGGTTCGTTCGGGTCAGATAGCAAGTTTATGACTTGCGGAAAAAACGCATAGCATAATGCCACTAGAATGGTAATCACCGGTGTTGTGGCAAATAGGGCCAGGCTAAAATATTCAGATGCTTTGTGGTGGTTCTGTTTGCCTGTTTCTACGGCAGCCTTGATTCCTGCTCCAGAGACGATCATGGAAATGATTGCGTAAAAAAGAGTCTCTAGCGGGTAGTACAGATTGATTGCAGACAATGCGCTCGGATCCACCATGTTGCTTACGACAATGCCATCGGCCATAACACGGAACTGCTGGGCGACTCCCGTAAGTATGGAGGCGAACAAAAAGGTTTTGAACGCCTTGTTCACTATGTAATTGTTTCTAAGCTGCATTATTTTGTGTTTTTTGGTGCTATGGTCAAAAATTTACTAAAAATATTATGTATCTTATGGGTGAAATCCTATTAAACGTAGCCAAAGGTTTGATTATGACAATCGTAAAAACAAAGAATGGTGAAGAACTCGTTATAGCTCCGGAAGGTATGCTTGATACGGCAAACGCACCGGCTTTCGATGCCGAAATGGAAGCTGCCGTGGCAGAAACCACGAAACTGGTTCTTGATTTTGCGAAGGTGCAATACATATCCAGCTCCGGTCTTCGCGTTTTGCTCAAAGCTCAAAAGAAAGTTGCGGCTTCAGGCGAAATGAAGCTGGTCAATGTCAGTGCTGCAGTCAAGGAGGTTTTTGAATTGACTGGCTTTACAAATATCCTGACCATTGTTTAAAAAAAGAGGCTCCTAGAATGAAAAAGAAAACTCTGCTTCAGAGCGTTTTGATTGCTTTAGTTTGCGGGCTTATCTTTTACATCCTGGGTGAGCCCTGTCGAGAATTTTTTAAGGTGTCGGAAACTACGGAAGTGCGCATTGTAGCGCCACTTCCGTTCCTTTTTTCTATAGCGTTCGGCTTGCCAGGGGCCCTTGGCTGCGCCTTTGCCAATGTCGCTGCCGATGCTAGCCAGGGGTTCCCTGCAACGATCTTTGTTCCAGGATTCTTTAGCCAGGTTGCCTATGGCTATTTGCCTGCGTTACTTTGGAACTATTTGCGGCGCAATGCAAAAAACAAATTCAAGCTGGATCGGGTCTATAAGGTCGTCCAGTTTCTTTTGATTGTCATTGTTGATTCAGCCTTTATTTCTTGGCTAGTCTATTTAAATGTCGCTTTGAACGGCTTGCCGGTTTCTGTAGATCTTTGGTTGAATGTATTCTTCAACCAGTTGATTACCATGGTTGTTGTCGGCATTCCGTTTATGGTCATCTGTTCGTTGCGTTACCAGCGCTATTTGCATAAAAAGGATAGAATGCCACGAACTATGTTTTCATTTTCGCTAAATGAAAAGTTCCTTCTCTTTTTCCTGTTGGCAAGCATTGTACTCGGTGTCGCTGTTGGAGGCGCCAACTATCAGATTTTGCTGTACAAGCATCATCTGGATACGCTCCATTTGTGGAACTATGTGTACTATGCGGTTGGTGTGGCGTTGAATGTAGCCTTGTGGGCGTCACTTGCATTTTTGTATTATATGGAGCGTACCGTAGCACAGCCGGTAGAAACTATGAGCGCAATAGCAAAAGTGTTTGGTGAAGAAACTGAAATTGAAGCAAAAATTGCATCCATTGTAAGCAAGTGCCAAAAGTATGTTTACTTTACTTCCGAAATTGGCGATTTGGCTCGCGCTTTCAAGGGCATGTCCAGTGAGCTGGATACCTATGTTAAAAATTTGACGAACGTTGCTGCGGAACATCAGAAGACTCATACGGAACTTTCCATTGCGACTGCGATCCAGGTTTCTTCGCTTCCTAAGTTGGAAGTGTTTAAAAGATTGGAATTGTATGCGATGATGGACCCCGCCTTGGAAGTCGGCGGCGACTTTTACGATTTCTTCAAAATTGACGATGACCACATTGCACTCCTTGTTGCCGATGTTTCTGGCAAGGGCGTGCCGGCTGCTCTTTTCATGATGGTTTCAAAAATCATTTTGCGTCATAACTTGATGCAGGGATTTTCGCCGGCAGAGGCTTTGCTGCGCGCGAATGAAGAACTCAGTAAAAATAATCCGATTGAAATGTTTGTGAGCTGCCTGTGTGGCGTGCTTGATTTGAAAACCGGCGTGCTGAAGTTTGCAAATGCAGGCCATGAACGACCGGCCCTTATGCGCAAAGGTGGTGAATTTTACCTGCCGCAAATCAAGAGCTGTTTTGTGCTTGGTGGCATGCCGGGCATGAAGTACCAGGACTTTGAAGTTCCGCTTGCTCCGGGCGACATCATGTTTACATACACAGACGGTGTGCCAGAAGCAATGAATGAAAATAATGAAGAATTTGGCAACGAACGCATGCTTGCTGCCTTGAATGCGAATAAAAATGAAAGCATGGAAAACCTATGCAAAAATGTTCGTGAAATGGTTAGAGCCCATGCTGGTTCTGCTGCCCAGTTTGATGATATCACTATGCTTGCTTTCTGCTACAAAGGGGCTTGATGTGCAAAAGTCTTTTGAAGTAAGTAAAGAAGGTTTGGATGCTGTTCAAAATTTCATTGCCGCTTGGGCGGAAGAGAACGGTGTTAGCATGGGAGTTTCGACCAAGCTTGCTATTTGCACTGACGAAATTGTCAGCAATGTTATTTACTATAGTGGTGCAGCATCTCTCGATGTAGATTGTTCTATGAAAGGTTCTGAAATTGTCGTAAAGTTCATGGACGACGGAAAAGCCTTTGATCCGCTAAAAGATGCGAAGGAACCTGACATTACTGCATCTGTCGAAGAACGTGAAATCGGTGGCCTTGGCATCTTTATGGTAAAGAAGATGATGAAGTCCTTGATGTATGAACGTGACGGAGAAAAGAACATTCTGACAATTAGTATCGAGAATGTCTGATTACAGTGTGTAGAGTAGATTCACCATGATGATGTTCGTGGCGAGAATCACGATTTTGAGGGGAAGCCCTACACCAAGGTAATCGGTAAATTTATAGCCTCCAGGACCATATACAATCGTATTTGCGTTGGAACCGATAGGCGTTAAGAACGCTGCATTGGTAGATATCAACACGGCTATGCAGAAGGCCATCACGTTTGAATTTAGCAGGGTTGCCGTGTGGATTGCTATAGGGGCGAAGATGGCTGCGCAAAGTGGGCCACCGATAAATTCGGTGGTGATTGCAGTTACGATAGCCAAGAAAATCAATGCGGAAAATGCGTCGTCGTCACAAACCAGGCCTACATATTTACCGATGGCTGCAGAAACTCCGGTAACGTCGAGTGCTTTACCTAGGCAGACGCTGCCGGCAAAAATCATAAGCAGTTTCCAATGGATTGCATTTTGTGCCTGTTTAAAATTACAGCAGCCTAAAATTACGGTGAGCATTGCTGCAAGAATGGAACAATGCAGCAGTGGCATAATCTTGAATGTCGATAGCAAAATTACACCGGCAAGAATGAGGGTTGCAAAAATCGGTTTTGATTTTTTTGCCTGGAGTAAAATTTCGGAATCCAAAAAATTCAAGTTGCTTCTAAAACTTTCCGGATTGATTGGCTGGGAACTTTCTAGAAGCAAAGTGTCACCAGCCCTCAGGCTGACTTCGCGAGGAATGCCTTCTACTCGATGCCCCTGTCGAGCGATCGCCACAAGGACGAGCCCGTTGGAATCTTCGAATTTGGTATCACTCATGCAACGGCCGACGAGAGGTGAATTCGGGTCAATGGTTGCCATTTGCAAATTGCGTTTTTTGCTGACGTCTGCAATATGAAAAACGTGGTGAGTGGCGTTTACCAAACCATGTGATTTTCGCAAGTCTAAAATGGAATTTATTTGCCCTGCAAAAACTAGATGGTCGCCGCCGAATAGGAATTCATCGGCAGGCACAGGCGAAATGACTTCTCTGTCAAAACGGACGATTTCAATTAAGTGGCCACCGTGAATTTTGTCAAAACCGGCTTCACTTATAGTTTTGCCTACAACATGCGAATCTGTAGGAATTTGCAATTCTACGGTGTAATCGGCGCTGTCTGCAAAGGATTTTTCGGGAGAGTTTCTGTTTGGGAGCCTGTGGCGAAAAATTTGGATAGTAATCAAGCCGACTGCAGTGCAGACAAGACCGGGTATAAGAGGCTCGAAAATAGACATTGTCTCGCCGGTAGTCTGGTTGTAAAAATTTGCAATGACGATGTTTGATGGGGTTCCGAGCAAGGTGCAGATGCTGCCGAGTGTACTTGCGTAAGCCAGAGGAAGCAGTAGCTGCGAGGCTGGAATTTTTAGTCTGCGTGCAACATTGCGTATTAAGTCAATAGAAATGATTACAATGGCATCGACCATCATGAAGGCGCTCATAAACGCAGACGATATCATGAGGCGTCTCAGCAGTTTTCCTATGTTCCTGCTGCGTGCAAACATGTGCTCAGAAATCCAGCTGACGGTTCCAGAAAATATGAGACCCGAAACCACAATGCTCAAGGCCCCCACCAAAATTACAGATTCGTTGCTGAAACTGGCAAGGGCATCTTTTGTTGACAGCGTTCCCGTTATGAGCGTGGCTCCGATTATGCCGAGAGCGATCAAATCGGATGGCACCCTGCGGTCGAGCATCAATATCATCTTGGCAAAAAGCAGTCCAATGGCAATCCAGGCAAAAAGCGTCATTTTTATAATCTCTAAATATAATGCCTGCTAAAATATAGCATTTGAATTTTTTATATTTCCTACCTAAATAAAAGGGAATTGTAAGATGTCTACGAAACGTGTCGCAGTTGGTCTTTCTGGCGGAGTGGATTCAGCCCTTACCGCATGGACGCTCAAGCAGCAAGGGTATGATGTTGTCGGCGTAACGATGTCAACGTGGGATGGCTCGATCCCGAACATGCCACATGTCGAAGGCCGCGAAGGCTGTTTTGGCCCTGGCGAAGACGAATCCATTGCGCAGGCAAAGCTCGTTGCGGACCGTCTTGGCATTCCGCATCATGTGGTGAGCGTTTCTGAAGACTACAAACGGCAAGTTTTGGACTATTTCCGTGCAGAATACCGTGCCGGTCGCACGCCAAACCCGTGTGTGCGCTGCAATCAGACTATCAAGTTTGGTGCGCTCCACATGGCTGCCCGCCGCATGGGCGTCGAGTTTGACTACTTTGCCACTGGCCACTATGCCCGCCTTGACTTTAAGAACCCGCAGGAGCCGTTCCTTTGGCAGGCTGTTGACAATACCAAGGACCAGTCGTACTTTCTTTCGAGGCTCACTGCAGAGCAGCTTTCTACGGTGCTGTTCCCGCTCGGCGGCATGCGGAAGGAAGAGGTCAAGGCCATTGCCCGTGAAATTGGCTGGGACGACTTTGCTTCTAAAAAGGAAAGCCAGGACTTTTTGGAATGTGGCGATTACTCGGTGCTCTTTGATGAGAGTGACAATGTGCCGGGCGATTTTGTGAATCTTGACGGTAAGGTGCTTGGCAAGCATAAGGGCATTGTTCATTACACTATCGGACAGCGCAAGGGGCTAAATATCGGTGGCCAGCCGGAACCGCTTTTTGTCGTAGCTATCGATGCAAAAAAGAACCAGGTCATTCTTGGGCCTCGCAGCGCCCTTTCTTGCACGGGAGTGCATGCCCGCGATGTGAATTTGCTCGTAGACGAAAAATCCCCGCTTCTCAAGGGAACCTTGAATGCCCGCATTCGCCTTGGCCACAACGGAGTGAATGCGCACATTGAATCTCTTTCCAAAGATGAAATTACAGTTTCTTTCGAAGCTCCACAATTCGCTTCCACTCCGGGCCAGATCCTTGTGCTCTACGCGGGCGAAGGCGTCGTCGCCTCAGCAGTCATAGATTCTTAGTCATCTAGTAACTAGTAACTCAGAACTAGTAACTATGTTCAAAACGCTTCTTTTGTTGCATTTGTCTGTGGCGCTTGCCGGTGCTACGGGCGTGTTTGGCAAGTGGATTACGATTACGACATTGCCGCTTGTGTGGTACCGTTTGCTTGTATCTTCCGTACTTTGCATATTGGTGCTCACGTTTACAAAAAAACAGATCACTTTTACCATGCGCGAATTTTTGCGCATCGGTTTTGTTGGTGCCGTACTTGCAATTCATTGGTTCTTTTTTTACGGAAGCATCAAGCTTTCGAACGTCTCTGTCGGCGTGGTCTGTTTTTCGTCAATGAGCTTTTTTACGGCGCTCCTAGAACCCCTCGTAAACAAGCACAAAGTTTCGCTTCGCGAACTTTTCTTTGGCGTGCTTTGCGTATTGGGCGTCTTGCTGATTTTTTCGTTTGATTCCAAATATCGCCTGGGAATTTGGGCCGGAACATTGTCTTCCATTTGCGCTGCCTTATTCACGATTGTCAACACGCGCGTAGGCCGCGATTTCAGTTCCACGAAAATGCTTGTCGGCGAACTTGCCGGCGGCTCCATTGTGGCAAGTATCCTCGTACCGATTGCACTTGTACTCAGTGATTATACATTTGACACTGTAGCCGTCCCCGGCTTGAGCGACGGCGTAAAGCTCATCGTATTTTGCGCCGCATGCACGGTTCTTTTGCAGTTCATGCAAATTCAGGGTTTGCAGCGTGTGCCAACGTTCACGTTCAATTTGACCTACGCCTTGGAACCTATCTATAGCATTGTCTATGCTGTGCTCTTGTTCCAGGAATTTCGTGAATGGAGCCTGGCCTTTGTCATTGGCCTTTGCCTGATCATTTTGCCGATCATTGCGCAAACGGTCATCTTCGTGAAAAAGAAAAAGGCAACTGCCTGAACAGTTGCCCCAAATGACTGGCCGTTGCCGAACTAGGCTTTTGCCTTGCGGACGGCATCGAGCAGAACATTCAATCGAATGCCGATTTCATTCCAGTTGCCTTCGCGCATGAGATCCGCCTTGAAGATGCTACCGCCAAAGGCGAGTACGTTTGCACCAGCCTTGATGTATGCACCGGCATTTTCGGGAGTCACGCCGCCGCAGGCGAGCAGCGGAATGTCGCGGAATGGGCCTCGCAAATCCTTGATGTAGGACGGCCCGCCGACAGCGCCTGCCGGGAAAATTTTTACGCAGGTTGCGCCGTATTGGTAGGCCTTTTCCACTTCGGTAGGCGTGAGTGCACCCGGGATCATCGGGAGGCCGAGTTCCACTCCGCAATGGACAATATTCTTGAACGTTGTCGGAGAAACGATGAATTCTGCACCGGCGTAGTTGGCGCGTTCAAGGTCGTCCATTGTGCGGACAGTGCCTGCACCGACGATTATGCCGAGCGGTTCAGCCGCAATGCGGAGCTTTGTCAGAATTTTGGCAGCGCCTTCGGTGTTCATGGTCACTTCAATGGCTTTCAAGCCGCACTTTGCAGCTGTTTCTATGCAGGCTTCTTCCTGCCCGGCTGGAATGTCGCGAAGAATGCCGACAACTGGCATTTCTTGCATGGCTGCGTTAAAAAGGTTTTTGTAGTTTGCCATAGGAACTCCGATTTGTTTCCCAAAATATAACGAATTTATTTGATTCGGACAATGGTCTGCCGTGCGGCCTTGCCGTTTTCCTTTATGCGTACAACGTAGTTGCCGCTATGCGTCGGGGCTGACTTTAGCAGGTTGCCGTTCATGTCAAAGTATTGGACCGTAGTCCTTGACAAATCCAATGTCTTCTGATGCTGCTGTTCGATTGCGGTGGTGCTTGTGTCTGGTTCTGTAGCTTCTTCGCTTTCGTTTCCTATAGTCACTTTGAATTGGAAGGTGACTTGCTTGTGGCCGTAGACAAGAGCTTGGCTTATGGTAAAAGAGTCTCCGTCTTTCACCTTGCCAGGCATGTGGCCGATTTTTGTAGTCATCGTATTCAGGTCAATGTTAGAGAAAACGATGCTTGTTCCGCTCGGGTTCCAAGCGGTTACAGCACCCTTTGAATCGAACCAGTGGCCGGTTCCTTCGCCTGTTGTTTTGCTGTTCAAAGAACCGTCTGGTTCCACTGCGTAAAAGCTTGCCTTTGTGGCAATTTCGTTTTGCGCAATGCCGAGAGCTTCGGCAACACGCGCTCCCTGCAAGTCTACGGTAACGGGGTCGTAATGTTCGCTGATCGGCAAGTTGGTTGTAAGTGCGATTTCTGTTTCAACGAAAGGCTCTGCGTTGTAATCGGTGCAATCGCCACCGAGGCAAAAACTGAGCGTATTTCCGCTAACGCTTACGTTTGTAAAGTTCAAGCCAGTTGCGCTGCCGTTGTACCAGCGGATTGCGGGGTAGAGCGCATCGGAAAATGCACTGTAGGTTCCGCTGAAGAATGCTCCAGCGCGGCTTCCTGGGCTTGGCCATTGGTCATTTTCTGGATCGATCGCGTTCCCTTTGGAATCGGCGTGAACAATTCTGAGACCTAGCGCGTTGGCCGCTGAATTAGCTCCAATAGAAAAATCGTAATGCTGCATCAAAATTCCGCTGCCCGTCAACGCTGCATTGCGCCCCGTGTTCTTTACATAAGACCATACAAGGCCTTCTTGCGTTGGGCGGTTAGGATTTTTCAGGCGGTAGCATTTTTCGCCTGGTTCCGTAGTCATTTTGCCGAGGTCTTCTGCGGTAACATCTTCAAATGGAATCCAGCCTTGGTCGGCTCGGTAAAAATCATTGATAGCAACTGGATTCCAGTCATTTGCGCGGTTGCCCATGGTACAGTAGTCCCCATACCAGTAAAGATCTGGCCAGCCAAAGACCATGTGTCCGTTTTCGTGAACAAATACATACAGGGAGAATTTGCCCGGCATATCGGTCATCTGGTGTTTTTGCAAGAGAACTCCATCGCGGACTTCGTTGGAACCGCCTGCATGTGGCCAAAGGCCTTGTCCCCATTTTACTCCAGGACCTGCGTATACAATATTGATTGCTTCTGTAATGCCATCATGGTCGTTGTCGTAACGGGAAAAATCTACTTGAGCATCGAAATATTCAAAGACTTCTTTTACCAGAATATCGGAACCGGAGTATCCCTGCAGACCTTCGTAATAGGATTTTGGGTGCTTTGCACGATACCATCCAAATACTTCGTTGGTAAAGTCAAGTTGACCGTTGGAAACATCCAAATAATAATCACGGACGGAGCCTTTGCAACCGTCGCGATTGAAACCTTCCTTGTTCAGCCAGTCGGAAATTTCTTCCTTGGTTACGGGGGCTGGTTGGTCAGAAAAATCTACAAGGAGCGTGAGACCGTAAATTTTACCCTTTGGCGCGGAATAGTGGCTGACTTCCTTTGGAGGGGCGAACATTTTTTTTGAGCCCCTGGAGTTGTCGAATTTCGTGATGGCTTCTCTTGGCCAAGCTTGAACGAGTTTGCCATTATACACGATGTCTGCAAAGGTTGTGCTTGAAAGCAACAAAACCAAACTTAAAAACAAATTCTTAAAACTAGTCATGAAATCACCTTTCGCATAATATACCCAAAAAAGGTGCTGGTGTCATCAAAAAAAGCTCGGAAATGCTCCCGAATGCTTGACTGGAAAATTCTACCGATATATATTAAGAACATTAGCCTTTTTAGGGATTTTGGAATGAATAAAATTTTTGCTTTGCTTGGGGTCGCTCTTTTGACCTCTTCGGTAACCTCCTTTGCAGCCGATCGTTCCGTGGCGCTCCACAGGCAGATTGAAACGTTGGAGCCCATGAAGGGCATAGTCTTTTGGCCGGACCAGGCCCGGGATCGTGAAGATTTGCAAGGTTCCATCTCCCTGGAATTTTCCTATTGCCTGCCCTGCGCCGTTGTAACCGGCAAGACTGGCGACAAGCTGAATTACGACTGGAGCTCCTTTGAAAAACTGCTGGATGGCATCGCGAGCCGTGGGCATCAGGCCATTGTGCGCTTTCGCATTGAATACCCAAGCGAAACTATCAGAAATTCACCGGGCTGCACCCAGAACGTGAAAGGCGCTACCGCAGTTCCTTTGTACATCAAGAACATGGCAGGCTACACCGAAACCTATTCCGAAAATCCGGGTGGCGACGGTCCCACTTACTACGCCGACTGGAGCAGCGCGGAACTCATGTGGTTCTACAAGCAGTTCTATACGGACTTTGCTGCCGCTTACGACAAGGACCCGCGAATCGCATTTGTGCAGGTGGGCTTTGGCCATTGGGGCGAATATCACATTTATGGCACCACGAAAAAGTTCGGCGTAAACTTTGCCACCAAGGAATACCAGGCTGAATTCCTGAAGCATGTGAACGAACAATTCAAGGTGACTCCCTGGAGCGTTTCCATCGATGCTGCCGACAACAACTATTCCCCGGTAATTGACGACAAGAGTCTGCTGGCGTTGAAGTTCGGCTTGTTCGATGATTCCTTTATGCATGCGGAACACGACATTTCCCAAGGTTACGGCGACAATGAACGCAATTGGCGCGACATGGGCCTTGACCGTTGGAAAACATCCCCCGGTGGCGGCGAAGTCAGCTACTACACTTCTAAGGACCAGCAGGAATTCTTGAATCCCGAAGGACTCTACGGCGTTACCTGGGAACAGGCTTCTGCCAAGTACCACATGACTTATGTCATTGGCAACAATTCTACCGACGGCAAGTTCGCTACCAAGGAACGCCTCTATGAAGCTAGCAGCAATGCAGGCTACAAGTTCGAAGTGACGGCCTATTCTGTCAACGGCATTTCTGCCGCAGTGAAAGTGAAAAACATTGGCATTGCTCCGCTTTATCACGATGTCTACATCACTGTCAACGGCAAGCGCAGTGAAACATCTTTAAAGGGATTGCTCCCTGACAGCGTTCTCGTTTGCACAGTCGGCGGTCTTGAAATTGCCGATGGCGAAATTCCTGAACTGACCATCACTGGCGATAAGCTTTTGAAGGGTGCTACCATTCCCTACCAGGCAAACTTGGATGGCAGTGAGTCCATTGTTGAAGGCTTGGATAAGGAGCCGACTGCAGGCAGCGAAGGTGACAAAAAAGATGACGAAGAAGAAACTACCGTTGTGAAAAATGTCCGCGAAATTCAAGAGAGCGGCAATCTGCAAATTGTCGTTTTTGACATGCAGGGCCGTGTGGTTCTAAAACGGCTTGGTTCCGCCTCTATCGATACGCGTGGGCTGCCGAAGGGCAGCTACATTGTGCAGTATCAAAATGGTGGTTTTGCATCGACGAAGGTGATTCGCAAGAATTAGAATGTTTTAGTTGGATTTTCCCTGCAAATAAATATATGTTTACAGGAAAAGTGGAGTAATTATGGCCGATTGTTTCAGCAAAAGTTTTCATGTGCGTTTTTCAGATTGCGACTATACGAGCCGCATTAGGCTTTCTACGCTATTTCGCTTTATGGAAGAATGTGCCGTTTTGAGTGCCGAAGAAAACGGCTATGGATTACGCGATTTGCTGCGCACGGGCTATACGCTTGTGCTTTCCAGACAAAAGCTCCGCATTACGCACACGCCAGTCGAAGGCGAAACCTTGCGCGTGGATTGCTGGCTCAAATCCATTGAGGGCAAGGTCGCATGGATGGATTTTTCTTTCGTGGATTCTCGCGGGAACGCCATTGCGCAGGCTACGACTTCCTGGCTTTTGATTTCGCTGAAGGATATGCGCGCAGTAGATTTTGCGGAATGTCCGTTCCAGCTGCCGCTTGTCGAAGGCCGTGAGGCCCTTTCGGAGCGCATCGACATTCTGGAACCTGGCGAAGCTCCGCAGGTAGCATATTCCCGCGAAGCGCGCTACAGTGACCTTGATTTGAATAGGCACGTGAACAACTGCAAATATGTGGAATGGTGCATGGACGCCTTTACGCTCGATGAACTCAAGGGCAAACAGGTGCGTTCCATACAGATGAACTATCTGTCGCAGATTCCGTTTGGCGAAACTACAGCTCTTGTGCGTTTTAAAGATACTACGCACCATTCCGTGATTTTTGGCGTGTCTGCCAAGGACCCGACCCTCGTGCGCTTTCAGGCCCGCATAGGCTTCGGTAGTTAACTGCACGGCCAGATTCCAACATTGAACACCCACTCCAGGCAGATTGTGCCGTGCCTGTCGGTGCGCAGCACGCGAGTGCTGTCGCCAGTCACATAGTAGAGCTTTTGCAATGTTTCGCTTGTGGGGTGGCCATAGCTGTTGCCGTTTCCGACGCCGATGAGCGTGTAGGTGGGTGAGGCTGTCTCCAGGAATTTGAGCGAAGACGACGTGTTTGAACCATGGTGCCCGACTTGCAGCACCGTCGCGCTCAAAGTGCCGCTCATTTGCAGCAGTCGCTCTTCCTGTGCTGCTTCCAGGTCGCCGACAAGCAGGAGTGACTCGTTCCCGATTTTCATAGACAATACCAGGCTTGCGGCATTTTCGCCGAACATTTCGTCTGCCGGTGGCCAGAGCACCTTGAACGAGTGCCCTGCAAAGGCTATGCTATCGCCTCTTGCGAGGCGTTCCATGGCGATACCTCGCGAAGCGAGAATGCGTTCCACGCTATCGCGCACAAAACTGTGTTCCGCAGTTCCGTGCGCCGTATCGCCACTCCACAGAAAACGCTTGTAGCTGAACCCAGTCTTTAGCGGCCCGAACTCCAGGAAGCCGCCCGCATGGTCCCGGTGCAGGTGGCTTACTGCCACCCATTCCAGGTCGCGGGCGGACAAGGCCTGCAACGCTCCCGAAACGTCTGCGGAATCCGGCCCTGTATCGAACATGGCGAACTTGCCGTCGCTTTCCAAAAGCACGGCAAGCCCCTGCCCCACATCGAGCAGGCGGATCTTTAGCGTTGCCTTGGACGCGGGCGCCTCGTGGACGGAGCACGCGGCAAAAAGCAAAAAGAGAAGAACGGTGAACCTTTTCATTGGGTCTCCTTGTTGAATGATGCCCCCTCTTTGCTATAAAACGCTTTTTTCACGATTTTTGGCAGTTGATTTTTGAAAAAAATTGCATACAATTGACGGGGAATACTTTCAAAACCACTACTTTGAATTAAAATTCCTTGCTTTTTTACTATCTTTGACTCAAAGAGGCTATTTATGCAGTTACCTAAGTACAAAAAGAAGAAGCGCATTAAGTTGAAAGTCTGCCAGGAGCCGGGCTGCGGCCGCGAATTCTGGGGGCATCCGATTGCCAAGTATTGCGAACTTCACCGCGACATCAAGCAGCGTGCCAAGCAAAAGAAGGATATCGAAAACATCGAATCCCGCAACATCATCATCCGTCACAACTACACGGAAACGATGGACTTGCCGTTCAGGTGCTGCCTGCCGGGCTGCAACGCCGTCTTCGACATCAAAATTTACCCGAAGCAGTTCGTGTATCCGCGTTTCTGCATGGAACACCGCAACGACTTCAAGCGCGCAAACTTCATGCGCATCATGGCTAAAAAGGATTCTGATTTAGACATGTAAAAAAATTTGGGTTAGTCCCTTGACAAACTTCTATAGTTTGGTATATTTGGGACGCTCAATCATGGTGGGTGTAGCTCAATTGGTTAGAGTCCCAGATTGTGATTCTGGTTGTTGTCGGTTCAAGTCCGGTTACCCACCCGAAAGCTAAAAGACCTCGCAGTTCGCTGCGAGGTTCTTTTTTTGTTCAGATTTTCGTTTTGATATGGCTTTGGCGTCCCCTGCCGGAGTTTGCATATACAATAAAGGCTATGCCCGAATGGAGCATAGCCTTGAACTTTGTTCCGCAACAGTTACTTGTTGATTGCGGCGAGGAACGCGTCCTTCTTTTCTTGCAAAAAGTCCTGCTTGTTGCACTTGCGGATACGGCGGAGAGCCTGGTCGCGCAACTGGCGAACGCGTTCGTGGGAAATGTTCATGGATTCGCCGACTTCGCGGAGAGTCTGCGGTGCTTCCTGGTTGATGCCGAAGATGCCGGTGATGACGCGGGCTTCGCGTTCCGGCAGCTGGTCCATGAGGTCGCGGGCGAGTGCCTCTACGCTCTGGATTTCGGAGTCTGCTTCCGGGTTCGTTACGGAGCCGTCTGCGAGAACTTCGGCGTACGTGGCCTTGGAGTCTGCCTTGAGCGGGCTGTCGAAAGAGACGCCGCGCTGGCCAATCTGGATAAGTTCACGAATCTTTTCGTTGATTTCCTTGCCGCGGGACTGTTCATGCAAGGCCTTGCGAACGAGCAGGTGCTGGTTTGCCGGCAAGCGGATGAGGTTGCCCTGTTCGTTGATTGCGCGGGTGATGTAAGCCTTGATCCACCATACGCCGTAAGAAATGAACTTGAGGCCGCGGGTGTGTTCGAAGGATTCGATTGCGCGCACGAGGCCCATGGCGCCTTCGCTGACTAGGTCCGGAAGCGGAATCGGGCAGCCGCGGTACTGAATGGCTACCTTGAGCACAAAGCGCATATTTGCGGAAATGAGACGCTTTCTTGCGACCTTGTCACCTTCCTTTGCGCGCTGGAAGAGAATCTGTTCTTCTTCACGGGAAAGTGGTGCTGTCTTGCGAATATCGTCAAGATATCTTTTAAGGGTCGTATCGGTCGAATCAATATGCATAGAATATAAACCTTGTCTCTTGGGTACACTGGCACCCTAAGATCGCTATTGAATATATATAATTCTTTGATTAAGGCAACAACGATTTTTTATTCAGCAGGAATTTTTACTTAAAAAGAATCGTTTTTTGCTTTTTGTCGACCCAAATGTATAAAATTTATTACGAGATTGCGATTTTGTAATGTTTTTGTACCTTTTTTCGCGGGGCGTTACGGGGTGCCCCCGTAGGAAGGGGTAGTTGAAAATCGCGTAGCGAGTTGAAACTAGGGGAAGGCTTTCCCCTTACCCATAAAATTACAAAATTGTAAAAACGGAAATTGAACGTTTTTCTTGTGTTACAAAAATGTATGTGTAAGCAAAATTGTTTAAAAAATGGAGTGCCAAACTCTTTACGCTGTTTTTTACGATTTCTATTTCTCTTTGCAAATAAGTAGAAAAATGCGGCTAGACCGCTAAAACATTGCAAGGAGAAATAACTGTGGAAGCTCAAGGTTTGTACAATCCGCAATTCGAACATGACGCATGTGGTGTTGGTTTCGTATTGAATATGGATGGACGTGCTGAGCATAAGATTGTGTCTCAGGGCGTACAGGTTCTTGAAAATTTGTTGCATCGCGGCGCTACTGGTGCTGACGTGGATACTGGTGACGGTGCCGGTCTCTTGATTCAGTTGCCGCACAAGTTCTTTAAGAAGGTTTTGAGTGGTATCAAGCTTCCGGAAGCAGGCAAGTATGCTGCCGGTATGTTGTTCTTGCCGCAGAATGAAATTTACCGTCGCGAATGCCGTACTTTGTTTGAAAAGGTTGTTGCTGAAGAAAACTTCACATTCCTCGGCTGGCGCGATGTTCCTGTTTGTGCAAACGTGATTGGCGAAAGCGCTCGCAAGGAAATGCCGTTCATTACGCAGGCATTCATTGCTCCGAATGAAAGTGTCGAAGGTGAAGCCCTTGAACGCTTGCTCCTTGTCATTCGCAAGCGCGTCGAACAGGAAGTTGGCCGCGAAGCAGCTGGCGCAAATGGTTTCTATGTTGCAAGCCTTTCCGCCCGTACCATTGTCTATAAGGGCATGATGACTGCTCCGCAGGTTCCGCTTTTCTATCCGGATCTTGAAGATGAAACTATGGAAAGTGCCGTTGCTGTCGTGCATCAGCGCTATTCCACAAATACATTCCCGAGCTGGCCTCTTGCCCAGCCGTTCCGTTACCTTGCACACAACGGCGAAATCAATACGCTCCGTGGTAACCGCAACTGGATGAAGGCTCGCGAAAAGAACATTTCTTCTCCGCTTTTCGGTGACAATATCAAGAAGATCAAGTCTGTTCTCGAAGACAAGACATCTGACTCTGCAAATCTTGACAACGCTCTTGAAATGCTTACCCTCGGTGGCCGTGAAATCGGTCATTCCCTGATGATGCTCATGCCGCAGGCCTGGGGCGCAAAGCATGAAATGGGCCCGGACGTCCGTGGCTTCTTTGATTACCATGCCGGTATCATGGAACCGTGGGACGGCCCTGCTGCCGTTGCTTTTACCGATGGTGAATGGGTTGGCGCAACGCTTGATCGTAACGGTCTTCGCCCGGCTCGCTATACTGTTACCAAAGATGGCTTCATGGTGTTTGCTTCCGAAGCCGGCGTGCTCGATATTCCTGTGGAAGAAGTCAAGGAAAAGGGTGCCCTTCGCCCAGGCCAGATGCTTCTTATCAACCTGAAGACCGGCCGTTTCTACAAGAACTCCGAAATCAAGGCTCGCCTTGCCCGTAAGCAGCCGTACCGCCGCTGGGTTCAGGAAAACCATATCGATATCCATGGCTTCTTTAACGCTGTTGGCGAAGTTCCGAGCAATCACGAAACTCTTGTCAGAAAGCAGCGCCTGTTTGGCTACACCCGCGAAGATATCGAAGTCATTTTGAACGCCATGGCAAGTAACGGCCAGGAACCAGTCGGTTCCATGGGCTCTGACCAGCCGCTTGCCGTGTTCAGTGAAAAGTCCCAGTTGCTTTACTGGTACTTTAAGCAGCTGTTTGCCCAGGTTACAAATCCGCCGATCGACCCGATCCGCGAAGAGCTCGTGATGAGCCTCATGACCTTCCTCGGCATTCACGACAACTTCCTTGCAGAAACTCCGGAACAGGCTCGCCTTGTAAAGCTCCGCTACCCGGTTATTTCTAATGAGGACCTTGGCCGCATTCGTGACTTGAAGCTTGATGATTTCAAGAGCTGCACTTTGAAGATGGGCTTTGACGCTCTCGAAGCAGACCAGAATCCTAAGGAAACTCTCACTGCAGCTATCGACTCCCTTTGCGCCGCTGCAGAACAGGCCGTTAAGGATGGCAACCGTATCATCATCTTGAGTGATAAGGATATGTCCGACAAGTATGCTGCAATCCCTGCTCTCCTTGCGGTGAGCGCCGTGAACCAGCATCTTACCAAGTGCTCTTTGCGCACAAGCTGCGGTATCATTCTTGAAACCGCTGAAGCTCGCGAAACCATGCACATGGCAGTTCTCCTTGGCTATGGTGCAACTGCAATCAACCCGTATCTTGCCTTTGAAACTGTTGCAGACCTTTCCCGCCGTGGCGAATTGACGGTTGCAACAGGCGTTACTGCTGCAATTGAAAACTATATCCATTCCATGACGAAGGGTCTTCTCAAGATCATGAGCCGTATGGGTATTTCTACTCTCCGCAGCTACCGCAATGCACAGGTGTTCGAAATTGTCGGCCTTTCCGATGAAGTCGTGAATACATACTTCAATGGTACTGCAAGCCGTATCGGTGGTATTGGTCTCAAGGAAATCGCAATGGAAGCCCTCATGCGCTGGAAGAACTACATCCAGAGCGAATCTCCGGAACTTCCTGTCGGTGGCCAGTATCGTTACCGCAAGGATGGCGAACGCCACTTGTGGACTCCGTCCAGCATTAGTGACTTGCAGCGCTCTACCCGCGAAGGCGATTACGAACGTTACAAGAAGTATGCCGCACAGATCAATGACCAGAGCGAAAAGCAGTCAACGATCCGCGGCATGATGAAGTTCAAGAAGACGGAATCTATTCCGCTTTCCGAAGTGGAACCGGCTAGTGAAATCATGAAGCGCTTTGTTACTGGCGCTATGAGCTATGGCTCCATTTCCCGCGAAGCCCATGAAGCTATGGCCATTGCAATGAACCGCATTGGCGGCAAGAGCAACAGTGGTGAAGGCGGAGAAGACGCTCGTCGCTACAAGCCGCTCCCGAACGGCGATTCCCTCTGCAGTGCTACAAAGCAGGTTGCAAGTGGCCGCTTTGGCGTTACTGCGGAATATGCAGTGAACTGCCAGGAATTGCAGATCAAGATTGCACAGGGTGCAAAGCCGGGTGAAGGCGGCCAGCTCCCTGGTCACAAGGTTAACGAAGAAATTGCACGCGTTCGCCATGCAACTCCAGGCGTAACGCTCATTAGCCCTCCTCCGCACCACGATATCTACTCCATCGAAGATATTGCTCAGTTGATTTACGACTTGCGCAATGCAAACGACAAGGCTCGCATTTCTGTAAAGCTCGTGTCTGAAGTCGGTGTGGGTACGGTTGCCGCTGGTGTCGCCAAGGCTCGTGCAGACATGATTCTTATTTCCGGCTACGATGGCGGTACAGGTGCTTCTCCGGTTTCTTCCATCAAGCACGTTGGCGCTCCATGGGAACTTGGCCTTTCTGAAGCTCAGCAGACTCTTGTGCTGAACGGTCTCCGCAGCCGTGTGCGCTTGCAGGCAGATGGTCAGATGAAGACCGGCCGCGATATCGTTGTTGCCGCACTCCTCGGTGCCGAAGAATATGGCTTTGCAACAGCAGCCCTTGTTGTGCTTGGTTGCGTGATGCTCCGCAAGTGCCATACGAACGGTTGCGCAGTTGGCGTTGCTACCCAGGATCCTGAGCTCCGCAAGCGCTTCAAGGGTGCTCCGGAATACCTGATCCAGTTCTTTACTTTTGTTGCCGAAGAAGTCCGTGAATACATGGCTGAACTCGGCTTCCGCAAGATGGACGACATGATCGGCCGCAGCGACCTCCTTGAACTCAACAAGGATATCAGTTTCTGGAAGGCTCAGGGCATTGACCTTTCCAAGATCCTCCATCGCGTTTCTGCCGATCCGAGCCAGGTTCGCTGCATGGAAAAGCAGGAAACTGGTCTTGACGGCGCTTACGATTACGAAATGCTCGAAGAAATCGGCGACGCTATCGAAACAGGCGCCAAGGTCACCGTGCGTCGCGACGTCCGCAACGTTCATCGTACTCTCGGCACCTTGATTTCTAGCCGCATTGCCCGCAAGTATGGCATGGCTGGCCTTCCGGACGATAGCATTACTCTTGACCTCTACGGTTCTGCCGGCCAGAGCTTTGGCGCCTTCGGCGCACATGGCCTTACCATGGTTCTCCATGGCGAAGCTAACGACTATATCGGCAAGAGCCTTTCTGGCGGCAAGATCATCATTCGCCCTGCAGAAGGTGCTACCTACGCTCCAGAAAACAACACCATTGCCGGTAACGTGATCCTTTACGGTGCAACCCAGGGTGAAGTCTATATCAACGGTATGGCCGGTGAACGTTTCGCAATCCGTAACAGTGGTGCAAAGGCCGTCGTTGAAGGCGTTGGTGACCATGCTTGCGAATACATGACCGGTGGTCGCGTAGTTGTACTCGGCCCTGCAGGCATCAACTTTGGTGCTGGCATGAGCGGTGGTATTGCATACGTATTCGACGAAAACGGTCGCTTCGACAGCAACTGCAATACTTCCATGGTTGACCTCGACATGCTTGATGAAGCCGACAAGGCGGAACTCAAGGCAATGCTCGAAGACCATGTCCGCTACACTGGCAGCCCGAAGGCAACTCGCATTCTTGAAAACTGGGAACGCGAAAGCGAACGCTTCGTGAAGGTGTTCCCGATGGAATATCGCCGCGTGCTTGAAGCTCAAGCTGCTGCAAAATCTGCAAACTAAGGAACAGAAAAATGGCATTGGAATTTCTAACAGTATCTCGCCGCGATCCAGGATATCGCCCGAAAGAAGAACGCGTTAAGGACTATAAACCTGTCGAACGTGACCTTACTCAGGAAGAAGCTTCTGAACAGGCCCTTCGCTGCATGGACTGTGGCATTCCATTTTGCCATGGTGCAGGTTGCCCGCTGGGCAATGCGATTCCAGAATTCAATAGCTTTGTCCGTGCAAACAACTGGAAGGCTGCTCTTGACGTTCTTCTGGACACAAGTCCGTTCCCGGAATTCATGAGCCGTATTTGCCCGGCACTTTGCGAAGGCTCCTGTGTAAATGGCATCAATTCGAATCCGGTAAGCGTTCGCCATATTGAACGTGCCATTATCGAAACAGGTTTTGCTAGCGGCTGGGTAAAACCGGTGATTCCTGCAGAACGTAATGGCAAAACTGTTGCCGTGATTGGTGCCGGTCCGTCTGGCCTCGCCTGCGCCGAAACTTTGAACCGTTTTGGCTTTAAGGTCAAGGTCTATAATGCTGCAAAGAACCCTGGTGGCCTTATGCGTTATGGCATTCCAGACTTTAAGCTTGACAAGCAGTTCGTGGAACGCCGCATAAAGCTCATGGAAGAAGAAGGCATTGAATTCATCAACAATGTTGAAGTCGGTGTTGATCTTTCTGCAGAATATATCCTTAGAAATTCTGATGCCATGGTGCTCACCTGCGGTTGCCGCAAGCCGCGTGACTTGGCTGTTCCTGGCCGTGAAAATCAGGGTATCTACTTTGCCCTTGACTTCCTTACGCAGCAGAACCGTTTGAACGGTGGCGAATCCTTTACTCCAGATTCTGACATGAATGCCAAGGGCAAGCGCGTTGTCGTTGTCGGTGGCGGTGACACAGGTTCTGACTGTATCGGCACTTCCATCCGTCAGGGTGCAGAGAGCGTCGTGCAGATTGAAATCATGCCGCGTCCGTCAGATACCCGCGCCCCGAACAATCCGTGGCCGGAATGGCCGCGCGTGTTCAAGGAAACTTCCAGCCACAAGGAAGGCTGCGAACGCCGTTGGAACATCAATACGCTTGAAGCTGTTGGCGAAAATGGCCATGTAAAGCAGCTCCGCTGCACAGAAGTGGAATGGCAGAAAGATGCGAATGGCCGCATGATCCCGGTTGCAAAGGAAGGCGGAGAATTTGTTCTCGAAGCAGATCTCGTGCTCCTTGCCATGGGCTTTGTCGGCCACGCTGCTCCGAAGATTGTTGAAAATCTCGGCTTGAAGACAGATGAACGCGGTCGCATTGTCGCCGATGCTCTCGGTCGCACTTCCCGCGAAAATGTTTTCATTGCCGGCGATATGCTTTCTGGCCCGTCGCTCGTTGTGCGCGCCGCTGCTTCTGGCATGCAGACTGCAAGGAATGTGTACAAGGCATTGATCAAGTAGACATAAGACGGAAGTTTAAAAGACGGAAGTGGCTTCGCACATTGGTTGCGTGGAATAAAAAAATTAAATTTGCATAAACTGCTTAGTGAGAGTTATATGACACCGGATATTGACCGCAAGCTAAAAGAGCTAGAGCTTTTGTATGACATCAGCTGTATCCTTGACGAAAACTTGGATATGAGCAATGTCGTGCAGCCGGTTATGAAGAAGCTTGGGGAATACATGGGCGTTCAACACGCAACCCTTACGCTTTACAACCGTCACACCGGCGAAATCTCCATCGAAGTTGCCGAAGGCCTCTCTTCGCAGCAGGCCAAGCGCGGCCGCTACAAGGTGGGTGAAGGCATTACCGGCAAGGTGGTGGAAACCGGCAAGGCCATTGTCATTCCGTCTGTTAGCAAAGACCCGAACTACCTGGACCGCACCGGCCGCGGTAAAGATGGCAACAAGGCCTTTATTTGTGTCCCGATTTCTGTAGATCACGAAGTCGTTGGAACATTGAGTGCCGATGAACTCAACCCAAGCGAAGAGTATTTGAAGGAAGACTTGCGCTTGCTCGAAGTCATTGCCCGCATGATTGCTTCTGCAGTGAAGCTTCGCCGCCAGGTGCAGGAAGAATACGAATCGTTGCAGGCCGAAAATACGAGACTTCGTCAGGAATTGAAGGAACGTTTCCGTCCGTCAAACATCGTTGGCAACTCCCGCGAAATGCAGATTGTTTACGATCAGATTGCGCAGGTGGCAAAGACGCCTTCTACGGTGCTTATCCTCGGTGAAACGGGTACCGGCAAGGAACTTGTCGCCCAGGCTTTGCATTACAACTCTGACCGCAGCGCGGGCCCGTTCGTGCGCGTGCATTGCGCAGCCCTACCAGAAAACATCATCGAAAGTGAACTTTTCGGCCACGAAAAGGGTTCCTTTACCGGTGCCGTTTCTGAACACAAGGGCCGTTTTGAACTTGCCGACGGTGGCACCATTTTCCTCGATGAAATTGGCGAAATTTCCCCGGCTTTGCAGGTCAAGCTCCTTCGCGTTTTGCAGGAACACGAATTTGAGCGTGTCGGCGGCACCAAGACGATCCGCGTGAACATCCGTGTGATTGCCGCTACCAACCGCGACTTGCTCCAGATGGTTCACGAAGGCACTTTCCGCGAAGATTTGTACTACCGCCTGCACATTTTCCCGATTTACGTTCCGCCCCTTCGCAACCGTAAGTCCGACATTGCTCAGCTCGTCGATTTCTTCCTTGAAAAGTATTGCAAGCAGATGGGCAAGAACATTCGCCGAGTTTCTACCGGCACAATTGACATGCTCATGAGCTACCACTGGGCTGGCAACGTGCGCGAACTTGAAAACTGCATTGAACGCGCCGTTCTCGTGGCCGATGGCGATGTGATTTACCCGCATCATTTGCCGCCGACCTTGCAGACTGCCGAAGCAACGGGCTCCCCGGTGCGTGGCGACCTCAAGAGCATGGTGGATGCCTACGAACGCGATATCATTAGCGATGCCTTGAAGAGTGCAAAGGGTAAAGTTGCAGCTGCCGCCCGCGCCCTTTCTACGACGCAGCGCATTCTCGGTTACAAGATCAAGAACCTGGATATCGACCCGAAGCGCTATTCCTAGAACTTTAGTTTGTACTGAATTGCTCGGTACAGCAATGTGCAAAAACAGCCGCCTTGTTCAAAGGCGGCTGTTTTGCTTTAAGCTTTGTTGTTAACCTCTGGTAAGGCGGAGCATGATTCTAAAGATGTTGCCTTCTGAATTGTCGTAGTCAATTTCTATTGGAGCGACGATTGTGTAGCCGATGCCTATGCCCAGGGACCAAGTGTCAGAAATCCACCAATCCTTTCCCAGTTCAAATTGGGTGCCGATTCCAATTAAGTCGAAATCATTGTTGTCATCATTTTCGTGCACGAATGCTATGCTTGCCATTGGTCCTACAGCCACTCCGATAAAGCTTCCGTTCATGATTGAATTCGGATTTCTAAATGGATAGAATGTAAAGCCGACTCCGGTGGATATGTTTAATCCCCAGGCGTCTTTATCATGAATATCCTCGCGGATATTGACGAGGTTCCAGTTACCGAATTCATCTTCCAGATTGACGACGCGATAGCGCCCTTCTCCTTTGAAGAATGCTAAATCCCAAACATTATAGATGGCGAACAGATTACCGAAAGAACGACCAAATTTGAATTCTAAGGAAGGTATGCTCCATCCTTCAAAATTGCCTTTTTCTTCTTCTCTTTTGTCGGTCCTCCAGGAATCTGATTGGTAAATATTGAAATCCATATAGGTAAGGCCTATGCTTGAGTTGAAGTACAGGCCTCTGTGCTCGCGGGGCGGTCTTGCGAAGGCGAGGAACGCAAGCAGCAAAATGAAAATGGCGATTCTCATTTTAGCCTCGCGTCAAGCGGAATGTGATTCCGAAGGTGTTTTCGGAGCCTTCGTAGTCAAAAATGTACATGGAGCTGTGGGCGAAGGTGAACGCAAAGCCCATGGAAAGGTGTTTGTTCAGCCACCATTCCTTGCCGATTTCAACTTCGAATCCATTGCCGATGCCTCCGGCACTGTTATCCAGCTCGGTATCCATTGCCACCAGGAATGTGTAGCCCACGGAAGCGCCTACAAAAAAGCCGTTCATTGGCGACTCTTTTTCTGTAAATGGATAGACTGTCATGCCGAACCCCAAATACGATCTGGCAATGACTGCGTCATTGGATTCTTTCTCGATGTTACTCAATTCCCAATTGCTTGTGTAGATTCTATTGCTGTCGGCATCGAGAATTGGCCTGTAGTTGTCTTCGTCATATTTAAAGTGGCGGTGGTATTCTTTGTCGAAGTAGTCCATGGAACCGGAAAAAATGCCAATGTTGAAATCTGTATGGAAGGCGATAATGTTTGCTAGCGCGGTGCCAAATTTGAAATTGAATGTCGGGAATGTGAAGCCGGAAAATTCGTGTTCGTAGGAACCTTTTTCATCATGGCGGTCGTAGCTGCTTTCTGCCAAATCCTTCCAATTTCGCGTAATGGTCCCGGAATTGTATGCAAAGCCAAAGCCCACGCTGCTGTAAAAACCGCGATGTTCGCGGTCTGGGCTGCTATCTGTTGTTGTGTTTTCTGCGGCTTGTGCAAAAAGCGAGACGGCCAAAAGAAGTGGCATAATAAGGAATTTCTTTTTCATGCCCGCAAAAATAAAAAAGTCGCCGCAGAGTGAACTGACCCCAAAAAGTTGGACAGTTTAAAATTAGGATAAAACAGCGTAATGAGTCCGGTATCTAACCGGGCTCATTCCTTTTAGGCGTGATTTAATCCGTTTATTGTTGTAGTACTCGATGTAGGTTTTGAGTTCC
>JAZLFR010000077.1:0-2803 GCA_045615885.1 Fibrobacteraceae bacterium
AACAATGGAATTTAACAATCTTCTTTCGTCTTTCATGGCATCGCCATAGGATGTGGCGGCACTCGGTCATGCCCAAGCAAGCTTGGTCGCGACACTCGTTTGCACACATCTCGTCTACCAGCGAAGCGGTCTTTCGTCTAACCACTAGCCCTTAGATCCTAATCAATTTCGTATTCAGCAATGTTACCTTCGCTCTCTTGCACGGTAACGCGGTAGCAGTGCTGTACCTGGTCGCAAATCCATTTGGCAATGTTTTCGGCTGTCGGGTTAAAGTCAAAAATATCGTTCAGCAGCTTATGGTCTAGCTTTTTTACAATATCCTTGATGTGGTGGAAATCCACGACCATGCCAGCTTCGTTCAGTTCCTCGCTTTCGCAAAACACGGTAATCACCCAGTTGTGACCGTGGATTTCGGAACATTTGCTTTGGTAGGGGAGTGCTAGGCGGTGGGCGCCTGATATTTCAAGTCTTTTACTGACTCTGTACATAGGGTTCCTAGTTTTATTTTTTGACAGGATGGATTTCGAACTGTCAGCAACGCTCTTTCGCTGCGCGAACAAAGGTAGTAAAGTTATGTATAAAGATAAGTACCCCAGTACAAAAAAAAGAGCGTATGCCTTCCTTAGGTCATCAAAATGCCCTAAAAAACTAAAATATCATTTTTTTGCGAAATAATGTATTTTTTAGAAGAGTAGTAAAGGTGTAAAGGAAAATTTTTTATGAACAAAATGCATCTTGGAATTATTTTTGCAGCAATGCTATTTTTTGGCTGCTCTGATGATTCTTCAAGTTCTGCAACGGGCAATAATCCTGAATATTCTGCGGATACGATTACTATTATCGATACTGTAACAGTTCCAAAAATTGATACTTTGGAAATAGTGAAAATAGACACTCTTGTGGATACCCTGAAAATTGTTGATTCACGGACAGATACCATTGTGAAAAAAGATACATTGATAAAAATAGATACGATTGCCGAAAATCTGCGTTACCTTGAAGCTATACAGGCTTTAGATTGGGGCGAAAATGTTACTTATGTTGTCGGTCACAAATTCCCTGACCAAGATGCGATTTTCTCTGCAATCGCCTATGCGGAACTGATGCGTAAAATCGGCTACAATGTAGAAGCGCGCAGGGCGGGCGACTTGAATGCCGCAACAAAATTCATTGCAGAAAAATTTGAAATAGAACTGCCGGAAGAACTTGTCGATGCCACGGGAACCCAGCTGATTTTGGTAGATCACAATGATTATCCTCAATCGGTTAATGGAGCTGCAAGTGCAAGAATTTTGCAAATCATAGACCATCATAGCATTGGTGATGTCTCAGAAACTAATCTTGCTTTTGAAAAGATTCTCCCTGTAGGCAGCACTTGCACAATTGTCTACACGTCATATAGGGAACTCGGCGTAGAAATTGACGAAAATATGGCAAAGGTCATGCTTGCAGGCATTGTTTCTGATACCAAGATGCTAACGAAGATAACTTCAACAGCAATGGATTCGCTTGCGTACAATGAACTTTTGAAAATCGCGGGCGTTTCAGAAACGATCCAGGATATCTATTCAGAAATGAAGCTTATCGAAAAAAGTTACGATGGCATGACTGATCTTGAAATTTTCAATAGCGACCCAAAGGATTATGTGACAAGTGATCAAGACGAAGTTTCATATTCCTATCGCATTGCGAGCATTGACTGGTATGACGCAGAAAACATTGACACTTTCCTAGATCGAATGCTTGCCGTTATGAAAACAGTCCTTGAAGAAAACGACATGGACATGGTTTTTGCAAAAGTGGATAAGCATGTGTTTGATGAAACTATTGGCGATTTTGCCGATGCTGGGACGTTTGTGCTTTATTATGGCAAAACATCAATGGCAAAGGATTTGGTGGAAGAAAAATTTGGAAATCTAGAAAGGGAAGGCGTTTATTACAGCGAAGAACCGTTGAATCGCAAACTTGCCATTGCTCCAAAAATTGTTGAATACATTAAGGAATATACGGCAAAATAGGGAATCCTGAACCTTTGCAAAGGGGCCTCGCGAAATGCGAGACCCTTTTCGTTTGTTTTGAAAAACGCAAGTTGTACCAATAAAAAAGACAAGAGCCAAGATTTCTCTCGTCTAATTACAGACTGATGAGGCCTTCAGTGTCCTGAGACATTGTTTCATAGAAAGCAAAGCGTGCATCCACTTCCTTCTGAAGTTTTTGAGATCATTCCCTCCATGAGCGCCCCTGGTTGCCCGTACGACAAGGCGGCAATGGAGAGTTTCTTCGCAAGCTTGAAAAAGGAACAAGTTCACCACAGGACATACGCAGATATTGATGAGGTCAAGGAGGATTTGTTCAAGTATATCGAATTGTTCTACAATCGCAAGCGCTTGCACAGCAGCCTGGGGTACATGAGCCCGGTTGCCTACCGTTTGCAAAAACTTAGCGCATAACCTTTAACAAACAATACGAAAAAAAAGTGTATATTTATTCCATCAGCTAATGAATATGGTTTATGAAAAACCCTCTATTAAAAAATCAACAAGTCCAAAAAAGAGATATTGAAGAAAATGCCAGAAAAAAGTATAAACTTAGTGATAAATGGGTTGGCATAAATATAAATGGTTTTGAAGTTGTCCGCTATGATCATAGCAATCGAAATCGTAATCAACCGAATTTTAGAAATAGAGAAGAGTTTGAGCAATATGCTAGAGATCATGATATGATTACTGGTGTCTACAATGAAGAGTCTAGTAAATTTCATAAAGAGGGTGATAAAATGTGGATGGCTCGTCCAAAAGACGCT
>JAZLFR010000078.1:0-50709 GCA_045615885.1 Fibrobacteraceae bacterium
CGATACCTGTTTTTCGACTTATTGCGACAGATGTGTATCCAGCTTGATAGAGCTCCAAGGCTTTTGCCCATTCTTCTTTTGTGTGTTTTTTATACATGAAAACCCCGAAAGTTTTGTCCAACTTTCGGGGTTCACATCACACGATGATGGGGCTTTCTTGTTTACTCCATAATCGGAGCTGCGTATAAAGGAATGTTTGTTAGTTGGCTTTGCTGTTTGTATGGCAACATGGAAAAACGTACGGCTCGCATGTCTGGAGTTTTTGCGAGGAGCATGCTCAATGAGTTGGCGCGAACATTTCTGCCGGCCTTCACTTCGATAGGAAGCATTTTCCCTTTGTGTTGAACGATAAAGTCCACTTCAAGTCTGGAATCGTCGGTTGTGTGGTAGTATGTCGGAGTGTTTAGTTCGCACTTGATTTGCTGATAAATAAACTGCTCCGTTACGCCGCCTTTGTATTCCGTAAATACACTGTCGTCGATAAGAACCTGTGACGCTTCGGTATTTACCATGGCTCCCAGGAGTCCGATGTCGAGCATGTAAAGCTTGAAGGCGCTCAGGTCCTCGTAGATTGCAAGGGGGAGTTCCAGTTTGTTACATCTAGGCACTTTATATAAAAGTCCCGCATCAAGTAGCCATTGAATGGCGAGTTCAAAATCGTTTGCGCGGGCACCTTTACGAAGCGCTCCGTATATAAACTTCTTGTTTTCTTTGCACAGTTGGGAGGGGACGCTTTGCCATACCATGCGGATTCTTGGGACTTGTTCCTTTGGGGCGTGCTTTGAAAAATCCTGGTTGTATCCGCGAAGTATCGTCTGCTGAATTCTGCGGACTTCCTGAAGCGCTCCTGTTTCTACATAGTTTAGCACGGCTTCGGGCATTCCGCCAACGTAGTAGTATTGTCGCAGTAGGTCCACGAATTTTTCGTGCAACGGAAGTATTGTGTCGAAATCGTGATTTTCTAAAAGCCTATAGGCTTCTGCTTCACCTTTTGCCAATAGGAATTCTCCGAAACTCATGGGTAAAACATCGAGTTCGTCAACCTTTCCTACAGGGAACGAAACTCCGTTGTGGAGTGAAATTCCCAAAAGAGATCCGGCAACGGCAATATGGTACTCGGGAGCCTGTTCATAGAAATACTTCAATGCTTCTATCGCTTCGGGAATGTCCTGAATTTCGTCAAGGATAATCAAGGTGTCTCCCGGTGTTATGTCAACGGAAGAAATCGCCCTTAAGCCCCGAAGGATGCGGTCTATGTCGAAGTCTTTTGAGAACAGCTGTTGTACAAGAGCGTTTTTTCGGCAGACGATGTAGGCTTCTTTGGCATATTCCTGACGAGCGAATTCTCGCAAAAGCCAGGTCTTGCCAACCTGGCGCGCTCCGTTAAGCACCAGAGGCTTTCGGTTTTGGCTATTTTTCCATAATTTAAGCTGTTTTAAAGCAAATCGTTCCATTTTAGCACTCCGTCTTGAATACTAAAATACATTTTTCTGCATGTAATTTCAATATTGAATAACATTTTTCTACACATAAATCAATAAAAGTACCGCATTTTTCAACACATAAATTAGCAACGAAGTCGAACTGTTGACCTTCCCCCAAAAATTGACACTTTTGGGGTGTTTTTACTGACCGAGTTCAATACTTTTTCGTTATCGCGGAACGGCTGCGTAGATGTCTTATCTTGATAAAAATGTAAATTTGCTGGCAGCCTCGCTTACAGCGCCGTGAACCATTAAGGTGTTTATACCTGTATCGCACTTCTTTGCGGTGGTAATCTTTAGCCGCGTAGAACGAAATTTTACGGATACGGTGTAAAATTGTTTATAGTGAAGTAATTATACTTTTTTAGATTTTTTTTGACAATAATGACCAATAACTAGTGACTAATTCAGCCGACACACTGAAAATTAACATTCCTCTCGTCTGTAGGGCCAAAGGCCCGTTCTCTCGTCTAATATAGATCCTAATTTTTCTACCTTTAGCGCATGAAATTTCTTTTACTGCTTTTACTTTGCGCTTCTTTTGCCCTGGCCGAAAAGCCGGCTTTTGAATTCAAGACTTTTACCAAGTTCAGTTCTGCAGAACTCTTTGGGCATCTCGACAAGGTCGGCAATAATGGCAACTGGATGGAATACGACAAGGGCGCCATTGAAGACCCGTCCGTGAAGGCGATCTTGAAGGAAAATCCGTCGTATAAGGCCGCCTGGGGCATTGCCGAAAAGGGGAACTCAACTCGATTCGCTGTTCTTGTCGCAAAAGAAAACATGGAATTCTTGCGTGTTTACAACTTGAAAAGTTTTGATGCCAAGCCGTTTGCGTTGACCGTGAACGAAAAGGTTTACCCAGAAACCGTTCTTGCCGATTATCGTGGTGTTGCGCAGAATGAATTTGTACATCTCGACAATCCTGCGCTTAAACTCAAGATTTCCAATAGGGGCATGAAGTTTACCTACGAAAAGCCGGATGCAAACCCGCTTCGCTTCGATGAAAATTTTAGGACGCGCGCCCCGGAAGAAAAGCAGGAGATTATTTCTGAATACGTGGCATTTTTCAAGTATGAGTATGCCCTCATGCTCCGCGCCTTTGTTCAGTCAACTCGAGGCATTTTCAATTGGCAGCCGTGGCACTGGTACATGCCGGAATGGTACGAACGCTATTTCATTTCGAACGAAGAAATCTCTGCAATGCTATCTTCTTACAGCCGCCCTGCGATGTTCACTATCTTCAAGGCAAAAACTTCCAGGAATGTGCTCGTAGAAATGCGCACCGATGGCAACGGGCGCTACGAAATGATTGTCGACAACCAGTAGCGAATACTCTGCGTAACCTCTTTTTTCTAAATTAGTCTCGATGCGAATTGTTGCGCTTTTATTGGTTTTGATTGCAGGGTCCTTTGCAAGCGTTGTAAAGGACTTGCCGACTGCATTTGTCTACGCTGATTCCGTGCGCGATATTGCGGGGGAGACTTGCGAAGACGGTGCAATCGTGCTTCCCGAAAATGCCACTTACCGGGAAGGCTCCGCCATGCCTTACCGAGTCTATCGCGTGGCGGTGCCCACAAAGGCAAAGCCTACAGTAACTGTTCGCGACCAGCAGGTTGAAAACCTGGGCCGGTATTGCTCAAAAGAAAATTTGAAGTTCGGTTCTGTAATCGTCAATGCGCCGGTGCTTCGCGACGGGCTCTGGATTGCAGACATCTGGGTTCCGCTTTTGAAAGGTTCTGCTAGCGCCGTTTCTGTGCGCAAGGCTTTTGAAGTGGACGTTACTTTTACGGGTAGCGTTTCTGGGAGGAACCCGGGCAAGCGAGCTCTGGCCCGTGTATTGAACCCGCGCGCAGCAGCGAAGTTTGGCAATGTATCCTTTGGTACGGCGTTACGCAAGAGCGTGGCCGATGTGTCTAATGTGGAATGGCTTGCCCGCATTGCTGTCGGAGACAAGGATGTTGCCGGGCATTCTGAAAATGGACTTTACGGGCTTTCTTTCGAAAATGTGCGCAATGCAATGAATGCCGTTGGTACGGCAACCCGCATTGACGGAATCCGTTTAAATGATTTGCGCCTGTATGGTGCCTCTGCAGATACCTTGCCAGATGTTCTTGGGAGTAGCGCCGCCATGCTTCCGAACCATTTGCATGAAATCCCGATGGAGGTCGTAGACAAAAATGGAAATGGCATTTTTGACCGTGGTGATTCAATCTACTTTGTTGGCTATGGTACATCTTTTTGGAAGCGCGTGGATTTGAATGCTCCTGCCTATGCATCTAGCCCGATGGAGTATTATTTTTCTAATTCCCCGTATTCGTTCTACCAGTATTTTCAATTGGGTGTAAGTTCCGTCGGAACTCCGTTGCGCTTGAGTAACAGGCTTGCCCCGCGCTCGGGAGGCTCTCTTTTGAGGCCGTTCCGCTATGTGCGTGCCGAGAAGGATTTGCTTTTGCGAGACACATATTTCGGTCGTGCAGAAACGGGTACATGGGAAAATGCAAGTGGCAAGGAATGGTTCTGGTATTGGAATCTGCCTAACAAAACCACAAATCTATCTTCAAATGACTTGGCGTTTGCTTCTACGGCTTCATTGCCTGGCTTTCTCGATAAGGGTGCTGCCTATTTTGCTGTGACCTTTCTTCCAAGAAGGTCAACTGGAGTGTCTAATGTTGGCGATGGCGTGGTGCAGGAAGCCAATGAATATCTCTCCAGTTATTCCTACGAGCAGAGAATGGATGGAATAAAATTTTCTGCCAAGGTCAATGGGAACGATATTAATTCGTTTTCTTTAAGCACTGCGGGCAATTTTATTTCTAAAGTCTCAAACTTGAGGCCTTCGCAGAATTCGTACGAAATTTCGATATTGCCCGGTGGTCCGTTTTTTGACCGATTCGATGGCTATACTGTTGCGTACGAATGGACTCCTCAGACCGATAGCGCCGATTGGATTTTGCCAGGAAAAAATGCTGGAGCTGTAAAAATTACGGTCCCGAAAGACCTGTCCTTGATGAAATTCAGGGACGGAGTTCCCGAAGGCTTGCTTCCGGTGGCTAATGGTTTTGCCGTTGATAGCATTTCCGCAAAAGAAAATGTCAGCTATCTGCTTTATAACCCTTCAAGAATTTTGGCTCCGGTAGTATCCGGCATATTGCCTAGATCCTCATCAACGCTTGCTCGCCCCGAAAAAATTTCTTCAAAGACGGAGTATCTGATTATTGCTCCAGAGGAATTCCAGCAGCAGGCCGTTGCATTGGCTTCGTTCCGATCCAGCTCCGAAGCCGCATACCCGCTGGTGACTACGCTAGTGCTTGCTGAAGACATTTATCGCCTTTATACGGGCGGCTCGCTCTCTCCGATTGCCTTGCGTGACTACATTGCGTACGCTCGCTCTGTTTGCCCGGATCTGCGTTATGTTCTTATGGCAGGGGCTGGCCACTTTGACTACCGTGAAGTCACCTCTGTGCCAAAGCTTCGTTTGCCTCCGTTTGAAAAGGAAGATGCAGTTATTGAAGACTTCTTTGCTGTCTTGGATTCTGGAGAAAGTGTTCGTTATGGTAGCTATGATCTGGATCTTGCCGTTGGCCGTTTGCCATTGTATTCGACAGCAGATTTTGATGCTTATAATGAGAAGGCCTTTGCGCACGAAAAACGCTCCATCATGGATAATGGTGTGTGGCGCAGTACCATTACTTTGGCTGCTGATGATGCTGAAAATAGCGGCAGGCCCGATACGCAGAAGCATACTACATATATTGAAAGTCTAGCTTCGATGATAGATTCTCTTTCGAGAGCGGACAGACGCAAATGGTATTTCAACAAAATCTATTTGCTTGATTACGAGGCTGATGTTTCTTCCCAAAAGCCAGAGGCGGCTGCCGATCTGCAAAGTGCCGTGAACAAGGGATCCCTTTTTACAATTTACTTTGGACATGGCAATTTGACTGACTGGGCTAGCGAAGGCTTGCTGAAGCCGGCGTACCTCTCTAAGTTTAACAATGATGGTCTGTATACGATTTTGGCTTCATTCTCCTGCTCCTTGGGACGCTTTGATAAAGGCGGTGAATTGTCTTTGTCGGAACAGTTTGTGCAAACTGCAGGTCGCGGTAGCATTATTTCCATTGGTGCATCCAGAGAGTCCTATGGATCTTTGAATACCATTTTTGCCAAAAGCTTTATTCAGCATGCGCTCACGGATTCTGCGGCTCGTATCGGCGATGCCTTTATTCGTGGAAAAGGCTTGGGATTAACGTCGTATTCTGTCCAGCGCTACAATAATGAACGTTATGTGATTCTTGGGGAACCGGTGATTTCTGTTCCCGTAGAAAAATTGAAGCTCTCTTTTGATGCCGAAATCGATTCCATCCAGGCTCTTGATAAAATGAAAATATCAGGATCTGTTTCTGGCCTTTCAAATGGTAAAATTTACTTGAGCATGCAGGAAGGTGCTCGTTCCAAGTATTTGCACTATCTGCCGGCTTCTGGTGATTCCGTGAATGTGGCATACGAAGGTTCGCTTATCTATAGTGAAGTCGTAGATGTGAAAAATGGTAAGTTTGCGACGGAATTCATTACGCCCCGCAAAATTTCTTTTGGTGATTCGGCGGCAGAAATTTCTGCGTATGTCTATTCCTGCGGAGTGCCGTATGTCGGCCATTATTTGAAATCGGGGATCCTGATTTCGGGAACATCTTCCTATGCGGACTCTATCCATGATGAGGTCCCGCCGGAAATCAAAATTTCTACCTGTGGCTCTGCAAGGGAAACATATTTGGCAGAAGGGCAGAAAGTGATTTTGGAAACTCCGGGTTGTCTGCAGGTGACTGTTGAAGATTCGACTGCGCTCGATTTTAGCGAAGCTGCCGACGAGGGAATTTCTTTTGAAGTTTTGAAGGTCGCCTCTCCGTTCCACCCCTACCCGTATGTGGAACAGTCTGCAAAGAAGGTCGTTGCGCGCATGGCGTTCCCGGAAAATTCCTACCCGGCAGGCACCTATGAGTTCAAGGTGCGCGCGCAGGATATTTTAGGCAATGTGGCTACAAAGACCGTGCTCGTTGAAATTACAGAAAAGCTGACTGCGGGCTTGGCTGATGTTTTCAATGCTCCGAATCCGATGGGCAAAAAAGGCACGACCTTCTATTTCAAGGATCTTGCAGTCGGCCGCTCTGCCGTGGTTTCCATTCTTATTTACAACCAGAACGGTCGCCTGGTGCAGCGTTTGAATAATGTCAAGTCTGGCGTTACTACATGGGACGGCAGGGATTTCTACCATCGTCCGCTAGCCAACGGCCTTTACCATTACGTGGTAAAGAGCGAGGTGCCTGCAACGGAAAATTCAAAGAAAAAGACATTCACAAAAAAACAGAAATTGGTCATTTCGAGGTAATCATGGATTTGAGAGAAAAACCGGGAATTCTTCAACGCTTTGGCGAAATGCTTTTGCGCTTCAGGTTGATCTTTGTAGTTGTTCTTGCCTGCGTGTGCGGCTACTTTTTTGCTGGCTACACGGAACTTTTGACATTTGCCCTTGCAATGTCTGAAATGCTTGGCATGAAGGTTGCAGAATCGAATTTTGTTGCGCTCTGGCCGTGGCTTTTGCTGTTGGCCGTTGTTCTTGTTCCTCGCTTTTTGCTTGGCGGCAGGCGCTCCGGCTTCGCTGCCCTCGCTGCGACAGTCGTGGTTCCGCTTGCCTTGTTTGGCTTGCAGAATACAGAGACGCTTGCGCTGCCGGTGCTTATTGGCGTTGCCGCGCTTTCCCTGATTTTGTTCGTTGTTGTCAAGCACGGCTTTGGCTGTGCCTCGCTCCCGGCGTTCCTTGCTGTTGCCGGCTGGATTGGCGCCCTGGGTGGCCTGCCTGTAGCGTATGACCGTCTGGAAGTGGCTGTATTTGCAACGCTCCTTGCAAGCGACATGTTTGCCGTTGCCTTGATTGCCGGCAAGGAACTTAAGAACGGCTCCCCGAAGAATGGCGCCTTGCTCGAAGGCGTGCGCAAGCAGTTTTTACCTGCTGTAATCGGCAGTGTTCTTGCAGCAGTGTTCTTTGCAATGCGCTCTGTCGCCGTGAACGGAGCCATGGACTTGCAGATTGTGCTTATGCAGCTTGGCCTTGCCCTCGGTTATTTGGTGTATTTTTACGGCCTCGGTTTTTCGCTGCTTTCCTTTGCCCCGTTTGCAAGGCTACGCGCAGACAAGCGCACGATGAATGTGCCCAAGTCTTCCGGTGTCAAGAAGAAGTAATTTTAGAGAGCGCTTTTTAGCGTTTTGACGAGCAGCTCCGCAACTTGTTGCGGAGCTGTTTTTGCATCGCAAAAACGTTCGTCGGCATCGGTTTCGGTGCGAATGCGGTCGGCGTTGCCATAGACCATGGTGACGCATTCGCGGCGGCGCGGGTTCCCGAATGTGCTATCAAAGGCCCGCGCCGCAGTGACGGCTTCGCCGTCACCCCCGAACCGATGAAAGTACAACTGCTGTGCCGCTGGCACTCCCTCGTCCCTTAGCATTTGAAAAACGCGGCGGTGGTCACCGACAATGTGGAATACAAGGCGGCGACCGTATTTTACGGCTAGCTTAACCTGGGCGCGCAGCGCAGCGTCCTGAGCGCCGCCTTTTGCGTAGCCTGCAAATCGCTTGTCCAGGCCGCACTCGCCAATGGCTGCGTGTGCATCTTGCTGCAAAAATTCTTCAAGTTTCTGCAAGTTTTCTGGCGTTGCTTCGTGCGCATTTGCCGGGTGGATTCCGTATGCGGCGGCAATTGCAGTTTGCCCCTGCAGCAAGGAAAAATGCCTTGCCCATTCATTTGGCGCGCATGCCGAGCTTTCGCCTGCGTAGCCGACTTTCAAAAGTTCCTGCAAAACCTCATTTGGGTTAGGCAAGCGAAGCAAGTGAAAATGGGAGTCGAACATTAAAATCCGTACAGAACGTACAATCCAATTACATTGCGCGTGTTGTTGTCTTCAAGCAAAATGGCAATGTTGTATTCGCCACGCAAGGTAATGGAGCCAATGCGAATATCCAGACGCGGAATAAGATCCATTCTATAATCGTCGTCCAGCTCGTCAACCGTTCCCGATGTGTTGATTTCGATGGAGGCGGTCACGGGCTCGCCAAAGCGAAGCGTAGGCTTTACGCCTGCCGCGAGTTTAAACAGGCCGTCCGGGTAGACCACGGCGTCGCCGATGGCTGCGCGGGCTTCGTAGTCCATGTAGAAATTCTTTGCAACGTTATGGCGGTTGCCGTATGTCAATGCAAGTGCGCCGCCGTTGTCGCGGTTGATGCCAAAGTAACCGTCAAATGCAATGAAACTGCCTGAACTGAAACGGAATTTTGCTCCAACGTCAATGTTGCCGCGCCAGTCTTTGCCTTCGTATGTTTCCATGAGCACCTTGCCGCCGACCTCCAGGTATTTGGAAAGCTGGCCCTGCATTGCGATAGGCACGCGAGCTTCAGAATCGAAGGAGGATGCAAGGCCTACAGAAAACTGGGTCTTTGACATGCCCTGGAATTCGGGGCCCATGGTGTAGCGAACATCCTGCAACAGGTCGTAGGCGTGTGCAGTAAAACAGGAGGCGAGTAATAAAATTCCAAAAACTTTGCGCATGGCGCAAATGTAGTAAAAAATACGTAACTCGTTGATAATCAAGGAGTTACATAAGTCTTTCTTTTAATTCTGGCTGAAGCGGCTAAGGAATGAAGCCAAGCGTTCGTTGTTTGATTCGCTGAACACGAATTCCGGAGTTCCCTGTTCCACGATAACGCCCTTGTCCATGAATATGACCTTGCTCGCCACGTCGCGTGCAAATGCCATTTCGTGTGTGACGATCACCATGGTCATCTTGTGGCTTGCGATTCGCTTTATGATCTTCAGAACTTCGCCCGTGATTTCTGGGTCGAGGGCGCTAGTCGGTTCGTCAAAAAAGAGGATCTTCGGCTTCATGGCGAGAGCACGGGCGATACTTACGCGTTGCTGCTGGCCACCGCTCAATTCGCACGGGTAGGCCTTTTCTTTGCCTTCCAGGCCGAACTTGCTCAAAAGAAGCTTTGCAAATTCGCGGGCTTCTTCGCGCGGGGTGCCTAGCACGCGGATCGGCGCTATCGTAATGTTTTGCATGGCCGTCAGGTGCGGGAACAAGTTGAAGTTCTGGAACACAAGGCCTGTAGACAGACGGATTTCGCGCAGCACGCTTGCGGGGGCGTATTTTATGCCTTCCTTGCCTTTTGGCTGAGCTACGATCAAATCCTTGCCGTTCACGCGGACTTCGCCGCCGTCAAGCGTTTCGAGCTGCGTAATGCAGCGCAGCAGCGTGGACTTGCCGGAACCGGACGGCCCGATAATGGACAGTACGTCGCCCTTGTTCATTTCAAAGGAAATGTCCTTGAGCACTTCGGTGGAACCGAAGGATTTCTTTAGGTGCGAAACCTTGAGGATTGGGGAGTTGTCATTGTTATCCATGGAGCCTCCCTTACTTGTAGTAGTCGAGCTTGCGTTCAATGTAGGTGAACAGGCAGCTCAATACAAGGTTTGCAATGTAATAGAAAACGCCAGCGACAAAGAGCGGGTAGATGCTTGCGTATGCCGCCTGCTGCTTTTTGGCAAGCGAAAAAAGTTCCGTAACTGCAATCACCTGGGCTAGCGAAGTGTCTTTCACGAGCGTGATGACTTCGTTTGCGCTTGCCGGCACGACGCGTTTTACGACCTGCGGCAAAATGATGCGGAAGAATGTTTGCGCCTTGGTCATGCCGAGCATGGTTGCTGCTTCGTATTGGCCCTTCGGTATGGAAAGTATGCCGCCACGGAAAATTTCGGCAAAGTATGCCGCGTAGTTCAATGAAAATGCCATGACTACGGCAGGGAAGCGGTCAAACGAAAACCCCATGTAGTAGCTGCCAAAGTAGATGGCTACAATCTGCAAAAGCAGCGGAGTGCCGCGCATTACCGAGATGTAGAATGTTATCGGGTAGCGTATTATCTTGATCTTTGACATCTTCGCTACGGCAATCAAAAGTCCGAGCGGAATGGAGAATAAAAGAGTCAAACCGAAAATGGAAAGGGTCGTAAGGAACCCTTCTCCAAGAATTGGCAGCAGCGAGGTCAAGTCAGACATTACTTGCCGAACCACTTGGCCGAGATTTCACCAAACTTGCCATCAACTTTCATGGCTGCAAGTACGCTATCGACTGCATCGCGGAGCTTCTGGTCGCCCTTGCGGAATCCGATGGCATATACTTCGTCGCTCAAACCGTCTTCCATGATGACATAGTTTTTGCCGTTGCTTGCAATCCAGTACTTGGCTACGATTTCGTCAAGGAACACAGCATCGACGCCGCCTTTTTCCAAGTCCATCAGAGCAGTCTGGTTGTCGTCGAATGGAACGATTTCCTTGGCTGCCTTGCCTGCGTTGGATGCTTCAAGGAGCTTCTGTGCGGTGGAGCCGTTCTGCACGGCAATCTTCTTGCCTGCAAGAACTTCAAGCTTTGTGAAGGAAGAATCCTTCACTGTAAAAACCATGCGGTTCTTGAGGTACGGGGAACTCAAGTTCATTGCGGCTTCGCGGGCCGGGTCAACGGAGAGACCGTTCCAAATGCAGTCGATTTTGCCTGTGTTGAGTTCCTGTTCCTTGGCGTCCCAAGAAATTGGCTGTGTCTTGAGCTTTACGCCAAGGCGCTTGGTCACTTCTTTTGCAAGGTCGATGTCAAAGCCTACGATGTTGTTGTCTTTGTCGCGGAAGCCCATCGGCGGGAAGGAGTCGTCGAGACCGAGAACAAATTCACCGGCATTCTTGACTTTGTCGAGAGACTTGTCAGTCTTGTCTTTGTCTTTAGTTTCAAGACAACCTGTCAAAAGGGTTGCGCTGCATGCGAGTATGGCGAGACCGGCAAAAAACTTTTTCATATCGGATCCTTTATAAAATGCCAATGGAAGACCATTGCGAATGGAGTGCTTTATTGAAAAGAAATTTAGTAAAAGAATCGGCTAGCCACGGTAGAACGTGAACGACTTGCCTTTAATCTTTTTGCTTTCGTAGGTGCAGGAGTCTGCTTGCTTGTAAAGATCTTCGAATATCGAATCCTTTTCTGCAAATGTTGCTCCCAGGCTGATCGAAATCTTGTAATCTTCATGGCCCTTGATGACAGCTTCGTCGAGTGTCGAGAAAAAGCGCTGAATGATTTTTGCTCCGAGTTCCTCGGTCTTGATGTTTGGAACAAATACCACAAATTCATCGCCGCCCAAGCGCAGCAGGATGTCGTTATCGCGGAATGCCTTCCTCATGGCGTCAGCGACTGCGCAAATGACATCATCACCTGTCTGGTGGCCGAACGTATCGTTTACGTCCTTGAACTTGTCAACGTCGAACAGGCAGAGCATGCCGTCGTGGCCATGGTACAGAGCTTCCTTGATTTTTGAACTGCCGGCCTGGCGGTTGAAGAGCCCCGTCATGGCGTCTGTTTCTGCCATTGTCGTCAAATGCTGTTCGCGGCTCTTTTGCTCGTTGATGTTTTCGACCAGGTAAATGACCTGACGCGGGGCTTCGTTTTCTTTGCTATCAACGGCAATGTAACGGGCGCGGCACCAACCGAAATTTTTGCCCATGAATTCGTGGGTTATGGTCCGCTTGCCTTTAATTCGTTCTGCAAGAGTCGTTGGATCCACAAATTTCAGGATGTCATCCAAGTGTGCTGGGTCTGTGGTTGCAGCCATCACCAGGGCGATGTTTTTTGAAAAATCGTCATTGTCCTTAGAAACTGCATCGTCTATGTAGGAATTGGTGCGCAATATCTTATAGGAGTTTTTCTCCAGATCTACCTGGACCATGGAAATATAGATGTCGGCGATGGAGCGCCAGAACATGTTCTGGGTCTGCTGGATACTGTGGTTGATCTGGTCGACCTGGTGCTCAAAAATGAAGCGTTCAAAGGAAAGCCTTGTCATGTAGGCGCCGAGGATAACTCCGAGTACGGCGAACAGGAACAGGTTGACGATTTCCTGTTTGCACATTTCTGCAGGCTTTATGTCGGTTGCCACATGTAGCGTTATGAATATTGTGGCTGTAAGTATCGTGAGTAAAACAGAACGGTAGGGCTTGTCTATGAATAGAAGCGGCACCAGCATGAACATTACGTAAAGAGTGATTGTCAGCTGGTTTGGCGAACTTACAAAAGTCAGGAAGAGGCCTGTTCCATAGAGTGTCAGGTTGAACAGCAGCAAGAGCACTGGTAAAATTTTTGGGTGTCTTGTAACAAAAATGCGGTTCGTAAGCGCTATGATCAAGGACAGACTGAAGCCGATTGAATATCCTACCAGTTTTTGAGTAATGCCGTCAACATTGGAGAACAATGCGAATACGACGGCAAAACCATAAAAGACAGACGATAAAATGGAGAATACTCGTAGTGTAAAATGATTGCGCTTTGCTATGGGAACTCTAACCTTTCTGATTTCATTCGGGTCCAGATTGGCGTAGAGAAGATAATTTTTAAGCCAGTTAAACATGGTGCAAATGTAGTAAAAAAGGGTAGGAGTTAGAGGACAGAGAACAGAATATAGGAGTCAGTGACAGGAGTCAGAAATTGTAACTTACCGTGTCTTGGCGAGCGGAGCGCGGCCATCCAGGGCAATGTTCTGGATCACTTCGCGTTGCTCGTGATGACTGTTAAGATGCAAGAGCCAGATGCAAGATGCAAGAAAGAAAACAGAAGACAGAGAACAGAGTACAGAAGACAGTAGGAAGACATAAGACGGAAACGAGTAACTAACAACTAATAACTAACAACTAGTGACTAATAACTAATTCAGACGACAGACGTCAGCCTACAGCCGACACATTGGAAAGTAACATTCCTCTCGTCTCTCGTCTACCAGCGAAGCGGTCTTTCGTCTAACCCCTAGATCCTAAATCCTAATTTCTATATTATCTCCCATGGAACATGAATTTCACGTGAGTGGGCGAGTGCTCGTTGCCGATGCCGAGCTCTTTTTAGAGCGAACCTGTGCAAAACGCAGCTTTTCGCATGGTGATGTTTTCTTTAATTTATCTGTATTCGCGGGCAAGGTCGTCCTTTCTCTGCAAAATGCGCTCGATGCCGAATTTGTTTCAGACGCACTTGTTTTGGACCTTTGCCAAAAACTTTCTGCCGAATACTCCTGCAAGGTGCTGGTTTACAGGGGCCGCGAAGATTATGGCGTGGCAAATGTCTTTAACGGCGGTTCCGATTATGAAGTCGTAAATGAAGAATGGTTTATGTGCGTGTGCGAAAACGGCGCCATCGTTCTTGAAGAGCGCACGAACCGTTGGAATGAACGCATCGAAGAATTTCTATAGAATCGCGTCCACATAGTGGCGCCTAAAAAAGAAAGAGCTTGCAACCGTTAAAGTTGCAAGCTCTTTTTCAATTCAGGTTTGTTTTGTGAAGCCTGTGCGAATTCCCGTTACTGCTGTGCAGACTTTTCGAGTTCGCGTGCGTTGATGATGAGCATCTGCAAGCGGTTTTCGATGTTTGCAAAACTTGTATCCGGGTCGTAGTCAAGGCTCAGCACCTGAATATGCGGGCAACGTTCCTTCACGGCCTTGGTGAGGCCGCGGCCACTGATGTGGTTTGCAAGGCAAGCGAACGGCTGCAAAATAATGTGGCTATTGATGCCGTGCTTGGAGTTGTAAAGGATTTCGCCCGGAATCAACCAACCTTCACCAGTGTTGTATGTCGGGTCGATGATGTCGCTTACAAGGTGGATGAGTTCATAGCAGTCTGCATGGTGTTCATACAGCTTGAAGTATTTTTCCATTTCCTTGTTTGCGGTCTTCAGGGCGTGGGTGTAAACCTTGGAAGTAATGCCGCCGATAACGAGGTCTTCAAGCGGTGTTGCAGAGAAGCCACGCTTGATTTTGACCTGCTTGACGATTTCGTCAACACGGAAGAAGTCGAGCATGCCCGGCAGGTAAACTTCCATGCCGTTATTCATGAGGTATTCTTCGATGTAGCCGTTTGCGCTCGGGTGGTAGTTCATGAGAATTTCACCAAGCACGGCGACGCGCGGCTTGCGAATGCCCTTCTTGCGGTCTTCGGTAATTTCAACGGTGTTGAATGCCTTGATCGTTTCGCGGAACATCTTCATGACGGCGGTCGGCTTTGCAAGTTCTGCCTTGCCCATTACCGCTACGCGGTTCATGAGCTTCGGCATCCATTCGTCATAGACCTTCTGAGTATCGCCCTTGTTGACTTCGTACGGGCGGAGAGCTCGGTACATGATTTCGATTGCGTCCATCGTGACAAGGCCCCACAGCATGTGGAGACGGAAGTCAAGGCCAAGCTGCAGACCCGGGTGCATGTTCTTGTTATCGGAACCGGTCGTGATGATAGCCACATCCTTGTAGCCGGCTTCGTCAAGAGCCTTGCGGGCGAGCACTGCATACTGCACTGCACGGCAGTTTTCGCAGTTCTTTGCAAGACCGATGGAAACATTGCATTGCTTTACTTCCGGGTGCTGTTCAAGCCACAGGAGGTTTTCGCCGATGTTCACCTGGCATGGGAAGCAGATGTCGTTGTGCACGAACTTCTTGCCAAGTTCTATTGCACGCTTGTCTGCAACGGGGAGCGGGGAAGCCTTGTAACCCTGAGCACGGATGTATGCTGCAGCAAGAACGCTGAAGGCAGGGGAAAGGTTCGGTATAAGAATTGTGCGCTTTTCCTTGTCTTCTGCGAGGAACGGCGTGTGGAACAACGGCTCGTTAGACGGTTCCTTGTCGGGCAGGTTTGCTGCACGGCGTGACTTGACCGTTTCGATGAAGCTCTTGATTCGAATTCCGACAGGGCCGCGTGCATCGCCTTCGTCAAGCTTGAGCATCAAAAGTTCCTTGACAGAAACCTCGTGCAGCATGCGGTTCATTTCGTCGGTAAGAATGGAGTCATGGCCGCAGCCGAAGCTTACAATCTGAACGAGTTCAAGGTTCGGATCCTTAGCTGCGATCATGGTGGCGCCAAGCATTCTCAAATGGAATGTGTTCTTGGCTTCCATGCGGGTTGCCTTAGGAATGTCCTGGTCGTAAACGCCCGGCAAGGATTCTGTCGTAAGGACTGGAATGCCCATGCGGGTAAAGTGGCTTGCCACATTGTGGTTCACGAGCGTGTCGGCGTGGTACGGGCGGCCTGCAATCACGACGGCGAAGGTATTGTTCTTGCGAACATCGGCAAGGATCTGCTTGCCTTCTTCGAGGAGCGTGCTGCGGTATGTTTCAAGAGCCTTTTCGCCTTCTGCAACGGCCTTTGCGATGAGCTTCTTCGGCAAGTTCCAGTTTTGCTGGAACCAGTCTATCGTCTGGTTCTTGCGGAGCTTTGCATTGAACCAGTGGAACACCGGCTGGTCCATCGGAACGCCGTAGTTGCGGGCCGGGTCGTCTGTATTCTTGCAGACGTTCGGGTAGCCCTGAACGACTGGGCAGACGGCAGTGGCTGTAAACTTGGTATGGTCACTTGGGACTGCAACCATCATCGGGAAGAAGATGCGGTCCACCTTCTTGTCGATAAGGTACTTGACATGGCCGTGAACGAGCTTTGCCGGGAAGCAGACTGTATCGGACGGCACGCTGTGAAGGCCGCTTTCGAACAAGTCGTAGTCACTCTGCTTGCTGACAACGACCGTGTAGCCAAGGCTAGTGAAGAATGCCTTCCAGAACGGGAGACTGGACCAGAATTCAAGCACGCGAGGAATACCGATGGTCTTGCCTGTCGGTTCCACGAGCTTTGCCGGTGCGTAGTCCTTTACAAGGAGCTGGTTCGTGCGCTTGATCATGTCTGGCACGGCGAGCATCTTCTTGTTGATTTCTGCGATAAGCTTCTTTGTTTCCGGATCGTTCGGGTCTGCGGTAACTTCGCCGCGTTCGCAGCGGTTGCCGGTCACAAAGCTCTGGCCGTCGCTAAAGGTGACGATCGTACGGGAGCAGTGGTTGGTGCAATACTGGCAAAGCTGGCCCGGCTTGTTGTCCCAGCTAAAGTTCTTCATGGCGTCAAGGCCAATGAAGTTTGTCTTCAAATCCGGGTTCGACTTGCGCTGTTCTTCCATGAACTTCTTGGTGAGGAGCGCAATGCCGATAGCACCCATTTCACCCGGGCGTTCCGGGCGGATTGGCTTTAAGCCTGTGTATTGTTCAAATGCGCGGAGCACGGCATTGTTCTTGAAGGTACCGCCCTGCACAACAACCTTCTTGCCGAGGGTGTTCAGGTTGCGAATACGGATAACCTTCGTAAACACATTGTTGATGATGGAGCGGCAGATGCCTGCGATAATGTCTTCCGGCTGCTTGCCGTCGCGCTGTTCCGTAATGATGGAACTGTTCATGAACACGGTGCAGCGGGAGCCGAGCTGGCTCGGACTCTTTGCGTTGAAGGCGAGTTCCGCAATCTTTTCCATCGGAATGCCGAGGGAGCGGGCGTATGTTTCTATGAAGGAACCGCAACCACTGGAGCATGCTTCGTTAAGAATGATGCCGGTAACGACACCGTCCTGAACAGAGATTGCCTTCATGTCCTGACCGCCGATGTCGAGAATGAAGGAAACGTCTGGGCAAAGGCGCTGTGCAGCGTTTGCATGAGCCACGGTTTCTACGGTGTGGTAGTCTGCGTGGATTGCCTTTGCAAAAAGCTGTTCGCCGTAGCCGGTCGTGCCGACGCCCAAAATGTTGAGCTTGCAGCCATATTCTTCATAACGGTCGCTCAGGTCGTTCAAGGCCTGCTTGAGCACGGCGAGCGGTTCGCCGTTGTTGCTTGCATAGTAACCATCGACCACATTGTCCTGTTCGTCCATCAAAACGAACTTTGTCGTGGTGGAACCGGCGTCAATGCCAAGGTAAACATTCAGTTCGGAACCGGAAGCTGGCTGCGGGTAGTTGTTGCTAGCCATCTTGTGGTCTTCAAGGAACTGCTTGTATTCTGCGTCGTCCTTGAAGAAGAGGTCGCCGTTGGCCTTGTGTTCTGCCTGGCGAATCTCGTTGAAATGCACGAGGGCGTCTAGGGAACCTTCTTCACGGTACAGGCATTCCTGGTCGGCAAACATGGAGCCGAGGGAAAGTGCTGCGCCGAGGGCCACGAGAACTTCGGAGTGTTCCGGAACAATGGCCTGTTCATCGGAAATGCCGAGGCGTTCCTTGAATGCGCGAACGAGCGTGTGGTTAAATGTTAACGGACCACCTTCAAAAATGACCGGTGGCTTGATTTCCATGCCCTGGGCAAGGCCGCCTATGGTCTGCTTTGCAATGGCGTGGAAGCTTGAAAGTGCGATGTCTTCCTTTGCAACGCCGTTGTTCAGCATCGGCTGGATGTCTGTCTTGGCGAATACGCCGCAACGGCCAGAAATTTCATAGACCTTTTGACCGCGTGCTGCGTAGGATTCAAAAACTTCGGTCTTGATACGAAGAAGTTCAGCGACCTGGTCGATGAATGCACCGGTACCGCCAGCGCAAACACCGTTCATACGCATGTCGCTAGCAATGAGCTTGCCAGTTGTACGGTCCTTTTCAAAGAACACGACCTTGGCGTCCTGACCGCCAAGTTCAATGGCGACCCTAGTTTCTGGGTGCGTTGCGCGCACTGCAAGGGCGTTTGCCACCACTTCCTGCACAAAGAAGGACTTCGTGGCTTCTGCAAACGGTTGGCCGCCGCTACCGCAGAATGCAACGCCGAACTGCTTGCTCGGGAACATTCCGTGGGCTTCCTTCAAAAGTTCGAGCACCTTTGCAGCCTGCATGGCGTTGTGGCGCTGGTAAGAATAATGGAGCAGTTTTTGCGTTTGTGGATCAACAACAGCAATTTTCACGGTGGTGGAACCAACGTCCATACCGACCCAAAGATCTACTTTAGTCTTCTTCATAGTGCCGCCAAATTTAGAAAATTGAAATTTGGTTAAAAGTTATAAACAGAGTATTTTTGATTAAAAACGGCAATTTTGTAAGGAATACTCAAATATTGGGGATAAAAGGTAGTTTGTTGACGGTATTTTCTAGTGTCGATCTTACCCGCAACGGTTTTTGTCGTTGTTCGTGCCGGTGTAGTCTGGGTAGTTGTTATCAAAGCAGGCGGCGCAGAAGTTTTCGCTGTCGCCGGTGCATTCCTTCATGCCTTCGACGCTCAAATAGCCGAGGCTTTCCACACCAAGCATCTTGGCGATTTCGGCCGGAGTCATGGAGCTGGCCGCAAGTTCGCCCTGGCTCGGGAAGTCCATGCCGAAGAAGCATGGGTGGGCTACCGGTGGGGAGGCTATACGAATGTGCACTTCCAGGGCGCCTGCATCGCGGAGCATTCTGGAAAGAATCTTCAAGGTTGTGCCGCGAACGATGGAGTCTTCCACCACGCAGACGCGCTTGTTCTTGAGCACGCCTTCGATCGGGTTGAACTTGAGCTTTACCTTCTGTTCGCGAACGTTCTGGGTCGGGTCGATGAAGGTTCTGCCCACATAGTGGTTACGAAGAAGGCCTATTTCAAAACGGATGCCACTTGCCTGTGCGTAGCCGAGTGCTGCGGTTGTCGCGCTGTCCGGGACGCTTATGACGATGTCTGCATCGACTGGGCATTCCTTGGCAAGCTGCTTGCCCATCTTGCGGCGCACCTTGTCGCAGGACTGTTCAAAAATTTTGGAGTCCGGGCGGCTGAAATAGATGTATTCGAAAATGCAGTGGGCGTGGCGTTCCTTTTTGGTGAAACTTTCGGAGTGCAGCCCGTTCTGCGTAATGGTGAGGAATTCACCCGGCTGAATGTCGCGAACATAGTTTGCGTTCAAAAGGTCGAATGCGCATGTTTCGCTAGCAACGCACCATGCCTTGCCCATGCGCGCAATGGAGAGCGGGCGGAATCCGTAGCCGTCGCGTGCTACAAACATCGAATCCTTGCTTATAAAAATAAGGCAGAAGCTTCCTGTGAATTTAGCTACTGCCTTCTTGATAGCCTCGCCCAGGCTGTCGGCTTCGGTGCGGGCGATTTCGTGCAAAAGAATTTCTGAATCGGATGTCGTCTGGAAAATGTGACCGTCGGCTTCCATTTCTGCGCGGAGCTCGTTTGCATTTGTAATGTTACCATTGTGAGCCACGGCAAGCTGGCCCCATTTGCAACTCACGAGAATCGGCTGTGCGTTGGCGAGCGTGCTTGCGCCTGTGGTGCTGTAGCGAACGTGCCCGATTCCAGAAAATCCCTGGAATTCGTCAACGTCGTGTTCCTGAAGCAGGGTGGATACAAGCCCCATGGATTTGCGTACTCGGATTTTGTCGCCATCTGTTATTGCAAAACCAGCGCTTTCCTGGCCGCGGTGCTGCAGGGCGTAAAGTCCCATGGTAATATTTCTTACGACGCAATCACCATTGTAAATACCGATCACGCCGCATTCTTCATGCAATTCTTCGAGCATAACGCCTCTTTGAAATTTTTGCTGCCCTTGCCTTGAAGGCCATAGCTCACCCGATCGGGTGCAAGCAGGGTAGCGAGCGCAAAAAAAACTAGCAATGCGGTAAAAAAGTGCAACAGAAAAGTCCTTTTCTTTTTTTTGAACCTTCATTTCTGTAGTTGCGGTTTTACAAAAATGTATACAGATTGCTTTAGTTGAACAAAATCGTATTTTATCGAGATGAATTCACCATTTTTCCTGATGGCATGTTTTTTGCATATTGCAGAGGCATGAATACAGCAGAAGTTTTGATCCGTTGCCTTGAAAATGAAGGCGTTCAGTATATTTTCGGTATCCCCGGCGAAGAAACATTGGAACTGATGGAGGCCATCAAAAAGTCAAGCATCAAGTTCATCACGGTTCGCCATGAACAGGGGGCGGCCTTCATGGCCGATGTCTATGGCCGCCTTACGGGCAAGGCCGGCGTTTGCCTTTCTACCCTTGGCCCGGGTGCAACGAACCTTGTCACCGGCGTGGCCGACGCCAATTCCGACGGAGCGCCCCTCATTGCCATTACGGGCCAGGTGGGCACCGAACGCATGCACTTGACTAGCCACCAGTATCTTGATTTGGTGAACATGTTTGCGCCGATCACTAAACGCAGTAAGCAGGTTGTGCGCCCCGATACTGTCAACGAAATCGTTCGCATCGCATTCAAGTACGCCGAAATGGAAAAACCGGGCGCATGCCTTATCGACTTGCCCTGCAACATCGCTGCCATGGAAGTTTCAGGGGAAGTTGCAGAGACTCCTCTCAAGCACCATCGAGAAAATGTGACTTCGGCTAGCCAGGATGTGATTCTCAAGGCGGCTTACGAAATCGCAAATGCAAAGAAACCCGTGATTTTGGCGGGGCATTCCGCCGTTCGCAACAATGCGTCTGCAGCCCTCACCGAGTTTGCGCAAATTGCAAAAATTCCTGTGGTAAGCACCATGATGGCCAAAGGCGTCATTCCTTGCGACAGCAAGTATTCCATGTGGTGCATCGGCATTCCGCAGAAGGATTATCCAAACTATGTAATTGACGAGTCGGACTTGGTCATTGCAATCGGCTACGATGTCGTGGAGTATGCGCCCGCCAAGTGGAACCCGAAGGGCGAAAAGCGGATCATTCACATTGATGAAACTCCCAACCATATCAATAAGCTTTATCAGCCCGAAGAAGAAGTCGTCGGCGACATTGTCACCTCGCTGAAGGCTCTCAAGGAACTGTGCAAGCGCGATGTTGAGCCTGCGTGGGCTTTTGACATTCGCGAAAAAATGGCGGCCGACCATGGCTTCTATGACGAAGACAATTCATTCCCGCCAAAGCCGCAGAAGGTGCTCCACGATATCCGCGCGGTAATGGGGGAGGACGATGTCCTGGTATCTGATGTCGGCGCCCATAAGATGTGGATTGCGCGCCAGTACCACTGTTACCACCCGAACACATGCATTATTTCGAACGGCTTTGCCACCATGGGCATTGCAGTCCCCGGAGCCATTGCAGCAAAGCTTTTGAACCCGCAAAAGAAGGTCATTGCAGTTACCGGCGACGGTGGCTTCATGATGAACAGCCAGGAACTGGAAACTGCCTACCGCGAGCATATTCCTTTTGTAACCTTCATCTTCACCGATGGGAACTACGGCCTTATCAAGTGGAAACAGGAAGAACGCTACGGCGATAGCTTTGCCATCGAATTTTCGAACCCCGATTATGTGAAGTATGCAGAAAGCATGCACCTCAAGGGCTACCGCATTAACCGCACCGAAGACTTGCTGCCTACACTTCGCGAGGCGTTTGAACAGGATGTTCCCGTGATCATTGAATGCCCGGTAGATTACTCCGCCAACATGGAGCTTACCGAACATTTGAAAAATTTAAAACTGTAGCAGGTTAGCGCAACTTTCGTTGCAACGCAAAAGCGCCGCGGCATGACCGCGGCGCTTTTGGCTTGGGAAAGTAAAAACTTACTTTTCCTTATGGCATGGGCATTCGCCACCTTCGCATGGGCAATGGTAGCAGTCGCCTGTTTCTGCGTAGTCCTTGCCGGTCCAGCAGAATGTGCAAAGCTGTTCGGCCGGGAGGCCGATGGCATGGACAAGGTCGTCGATGCGCTGGAAAGCGAGTGTGGTAAGGTTCAGGTTCTTGCGGATGTATTCAACCATGCCCTTGTATTCTTCGCTGTCCGGGTTTGTGTACTTGTCGAGGTTTGCGTTTTCGCCTTCGACGTCGCGAATGTAGCGGCGTGTAATGAGATCGTACTCGTTCTTGGAGCGTGAGAAGTTGATGAACTTGCACGGGTAAACGAGTGGCGGGCAGGCAATGCGCATGTGAGTTTCCTTACAGCCCAGGGAGTAGAGCTTCTGGGCCTGCTTGCCGAGCTGGGTGCCGCGAACGATGGAGTCGTCGCAGAACACAAGGCGGCGGTCCTTGATGAGGCCCGGAATCGGAATGAGCTTCATGGAAGCTACATGTTCGCGCTGGCGCTGGTCCTGCGGCATAAAGGAACGTGCCCAGGTCGGGGTGTATTTGACGAACGGGCGTGCAAACTTGATGCCTGCTTCGTGGGCATAGCCGAGAGCATGGGAGGTACCGGAGTCTGGGATACCGCATGCTGCGTCTGCTTCAGTCGGCGTTCTCTTTGCAAGGGCGCTTCCGCAGCGGTAGCGAGTCATTTCCACATTGCGACCTTCGTAGCTGGATGCCGGGTAGCCGTAATAGACCCAGAGGAAGGAGCATATTGCCATCTTGTCGCCGGCCTTGACGAGCGTGATGTCGCCATCCGGGGTGAGTTCCGCGATTTCGCCCGGGCCCAGGTCTCGAACATGTTCGTAGCCGAGGTTCGGGAGGGCGCAGCTTTCCTGCAAGGCGATCATTGAGCCTTCCTTCTTGCCGAGAATGATCGGCGTGCGGCCCCACTTGTCGCGGCTGGCGTAGAACTTGCCGTCGCTATTCATCAAAAGAACGGAGCAGCTGCCCTTGATCTTTTCTTGAACATACTTGAGACCTTCCACTATGGAATTCTGGGTTGCGATGAGGGCAGAAACAACTTCTGTCGGGCCGACCATACCACTGGTGGTGGAATACTGGAGCTGCATGCAGTTGTTCTTGAAGAGCTCGTTCTTGATGTCTTCGATGTTGGTTATTAGACCGACAGTTACGAGGGCGAATGTGCCGAGCTTGCAGCTCATGACGAGCGGCTGCGGGTCGGTGTCCGAAATTACGCCGATGCCGACCTTGCCGGCAAATGTTGCCAAATCGTGCTCGAACTTACTGCGGAACGGGGTATTCTGGATGTTGTGAATGGAACGATGGAAGTTGCCATCGGCCTTCAAAACCGCCATGCCGCCGCGGTGGGTTCCAAGATGTGAATGGTAGTCTGTACCAAAGAAAAGATCGGTTACGCAATCGTTTTTGGAAACTACGCCACAAAAACCGCCCATAATGACTCCTTGAAAAATGCGACTGCAAAAATAGAAATCTCTTAAAAAAGCAAGTCAATTTTGAAGCTCATTCTTTCAAATACATCAAAAATGTGGTAGAATTTTGTAATTAGCGCTTGCTAATGTTACATTTTTGTATTTATCCATCTTTTTTGATAGAGATGGTGAGCTTGATTTGGTTACAGATATTGTTGTTTAGACCTCAATCTTTTGACTATTTCTCGCTTTCATCAACTTCTAAAAAAATTATTTACAAAAGCCGAAAATTATTATAAATTATCCATCAATAAAAAACATTGAACCATTGGTTTAAACAATCATAAATTGGAGAGTTCCGCAAATGGCAGATTGGAAAAAATTTACTAGCATGACTGACGATCAGATGCAGTCTATCTGGGATTACGACTGCAAAGACCCGTTTTCGTTCCTCGGCATCCATCCGCTCGAAACGGACCGTGGTATCAAGACTGCCATTCGCACCTACCAGCCGCATGCTGCGTATGTAAGTGGCGAGTCTCTTGAAGGCGATGTCGAATTCGATTTCGTAAAGCTTGGCGACACAGGCTTCTTTGAAGCTATCCTCGACTTGGACTACGATCCGTTCAAGTACCGTCTGAAGATCACGCTTGGCGATGGCAACTCCTATTCCGTCATCGACCCGTATTGCTACATGCCGGTCCTTACCGATTTTGACCGCTATCTGATCAATGCCGGCACTCACTACGAACTTTACCGCAAGCTCGGTGCAAACATACTCACGCACGAAGGTGTGAGCGGTGTCCACTTTGCAGTCTGGGCTCCGAACGCACGCGCCGTTGCCGTCGTCGGTAACTTCAATTCCTGGGATGGCCGTCGCCACCCGATGCGCCGCCTCGGTGAAAGTGGCGTATGGGAAATTTTTGTTCCTGAACTTGGCGAAAACGAACTTTACCGTTTTGAAATCCATGGTGCAGACGGTGGCCTTCACGTAAAGATCGACCCGCTTGCAAAGCTCAGCGAAGTGCGCCCGGCTACAGCTTCCATTACGACCCACCTCGATGGCTACGAATGGGGCGACGACCTTTACATGTGGACTCACACAGCTACCAAGGTGTTTGGCAGCCCAATGAACATTTACGAAGTTCACGCCGGTTCCTGGAAGCGCGATCCCGCCGACCCGGACCGCTTCCTCAACTGGGACGAACTTTCTGAAACGCTCATTCCTTACCTCAAGGAAATGGGTTACACCCATGTGGAATTCCTGCCGCTCGCAGAACACCCGCTCGATGAATCCTGGGGCTACCAGGTGACCGGTTACTATTCTCCGACCAGCCGTTACGGTACGCCGGACCAGTTCCGCCACTTTGTGGACCTTTGCCACCAGAACGAAATCGGCGTTATCCTTGACTGGGTTCCGGCGCATTTCCCGAAAGATGCTCATGCACTTGGCCGCTTCGACGGCACTGCCTGCTATGAACACGAAGACCCGCGCAAGGGTGAACACCCGCACTGGGGCACATACATCTTTAACTATGCCCGCAATGAAGTTTCGAACTTCCTCATTTCCAATGCAATCTACTGGATGAAGGAATTCCACTGCGACGGCCTCCGTGTTGATGCTGTTGCAAGTATGCTCTACCTTGACTACGGTAAGGGCCCGGGCGGCTGGGTTCCGAATAAGGACGGCGGCAACATCAACTACGATACCCTTGAATTCCTCAAGCATTTGAATAGCGTCATGGGCCGCTTGACTCCGCACGCCATTCTCATTGCCGAAGAATCCACAAGCTTCCCGAGCATTACACGCCCGCCGGAACAGGGCGGCCTCGGTTTCCATTACAAGTGGAACATGGGCTGGATGAACGACTTCCTTAGCTACATTCAGCACGAACCGATCCACCGTAAGTACCACCACAACCAGCTTACATTCAGCATGGTCTATGCTTATTCCGAAAACTTCATCCAGGTCTTTAGCCACGATGAAGTTGTACACGGCAAGGGTTCCATGCTCGGCAAGATGCCTGGTGACAACTGGCAGAAGTTTGCAAACCTCCGTTTGACTTATGCATTCCAGTTCGCACACCCGGGTAAAAAGTTGAACTTCATGGGCAATGACTACGGTCAGTTCCGTGAATGGAATGAAAAACGTTCCCTCGACTGGCACTTGCTCACATGGGATTCCCATTACAAGACCCACGAAATGTTCAAGGTGCTTGGTCACTTGTACAAGCAGGAAGCTGCCTTCTGGGAAGTGGACCACCACAACGCAGGTTTCGAATGGATCTGGTGCGATGATGCCGACAACTCCATCGTAAGCTTTGTTCGCAGAAGCGCCAAGGGCGAGCAGATTCTTTGCGTGTTCAACTTCACTCCGGTGCCGCGCCACAACTACCGTGTCGGTGCTCCGCAGTGGGGCGTATGGAAGGAAGTGTTCAATACGGATGCAGAAGCATTTGGCGGCAGCAATGTCGGCAATTCCGGCGAAGTCCGTACCGACGACGTTCCATGGCAGAATCGCCAGTGGAGCATCAACATGAATCTCCCGCCGCTCGGCGCCGTGTTCTTCAAGCGTCAAGAAGACTAAGCTTTGACAAGAACGAAAAAGAGCGACCAGTAAAAAGGCCGCTCTTTTTTTTTGCATCAGTCATTGCCTAAATGCAAAATGGGAATATACTGTAGAATATCTGGAACCACTCCCGACGTCAGATTTTTATGAATTCCTCCTGTTTTGACTTAAGTACCTCGATGTACGCTGCGAAAGACCTTGACTTCTGCTTTTCTGGCGAAGCGCTAAAAAACATGTTTGAAGGCAAGAACCTTGGGCGGAAACTTGAAAATATTTTGCCTCGCTTAGACGATGGCTCTGTTCAAAGGACTGCTTTCATTCCTGTCAAACTGAATGAGAACCACGGCAGAGCAATGTGGACGATGATGCAGTCGTCTGCACCCCGAGAGGAGTTCCCCGGCTTTGCAAAATTTTTGAATGGAGAAACTGTTTTTGTTTCGAACAACAAGCTTCATGTTTATGCATCGGCTTTGAATGTTTCCAATATTCAGAATTTTGTTCAATGCGTGGTTCGCTTGCTGAAACCTTCAGAAACGTTTATGAATGTGAGCGTGGATTCATGCATTGTGGAGTCGTCGGTTGCCATTTCCGATTTTCAGACATTCCCCGGCGGAACCCAGTACACACCCCGAAACAGGAACTCCATGAATTACTGGATGCTTTATCGCCTAATCAATTATGATACCTATGAAATGCTCGCTACCAAGTATGAGTTCGACATCACTTTCACTGTTGCTCTTAAAATGAGGGAACCGCTTTCGCAAAAGCATTGCCTGGAAAAGTATGAAGCAGGCGTTTCAAGTGAATGCGTATGCGAAATCCTTCAGGATATCATGGCGAATCCCGGTAGGTTTGAATTTTCAGATGACGAAGAGAAAGTTTGGCTGATTCCATCGACATTTGAAGAAGCCGAGGCGTGCTTTAGAAAGCGCGTCGTTCAAGGAAGCCCTTGCAAAATGAGTGCGTTTGTGAACACGCTTATGAATAGCACTGACAATGAGCAAGTTCGTGCAGGCCTTAACATATTCAAACTGTTGAAGCAAGGCGTATATAGTGTTACTCGCAAAAGAAAACGCCTCTTCTATTTGAGCTTGAATGCTGCTGTGAATTCGAAGGATTTTTCGACAAATCTATTCTCGATGGAGTTTGCACTAGATGACCTTTTAGCTGTCTTGCGGCAAGTGGTGCGAATGAATTCGAAACCAGGCAATTGGAGCGAAATGCAGGAAAAGCTGGGTGGCATGTCCATGTTGAGTTTTGGAAACGGCAATGCGCTTTATGTTGATTTTGTAAATCTTTTGAACAGCGATGATTTTGCAGAAAATGTTCAGAATGCTGCGGTCTTGAAATTGCTATTGCAAGATTTGAAACTGGGCCTCGAAACTGTCAGGCGTGTTGTCGACAACTCGCAGGATATGAATAACCAAATCGTTGCCGACACCATGTACAATGCTGTTGTCATGGATCCGTTTTCTTACGTCAATGACGGGAATCTAGTTGTGTCCAGTTTTGCGAAGGCGTGCGTTAACGGAGGATTCTAGCCAAAGGAATGCTCCGATGCAAATGAAGGCAGAAAGCGTGGAGCCAAGGAGCGTGGCGATGCCCATGGGCACGAGCGTAGCCGGGTACCAGATGGAGGCAAGATAGGCACCCGGAATGCGGAGCGTGACGATTGAAATTGCGTTGTGCACAAATGAAATGATGGACTTGTTGCAGGCGCAAAAATACCCGCTGAAGCAGAAGTGGATGCCGGCGACGATGCAGTCAAATACATAGGCGCGAAGGTAGCCCGTTCCAAGCACGATCACATTCACGTTGTCTGTGAAAAGCGAGAGGGTTGGAGCCGAAATGAACTGGAAAACAACTGCGCAGACAAGACCGAAAATTCCAGCAATCGCAGCGCCGCCGTACAATGTTTTTTTGGCGCGCCCGCGTTCGCCTGCGCCAAGGTTCTGCGCGCTGACGGCAGACACGGTGGAAAGCATTGCCGATGGAATCAGGAACAGGAAGCAGATTATTTTTTCGACGATGCCTACTGCAGCCGCGACTTCCAGGCCTCGGGAGTTTGCTATGATGGTGATGAACAGAAACGAAACCTGGATGAAGCCGTCTTGCAGCGCGATGGGGAAGCCGATTTTTAGAATGTTGCCAAGGACTGCGCTATGCAACTTGAAATCGCGCTTGCGCAGGCTTATTCCGAATTTGGAACTGCGCATGGCTAACACGGAAATTGCAACGCTCACAGCTTGCGATATCACTGTAGCAACGGCGGCGCCTGCGGCGCCGGTGTTAAGCGCTCCGATGAACAGGTAGTCAAGGCCTATGTTCAAAACGCAGGCGATTGCTGCAAAGTACATGGGGCTCTTGGAATCGCCGAGGCCGCGGAACGATGCGGCAATCACATTGTATGCCGTAATGAACGGAATGCCTGCGAAGCAGATCGTCAGGTACTTGATTGTATCGGGAACAGCTTCTTTTGGCGTTGAAAGAAGCGAAACAATGTTTGGGCAAAAGAACAGCAGCACCGCCATCGTGACCACGGCTATGCCACTGAACAGGACAGTCGTGTTGCCGAGAATTTTAGAAATGCGCTGCAGCTTGTTGCCGCCGACGGCGTGGCTTATGAGCACCGTGGTGCCCATGGCAAGCCCGACTAGGATCACCGTCAAAAAGTGCATGACCTGGCTGCCCACGGAAACCGCCGTAATGCCTGCGGCGTCCGTGAACTGGCCCACAATGAACAGGTCTGCCATGCCATAGAGCGTTTGCAAAAAATACGAAAGCAGATACGGGATAGAGAATATCCCGATATTCTTTAGAATGCTGCCTTGGGTAAGATTGCGTGGCATGGCTTTGCTCTGTTACAGCTCGAATTTGCCTGAGCAGGCGAGAAGGCCGAGCATGTAGAGCATGCCGTCATAGTAGCGCCAGGTGCCTGTTGGCGGTTGCAGGTTCCACAAATCGTCGGCGAATGCCTTGATTTGCGGGTCGCCCTCTTCCAGGGCAAGCGTTGCAGCACCGTTCATGCCAATGAGGCCGACCGTGGCTTCGCGCGGTTCCGTCGGGAATGCGCTGCCGTCTATGCGGTAGTCCGCCTTGTACGGGCGGCGCGCATCCAAAAAGTTGAACAGGCGTTTTACGGCGCCGCGTTCCCATGCCTTGACTTCTGCAAGTTCTGCGCTAAGGCCGTCTTTGCCGTAGTATGCATCGAGGGAGCTTGCGTCCAAGGCCAGGTTCCAGGCCACGCGCCAGGCGTCGCCACAAAAACAGTCGCTGGTCGGGTACCAGGGCGTTGCGCGCGGCGTACCATCGTATTCGCTGTATTCGGCGGAAAGGCCCGTTGCCGGGTGAACTGCCTTCTGCAGGTACTTGAAGCTGCTGGCCGCAACCTTGTTCCAAAAGTCGTCGCCTGTTTCGCGGGCGTAAAAGCGGTAGAAGGCGATGGTGTTGTAGCTTGGGTCCGTAAAGTCGTTGCCGTCGTTTGGCGAAAAGCGCGTAAGCATCTTTTCGTGGTCGAACATGGTATGCACGTATTCGCACTTTTCCTTGTAGGCCATGGCATTGATGATTTCGATGCCTTCCTTTTTGTAGCTCGGTTCGTTGAACTTCTTCGCTGCAATGAGGAGAGCTGCAGCAAAGTATTCTTCTCCGTCCGGGGCGCTGCCCGGGTCCATCATCGAGAAATCCTTTGTAGAAACCTGCCAGGAATAGTAGCCCTTCCAAGGGCCTTCCTTGTTGAGCAGGTAGCGCTTCGAAAAATTCCAGAGCTTGTCGAATAGGTCGCGCTTGCCAAGGACTGCGGCTATTGTCATGCCGTAGCTCATGCCTTCGGAGCGTATGTCGCTGTGGCCAATGTCTTCGATGTAGGCGAGCTCGTCGTTTACTGTAAAACAGACGCGTTCGTTGTCTTTGTCGCCTTCAAAGAGGCTGTGAAAGGCTGTATCAAGCTTTGCTTCTATTTCTTCTGTGGTATGCCCGCATTCTAAAAATATGTTTCTCATGTCGCACAATTTAGCAAAATGGTTGCATAAGGCTGGCTTTAAAAAATTCAATTTTTGAAAGTAACCCCCAATGTGTTTGAATTTATAGTGTCGTATTTTATAAGGATTGCTTTTTTTGTGCGTTTTTGTTAGATTGTTTGTATGGAAATTTTATTATTCGCCTTGGCCTTTCTGCTGTCGCTTTCCGTTTGTGCGACTGCTTTGGTGATTTCTAGATATAGGAATCAAAGAAATTTAATTTCCAATACTCTTTCATTTCGCCATGGGACACTCATATTGGTGTCTGAATCGTTTGATATTATTCGGATTTTTCCGTCGCTTGAGGCGGAACGGTTTACGCAAATAACCCTGGACGGAAGTTTCCTTTCCATATTTAGCGAAGAATTTGCCCAAACGTTGCGGTCGAACATGGCCTTGGCAAAAGAAAAAGGTCGTTCCCCCGAAAGCATGGTGCGCTTGAATGCGGCAAATGGCGGTGACTGGTATAAGGCAGCCTTCTCCCGTTTTTCAGGATCGGCCGGAACGGAGTTCATTTGTTCGCTGGAGCCAATGAACGATTTGATGAACCTTCAGCAGACTGCTTACGACAGTCGCAAAAAGATCGATGCAATCCGAAAGGCGGTCTTTGATGTTTTGTGGTGCATCGACATTGAAACGCGCCGCGTGACCTTGTTTAATGATGTGCTTGACTCCAGGCATGGTGCGCTTTCCAGGCCGGCTGGCGAGTACCCCTTGCGAGAACTTGTCGTGCTGCAGGATTATCTGCATTTTGAAACACGCTTGAATGAGCGTGTAAAGAATTTCGTGAAGTATGGCGCGGACCTGGGGAGCGACCACATTTTGAATTTACGCATGATAGCGCCGCAGCATACGAGTGTATGGCATGCCTTGCGCGGCGTTATTTTACGCGACGACAATGGACGCTTGCTCATGTACGGTTCTTCGCACCGCTTGGAACGCCTGCAGTTCCCCGGAGCAGACCCTGTGGACTTTAGCAACATGTTTAGCGTTGTTCTCAACAGCTCTGTCCTTCGCATCTTCTGGTGCGACCTGGACGGTCATGTGCTAGGCGGCAATTCAGCTTATGCAAGGGACATGGATAGATCGATGCTTGAAGATTTGCAATCTATTTGCATTGCCGATTTTAAAGGCCCGCAGGAGTATGGAATGCGATTCTTCTATTCCCATTTGCATAAAATGCGTGAAGAAAAATTTGTTGGGCCTGTGGTCAGGCCGTTCTCGTTCCCGGCTGGGCGCGGTGGAGACTACCCGGATGTTGATGGTCAAATGGAATTGATTCCGATGACTGATGAAAACGGGGAACTTGTCGGAGGTCTTTTCATTTACAGCATTTCCGATGAACACCCTCAAGCGAATTGACGATTCTTTTACTAATTTTTTGCCGATGAGAATTGTACACCGCTATTTGATGTCTGTCGCTGTTATGGCGCTTGCCCTTGCCAATGTTGCCATGGCTGCGTCCCCTGTGGTTTCTGCAGAACGAACAAGGAATTTGCGCCTGCTGGAAACGGTTCCGATGATGTTTGAATACCATCGTCAGACTGTTGGCCATGAAGCTCAATTCTATACATATCCCCGTCGTGACACTACGTTCCGCAAGAATTTCGCCAAGACCGAGGGCAAGGCCTTGCTTGTCTACGAAAGCAATTGTGGCGGTTCGCTTTCTGGCTATGGCGCGGCTTACAACTGTGAAGACACAACTTCGCTCCCGAAAATTGCACTTGCCGTAAGTTTGATTGGCGGTTTGGATTACCGTGGCGGTGAAGCCCTTGGCGACACGATTTGGCCTAGCATTGATGGCGGTGTCTATTTGCGCGGCTATGCCGATTCCATTGACTTTGTTTTAGATGCTCGCATTTATGACGAAGCCCATTCCGCCGAAAAGCCCAAGTCCTGGGATCGTGAATTTTTGGAAGTACAGAAGGAAGAAAATAACTCTGGCGTGGAATATACCAGCTATGCCCGTTACCGCACCCACTTTGCCTTGAATTACGATTGGCTGCGTCTTGATTTTGGCCGTGACGTTATGCATTGGGGGCCTGGCTATTACAACAACCTGAGCTTGAACCAGTTTGCCCTCCCTTACAACATGATGTCGCTCGACATGCAGCTCGGCCCGCTTCGTGTAATGTCTTTCTATGGCGATTTGAGAATTTTCAGCAGCATGAGCATAAAGAATAGGGACGAAACAAGAAATATTTTTGGCCACCGCTACGAGCTTGCCGCAGGTGACCTGACATTTGGCATTAGCGAACTTACCGTGCTTTACAACAACATGAAGCCCTGGCTCTTTGTTCCGACCGCACCGCTCTTTATGGAAAAGGGGAACTATTCGGAAGATTCCAATAACGGTTCTTTGTCGTTTGATTTGAACTATCGATTCTTCAATGCGTTCCGCGTGTATACGGAATTCTTCCTTGATGACATGGAAAGCCCGGTAAGCCTTGTAAAGAACGATAACATTGAAGCGAAGTGGGCCTGGATGGCTGGTGCGCAGCTTGCACATGACTTCCATATCAAGGGTCACTTGCTTGAGACGGGTTCCATTGCGGAATACGCCCGCGTGGAACCGTATGTTTATTCCCATTTCTCTGCCTATACGGCCCAGATGGCACACCTCGGCTACCCGCTGGGCAATCCGAACGGCCCGAACAGCCAGACGGTTGATTGGGCTTTGTATGCTCGTCTTGACCATCGGATCTATGTGGGCTTGCGCAACACCTGGCTTTGGAAGGGAACCGACTATGGCAGCGCGGTGAACGACACGACTCCGCGTGTGGATCACATGAAAATCCATAAAAAGTTCCTTGATGGCGCAAAAATGAAGTATTCTCTGAGCCCGGCTTTGAGCTATGAAGGGCAATATGTTGCTTTTATGGGCGAAGTCACGCTTTTTGAGGATAAGAAAGTCTATTTGCGCACCGGCTTCAAGTGGTAAAGACTATATTTCGGGTGTTGGATATAGGATCGTATGGCTGATTTATTGAACAATTCAAATTCCGATGCTTTCGCAGGATTGCGCGAACATGCCATACCTTTTTTTCGCCGTCACATTGGCGAAGTCTTTGCTTTTTTCAAGGAACGCCGCAACTATTCTTCTACACCGCTCGATACCATAGACTTGCTGCAGATGTTTTTGCGCGAACGCAAGATGCCCTTTGACATGCGTCAGTACATGATGGCGCAGAGCGAGTTCATAAAGGCGCATGTGCCTGATAATCTGCCTGCTGAGGAACGCCAGAAGGCTGTCGGTGCATGGATCAAGCGCTATGCTGAAGAACACCGAGACAAGGCCATTGAACTGCAATGCGCATTCATACAGGCGGAACGTGACTGGATTGTTCCTGAAATAGACAAGATGCTCTTTGACTTTGATGAGCACCAGAAACTTTAATTTGTTTCCAAAAAAATTTTAAATTTGAGTCAACTTCTACAAGGAGATAAAAATGAAGTTGACTACACGTGCTATTGCCGAAGCTATCGGCACTTTCTGGCTTGTTTTTGGTGGCTGCGGTTCTGCAGTTCTCGCTTGCGGCGTTCCGGGCACTGGCATTGGCTATGTTGGTGTTTCGCTTGCGTTCGGTCTTACCGTTCTTACCATGGCCTATGCAATTGGCCACATATCTGGCTGCCACCTGAACCCGGCCGTCACTCTTGGTCAGGTTGCTGGTGGTCGCTTCCCGGCTAAGGAAGCTCCGGCTTACATCATAGCTCAGGTTATTGGCGGTATCATAGCAGCAGCTTTGCTCTATGTGATTGCCTGCCCGGACCTTGCCAACGCCGGTGTCGGTGCATTTGCTACCAACGGCTGGTCTGAATCCCTCAACAACGGCTTGAACGCATTTGGCGGCAAGGCTGTTGGCATGCTCCCGGCTCTTCTCATCGAAGTTGCTCTTACCGCAGTGTTCCTCTTTGTAATCATGGGTGCTACTGACGGTCGCGCTCCAGCAGGCTTTGCTCCGATCGCTATCGGCCTCTGCTTGACCCTTATCCACCTCATCAGCATTCCTGTTACCAACACTTCCGTGAACCCGGCCCGCTCCACTGCAATGGCAGTGTTCGTTGGCGGCGTTGCCCTCAAGCAGCTCTGGCTCTTCTGGGTTGCTCCGATTCTCGGTGGCGTCATTGGCGGCATCGCTTACAAGTGCCTTGCCGAAAAGAAGTAATATTAGAGTATAGATGGCATCCTAGGGCTAAACCCAGAATGTAGTTACTAGTCCATAGTCACTAGTTACTAGAAAGTGTTGTGATCCAACAATTCTCTAGATGCTAGTAACTTGTAACTAGTAACTTTTTATATATTTAGAACATGGCTATTGAAAATCTTGCAGAAACTCTTCTCGAAAAAATCAAACTCATCACCCAGGCCGACACGGTAATCGGCAAGCCTATCCAGGCTGGTGATACAACGATCATTCCTGTGAATAGAATCTCGGTCGGCTTCGGTGTCGGCGGCCATTCTGGCAAGGGTGATACTTCCGCGTCTGGCGGTGGAGCTTCTGTGGAGCCGGTGGCATTCCTTTCTGTGCATAACGGCGATGTCCGCATTCTTCCTGTAACCAAGGATACTTCCATGATGTCCAAGGTCATGGACCTTGTTCCAGATGTTGTGGCCAAGTTCAAGAAGAACGAAGACTAAACATTTTACTTCGCCGTAAAAAGCATTATTTCACCGTAAAAAGCAAGATGCGCGAGCCTTCAGCTCGCGCATCTTGCTTTTTGCATTTCGCAGAAACGTTAATCTTCCAAATCGCCGACTCGCTGTTCGGAACTCTTGCGGGCAGCCTTTGCCTTGTTGGAGCCCCATGCAATGTCAGCAACATCCTGGCTTGCGAATTCTTCCATGAAGTCGTCCAGCCAGCACCAGTGGAATATGCGGTGCGATGTTTCGTCTTCGTCGTAGATCACCCAGGAATACTCCGGATCGCCAGCGACGAATGTGATTTCGACAGAGTCGCTGAAAGCGAGTGTTTCGCGTTCCTCGGGCTGGTAGATCTTGGAATAGAACAGATACTTTTCCTTGTATTCGTCGTCGGCGTAGAATGTTCTTGTCCAAGCCTTGCCGTTTGTCTTGATGAACATTGCTGCGTTGAGCGCAAGCATCAAAACAGCAACAATGATGATGCCCTTGTAGTTCTTCTTTGTGATGAAGAATACGATCAGCGCAAGCATGATGGCGATAACCATCAAGATGTTGTAATGAACGATATAGAAGTCTCTTAATACGTTGATAAACATTGAACCTTCTCCTATTTTTCTTCTGTTTTTAAGTTTGCCACACTGAACGTGAGCTTGTTTTCGTTAATAGTACAGCTGGTGCGCAAGCGCGTCTTTGGCAAAGAAATTCCAAAGGAGGATAGCGTTCCCATGAAGGAGGCATTTGCATGGCTTGCGATAGTGCGCACGTTGGAATAGCCGTCTTTGCCAAAAGTAAGGGTGAATGTTTTTTTCTTGGCGTTGTAATCGGCTTTGAAAGAATTGTTTTCGATTGTATTGAGTTCGGTGCTTGTGCGCTTGTCGAGAATCAAAGTTCCGCGGGTGTCGATGGAAATCATCGGAATGCCTGCAGAATTACGGCAGGCGAACAATTCCCAGTTGCCAGTCTTGGCTTGGGCCTTTTGTCCAAAGAATATGAACTTGCCGTCTTCAATAGCCAGTTCGTAAGCCCCAGGGACAACTTCAAGGCCAACTTCCTTCATGGCGCCCTTCAAATAGACGATGACGCTTGCCGGGTTCTGGAGAATTCGGAAGGAGGTTTCCTTCAATTTTTTTGTCGGTTGAATCGCGATGCGTTTGCCAACCTTGTCGACGCTGACATCGGCATATTCAAATTTATTCAACTTGAGAGCCTTGAGTACGGTTTCTTGAATGCGAATGAAACCGCGAATGTCCATTCGGGCTGGAACCAATGTAATTTCTGTAACTGCCATGGATAAGCCTTCATTTATATGTGATTCGTTTATATGCAATATAGTAAAAATAAATGAAAGGCTTCACCAGGTTGGCAGTGCAATGTTTCGGTATGATGCTGCTATCAGAACTTGAATCGGACGTTCTTTGCGCTCTTGCCGTTGGTAATTCTGAGGAAGTAGATCCCAGAATTCTTCGGGGTGCTGAGCGCGAAGCTGTTCGTGCCGTTCACGGCCTTCTCGCGGGCAAGCGAGATTACCTGGCCGTCGGAATCGACGAGACGAACGTCTGCCATGCCGCGAGCTTCGTCAAGGTCGAAACTTACATGGAGCTTGCTGCCTTCGACATTGTAGCGAACATTTTGGATGCCTGCGATTGCAATCGCTGCGGTCGGCACGACGCGGAGTTCGGCACTCTTTGCAAGGGCTCCGAGCGTTACGTCGATGTTTTCTTCGGAATGCATGTCCATTTCACGGCCGTCCATCACGAGCACAGCCTTGAGACCGAGTTCTTTGAGCTTCTCAAGACCTTCTGCATGCAGCTTGGCGCTCTGTAGCTTGTTAGCCTGCAGAGAAAGCTTCCAGGTTGCATCGTTGCTAGAAGCCTTGATGCTCTTTGCAAGGGCTAGGTTGCCGCGTTCAATGGCAAGGTTTACGCTGCCGTCAAAGCCTGCCGGCGGTTCCTGGATGCTGACTTCGCGGGCTCCTACACCGACCACGTTCCAAGCGTCCTTCATGCCGTTTTCGCCTTCAAGTACAAGGCGGATTGCCCAGGAGTTCTTGGAACTTGCCTTGGTGAGAGCCTTCTTTGCTGCGGCCTTCGTTGAATCTGCTGCGGTGCTGAATACCGGGGCAGAGGCAATGTTCAAGACTGTATCCTTTTCTGCAAATGCCCAGATTGCTGCAAATGCTTCGAGAGTATCAACTGGTTCGTAGGCAGCGGTCGTTGCATTCCATTTCCAGAACGGTTCCTTTTCATCTTCTGCGTCGCCGAAGCCTTCGCTTCCGCCGAGGTAGACATTCCAGGAGTACGGGTTTGCAATCATGTTCCAGCCACTGTAGCGGTTCTTGAGTTCCCAAGATATTGTATCGCTTTCAGGCTTTGCCAGTGCCGCGTTGATCGGCAATGCAATGGAATCTTCTGCAAAGAACCAGTAGCCTCTCGTGGAATCGATTTCGCCATCGAATTCAAAGCGTTGGTACTGCCAGTATTCGCCGACCGGCTTTTCTTCATCCCAGTAGTAGAATGTTGCATTCGAAGAAGCGTAGTCAAAGCTTGTGTCGATTGCCGCGAGGGAAACCATTTGCCAAGTCTGGCCTGCGTTCACAAGGAATGTCGGCTCGATGTTCCAAGGTTCAGTATCGACTTTTTCAATGCCGTTTGCTCCATAAAGGGTAATTGTTGCGTAGTAGTTACCTGCCGGGAGCGGGTAGTAGTCAAATCTATGGGATCCAGATTTGATATCTCTTGCCACAATGGAATCCAGGAAGAGAGTGTCGTTCCTGAAGAATTGAACGGACAATTCAACATTGCCTGCCGCAGAAACTTCCGTGTCGAAGTTCAAGCGGATTGCGGATCCGGATAGATTTTGCGTTACGCTAGCGACTGTGTAGGTGTCTGGTGCGTCAGGCGCCTTCTTTGTGAATGCAGTCAAATTGTTGTTTGTCAGGCGTTCAAGAATAAAGAAGTTCTCTATTTCATGATCATTCCATTTGATGACTTCGATCATTTCTGTTTTATCGAGAGCCTCGGCAAAAATGCGGAATTCGAGCCCTTCAAGACTTGGCAGTTCAAGACTCTGCATTCCAGAGGAGTCTGTCTTTACAAGCTCAATCTTTTCGCCGTATAGAACGCTCCATTTAATTCCGGACTTGGAATTGTCAGCAAGCTTTACGACTACATTGCATGTGCTGTCCATGCTGAAAACTGGGGTTGCAAAAATGGCACCGGTAATGTCTTTGGGCATCCATTCAAAGTTGTCTTTTTCGGTAAGGGTTACTATCAGTTCCCTTTCTTCACTTTGCAGATTCCAGCCAATGAAGCATGCGCCTGTAGATGCAAGCTTCGGGAAAGAAATTGCATTTGTTTGCGTTGTCGAGTAGCTAACGGGGAAGTCTTCCGGATTGATTTCATAGATGAAGCCTATGCGTTCCATTTCTTCCTTGGAAACTTCATCTCGGACAATTTCAAAGGTGGTCTTTTGGATAGTAATGCTTACTTCGTCGCCTGAAAGTTCAATCAATTCTCCAGAAGTTACGGCATAGCTGTTCAGGATTGTTTCGTTATGCCCGTATGTGGTTACGAGGAACGACTCCATGTCTCTTTCAGAAAAGATTCTGAAACTGGACAATTTTGGAATGTTCACGAAATCGCCGAATAGTTCTGTTTCAAAGTCATCGTCCTGGAAAATGGAACCGACAATGTTCAGGTATGTATCTCGGCTTTCTACGAACACTGGCAGATTGTATTCTTCTATGTCCGGAGTTACTGTTGCATACTCCGTAGACTCTACATAATCATGCAGGTAGGCTATCAGTTTGAATGATGTTGTGTAATAGAGATTGCTTAGGAATGCGTTTCGCAGGTCTTCAATATTGTCGAATGCAGTAGATGTGCTTGTGCCAGCGTATAAAGTCCAGGAAGAAGTCCTCTTGTAGAGTCCGTCATCATCATCTAGGTATACGAGTGTCGGAACATTCGTTGCCGTAAAGATGTCAAAGTCTTGACCGTTCCAATAGACATTTTCCCATTCGCTTTCGTTTATTTCCGTTCCAGGATCCCTTCCTGCAGGTGCACCTAACGGTTCCTGATAAATTACTTTGTTTATGTTGTACGAAATTTCACCTTGAGTGAATACTTGGTCTTTGGTAACCATGACCGTTGTTGCATCATCTTCCCAAACAACGATAGTCGATCCACTTGTTGTTGGTTCCTTTAATTGTGTGTACCAGAAGACATAGTTGTCACCAACCTTGGTATATTTTTGAGAAGGCAGTGTGCTGACAGGGATTTTTGTCCATTCATAAATTGGATTGTAGTCGTCGTCAAATTCCACAAATTCAGCTGACATTGCATAATCAATTACAGCCTCATCTCCGTAGTTGGCGGCAACATCGGTGGTTGCTGTGTATATAGGAGTATTGTACCTGTCTACGAAGTCAATTTTATAGAATGTTCCTTCATAGATTTGGAATTCTACAACATCGTTTTCTAAAATCACCTTTAACGGGCTGTTCACATAGATCGTACCCTTGGAACTTACGTTGTTCTCGAAGTCAATGGCTTTGAATACGAGTGAGCTCGGTTCTTTGTCACCTTCGTCGATTGTATGCCATTCAAATTCAAGGGAGTCCAATTTCGGGAAACTCAAACGAGTTGCAGAGCCGAATGTCGTGTCACTATAAACATTCCCGTATTCCTTTATGTAACCTCGGACAGTAAATTTGCCCGCAATATCGCTCTTGACATCAACGTACATGTTGTAATCTTCTGCATCAGCTGAATTTGTCTGTGCCGTAAGACTGACTTGAATATTGTTGGGCGAGTATTTAAGATTTGCAAGAAGGAATTCTTCTAGCTCATCAAGAGTTGTTACAGGGGCTGTTGAAACTATAGGAGTTTCGTCATCAATGATGATGGAAACGTCCCAGGAAGACGTTTTCTTGAATACATAATCGTTCTCGGGGAGTGAGAAGAATAATGTTGGTAGGTTTTCGTCTACGATTGGGTTGGAGTTATAGAAACCAGTCTTTGCAAATGTATTTTGATAATTTCCTGTAGTCTCGTTACGCCATCCGATAAGTTTTTGGCTATAGGTGGTTTCTGTTGATTTTGCATAGTATGCATAGCTTAAGCTAAGTGGATCTTCAGACAGAACGTAAGTCCCTGAAATATAAGTTGACGTTGCTTTGTAGCCAGGCCATCCATACCTATTGCCATCTTCATCTTCGTCTTCGGAAATCCAATACAAGAATTCCTTTTCCTCTGTAAGATCGACAGGCTTTGGCAATTCTGTCAAGGCGATTGTTTCCGGTTCCGGGCAAATTTCTTCTGGAGTTTCGCCATCTTCTGCAGATGGGGTATAGCATCCTGTGAATTTAGTAGCACTAAAGAGCGAACCATCAGGATTGATGTATGCTTCAATGCTCTTGGCAAAATCATCAGGATCTAGCCTGAATGTGATTGTGCCGCTGATTTCGTAGATTTCAATCTTGTCAATGGTAGTGTCGACTGGAATCACGACATTGGCAGCTGCATAAGGCGCCGCTGAAGTTTGTGCACCGACTGATTTGAGAACACCATTGCTATATGTTTTATATCCCAGGGAAATTTTGAATCCTACGGGATCCTCAGCTATAATTGTGAAATCCGTGCTTTTGAATAGGTTCGTCTTGAGATCGGTAACACTGACCTGTAAACTTACTTCATTGTTGTAAATGCTGTATTGAAGACCCTTTGCTATATCTTCCGTTAGAATGTTCGGGCTCATGATTTCAACAACGAGATTGTCGTCTTGACGGTAGGGCGCATCTGTTAAAGCTTGAGCTGCAAAATTATTTGTAAGAGCTTCAAGGTTGCCTTCTTCGTCTGTGAATTCCACATTGCTGATCGCATAAGACATGAAGCCTTCATAAGTTGTTGTAACAGGGGAGGTGGTTCCTTTTTCCTTTATTTCACCTGTTGTTGAATTGATTATGTTTGCAGTGAATCTCCAGGAATTTGTCTTGTAGAATTTTCCGTCCACATCTTTGAAATAGACATATGGCAGGTTGTATGTGCTGGAATCGGCCTTGTCATAATTTTCCAGGTCGATCGCGTAGTGACCTTCTGATGGAACTACAATGCCAGCAGCTTCCATTTTATCTTCATACACCAGGGAGGTTGCGCCATTGTCAAAGGAAATTCCAGACTTGCCTGCGTATGGGGTAAGGTTGTAATCTAGGATACGTTCGTTATAGAATGCGGATTCGTACACCTGGCTTGGATCGTAGTCTTCCCATTGAACGTCAATCCATTCGGTCATATCAGCATTCCAACCGCCATAATCCCAATAACGGATGCGATTATAGTTATCGAATCCATATTTTGGGGGCAGAACTTCAGCAAACTTTGTTGGGTCGGTTTCTGTTGTCTTTTCCCATATTTCATTGTAGTATGTCACAGAAGTGATTTTGCCGTTTTCATTGATCGTTGCCGAGATTTCAGGAATGTAATCCATGCCCCAGCCGATTGTGTTGGCGAATGTCGTTACAGAAATCTCGTCGACTCCTTCAGTGTATGCAATGGTGTCGTCAATGGCATTGTCTACTATGCTCAGCTCCTTGGAATCGTAAGAGGCAGACGTAATTGCATATCCTTCTGCAGCTGGTGCCTTTACGCTGAGTAAAATACCGTCTGCATTCGGAATCGTTACATAGGCAACTCCGTTTTCGTCAGTTTCTACATCCAAGGTACTCCTGTTGCCGAGCGGATTGACTTTTAACTCACTGATTGCATTTGGGTTGCTTCCTTTATTTTTGACTTGAACTGAGAGAGAGATTGTGACTGTTCCATCATTAAAATCGCTTGCCCCGAAATCCTTTAAAGTTACATTGCCTCTATTCTTGACTCCTTTCTTTGTTTCAAATAGCCTGCTAGATCCTTCTCCCAAATCAACACCCCATTGAGATACAGATTCATAAGAGCCGTCATTTTTTTGGAGAATTGTTGTTGGCATCTTGATTTCTTCTCCCAATTTGTATTTGGTCGGGAGCGAATCCGTAATGAAGTATGGCTTGCTTAAATTGTATGTAATCGAGTATTCCTTGTGTGGCAGAATTTCAAGACTTTTGATATCTTCAAAACGTACACCGTTTACGTTGCTCAATACAAGATCCGTTTTGTTTTCTACAAAAATCGCAATATGTCCGGAATCTGCAGGGGTGCAGAGTTTTCGATAGTCATCATCGTCGCTGTTTATTCCGGATTCATTGCAGGCATAAATCAATACAAGGGAATCGATATCTTCTTCTACCGTTATGTTCAGCGATGTGATGGTTGCCGGCACTAGGCTTCCTGTTCCATCGGTAGACAAGGAACCCTTGATATCCATGGAAAGGGTTTGTTCATTTTTTTCACCATCAAGGTAGGTATATGTGAATGGTGCCGTAAAGGTCGGGCCGACAGTGAATTGTTCCGAAGCAAGTGTAAAATATCCTACTCTATTGTCGTAGTCGTTAAAGACTGCTGTGAAAGGCATCTTCCCGTTATTTAGCACATAGTTCAGGTCTATTGAATTCTGGAGAAGGCCTTGCTTTATGTCATCAAGCTTTGTGGATGTCGAAGAATAGACAGACCATGTATTTGTTATGTAGAAATAGGAGTCATAGTCGCCAGCTTTTGTTGAAAAATAAAGCATTGTCGGCATTTCTTCTGAGGAGGCAATGTCGAAATTTTCACCGTTCCAATAATAGTTGCCCCACACTTCCTGCGGAATAGTGGAGCCGCTTTCTCCGACTGGCTGAATGGCGAATGTAGAGGCTATGGTTGTTTCTGTGAATTCGTAATCATAATCCATGCCGGAAGAATACACCTTTTCCACGGCATCGCTGATGAAGCTTTCTGCATTCCAAGTAGTAGCGAGTGGATCCTTGTATTGATTGATTTTGTTGCCGGCAAATTCAGCAGTCGGCAATAAAGTCTTTATTTGTTCGCTGTTTTCTTTTGTAACCAGATTGCTTGCTGTTGCGCACTGGTACGGATTTGCCTTATAGTCACCCTTGCAGAAGTAGTAGTCTTCTACTTCCGTACCCTGCATGACGAATGCTGTATAGTTTATCTTGCCGTCTTTTTTCCATGTTAAAATGGAGTAGATGCTTTCGTCCTGGTAGAAGTCATAGTTTTTATCGAATGTTTCCGAGGCGTCGTAGTGCGCCCAAGTTTTGCTACGGTCCTCTGTAACCCAAAATTTGTGAGTACGTTGGAAGGTACTCTGTTCCGGGAGTTCTTCCGGGGTAATGGGTACCCAATCGCTAAAGGTTGTTCCAGCATCATCAACGACTGTGGTAACATATTGCTTGACTCGTTCTTCGTCAATGGTTCCATCTTCTTTTAGAAATGCATGGTATGTCTTGATGAATGTGCCATTCATTTCTGTATACCAGCTAAGCTCTTTTTCTTGAGCAAATGCAGCATTGACCAAGAAAACTAAAAGCAGTGCTAAAATTTTTGTATTCATCTTTCTCATAATACTCCCCCTAGAATTCGTAGTTCAGGGCGAAAATGCCGTAGTAATCCCTGTATTCATCTGCGCGTGAATCAGGACGGTAGTTGTAATATGCACCGAGAGTGTAATCGGAGTAGAAGTTGTTTGTGAAGTACACGCGCAAGTTGATGCTGCCGTCTATGTCGGCTTCACTTTCGTTATCGCCTTCGCTGTGGCGGCGAATGAAGTCTTGCCTAAACGAGCCGTTCAGGGAAAGTTCCATGAATTCCTTTACGATCGGGAATTCCAGGGATTCGGAAACAGTCCATTCGAATTCCTTCTGGGAATCGCGCTTGTACATCTTGTAGCGCGGTGTTACGGAGAATTCGTTGCGGAAGGAGTCGAACACGCTGATCAGGGAAACTGGATAGCGCTGTTCAAAGTAGTCGCCGCTGTGGAAGTAGTAGCCGAGCAGGCCGTAAGTCTTGTTGCTAAAGTCGATGTCCTTGATCAGGCTGTCGTTTTCGAATTCGGAGAGGTCAGTGCGGTATGTCCATACGCCACCGACCTTGAATGTGTTCTTGTTGAGCTTGAGTGCAACTTCGAGTTCTGCGGTATGCTTGAGAAGCTTTTCTTCAAAACCGCCTGCAAGGAATTTTTCTTTTGAAAGGGCGTAGTAGTTTTCGAATCTTGCAGAGTCAACGGTAATCGTGTCGGAGCCTGCCGGAATGTCGATGACGCTATTGCCGGTTGGCTTGAACCAGGAGTCTTCATATACGCCGGATTCTGCAGAATAGCTGCCGTACAGGCGGGTCGGCTTGTTTCGTGTTCTGTAGTTGATTCCGTATTTTGCGGTTACCTGGAACATGCCTATGTTGAAAATGTTCTTGAGGCTTGCGTCGTTTACATATTGGGTTCTGTTTTCGTCAAGTTCATGCTGTTTCTTCCATTTATCGGAGGCTTCGCCAAAGAAGCCGACAGTAGTTCCTTCGCCCAGGCCGAACACGTTGTATTGGTTGCCGTTGGCAGCATTTTCGATGTTAAGGTCGTAGGCGAGTGCGAGCTTCCAGAATTTGAGGATTTTCTGGTCAATGTTCAAACCGAATTCACGGGCATTGGAAAGCTGGTCAGGGGAGCCTGCGCTGTAGAATTCGGCTCCGGTAAACTTGAAGTGTGCGGCAATCGCCGTGCTCTTGCCGACCCAGCGGAGCGATGCTGCGGCAGCAATGTTATCGCCGTCCCAGTCAGAAATGTCTGAATCTGCAATTTCTCCACTCTTGAAGTTCGATTGAACCTTCTTTGCTTCTGCAAGAAGCTTGCGAAGCTGGTTGCGCATTTCAGAAGGAGTCATGGCCGTGTTGTCGCCAAAAATTTCTTCAAGCTGTGCTGTCGTAAGCTGTGCAACCTTGTTTGGATCGTTCATCAACTTGCGGAGTAGTGCGAAGTTGGTTACAGAAAGACCTTCGCTTGTAAATACCTTGTTGATGGCCCTCTGCTTAAGAACGTCTGCTGTGTCTGCTGCGCCAAAAGCGATTTGACCGTTGAGTTCAATGTCGCCTGGCCAGAACAACCAGTTACCGTCTGCAAAGAATGTCTTGGAGTCGACGAGAAGGTTTGCCGTGTTCCTGTCCTTGGACATGCCGTCGCGAAGAATCGGGTCCTCCTGGAAAGACTTGCTTCCGATGAAGCCGAGGGTTCCGTTAAAGCGGCGGTGCATGTTCCAGGTGAGCTTGCCACCGGCGAGAACTTCCTGGCCCTCGCCTTCGCCGTCTTCAATGTAGTCCCTGTAAATGTCGGGGTTCTTGTCACCTACAAGCTTTGGCTTGTTGGTTTCGCCCGCGAACAGGGACAGCACGAACATCGGCTGGCCGCTGGAAATTTTGAAGAGGTTCAGGTCATATGTTGCACCGAACAAGTCCGTGCCGGAAAGGTATGTTTCGCCTGCAGAAATGTAGGAGTCTCCCAAGGATACTTTTTGCAGGGAATCCGTATATGTCAAGTTGAGCGTGTTGACATTGAATTCGTTCCAGTGGTCGCTGGAGAAGTTTGCTGAAAATTCAAGTGTACGACCTTCCGGGGATTCAAGTTTCAGGTAGGTGCTGTAATCAGCAAAAAGTCCCGGTGTCTGGAAGTAGTTTTCGTAGCGGTCCTTGCGCGATACAGTGTCTGCACCGGCAACATATGCTTCGCCCGAGTAGTTGTGGCGGGTGCGCACAAGATGGTAGCCAACCTGGCTTGCAACATTACCGGTCAAGCTCCAGCGCTTTTCTTCTGTAACAACCGGTGCCGCAGCTTCAACGGGCTTGAATTGCTTTGCATATTCGTTGGACGGCTCTTCCGGAAGAGCCATCGCAAGGGCAAAGGCACCGTTTGTCAAATCCAATTCGTTTTTCTTGAAAACAGGTTTCAAAGCATCGCTTGGCAAGTCTTCTGCAATGTAGCCAACCTTGTTGTTTTCTACCGTAGAATTGTTTTCGCGGATTGCGTTGTTGCCAAGGTCGAGAATGCCGTATTCATTGCCTTCGATCTTGGAAGATTCAATGGAAACTTCGGAACCTTGCCCTGCAAGAATTGCGACTTTGTTGCCCTTGAAAATTGCAGCGTCAAGCTCAACGCTTGCGTTTTCGCTTGTGCGGATTGCGGCACCCGTGCCATCGGTGAAATTTGAATTCTGCACATTGACATTTGAAGCCTTTGCAAACACACCGGCACTTGTGAATTTGCTTACATCGGAATTGCGCAGGTCGACTGCACCATTTTCTACGGCAACGGCAATGTCGGCTCCTTCAATCTGCACAAAGTTCAGGTCAGCTCTTTCGGCACCGGTAATGGAGATGCCGTTCCACTTTTTTCCTTCTTCCTTAGCAAGAAGTTTTACCGTGTTGCCGTCTTCACCGGCGATTGTGAACGTACCGCCATGCACATTGATGCCAGCACCTTCGGCAAATTTGATTGTTACGCCGCCCGCAATAACGAGAGACTTGCCTGCAGGAACATCAATTACATCTGTTACAAGGTAAGGGTCTGTATCTGCCTTCACGAAACCGGAGGTGGCTGGCAATGGCTTGTAGGTTTCCTGTACAGGGGAAGCTTCCGCAGTCGTTTGCTTTGTCTGTTCTGGCTGTTGCGCCTGTTCTGCCAGCAGAGCCTGCTCAGCTTGTTGTGTTTGCTCGGCTTGTTCCGCCTGCTGCACTTGTTCGGTCTGTTGTGCAGGCTGTTCTTCCGTTGGTGCTTGAACAGTTTCTTCTGGCTGTGCGGGTTCCTGTGGAGCAGTTTCTGCAATGGCTTGTTGCTGCGGCTCTGTTTGCGGAACTTCAGCTTGTTCAGCTGGTGCAGGTTGAGCCTGTTGAACTGTTTCTGCAGATTCCGTTGCCGGCTGTGTCGGCTGGATTATTTCTGCAGGTTGAGTTGCTGCCGGTTGGACTGCGGCCGAGTCTGCAGTTTGTGCGAAGGCAATGCTTGCGGCAACGGTTGTAAGGAGTGCGAAATTTTTCATAAATCTAGACTTCATTAGCGCACCTCGTAAATTTTCTTGGCCTTGGCTGTGTTGCCGCTCTTGCCGATTACTTCAATGTCGAATTCGTTCTTTCCGCTCTTGCTCAAGGTAACTGGAATTTCATAATCCAGGGTATGGATTTGAGATTTCGTTTCTTGAAGAATTGGCTTGCCGTTCTGCTTCACAATGACCTTATACAGATTGTTCGGGTCGTTCTTCGGTTCCTTGACGGAGAATCTCAAATTCTTGGTGATGACTTCACTTCTGTGAGGAGGTGGGGGAGGAACTAGTAGAGCTTCCTTGTTGCTGCCTTTTGCGTTGCCTTCGACTTTGATTGTGATGTTGTTCTTTGGATAGCAACCGAGAGTCTTGGATACGGAGGATGTGTTGCCTGCCAGGTCTTCGGCCTTGAATTCATAGTCGAAAGAACCTTCCCTCAAGGCAACGGTAATGTTTGCCTCATTTCTGTTTTTAAGCGTCTTTTGGGTGCCCTGCATGTCGTCGACCATGTTTGTGAAAATAACGATGTCATCCTTGATGCCTTTCACAGAAAGGTTTGCAGAGCAAGCCAGGGAATCGTAGGAGTTGAACTGCACGATAGGCGCGTTCTGGTTCACCGCTTGGCAAGTTTTGCTTACATTCAGATCGATGTTTTTGACTTGCTTGGTGTTGCTTGAAGTAAATGTCACTGTTGCCTTCGTTTCGTTCCAAAGTCCGTTTTCGTCATTCAGTAGGAACTTATGGCTGAAGCCATGGACGGAGCCGTCTGCAACCTTGAGCAAGTTTTCGGACTTGAAGTTCTGGCCGATCGTCAAGATGATGGAGGCGTTCGGGTCGGTGGTCAGGTAGGAGCCTTCGATCACCAGGCCGTCGTTGCAAATCGTTGCAGGGGACTGTGTTGCGAGGTTGAAAGCGTCACCGATATTTTCTTCAACAACAGCCGGGTTGTAGTAAGTTGTGAAGGTGCCGCATGCAAAGGAAACTTTGTTGACGGAGCAAATCAATTCGAATTTCTTTTCTCCAATGCTTATGCCGTCGAGGGATACAGGCAATGCGAACTCTCCTGTTTCGGACGGCGGAAGTGTTTCTCCATAAAGCTGGAGCGAAACCTGTGCAGGACACTGGCCCTTGAGGATTATGCTGCTTTCCGTAGTTGTGTCGGCAAGCATGTCCAGGTTGCATTTGACATTCTGTGCTTCGAGCTGCTGCTTTGCCTGGAATGTCGAGTCGTCATGCCTGATTTTTTCAATCAAGGCGTCTTCGTCCAGGTCTTCCTTCGTTACCAAGTTTACTAGGCGCTTCATGAATACGGCGTTACCGGAAGAAGGCAGGTCCAGTACATGCGGTTTGCCTTTCTTGCGCTTGAAGAAGGACTGGCCGCCTTTGATTGTAACCGTCTCGTCACCAGTCGTGATTTCAAGTGCGCCCTCTTCAAGGCCAGAAACCAGGTTGTCGTCTTCGTTGCTGATGCCACCCTTCGTACCGCGGATAGCTGCTACAGCGGTGCCTGTCTTGAATTTGAACGTAGATTTTTCATTTTGTTTTTGCACAGAGAAGGCGAGTCGGCCGCTTTGCACATCGACAGTAGTCTTGAATGCTCCGTTTTCTTCAAGGAGGTCAGAAAGTACTACAAGAGATTTTTCCGTTACCGTGATTACGCTACCGTCCGGGAAACCAAGCACAGTTTCGGATTCTTCTCCAGTCTTGATTTTATCGGAGTTGAAAAACTTTTCGTTAACGCGAAGTTGTTTCCAGTTTGCGTCTTTGTCTTTTTGCCTTGTGACTTCGCCGAGAACGGAACGAACTTTACCGGCAGAAGGTGCTGCGTAGCTTGCTGCAACAAATGCGAGCAGAGTTAAAGTAAGGAATGAAACTTTTCGCATAATCTTTAAAATTGTTGGTTTGAAAGAAAATTTTTTTTAAAGATAGGAGTTTTTTGCTGCGTTAATTTCTGTTTTCTTTTCCGAATGAGCTTAAAATAAGTATACAATTTTTGTGATTTTTATATAACTCATTGTGTGTCAACGAGTTACGAAAAAATGTCAAAAAAAACAAAAAAAAGCCCTCCCGGCGGGGGAGAGCTTTGAAATTTACAATTTTGGAATTATTCCTGCGGTTTCTTGAGCAGCCAGAATTCTTCCTTGCCTTCGCGGCCCGGCAAGCTGTTTGTTACCGGGATGCGTTCAACGATATCAAAGATGCCGTCGAGGCGGGCCATGAGTTCGCCTTCGCTGGTTGCGTGCGGAGGGCCCTTCATGGTGCTGTCGTTGCAGAGCGGTGACATGAGGATAATGAGAACGCCGTCGTCCTTCATCATGCGATAGCACATTTCAAAGAATTCGTCGCGGCGGCCCGGGTGAATTGCATTGAATGTACCGTAGTCATAGATTATGTCGAATGTTTCGCCGCCCTTCTTAGGGTCCTTCGGAGAAAGGTTGAACAAGTCGAGGTCGAGCGAACGGATATTCTTGTACGTGCGTGAAAGCTTATCGAGGGCATCGACCGACGTGGGGCAGAAATCCACAGCGAGAACATCATGTCCGCGCTTGGCCCAAGCTTCGGCATCGTAGCCGTAGGCTGCGCCAGGGACGAGAACGCTACCGCTCTTTGGGCAAGACGGATTTTCAAAGAAGTCGAGAAGGGCAGGCGTTGCCTTTCCGGCATTCCAGTAATCCTTACCCTTGGAGTAGAGTGATTCCCAGAAATCAGGCAGATTCTGTGTGAGCATCGGTTTTTCCTTGTTTGTTTTTGTACGCAAGCTGTCCGCAGGCTGCTAGAATGTCGCGGCCACGCGGGTTGCGTATAGTGATTTGGACTTCCGCAGCGCGGACAGTTTCCAAAAAGCGGTCAACTTCATCTTGAGTCGGGGCGTGGAGCGTCGGGTCGTCGCCATCGTTCAAGACGATTGCATTCACCTTCACGCGGCGCGGCGCGCAAATGCGGATGAGTTCCTTTGCGGCCTGCGGGGTGCAGGTAATATTCTGGATAAGCACAAATTCAAATGTCACATGCTTATCGGTTCTACGAATGTATTCGTCAATAGCCTCAAGCAATTTTTCGATAGGCCAAACCTTGTTTACCGGCATCACGGAGGAGCGGTATTCATTGTTTGTGCTATTGAGGCTGACTGCAAGGCAGCACGGCGTGTTGCGGTCTACGAGTTCCTTGATTTTAGGAACAACGCCAGAGGTGCTGACAGTCATGCGGTCGCGGCCAAGGTTGAAAAGCTTCTGGTTGTGCAGGGTGCAGCAAACACGGTGTACATGTTCGATGTTGTTGAGCGGTTCGCCCATGCCCATGAAGATGATGTTTGTGACTGTTGCCTGTTTGTTGTCTTTCGACTTTGCGCCGATGCTTTTCAAATACCAGTTGACGCGGATTATTTCTTCGAGGATTTCACCGGCTTCAAGATTGCGGGTAAAGCCCATCTTTGCAGTGCGGCAGAAGGCGCAGTTCTGTGCGCAGCCGACCTGCGTAGAAACGCAAACGGAATAGCGACCGTTCGCTGGAATCAAAACCGTTTCGATATGGTGACCGTCGTGGGTTTCGTAGAGCCATTTCACTGTGCCGTCTACGGATTCCATGCGGTTGGCTTCTGTAAGGGAAGTGATTCTGAAGGTTTCCTTCAGCTTTTCGCGAAGGGCCGGCTTGAGCTGTTCCATTTCGTCAAAAGAGGCAACCTGGCCGCAAAAAAGGCGGTTGCGAATCTGGTCTGCACGGAACGGCTTTTCATCAATGCTGCGGAGCCAGCACTTCAGTTCGTCTTCAGTCAGCGATTTAATGTCTTTAAAATATTCCACAATTGGCTCAAATATAGCAAAAATGTGGAAAAAAGCAATACTAGAAAACTCTCAAGAAAAAGAAAGGGGTATTTGTAAAAAAAAGTAATTTGTAGGCTGTCGGGAGTCAGGAGTCAGGGGGCAGGAGTCAGGTCGTTCGCTACGCTCACTTATAGACGGAAGACGGAAGTTAAGATATAAGAAGACAGAGGACAGAAGACAGAGGACAGAAGACAGAAGACAGAGGACAGGGAACAGAAAACAGAAGTCAGAAGTTGGAAGACTGAAGCTAGTAACTAATAAACTAATTCGGACATCAGCCTACAGCCGACAACACTGGAAATCAACATTCACTATACCCTAGACCCTGAACCCTATCCTCTAAAACAATGGAATTTAACAATCCTCTTTCGTCTTTCGTCTACCAGCGAAGCGGTCTTTCGTCTA
>JAZLFR010000079.1:0-52842 GCA_045615885.1 Fibrobacteraceae bacterium
GTGAGCAAAGCGTATGCTTGCATAAACATTTTGCGAACGAGCTGCATCTATGACGAAGTCATGAAATTAGAGGTTAGAGAAAAGTCAACTTTACACACCCTATTTTCTAGTCTCTAGTTTCTAGCCTCTAAAGCACTGGAAATCAACATTCACTATACCCTATCCCCTATCCTCTAAAACAATGGAATTTAACAATCCTCTTTCGTCTTTCGTCTATCGTCTTTCGTCTAACCACTAGCCCCTAATCACTAGATCCTAGATAAATCACCTATGACAAAATTTGCAGTTGTACTCCCAGCCGGTGGACTTGGCAAGCGCATGGGCGCAAGCATTCCAAAACAGCTTTTGAAAATTGGCGACAAGGCAATTTACCGCTATAGCCTTGAAACATTCTTGCACTTCGAAGAAATTTCAGAAGTTGTACTAGCCGTTCCTGCCGATTGGAAAAGCCACTTTGAAGAAGAACTTGTCGCTGGTTGCGGCATTCCAGACAATGAGCTAGCAAAGCTAAAAATTGTCGTTGGCGGTGCGGAACGCTGGCAATCCGTAAGGAATGGCGTCGAAGCCTTGACAAGCGATGCCGAATATGTGCTTGTTCACGACGTGGCTCGCCCATTCATGACCGAAGCCCTTGTTCGTGAAACTTTCAAAACTTTGATTGAAAAAGGTTCCTGCCTTGTGGCAAAGCCTTGCGCCGATACGGTAAAAGTTGCAAGCAACGGTCAAGTTGAAAAAACACTTGACCGTAAAACAATCTGGCTTGCACAGACTCCGCAAAGTGCAAGTATTGCATTGCTAAAGAAGCTCTATGCAAAAATCGATGCGGAACCTCTCGGATTCTTGCCGACTGACGAAGCATCAATTCTTGAACACTTTGGCGAGCCAGTCTACATTGTAGAAGGCAACTCTGCAAACGACAAGCTAACGACCAAAGAAGACCTAGAAAAATTTACAAGTTCCAAAGGGTAATTCCAGAGTACAACAAAAGAGCGGCGCTTCTTACGAAGCGCCGCCTTTTTGCTTTCTAACCACAAAAAGATCTTATTTTAAAAGCATTGCTCCGGCAAATTCCATTTTGCCGTTCAATACCGCGCGAACAAAGTAGCGCCCCTTGCCAAGCGTTCCAGGCAAAAGCATTTGAACGGAACCATTCGCAACATACATCTGTTTGCTAAAGACTTCGTAACCGAGCGCATTGAACACTTTAAAATCCAGAAGTCCGGCAGAAGTCTGCAAAATTCCAGTATTAGCGTCAAAGCGAACTTTTTGAACAGGCTTTAACATTTCCACAAAATCAGGACTTTCCTTTTCCGGAGTCTTTTCCTGAGTTTTTGCCGGAGTGCAACCTGTACGATAAACGCCCTTCATGTCAAAGGCGATCATGTCAATATTCGGGCCGCCTTCCTTTTCCTTGGATTCAATGGAAAGCTTAAAGTCGAGAGCGTCAACCCAGACATTTTCAACGTAAACCGTATCCCATGTATCCCAATCTGCAGTCGGCGGGAATTCCACATCGTAATCAAAGTTGTCTACTCTGATTGTCATAGGACGATTTGTCGTACCGGCATGGGAATAACGAATCATTAGGCGCGCATTGGAAGCTGATTGATCCGATGTGACATTATAAACGGCCTTGCTGCCGACTGCGTTTGAAATATTATAAAAGCCAACGCCAGTATAATTTTCATGGTTCGTATCGGTCGTACCGTCGTTCACTTCCGGCTTGGACATGTCTATTGGAGACGGCCATTTTTCATCTGCAATACCCGTAAAGCATAGAGCAGTATCGATCAGAGCTTCTTCGGAACTGGAACTTGATTCAATCGCAGAAAAGGAACTTGAAGATTCTTCGGCATCATGAGCAATCTTTTGACATGCGGCGCCACCCTTGAACATTGCCGTATAGGTAATATTACGAGCAGGAGTCTTTATGCCGTAGTAGATTTTAGAAGTGGAAAGCTCTTTGCAGTCATCATCAACCCACTTTTCAAAAGTTTCAGAATTTGGCAAAACCCTGAGCGTAAGCGGAGAACCTGCGGCAAACTGCTGAGTCTGTGTAATGAGGCCTGAATAATTTGGAAGGTTGGTCTTTACATTAATCGTATAACGTTTTTTCAAGGCAGAAACAAGCATTGCCAATTGCGTCTTAGATTCTGCACTCAAATATGTAGCAGTTTTCAATTCATCTTCAAGTTCTTCGGCAATGAATTGTGCATGGTTCATCGAGCCCATTTCCTGGAAATGCGTCGTGCCATCATTCACGCCATCCGGGTAAGCCGGGTACTCCCCTGCCTCAAGAGTCTTGAACAAAAAGCGGGAAACATATGTAGCATTATTCTTTGTATAATAATTATAGGACTTAATGTTCAAATCAACAAATGGAATTTTGCTGTTTTTTGCAATTGTTTCCATCATGCCGCGGGCATTGTATTCCGTAAAGATATTTCGGCTTCCCGTGTTCATGTTCATGGGAGATACGAGTACCGGAGTTGCGCCCCATTTTTTAGCGGAATCAACATACTGTTGCACATAGTATGGAAAAGAATCCGCAGGAACCTGACGATTGCTTGTGCCAAAGTATCTATCGTTATGCCCCCATTGGATAAACATAAAGTCACCTGGTTTTACAGCATCTTTGAGCCCTGCAAGGCGACCTTCTTGAATGAATGTCTTGGAACTGCGACCACCAATCGCCACATTGTTTATTTTAACTCTTGATTCGTCAAAGAAATTCCCAAGAATCTGCCCCCAGCCGGTTTGCGGGTATGCAGAATCCCTATAGTTAGTTACTGTAGAATCGCCTATCACATGAATTGTGAAGCTAGTTGTGTCACTAATGGCAATGCATGCAAAAGCCGAAAGAAGCGCTAACGATTTCAAAAAAGATTTCATTGTCTGCCTCTATAGATTTTGGAATAAAGTGCATTATGGCCATTCTTCTTGTTCAAAATTCGGCCTCGCAAATCATAAACTTTACCATCAGCCTTCGGCTTCATGTTTAATTTATTCAAAATGGCGGTAGTTTCTGGATTTTGTGTTTTTTCTTCAGAAGCAGCAATGCACTTGGCATCATTTGCATAGCAGACGTTCTTCATTTCAAAGCCGAACATGTCGATGTTTGGCGCTCCGTCCGTTGTCATGGAAATAATCTGGAGTGTTCCCTCGCCCTTCGGTGTCATGATTTCGGTATAGACGGTATCCCATTTATCCCAGCCGTTTGGCGGGCAAGACACATAGTAATCGTGGTCAAGATAAACATTGATAAGTCTATCGGTCTTTCCTCCGTTAGCATAAACGATAGCAAGCGTTGTCGTTGCCGCTTCCGGGAATTCCAATTCATAACTCACATAGGATTGATTATTGTTCGCAAGATTCACGAATCCAGTTCCAGTAAAACCTTCGTGGTCAGAATCAACGGAACCTTCGTTCATTGTCAAGGAATCTTCGGCCTGGAACAAGCTGTTGAAAACGATCGGGCCAAGCTTCTTTTCTTCTTCGCTAGGTTCGCTGACATAGCCTTCTGGCTGGAACGGCAAATCCTTCAGCTGTCTAGGAACTTCAGCGCTGAACTTGGTTACGGCGCCACCATTACCTGTATATTTTTGCGCAGTACCACCAGCATAGACTGCTGTATATTGAGTCGACTTGTTCCCCATTTTAAAGGTATAAATGTACGGAGAAAGAACATTGCCCATGGCATTCCCGGAAACCTTGTTACCATTGCCATCGTACCATCCAACAAAGGTATAGCCTTCATTTGGCGTAGTCTTCAAGGTAACCATCATTCCTTCCGGGTAATAGCTGCTTACCGTTGTAGCCTTGGCAGCACCATCCGGGCTCACCTTGACATCAACCTGGTAGATTGGCTTCAAGCCCTTTGCAAGTTCCTTGACCTTGGCATCGCTATGAACGCGAATCTGTTCCGTTACAATTCGAGCAAAGGCGTTTGCACCCATCTGCTGCAAATGCTGGTTATCGGTCTGAACACCGCTTGTAGAATATTCCTTTTCATCAATGAACATGTTCAAGTAATGGTTGGAATAATAAGGGCCAAGACTCAACAAGTAATTTCTGGAAAGTGTATCCAAATCAATAAACGGTACCTTCAAAGAACCAGCAAGATCTCGCATATAGATCGGATAGGCGTGATACGATTCATAGACAGAATCTACACCTCTAAAATCAGAGCGACGGATCGGAGAAATCAAAATAGGATTTCCACCTTTCGCCTTGGTTTCATTGACCATTGCGGTAACTTTGGTCTTGAAGTTTTCTTCGCCGGTCTTGTAGCCATTGTCGTTTGCACCGATCATGATCATTACATAGTCGCCCGGCTGAACCATGTCCCTGATAGCCTTGTCAAACACATACTTTCCGTTGCGATCCTGGCCACGCACAGACCAAAAACCATCGTAATAGCTCACCGAAGTCGTTCCACCGCGACCAGCGTTGAAAACACTCACAATACCAGAATCAAAGAAATATCCAAAATCCTGGCCCATGCCCTGCTTCGGATAATAACCGGCAGCCCAGTCCTGCATCGTGGAATCGCCCACAAGGTAGATGGTAACTTTAGCCATTGCCAAGGTAGAGGCAAAAAAGCTTAACGCCAAGAATGCGCTAAACGTTTTAAAAAGAATGGATTTCTTTAAATTAAGCATACCTAATCCCAAATAATATTTTAAAGGAGACCCGTTGAATTCGGGCCTCCAGATTATTGAAAATTATCTTCCAGTTTTCACAAACTTTGCGCTTGTAAAGTTCCTGCCGTTCAAGGTTACCTTTACAAAGTAGATGCCAGAACTCAATGCAGATTGATCAAGGGTTACAATGCTTTCACCCGCATTTACATAAGCGGAGTGTTCCATGACCATTCTGCCATTGCGATCAAACACCTTGAATGCTGCGTAACCAGCGACATTTGTACGAAGGACTCCAGTGTTTGCATTGTAGAAGGTCTTAGCAAATGTAATCTTTGGAAGAGCTGCAATTTCTTCCAGCTTTTCTTCATCCTTTTCTGTCCAAACGCTGATTCCTGCGACATCAAAGTAGAACATGTCAATGTTTGCGCCGCCATCAGCCGTAACAGACTGCAAGGTAATTGTGTTAAGGCCCTTTACAAGGTTAATCTTTGCATCTACGGTTTCGTACTTTGTCCATGCTCCAGTTGCAGGCATCGGTAAAGTTGCAACCTTTTCGCCGTTCACGATCAAGTCCATGTCACGAGCGACAGTGCCACCATTCGTAAAGCGAACTGTAATGTTTGTTTCTGTAGCATTTTCGGAGTTCAGGTTCCAAGTACCAAAGCTTTCCTTGCTGTTGTCAAAGTTGAAGTAACCGTTTTCAATAAAGCCTTCGTTGGATTTTTCGGTCCAGCCAATGCCTTCAACAGGCGTAGAGGCATCAACCTTCGAGGCTTCCGGCTTTGTTTCAACAGGTTTTTCAGGTTCTTCTGATTTCGGATCCGTCACGACAATCACGCCAGACTTTGTAACAAGAGTGCCTTCATTGCCGCCGACAGTCTTGACAGTAAACTTGAATGTTCCAGCTTCCGTTGGAGTTCCAGAAATCATGACCTTATTATCGTCTTTGTTTACCGTTGCCGTAACGCCCTTCGGGAGTCCGGTAACTTCTGCGCCAGTGCAGCTTGCAAAGGTATAGCCGAAATCGACAATGGCATTCCCAAGAACAATGCTCTGGCTAGAAGAACCTGCGCCATTCTTCGTTAGAGTTGGTGGTGGCGGAACAAATTCAACAACAGCAATATCAGGTTGTTTCAGATTCATCACCATGTCCGGCAAGTAGTAGCTTACATGCGGCGGCTGGTTATAGGCAACGTTCTGCCACGCTACGCTTACTCGGTACTGAGCATCATGAAGCAATGTGTAAAGGCGGTAATCAGTCTTTACTGCGGTAGAGAAAATCGTAATCTTCGACGGATCTGTGCTGGAACGTGCAATGAATTCTTCGCGCCAGTCGCCAAACAGGTCTGCAGAAATGCAAGGGTTTGCCTTGGTATAGTTGTTCAAGGTAGAACCGTTTACATTGTAGAAACTGAAATAGCGGTCAATTGTCTTTGCCGAAGAATTCCACTTTTCAATCTTGCCGCCGCTACCGCCAGAGCCTGTAGCATCGAGCAATTCATCTTGCAAGTCGCCATCAAAGTAAATGCGGAAGTTCACGGAAGGTGTCGTTGTCGAAAGTCGTCCACCCGTTACTGTACGAATACCACCACTTGCTCCAGACCACATTTCAAAGCCACGGTTCGTGGAATCGATATCTGCCGCAAGGCCACGGCCATTATCCATACCGCCACCAACCTGTTCCGTACCCCAAATCACCTTGCCATCCGGGCCACGGAATTCTTCTGCGTACTTGTTTGTCTTTTCTTCATGAACTGCATAAACTTCAAGGCCTGCGCGATCCGGGTCCATGTCAGAAAGGTGCATAGCATCGCCATGCCCAAAACCGGTACGGTAAAGCAACTTGCCGTCGTGTGCAAGTGCAGCGGAACCAAAAATGATTTCGTCATAACCGTCGCCATTGACATCGCCAATGGAAAGGTTGTGGTTACCTTCACCATAAAGGCCTTCTCCAGCCTTTGTTGCAGAATATTGCCAACGGTTAATTAGCTTCTGGCCATCAAAATCGTATGCAGCGACAAATGCCTGCGTGTAATAGCCACGGCATACAATCAAGCTCGGGTGAACACCGTCCAAATAGGCAATGCCAGCAAGCATACGGTTATCGCGGTTACCGTAATCATCACCGGTAATCAAGCCGCGCTTTGGCCAGTAATCGATAGTGTTGATTGCAGCTCCGGTTTCACCATCGAAAACGGTCAGGTATTCGTTTCCGCTCATGATCGTGCCACTGGAAGTGCGGTAATCGGCACTTGCATTACCGATAACCTTGCCGGTACCATCGACTGTTCCATCGCTAGTCTTTACGGCAATTTCAGCCTTGCCATCACCGTTAAGGTCATAAACCATGAACTGGGTATAATGCGCTCCGGCGCGAATGTTTCGGCCAAGGTCTATGCGCCACAATTTTTTGCCGTTGAATTTGTAGGCATCAATATAGACATTGCCCGTATAACCGCTCTGGGAATTGTCCTTGGAATTGCTTGGATCCCACTTGAGAATCATTTCAAGTTCGCCATCGCCATCTACATCGCCCACGCTCATGTCATTTGGCGTGTAAGAACATGTAGAGCCATCCGGCATGGTCAAATCTTTTGGAACATCCAAGGTAAGAGTCTTGTACGGGAACGAAAGGGAGCCCGATTTGTAAGTTTCGTCATAGACAAGGGAAAGGCCCTGCTTTTTACCTTCCTTGCCATCGTTTACAGGAGCAACTGTGTACTCAGAAGTTGTCTTGCCGGTAGCATCCAGGTAGTTTGTTGCCTGGGTTCCTGTAATTGTTGCAATCTTTGTACCGTCACGGTAAAGATTAAACTCAGTATTTGGCTTTTCTGTGCCCAAAAGGCGCCAGCTGACAAGCATGCCGTTACCGACATTTGCAGAAACAAGGCCACGGCTCAAATTTTCCATCTGCCTAGGAGCTGCAAAAGCGCTACCCAAGCCAAAAGCAAGCACCGTAGAGGCACAAATTAAAGCTTTAGAAGTCAATTTCATACAATACCCAAACCCTTTAAATAAAATTTCCCTATCTATAATATAAACCCATTTTCTCAATATTGAAAGTAGATAAACAAAAAGCCGTTGTCGCAAGACAACGGCCACATTCTTTGGACAAAATGTCAATGAAAGTTCACAATCAATTGTGCGGCAAAACGCTCTTTGGCGGCACGGCAAGGAACCCGCCCTTGACATTCACCACGTTGTAGCCCTGGTCAACAAGGAAGCCTGCGGCTGCGGCGCTGCGACGGCCGGAACGGCAATACACAAGAATCTGCTTGTCTTTCGGGAGTTCGGCAAAGCGCTTCTGGATTTCCGGGAGCGGAATCAAGATTGCACCGGTAACAATGCCCTGGGCAGTTTCATCTGGATTGCGAACATCGAGGAACACGGCCCCCTTCTTGGAAAGCGCGACGGCATCGCTCCATTCCACTTCCTTAAAATCACCTGCAAAAACAGCCATACTGGCAAGCAAGATAGCAAAAACGAGCTTTTTCATAGCAACTCCTACTTTTCAACCTGTAAACTCTGGCCCGCCTGAATGCGGGTACCATTCAACTTGTTCCATTTAACAAGATCTTCGATAGTCACGCCATACTTTTTAGCAATATCCCACAAAGATTCGCCTTTTTTTACCGTATGCGTGCGCTTTGCAACCTTTTTAGTATCATTTTTTGACTTGGAATCGGCCTTTGCATTCTTTGCCGGGGCAACAAGCTGCAATTTTTGGCCAACATCAATGCGGTCGCTCTTCAAACCGTTCCAATCTTTAAGGTTCTGAACAGAAACACCGGTCTTTTTCGCAATTACAGAAAGATTATCGCCAGAAGAAACTACATAGACAGTCTTATTTCCCTGTTTCTCTACTTTTTTCTCGTTTTTCTTTGCATCTTTTGCCGTTTTTTCATCTTTTTTCACATTCTTTTCATTTTTCTTGGCATCTTTTGCATTGTCTTTCTTTGATTTTTCAGCCTTTTTTTCCAGCTTCTTGTCCTGTTTTTTGACTTCCGGAATCAAAAGTACCTGACCAACCTTCAAACGGGTGCGATCTCCCCCGTTTTTCAGCAAAAGTTCCTCGGTTGAAACGCCAAAATACTCGGCTATGTTGGCATAGCTATCGCCGTCACGTACTTCGTATTTGCCGTTTTTCACAACGCGAGGCGAAGCCACGGCCTTGCTTGCATTCCCGGTCGGCATCGGCGTGTTTTCGGCAGGCGGTTCCGAAACATAGAGTTCCTGGTCCACCTGCAGCTGCGCAGTTTCATCCAGGTTGTTCCAGCGGCGGATGTTTGCCACAGAAACGCCATAGCGGCGCGCCACGGAAGCCATGTTCTCGTTTTCCTTGACTATGTGCGTGCGCACCTTTTTCTTGTCAGAAGATTTTTTTGCAGAAGGCGAAGATCCGTTTCCGGAGGCAGACGGCGGAAGCGGAATAAGCAACTGCTGGCCTGCCTTCAGCCTGGTCGATTTTTTCATGTGGTTCGCATCTTGGATGTCAGCCACCTTCACGCTATACTGCTTGGCAATGCCGCCCAGGTTTTCGCCACGCTTGACTTTGTGGTAATGCCAACGCGGGAACTTGTTCTTGTCCATCTTGTCGTAGGCGGCAATGAACTTGTCGCGTGTGCCCGGCGGAATGCGGAGCAGGTAGCTAGGCACATCAGGCGGCGTGCTCCACTTGATGAGTTCCATGTTCAGGGCGTGCACGGAATCTTCAGAAATTTTCAAGGCACGGGCAATTTCAGAAATCGGCAGGCAATCGGTAACGGTTACCGTATCATACTTGGCAAGGTAAGTCTGCTTGACTTCGATGCCGTAATGTTCCGGGAAGTGGCCAATGACCATGGCAGCCAAAATGCGCGGCACATAATGCATGGTCTCTTTTGGCAAAGCCAAATCCCAGTAGGTAACCTTTCTGCCCTCTTCCCAGGTGGAATCAGCCATTTTTTCGCGTATCAGGCGGCGCACACGGCCTTCGCCGCAGTTGTAAGCGGCCATTGCCAAAAGCCAGTCGTCAAATTCATTGTGCAAAAAAGTCAAGTAGGCGGCTGCGGCACGCGTAGCCATTTCCGGGTTGCGTCGCATATCGACCCAGAAATCAGATTTCAAGCCGTAGCGCTCGCCCGTTGCCGGAATGAACTGCCAAAGGCCAGAAGCCTTGGCACGGCTGTAGGCACGGACCTTGAAGCCGGATTCCACGAGAGAAAGGAATATCAGATCTTCCGGCATTTCGTATTCGCGCAAAATGCCATAAATCAAAGAATCGTAGGCAGTCTTTCTTGTAAGCGACGAATTGATGAAGCTCGGGACAACTTCAGTAAAGTAATAGATTTCCTGAAGGACGCGGTCATTCAGTTCAAGCGGGAGCGAAAACTGCGAAAGATCAAGCGTATCAAGGTAGTTTTCTATAACTTCCAGCGAAGCGCTGTCGGCAGTTTCTTCGCTCTGCTCCAAACCTTCATAGCTAAATTCATACGGGTCGTAATTTGCAGCGTCTTCGCCAAGGTCGGCTAGGCGCGGGTAGACTTCGTCGGAAGCGCGCAGCAGCTTGCCGAGGAACATCTTGTTGTATTCCCCGTCTTCTGCAGTCTTTAAGGTAGAGTCCTTCCCTTCTTCAATGAACTTCTTTAGGGAAAGGTCAAAATAGTGCGAGGCCGCAAGCCATTCCTCGTTTTCCAAAGCCTCAAGACCGTAGCGGTAGTTCTGCCAGGATTCTCGAGCAGCCAAGGCTTCAGATACGGAATCTTCGAGGGCTACAGAAATAAAAGATTCTTCCTCTGCGTCCGGAGTGATTTCTGTAGGTACGACAATTTCCGGCTCCTTCTGGGAGCCGGCGCAAGCGGCTATAAATAAAGCCAAACTCCCGGCGAGAATTTGTGCGACACCGGGATATTTCAGCAATCTAAAGGACATTACCGATTACTGGTCGTAATCCAGGTCTTCGGCGTAGTCCTTCCAGATTTGGCCACCGAGCGGGCGGTTGGAATCATCGAAGTTGACTTCTTCATCAACATCGTCTTCCTCTTCTTCTTCGATTTCCTCTTCTTCTTCACCAGAGAAAGAGAGAGCTTCGTCGAAGCCGTCGCCCTTCGGGCGGCGGGCAGCCTGCATGGTTTCACGGAAGTATTGGAAATTGCTCATGTTAACTCCTTAAATGAGTTTTTGTACACCCAATAGTATGACGCCAGCAAGGGCAAGCGCAGCAACCATCTGCAAAACAAGCAAAAGTCGGTTGAACTTATAGGTTTTTTCCGTCTTTCGGTATGCGCTTATCCTAAATCTGTCTCTCATACGAACCGCAATATATACAACAAATATTAAAAGTCAATAGGGAAATGAAAAAAAATTTATCAAATAGTCCTAAATTCCGGGAAGTTTCAAAATATCCCGGAAATCGAGCTTACCCGTCGAATCCTGATCGACCGGCACGATTTTTGCAAGGGTGCGCCCGGCGCGTTCCACTACAAATTCCTCACGCATCAGGTACACCTGGTCCATGATTTCGCCAAAATTGCGGCGGGTTTCCATCGCAGAGATTTTTTTTGCCATATTACTTACCCAAAGCCCTGTCGTGAATCACGAGGTCCACGCGGCGGTTCTTTTGACGCCCTTCCTTGGTGGAATTGTCGCCGACCGGGCGGGTCTTGCCGTAGCCCTTGGCATTCAAGCGCTTGGCATCAATGCCCTGGCTAACCAAAAAGTCGAGCACATTCTGTGCACGCTGTTCCGAAAGCTTCAGGTTGTGTTCATCGGAACCGGTATTGTCGGTATGGCCTTCCACAGAAACTTCAAGTTCCTGATATACAGACAAAATGCCTGCGACTTTTGCAAGGCTCGTCTTGAGGTCTGCCTTGAGCGTAGCCTTGTCGATGTCGAAGAGAATGTCGGACATAGAAAGGATGATGCCGCGGGCATCTTCGGTAACCTTGATGAGCTTGGACTGGAGCTTGTTCAACTTTTCCTTGGCTTCGGCCTGGCGGGCTTCGGCCTTGGCCTTTTCGTCGGCAAGGGCTTTTTCCAGTTCACTTTCACGCTGTTCGGAAGCACGGCGGAGCGAATCTTCGCGGTACTTGGCAAGGGCCTTCAAGGAATCTTCGCGTGAAAGGGCCGCAGCCTTGAGAGCCTGCTCGCGGGCAAGGGCCTCGGCCTTCAGAGCGTCTTCACGCTTTCTGGCCTCTTCTTCCGATTCCACGGCCTGGTTCTTTGCGGCGGCAAGCTCTGCGGCAAGGGAATTGGCCTTGCCGGAGCGGGTATCGGCGATCTTCAAAAGCGTATTTTCAATTTCGCGGGCAGTCTTGCCGCGCTTAAAGCGGAGCACTCTCGTAGAATCGTTCCATTTGTCGGTTTCTGCATAAAGCGAAATGAGTTCCACATACAAAGAACAGGCATTGGCAAAGTGCGGGAGCATGTCGGACTTTGGCATTTCGCGTTCAAAACGTTCAAGCTGGTCTGCACGGGCGCGGGCTTCTGCCCAGGTTACATTTGCCAGGTTGGCGGTTACAGGCACAAGCTTTTTTACGGAGTCCAAGGAGGCAAGGCACGCATCCGTGAACTTGCCAGCAAAAGCGGAAGTCACCAAAACAAGGGCGAGCGCAAAGATCTTAAAACGCATTATTTGCCTCCCTTGGTTTCGTTCTTCAAAATTTCCTTATATGCCTTCAAACGCTTTTCGTCGTCAGCAAGGCGGCCCGCCTGGTCCTTTGTCTGGGCCTTGGCGGAATCGCGAGTCGCCTCGGCAAAAATCACGCGGTAGCGCAAGTTGCTGAGTTCGGCAAGCACGAGGGCAAGCTGGTCGTCTTTTACCTGTTCGGCAGCCTTTGATGAATCCAGGGCGCTAGAAGCCACCTGGATTTTTTCACTCGGCAAGTTTGCCTTGGTTGCCTCGCCGTTAGAAAGTTCAGACTGCATTTGAGCCGTACGCAAGGCCGGGTTGCCAGAAGCGCAGGCAGCCAAAAGTGCAGCACAGGCGATTGACGCGATTAGAGCAAAAGAAATTTTCATGAAGAAATCCTTTGGTTGTGTTGCTAAAATAGAAAAAAAAGAGGAAAGAAGGTAGTAGGAAGTAGGAAGATAGGAATCAGTGACAGGAGTCAGGAATTTAGTAGGCTGTCGGCAGAAAACAGAATACAGAAAACAGAAGTAAGTAGGAAGACGGAAGTGGGAAGAAACCTGAAACTAGAAACGCACTTTTACCATTTCCCTAACCTCTAGATCCTAAATCCTAGATCCTAATTTTCTATTTTTACCCCCATGGCAGAAGAAGTGAAATCGTGGTCGGTCAGCAAGTATCTTGAAGCCTTCAAGAGAAAGGTGGTTAACGGCATTCCAAAAGTTTGGGTGCACGGCATCATCACGCAAATCCAGGAACGCGGAAAAATGGTTTACCTTAGCGTTTCCGAATTCAACGAAGGCAATGTGAATGTTGTGGCCACGCTTCCGCTCTACATTTTTCAATTTGACTACACGCGCTTAAAAGCAAAGCTTGCGGCGCTCCCAAACCCGTTCGTCCTGAAGCAGGAACTCAAGGTAAACCTCTACATCGAGGCGGATTTCTATGTGCCTTACGGCAAGTTCCAAGCCCGCGTTCTTGACATAGACCCAGCATACACAATCGGCGAACTTGCACTCACCCGCGAAGCCATTCTAAAACGCCTCGTCGCCGAAGGCCTCCTTCGCAAAAACGCAGAACTCCCCTTCCCCATGGTGCCGCTCCACATCGGTTTGATCACAGGCGAAGGCACCGCCGCCTACCACGACTTCACAAAGAAAATCGAGGAATCCGGCTTTGCCTTCAAAATCACGCCGGCATTTGCCCGCATGCAAGGCAACGACACAGAAACAACGGTTCTGCAGGCTCTCGGCACACTCGTCTTGAACAGAGACATCGACGTTGTCTGCATCATTCGCGGCGGCGGTTCCAAAACGGACTTGAGCTACTTCGACAGCGAAGCGCTCTGCCGTGCCGTAGCAAACTACCCGTTGCCAGTGCTCACAGGCATTGGCCACGAAATTGACGTAAGCCTGCTCGACCATGTTGCATGGCAGCATTGCATCACGCCGACAGACTGTGCAAAATTTTTGATCGATGCCGTAAACCAGGCCTGGCAACGCACGCGCGACCTGGCCCTGGACATTGCAGGCCATGTGCAGGAACGACTCCCCTACGAACAGGAACGCCAGCGCCGCCTGCGCGAAAGCATTGAACGCAGTGCAACAAAGCTCATCATCCAGGAAAAAGAAAACGTAGCCTCGCTCATCAAAACGCTCATGCTCATGCCGGAACGCATCTTGATAAACGAACGCAACGCCATCGAGCGCAATGTCGAAGGCCTAAAGAACGGCAGCCGAAAAATTTTGGAACTTGCAAACAAGAACTTTGAACTGCAGGAACTCCGCATAAAGGCAGCTGACCCGCAAACAATTCTTGCAAAAGGCTACTCGCTCACATTGGATTCCAACGGCAAAATCATCCGTGGCGCAAAAGGCATTGAAAGCGGAACAAAAATCACCACCCGCTTTGCAGATGGTGAAATCAGATCTATCGTGGAATAAGCCCTAATTCTTTGTTGGCTTTTTCGTTTTCTTTTCTGGAGAGAGCGTTTCTACGTAGCGGAAAAGTTCAGAATATACTTCCAAAAAGTCTTCCACCCAAATCGGGTCGCGTTCGCCAATCAGGTCAAACGCATTTTCAAGCGTTTTCTGGGAATTATACAAACCGATCATCGCCGAAGGTGGCAGCGCCGAAGTCTGCTTGAACGCATTCTTGAGCGGGAGTAGCGCAGAACGCGCACGGTACGAACGCTTTAAACGCGCAATAAGCGAGCCACGCAAAGCGAGCGTTTCATCATGCAAGCGGCGAAGCTCGCCGCGTTCAAGCATCTTGCCGAGCATATCCAAATGCCTGAGTGCAGATTCCCTTTCTGGCACAGGAATAAGCGGGCGCTTTTTATCGAGCGTTTCGCGAATTGTGGCAAGGACATTCTTCAAATACTCGGCGTTGAAGGCAACGATCGGCGGCATTTCGCGAGGCTTTTCAGAAATCTTCGGCAAATGCCTTGCAAGCCACTTGTCGAGACGGCTGCAAGTTTCGAGAGCCTCCGGTTCACGGCCTACAAGCACGTATTCACCAGCGCGCGCAAACAGGTTTTCGGCGTAAGAAAGTCGCCAATAGGCAATCTTCCCGGACTTTCGAATGGAGTCCAGGTTCGTACGGAGCTCGTTCAAACGGCTCTGAATCGAAATTTGCTCTACAGGTTCGTTCACAGTTACTTCCTACTTTCGACTTCAAGCATTCTGAGCGGAGTCACGCCGATTTCTACGCGGCGGTTCAGGCGGCGGTGTTCTTCGGAATCGTTCGGGTACTTCGGGTGGAATTCGCCAAAGCCGGCGGCAAACAGGCGTTCCGGCGGGAACCCCTGCGCAATCAAGGTCTTGACCACGGTAACGGCGCGTTCCGAAGACAGGTTCCAGTTGGTGTAGGTGCTGGATTTAACCGGAGTATCGTCGGTAAAACCAGAAACCATGATTACATCGTTCGTGTCGATTGCATCGAGCAGGCCCTTTGCAATGCCTTCGATAACGGTCTTGCCTTCGGCAGTCAAATCGGCGCCATTCAACGGGAACAGGAACGAAGCCTGAATCTGGATGTTACCATTTTCAAGGGCGATAAGGCCCTTTTCAATGGAAGATTTGAGGGACTGCGAAAGAAGCGCATTGCGTTCCGAGGCAATTTTGCGCATTTCTTCCTGGCAGCTTAAAACTTCCTCTTCGGTGCGGGTCAAGTCTTCGGCCTTCTGTTCCTTCAAGGTCGCCATGGCGACAAAGGCAAGAATGAAGAGCGAAAGGAGCGCAACGGTCAAGTCAGTAAGGGCATGCCAGTGAGACTCGCCTTCTGTTTTTTGACGGAACAACATTATGCATCCTTCTTTTCAGAGGTAAGGGCGGCGCGCTGGCTCTGTTCCAAAATTTCAAGCAAGATTTCTTGCGTCTTGACAGCATTTTCCATAAGGATTTCGCTAGCGCGTTCATGGAAGAGTTCAAGAGAACGGCGGATCTGTTCCACAAATCCTTCTTCTTCACTCTTTTCTTCGGTATCGCCAGAAAGCTTTTCGAGGAGCGATTCAAGGCCCTTGTTGAACATTTCAAGGCCAGCGGCAAATTCGGACTGGTTCACACGCATGAGCGTTGAAGCTTCGTTGATGTTACTTGTAAGAACTTCGGAAGCCTCGTTTTCCTTGACCACGCGGTTTTCGACACCTTCAAGGAGTCTTGTCTGGGCATCGACAAGAGCGGCAGAAGTATCGGCCAAGGTCTTGAACGAAGTCTGCACATCGAGAGAGAGCTTGCTGATTTCTTCGGTAACCTTGCTAGTAAGGTCTGCAGAACCGGCCTGGGCCTTTTCGGCAACTTGAACTGCCACATTGGCAAGCGTTTCAAGGCCTTCGCGCTGGTGCTTTTCAGATTCGGTAGAAGCGGTTTCAAGTTTCTGCATGAACGCATTCCACTGGGCTCCGGATTCTTCGACCTGGGTGCGAACGCTTGCAGAAAGTTCATTAGCAAGAGCCTTGATGGAAGCATCCACATTGGAATTGATCTTTGCAATTTCTGCAGCGAGAGTTTCAGAAAGGCCTGCAGAAACGCCATGCAAAGAAGCCAAGTGTTCCGCTTCGGCAGCGGCACTCTTGTCTGCAATTTCAGCAAAGCGTTCCATGAGCTTCGACCATTCCGCAGAAGCAGTTTCAGATTGCTTTACAAGCGAGGCATTGATCTGGGAAGAAAGTGCAGATACGCTTTCCTTAAGTTCAGCCGGGAATGCATTTTGCATGCTCTGCATCTTTGACAGAGAGCTTTCAACAGCAGAAGTCAAACCGCTCTTGAAGGAATCAAGCAAGCCGTTGACTGATTCCAAAGTTGCAGAGCGTGTCCCGGCAAACTGTTCAGACACTTCGGTAACAAGCTTAGTTGTGGCAGCACTATTAGCCGAAGCCATTGTTTCAAACTTTGCATTCAATGCACTTGCCGTATTTGCAAAATTGCTTGAAAGTTCTGCCGACATTTTCCGCATAGATTCTATAGTTGCATTCTGGGATTCAACAAATGCATTCTTGACTTCAGCAACAGTAGTTGCAAAGGCGCCACGCATTGATTCTGCAACTTTTTCCATTTTTTCGGCAACATCTTCGCCATTGTATGATTCTGCAGGCAAAGGAGCGCACATCTTGTAAAGCTTAGATACTGCGAAAAAGTCCAAATCAGCAGCAAACTTTTCTACATCATTTTTGGTAAGCGTGTGAATAGCAGAAAGAATAAGGGAAGCAAATATACCACAAAGGCTTGTTCCAAAAATGCCCTTCATGCTAGAGAAAATGGAATGCACGGTATCCATTGTTGCTGCCGTAGAAGAATTGTCAATGGCGCTGCCCGCTGTAGAAACAGAAAGCATAAGGCCAAAGAACGTACCCATAAGGCCAAGCAAAATAACAACACCACCAGCAGACTTTCCAAACTTCAATCTTGACTTTGCATTCAAGATTTCAAGGAAGGCTTCAACAGAAAGATTGTTGACAGTGCAAATTTCCATAACACCATTGACGCATTCTGCAACCAAGCCAGAAGAGGGAGCCTCAGTAAAAGGATTTCTCTTAGTGGACAATTCTTTCAAGATATCAGCTTCTCGTTCAATCCGCTTAATAAGCATCAAGTCACGCAGGGCTGCACCAATGAAGATCACGAAGATGGCTGCAATAATCAGCCAGCCAAATGCCGGAGCGCCAAAGTAGAGGGAACCGGCAGCAAGCGCGGCAACCCCGGCTACGGTAAGCAACAAAACCAATGCAGAATTTTTCATCTAATGTTCATCCTTCTATTTTAAATTTATCCCATGGAGCCAAACAAGTCGAGCTGGCCGCGCGAGAACCCGCGCAGATACAACGCCCACTTGTCTTTGTACCATTCTTCAATGAGCACGCAGAGCCCAGAAACATAATCACAAAAATCGTCCAAGAACGCAAGGAACGCATTTTCGTATGCAAAGTTCACATCCCACGAGCGGCCAATGGAACGCACGCAGGCATACGAGGTGGAATAGTGCTTTACCTTTGCTCGTGCAGGGAATGCTGCAGCAAAATGGTCTTTTGCGATTGTGGCAATCGTGGAGCGCAATTCGGCTACAATGGCTTCTTCGCGCTTTCTAAAAGACGCTTCCATGCACGGCAGAATTTTAGACACGGCATCGTGCGCACTTTCTTCGTACCAGAACTTGCAAAGTCGGTCCTGCAAATGAAGCACGCGCGATGTCACCATCACAAAAAGTTTTTCGGCATCGCCCACCATCAAATGGATCGTAGCCAAATACAGGTTGTTCACTTCGGTCTTGGAGTTCCTGGTGGCAAGCGCAAAGCCCGTATCGGTTTCTTCGATCCAGTTGCCCTGGAGCAGCATGCGGTGCAGTTCCTCTGTCGTAAAACGCTGCGCCCACTTGTGGCGGAACTCCTCGAACTTTTCACGGCACTCGTCCAGGAGCTTCGGGAACTCCGCATCGGCAAGCTTCCAGGCAGAGGCACTGTAAGAAATCATTTCCGGACCGCCCATCGCGGTTTCCGGCTGCTTGACGACCGCATCCAGATGTTCAAACAGCGCAATCGCCCAGTTCACGGACATGGACTGAGACATCGTAGCTTCGATGCGGCTACGATTCGGATGCACGCCAAAGCGGAGCAGGCTATGCCCCGTCATTTTGCGTATTGCTCTGCGAAACGACTCTTCCATACCTAGAACGACGCCTCAACGCGCTGCCACACAGAAAGCGGCACCTTGTCTTTGCCGCTTGCCACGGAGCCTTCACGCACATCAGCTTCCATGTTTTCTTTAAAGCCAGCCTTGGAACCATTGAATTTGGAATTGCCCTCAAGGTACAAGCCAAACACATTCTTTGTCGCAAGGACATTTTCGGCATTCACCGTAGAGGAGGCTACGGAAAGTGCAAAACGGTTTCTTGTGAACTTGCAGTTCTTCAGCACCACGAGCTGCGAAGAATAGAGCCACAGTCCGTAGTAGTTGTCAATGAATTCGGAATTTTCAAAAATGCCGCTAGTCTGCGAAACTGAATTCCTAAAGGCATTTTCAACAATCAAGTGCTTAACGAGGAACGGCGAACCGCTAGAAATAAAGTGGACTCCATTCCAGCTTTCGAGCGAATCCATGGCCTGCATGGTCACCGGCTGCTTTTCTGTACCCAGAATTTCTACGGCGCCGCTCAGCAAAAGCTTCGCATAAGGCCCCATCAAAATAGAGACGCCAGGTTCCACGCGGAGCGTATCGGAGCTTGCCAGGGCAAAGTTTTCGCGCAGCACGTAAGGGCTGTTTTCATGCGTCAAAAGCACTACCCCGCTCTTTGCCTGCGGGAACCCGGTTTCGGCAAAGGCTACGGCAACGAACAATATCAATAGGAGCAATCGTACCAAAACTACTCTCCCGCAATACGGTGCATCTTGAGAGTCTGGCGCACATTCAGATCGGGCAGCTTCACGGCTTCTGACTTATCAGAAACCTTCAATTTGCCAGAAACTTCAAGCGAAACATTTTCTACAGCGCCATCAGTAATGTTGAATTCAATAGTGCCGTCGCCTACGAGAAAGTCGTCGCTTTCCATTTTGAAGGCGGCATCTTCTTCGTTCTGCTTGTAGCGCAGGCGCATCTTGATTGCTGCAATGCGGTCGCCATCGCGGTAGAACACATCGGAAAGTTCAAAGTTCTTATACACCACGGTCTGCGTATTGCCTTCGGTAATGGCATGCTGGCGTTCCCAGGATTCGCCGACAGACACGGGCTTGCTGGGCAGCACCGGCTGCAACTTGATAAAGAGCTTGGCAATGTTCAGGTCTTGCAGGCCGCGCACCGGAATGAAGTCGTCCATCGAGGGGAATGCGAGGATTTCGCCATCGGCTGCAATTTTATACTGAAAACTCTGCGTTCTAATGTAGCGTTCCATGTAGCCAAGTTCTTCTACGGAGCGCTTGTCAGAGGAGTAAGAAACGGAATCAAGGCGCACTTCGTAGCGGGCCGAGCCATCGTCAAAGGCAGAAATAAGGGCATACTTGGAGCGCAAATAGAGTTCCGTGCGCATGTTGTCTGGCTTCGTGGAGTCGGACGCGAGCGAAACGGCATTCAAGGTGGCGGTAGTTTCGTATGTCAAATCTTCCTGTGAAGTAGAAAATGCAAGGGTCACATCTTCACTATTGCAAGCAACAAGGAACAGCAAAAGGCAAGCTAATATGAATTTCATGCCTAAAAGTTAGAAAAAATAATTGGATAGGATTTTTTGGCTAGTGGTTAGGGAATGTTGATTTCTAGGGTTTAGGGTTTAGGATCTAGGATTTAGGATCTAGTGATTAGTGAATGTTGATTTCCAGGGTTTTAGGGTATAGGGTTCAGGGTATAGGGGAATAGTGGTTAGGATCTAGGATCTAGTGATTAGTGAATTGAATTAAGAATGCAGAATTAGTGATTAGGATTTAGGATCTAGAGGTTAGGGAAATGGTAAAAGTGCGTTTCTAGTTTCAGGTTTCTAGTTTCAGGTTTCTTCCCACTTCCGTCTTCCTACTTACTTCTGTTTTCTGTCTTCTGTTCTCTGTTTTCTGTCTTCTGTTCTCTGTCTTCTGTTTTCTGTCCTCTTGCATCTTAACTTCCGTCTTTCGTCTTCCTACTGATTCCTGACTCCTGTTTTCTGTCTTCTGTTCTCTGTCTTCTGTTCTCTGTCTTCTGTTCTCTGTCCTCCACTTTACTATATTGCACTATGTGAGTAAAAAAGAACCAATCCAACCAAACATGGAACTTTTCAGCGCACTTTCCGACGAAATGCGCCTGAAAATCATGATGATCCTCAGCGAATCCGAATTTACGGTAAACGAAATCAAGGATATCCTGGGAATCCACCAGTCCAACGCAAGCCGCCACCTTGCAAAGCTCTCTGCTTGCAAGCTGTTAAAGGACCGCCGCGAAAGCACAAAGTCGTATTACGGCCTTAGCGACGAGCTGTACGCAAGCCCGACGCTCCGCGAAATGATCCGCAACGCCTACATACAGCTACCGGACCTAGCCATTCTAAAGAGCCAAATCAAGCGTGTTCTTGGCGAACGCCGCACGATAACGGCCCGCAAACTGCACAAGCTCGACGAATCGGCGGGCGGCCTGAAGGCCCAGCTTTCGCTCTTTACAAAACTCATCACACCTTACGAGCACGCAATCGACATCGGCTGCGGCGCGGGCGGCGACATCAGCTTGCTACTTGCCGGTCGTTGCAAACAAGTGACAGCAATTGACATTCAAGAAGAAGTCATACAGGAATTCAAGGAAGCGCTCCAAAAGCGCGGCATCGAAAACATAACGCCAATCGCAGCCGACATGGTGAACATACCGCTCCCGAACGAGTGCGCAGACCTTGTGCTCATGAGCCAGGTTCTGCACTATGCCACCTCCCCGGATTCAGCGTTGAAAGAAGCCATACGACTGCTGAAGCCCCACGGCACACTCGCCCTGCTTGACCTCGCCCCCCACGCCGAAGAAGCGCTCCGCGAAAAGCAGGGGCACCTGTGGCTAGGCTTTGACCAGGTCAGAATCGCCACGATGCTCAAGGAACTGCCTTGCAAAATCGTAACTTCCGAGGTCATTGTAAGCGAATCCAACGCAGAATCGCTGCCGGCAATCTGCTTTATCGTCGAAAAAACATAAAAAATGTTTGCCTTTTGCCTAATAAATAGTTATTTTGTAGGCAAATAAAAGAGGAGTCCACATGAAGGCTGTTAAGTATTTTTTGATTGCCCTTGCCGCAACGCTCGCTGGCCTTGGCATTTACCATTTCATTCGTTCCCGCAAGATCGAAAAGAACGCTCTTGCTGAAGGTGAACAATTCGAAGACAGCGAACCGTGCGGTTGCTGCGGCGCAGAATTCTCTGAAACCCAGAAGAAGGAAATGCCGGCAGAAGAGCCGATCGCCAAGGAAGACCCGATCGCCGTCTAATTTGCAATTGAAATTTTGCCGATTTCAGTAAAGCACCAGCAACGCGCTGGTGTTTTTTGTTACTACAACAGCAGCACGCACAAAGCCACAAAACTCAGCCGACAGACATCAGACGTCAGCCAACTGTCTTCTGTACTCTGTCTTCTGTTTTCTATATTTCACCTTATGAATGCATTCCTAAAAAAATACGGTTTTTCCCTGGCGGCCTCCGGGCTGTTCCTCGTTTTACTCCTAATCGTTTTCCGCGGGTTCGTATTTGATTCCAGCACGCTCATGCTGAACAGCGACCAGCTCAACGGTCTTGGTAGCCGCATACTGCGCGCCCAAAATGCAGTCGTGACCGAATGGGACGATTCCCGCCTTGGTGGCGTCCCCACAATCGACGCCCTCTTCGCAGACGTTTACCACCCGCTCGTATGGGTTCAGTTCATTACAGACCCAGCTCGTGCCGTCGGCTTCAAGTTCATTTTGACTATCTGGGTTGCATTCTGTTCGGCGATGCTCCTCGCCCGCTCCCTGACAAAATCTGATTGGTTCGGCGCATTGCTAGGCTTCCTGTACGCCTTCGCCCCGCAGTATTTCACATACGTCTATGGCGGCCACGACGGCAAGATGATGGTATTCGCGATAGCTCCGCTTGCCCTATTAGCAATTCGCAAAATAATCCACGAAGGAAAACTTTCACACATTTTTGTTCTCGCATTCTGCATTGTCTGGATGATTCTCGGCAGCCATCTGCAACTTACCTACCTCTTTTTGTGGGGCGCAGGTCTATATGCTCTGTATGAAATGTTCGCATTGAAGGCAAGCTGGAAAATCCGCGGGACGCGCCTTGGCCTCGCCGCAGTTGCCCTTGGTTTTGGCCTCGCCATGTCACTCTTCCAAATTCTTCCGTCCTACATTTATACAACACAGCAATCCGTGCGCGGCACTGGTGAAAAGACAAATTACGGCCACGCCGTCAGCTGGTCGCTCCACCAGGAAGAACTCGGCGACTTGCTCATTCCTAGCTTCCTTGGCGTAGATGTTTACGAACAGGACGAAAAGACAGGAAAGGTCGAAGGCTCCTCTCTCGTCTCTTATGACCCGGCAGAACTCCGTGGCCTTGGCGGCTCCCCGTTCTACTGGGGCCACAACCCGTTCAAGCTCAACCACGACAGCAGCGGCGCAGTACTCACCTTCCTCGCCTTCCTCTGCTTCTTTGTTCCGGGCAAGCGCCGCTATGCCGCATTCTGGTTCATGGGCAGTGCAATAGCACTTTCCTACGCCATGGGCGCGCACTCCCCGCTATTCAAACTCTGGTTCGCCATTTTGCCGGGCGTCAAGAACTTCCGCGCCCCGAGCATGGCCCTCTTCTGGCTCCCGCTCGTAGCGGTCATGATGGCGGCTCCGGTACTTGCTATCAAGAACGACGCCGAAAAGAGCAAGCACCTGATCAAGGGTGTATTCCTCTTTGCTGTCTTGCTCGTGCTTACAACAATCGCACGCTTTAGCTGGGAAACCTTCCTCGGCCCCGTAGGCCTTGTGGTTGCAATTCTTTACGGCGTACTCTTCGTTGCAACGGTAAACCTTGCAGACAACGACAAGAAGCTTTCCGCCTCTAACATTGTCGCAGCAATCACGGGCGCATTCAAGGGGTCTTCAAAGCTAGCGCTTGCCGGCATGTTCCTCCCGTTCCTCCTGATCGGCGTATTCATGCTTTCTGGCCAGAACCTGCTCAACGACCCGGTTGCAGGCCCTTACTTTAAGCCGCTCAACTTTGCAGCAATGAAGCTCGGCGCAACCAAGATGCTCCCAGGCTTAATGCTTGTACTCGTCGTTTGCGCAGTAACGGTCGTGGCCCTCAAAAAGCAGCTTTCTGCAATGGCTTTCGCCTGCATTCTGGCTGTAGCTGCCGGTGTAGAACTCTGGGCCATCAACGGCGCATTCGTCCAGAATGTACCATATTCGAACTACATACAGCCAAGCAACAATTTGATTGCAGCCTACAAGCGCCAGCACCCAGATCCACTTGACTTGCCGCGCGTACTTTCGCTCTCCAGGAACAATGCCCTTTCCGGCAACATCTTCCCGGCTTACGACATGCGCAACGCCGACGGCTTCCATGACAACGAGCTTGCAAGCTACCGTAACTTCCGTGGCGGCCAAAACAATGAAAACTACTTCATTGGCATTAACGACCCGACTGCAGCACACCCGTTCCTCGACGTAGAAAACATCGCTGCAGTGATCTTTGATTCCCGCCAGGGTACAACATACATGCCGAATCCGACCGCACTCGGCGAGGCGTTCCTCTACGGCAGCGCAGTCGCCATGGACGACGACGCGGCGATAGCAACGCTCAAGACCGCCGTAATCCGCAAAGAAAAGCCAGCCGCAGCGCAGGTTGCTGAAGCAAGCTCCGATTCGACAGCCGAAGCCGCAAGCGACAGCGTGACAGCTCAAGCAACGGAACCTGAACCGGAACAAACCGGCTTTTTCTACCGCGAACAAATCATCTTGAACGAAGCTCCGCAAATCGCCCTCGACGGCCAAATCCCTAACGGCCACGCAAAGCTCGTGGAACGCCCCAAAATGGATACGCAGGTCTTTGAAGTAGAAAGTGACCGCAATGCAGTCATGCTCGTCACGGGCAACTACCACCCATATTGGAAGGCAACCGTAAACGGCGAACCGGCCAAGGTCTATAAGGCTTTCGGCACGCTCCGTGCCGTAGAAGTTCCAAAGGGCAAGTCCGTTGTTCGCATGGAATACCGCTCCGAGCCGTTCCACACCTGCCTCAAGGTTTCGCTCGCAGCATTCTTCGTGTTCATTACTGCAGGCCTAGTTCTTTTGCTTGCTAAAAAACGCAAAATATAACTGCTCATAAAAGCAGTGGCTATTTTTTTTCATCCCGGATTTTGTTTTTATGAAAATCCGGGATTTTTTTGCCTAAAAGCGCCGTAAAAACATTCTCATTTTTTTTGTAACTCGTTGATTGACATGGATTTACGCTCATTTTTGTAAAAGCCTCTCCATGCCGTAAGAGTAACTTTGCTAACTTGTTGCAAGACAGTGAAAAAAGAAAAAACGACAAAGCCTAAGAATAGGCCAAAGTGGGCGGGACCAGCGTTCCTAACCACATTTGTTGTGGGTTGCCTGTGTGCGGCAATCTGGTTTTTCTTTGCATCCCTCGACCATTTTTTAGGTGAAGAGAATACTTTCGGCGAAATCACAATAAAGCCATACGGCTACGACAGAACGGCTCTGCTGAATCAACACTGGGATTCCATCATCGTCTCGGGCCCGAACTTCCATGTAAAAACAGTCAACCCAGGCTTTAAATTTTCGCGCAGCGATTCGCTGTTCTTTAAGGTCGCTGCCTCCGATGTCGACATAAAGCTCACGCCAGCAAAAGACTCTGCCGAAAATCCAATCGACATTCCTGAAATTCCAGATATGTCTCTCATTTTCAGAATCGGCGTGCAAGTAGACCATTTAAGCATCGACGTTGCAAATGCAGGCAAATGGGAAGCATCCGACATCAACATTTACAATCCATCTCGAAAAAATTTAAAGCTAAATGCAAATACCATTTCTGGCACGCACATCGACAAACAGCTTTCCTTCAGCGCCGAAGCGAACTGGGACGAAAGTTCTATCAACCTAGACACCAAAACGATTACCGGCAAAGATACCGTTGCACTTGCAGCTTCTGCGCCACGCAAAAAGGTAACCGACGCACAAATCAATACAGAAATCCAACTTGCAAATCCTAAAGACTTTATCAAGGATTACCCGGATGCCGCCCCCTCCATAAGCAATTTGAAAGTCAAGGCAAAGCTCACCAACAGTGAAGAAAAATCAATCCGCTATAAGGCAACAATCGAAGCGGACATGGGGGAACGCTGGCCTTTACCGCCAATGCACGCGACCATCAAAGCTAATGGAGACTTGAACTCGGCTCAGTTCAGCATTGTAACAGAAAGCGAATCCGGCGGCAGAATTGAACTGCAAGGCACCGGCACAAAAAATCTGGAAGGTGAAGTCAGAGGATTCGTGCAGAACATCAGTGCGGAATTCGGGCCACAAATTATGCCTCTGGATTTAACGATCCATTCTGCAATCAAGAGCGGCAATACCATAGTGGCAAGGACGACTACGGGCACAGGTTCCCATGTCAACGCAACCATACAGCTATCTCCATTTAGAATAGACTACACGGGCGACCTCGCACCAAACGAACCTTGGGCAGTGCAATGGAGCGGAGGAGAGCTCAAATTCGGTTCCAGACCGCAAGTCATAGGTGAATTTTCAGACGGAGAGATGCGAACCGGAGTTCGCATCGGAAAGCTCCCCTACTGCTACCTCATGGCGGCAGACTCCATGTACACGCACCTAATTTTGAATTCCAATGGCATTCATTTTGACAAGGGCAACATTTACGGCAAGCACGAAAGTTTCACATTTACAGGCGAAGTAATGTGGAACGATGTTGAACCGCATACATCATGGGAAGTGATTGCAAGTGATGGCGGCAACGCACGAGCACGCGTGGTCTTTGAAGGGCCTAGCATCGAAGCTGATGCACAGGGAGTTTTGCTGTCCACCATTCCATTTGCCAAGCGCTACCTGCCGGAATGGATGGACGCGCGCGTGACCGGAACATACAGCCACGACTTCGACATCGACAGTGCAGAAGCAAAGTTCTCGGCAGAGGCCGACTTGCAAATGTTCCATACGCTCGGAGACTTCAAAGTCAAGAAGTTGCAAGACACTGTCGTTCTTGAAAGCGCAACGGTCAACCATGAGCAAAACAAGATTGAACTTCAGGCAAGCATTGTTCTGCCTGGTGAAGAAGCCGTAACGGGAGCTCTACCGGTCGAAGTTCTAAACGCATGGATTTCGACTCGTAGCTTCAGTATTCCTCTCAGTTTGCTGCCGCTTAACGACTCCACGTTCACCAATGGTGAATTCAGCGGCGATTTGAGTTTTACGGATTCTCACGGGTTCCACGGCAACATCGAATTTTCAAACATCGAATTCCGAGACATTCCAAAAGATTTCTTTGCCATCAAGCAAATGAATTTCTTTGCGGAGCGAGCCAAGGCTGAACTAGACGCAGACCTCGAGCTCATGAACGGCATTTGGGACGGGCATACACAAATCACGTTCGATCAAATTCTTGGAGCACAAAAGCACTTTAGCTTCGTACACATCACCAATAACGGCGGCAACATTCTTGGTTCGGGCTACCTGGATTCCACCATTATCGCAAATGTCAAAATGGACGGCAACTGGCTATTGCCGGCTGGCGCAGGCGAACTTAGAAAATCAGATTTGTCAGTTGGCTTGAGCTGGGAGCTTGCAAGAGGCTTGAACGGTTTGAAAGCAGAATTTGCAGCAGACTCCGTTGTGTATGCACCGCTCACCATTGACTATGAAGTTCCAGTAAAGCTCAAAGGCAAAATTGAAGACAAAACAATTTTTGTGACGGAAGCAGTTTCGCAGAACAGTTCGGGAGATTCAATTACAGCAAACCTGTCTTATGCATTCGACAAAATGATTTTACAGCAGCTAAATTTACACACCGACAGCTATGCTGTTGAATTCGGAGAACACAAGGCAACATTCAAGGGAATTAACGCCACTCTTGTAGAAAAAGAAGACGAACTTTCTATCGATGCTACGATCCCTGAAGTTCTTTACAACTACTCTTCGGAAGGCATTGGCAATGTTGACGCCCGCGCCCATGGAGACTTGCATTACCACTTGCCAAAACAAAAATCGATGGACCTTCGTTTAGCCAATATGATTGACGGCGGTGTAATTGTAGATAAATTAATATATAAGAAAAACATAGACATTGAAATCACGCCTAGAACAGTTACACAACTTTTGAATTCTTTGCAGAATACACTTGCAAGCCTACGTCGAAAAAATGAAGTTGCAAAACCAGAAATCACAAAGACAAATTCCACAAGTCTGAACATTCATGTAACCAACGCGACAGAAGACTCAATTTACATTGACGCTTCTTTCGCTAAGTTCCCATTCGCAATCAATCTGGATGTACAAGGAACAGCGTCAAGGCCAACCCTGCGCGGCGAAGTTGCAAATGCCGGTGAAGGCTTCGTGGGTTTCAAGGGGTTGTATGAATTCAACGTTCAATCCTTCCTAATCTCTTGGGCAGGTGTTCCTTGGCAACAGGGCATTCTTGACATTTCCATTTCACAGGATTTGCCATATTGCACAGAATCCGAAGACCACCAGCAAAACGAAACATGCCCAGTCAACATCGATATTAACGGCACAATAACAAACCCGCAACCTACCCCAAATTCATATTGCGGAACTGAAACCACGCCTGCGGCAATCTACTACAACATTTTCCTAGGTTGCATTACGGAAGACCCAACTGGAGAAAGCGTAGACTGGAACAAGCTCGCAGGCACCGCAATCGGCAAGGTAATTTCTACAACGGCAAACAAAACTCTTGGTGGCAATTACATAGGCAACATCGACATGAAGATGCGCATATTCTCGAACACCGAAACGCTGGAAGAAGATTCGAGCTATGTGAAGATTCCGATTTCTCTAGACAAATGGGTGAACAATTTGAGTATCGTCCTAGGATACACGCAAGACCAGAGTGAAAACCCGACTTACGAACAGGCCTTTGAATTTGGCATCAATTACAAGCTCCCTGTTTTCCAGGAAGCGGAATACTCCCATTCAGACCACCTGAACCCGGAACTTTCTGTAGGTGCCATGCTAGTGTCAAAACAATACCACGTAAACTCGGCAACACAGGAAGACGAGAACCAACTTGAAAAGAACATCGGTATAACCTACCGTTATAAATTCTGGTCCCCATGTCTGCTCGGGCTTGGCAAATGCAAAGACTATACAGAAAAAGTAGAACCTAAAGAATCGGAGACAAAAAAATGAAGAAATATTCGATTCTGATATTGATGCTGCTTTTCTTCACAAGCATTTTTGCTGAAGAAGAAGACAAAAACCCATGGAAAATGAGTTTTGCAGGCAACTCCTATTTTTCGACATACCAGCTTGAAGAAGAAATCAACGTGCCGCAAGAATTCGGCAAAATGGATACGACCAAGCAGAACTTCCTTATGCGATTGACTTGCGACGAAGTTCTGGGTATCTATTATTCTTACGGATTCTTTAGCGCAAAAGTGGAATTGAATATTTCAAAGGATTCCACGGAAAACGAAAAACATTGGCGTCAATTCGACTTCTTGATTACAGAAGGCGAACGATATAATTTTGAAGATCTAAAAATCATCCCGACAGAAAATTCAACCGCACAAGTAGAAATCCCAGCATTAAAAGTCAAGAAGGGCGATACCTACAACCAAACAAGGATTGCGGAAGATTTGCAGCGCATAAACAACGCCTATCAGGAACAAGGGTACCTGCATTCTACCGTTAGCTACATGGAAAAAATCGATACTACAGCAAAAATCGTTCATGTGGAAGTATATGTAAATTCAGGAACTCAAGTGCGCATGGGCAACATATCGAGCAAAGCAACCCGTTCTGGCGACAAGAGCAATACGGAAGGGCTTTCCGATACGACATGGCTCAACGAACTTTGGAGAATCCCGCAAGGCGAAGTGCTAAACGGAAAGCAGTCAACAACATTCAAAAGCAAGCTCTTTTCTACTCAGCTTTTTACACAGGTTCGCATGGAAGATTCGCTTCGCGAAGACGGTCTTTCCGATGTTCACCTGTATGTACAGGAACGAGTTCCCGGCGAAATCAATTACGGAATGTTCTATGAACAAATCTACGGATTTGGAGCAAAAGTAGGAGCCAAGCACAAGAACTTTTTTGGGCACTTCCATGAATTCGGTACAAATGTTCTAGTCGCCCAGCACAAACAGGAAGTTGCTTTGACTTACGCTCACCCGCTTCTATTCGGCACGGCAATTCAATTCATTCCGACAGCAATTCGCTTTGACGACGCACTTTCGTTCAATCACGAAAAAATCACGCCCCCAGCCTACCCGGATAGTTTGGAAGAACGTTACGAAGTCATCAATCGCGGTAATTTGACATTCGGCTTTTCTAAAGACATTCGCTTTAGAGGAACCCTGGATACTCGTTACGTCCATAAAAATGAAGATGAACTATTCAAGATCAAGTTGGAATCGGCATTGACATTTGACTTTACAGATGACCACTTCAACCCCAAAAAAGGTATCCGAATCATGCCAACCCTTGGCGTTGGCACAAACTGGAGCGCAGACTTGCAAAACCCGCAAATGATCGGCAACCCTTACACATATGGTGAATTGACAACCAACTTGTATTTCCCAATCATCCGTCCGCTTTTTGGAGCATTGAGCGGAAGCTACGGCCGCTTCTTCGCTAAGGCCATGGAAGATGATGCCCGCGCTTTCTACCAGGGAGGTTCCCGCTCCATTCGAGGCTACCGCTTTAGAAGTATCTACGCAAGCTACGAATCACTTGATGAAGAAGGCGAAACTGTAATCAACACCGGTTTGACTCCAATCTACATACGCGTAAACGCTGAATTACGCTATTCGCTTCCATTCCGTGATTGGAACCATTGGCAGATCGTCCCCTTCTACGACTGGGCTAAAGTTACTGATGTTGAAGAATCCGTATACGAAGGCACAACGGACGCAAGCCTTGGTTTAGGTTTGCGCTACCAATGGCAGTTCCTCACATTCCGCCTGGATTACGCTTTCAAGAAGAACTTCTCTGAATGGAACATGGAAAACTTCGCCTTCGGTCGCTTCGCATTCGACCTAGCTCAGGCATTCTAGAATACAGGAATCAGGAATCAGGAGTCAGGAGGAATGACTAATTCAGCCGACAAGCACCAAACTACTGCATAATTGCAGCGTTCTGCAGCGGAGCGTCGGTGCGTTCCTCGAATTTTCTGAAGCAATCAAGAGCGCGCTTTGCAAGCTGGGCTGGTTTACCGGGGCCAAGTTCAATGATCGCCTGCAATGGCGTATTGTTCAAATAGCGCATCGGGAATGGCGATAGTGAAAGGATTTCGGCAAGCATGCGCGGTTCCGGAGGCGGGAATTCCGCAAAAGTCATCGCAAGCATGTTATTGCGCAACAACAGTCCCTGAATTTTTAGGAATGCAGCGCATAGACCGATTTCTGTCACAAGCAGAAGCATTTCTGCAGCTTCCGGCAATTCGCCAAAACGGTCATGCAGTTCTTCGCGAATACTTGCAATTTCTTCAAGCGTTGCTAGGCGTGCAATTCGCTGGTACAAATTGATTCGCGTAAGGCCGTCTTCAATCCAGTTTTCTGGCAAGTAGGCGTCAATGCCAAGCTCCACTCGCGGCTGCACCGGCTTATCGCTAGGCGTGCCGCGCAGCATTTCTACGGCTTCCTTGACCAGGCGCACATAAGTTTCAAAACCAACTTCCGCAATGAAGCCGTGCTGTTCCTGGCCAAGCAGGTTGCCGGCGCCACGGATTTCCAAGTCGCGCATGGCAAGCTGGTAACCAGAACCAAGGTCGGTAAATTGCGCAAGAGCTTCCAGGCGGCGTGCAGAATCCTGCGAAACTTCGCCCTTTTCTGGAGTTACCAGATACGCATACGCAAGCACATCGGAGCGGCCGACGCGACCACGCATCTGATACAACTGGCTAATGCCAAAGTGATGCGCGTTCATGATGATCATCGTATTGGCTCGCGGCACATCCAAGCCTGATTCGATAATGCTCGTACTTACGAGCACATCAAAATCGCCAGAAAGGAACGCTTCCATCATGCGTTCCAAATCGCGGTTTTCCATTTGCCCATGCGCCACGGCAACGCGAGCTTCCGGCACCCAGCTTTCCACATCTTCGGCAAGCTTTTCGATCGTATTCACGCGGTCATTCACTACAAACACCTGCCCACCACGCGCAATTTCATTGCGAATGGCATCGGCAAGAACCTTGTCATTGCGTTTCATCAAATGCGTTTCAACAGGCAGACGGTTCATCGGAGGTGTATTGATCAACGAAATGTCGCGAACGCCGGTCAAGCTCAAATGCAGGGAACGCGGAATCGGCGTCGCACTCATGGAAAGCGTATCTACAGCCAAACGGAGTTCTCGCAGTTTTTCTTTCTGCTTTACCCCGAACTTCTGTTCTTCGTCAATGACCAAAAGTCCCAAATCTTTAAACTGACTTTTTTCAGAAAGCAGCGCGTGCGTACCGACAACAATATCCACGCCACCACGGTTCAGCTTCTCGAAAATTTCCCGTTTTTCTTTCGCAGTCTTATAGCGGTTCACCAAGGCAATGTTCACCGGGAAACCGGCAAAACGCTCGCAGAAGTTTTCGTAATGCTGCGCCGCTAGAATCGTCGTAGGCACAAGGACTGCAACCTGGCGCTTCGACTCAACGCATTTGAAAACAGCACGCATGGCAACTTCCGTTTTACCAAAGCCGACATCGCCGCAAACCAGGCGGTCCATCGGCTTTCTGCTTTCCATATCGCGCTTGATATCTGCCGTTGCAGTAAGCTGGTCCGGAGTCGGCGTGTATTCAAATGCAGCTTCAAATTCCTCCTGCATCTTGGAATCCGGCGGGAACATGTAGCCTTCCACAAGTTCGCGCTTTGCATACAATTCCACAAGTTCACGGGCAATTTTGATAACGCGTTCCTTGACACGCCTCTTTTGATTTTCCCAAAGCTTGGAACCCAGGGAATTCAGCTTGACTTCAGCATTTTCCGGCTGCTGCAAGCGTTCAATCTTTTGCAAATCCGCCACCGGGAACTTCAAGCGGTCGCCACCAGCATATTCAAGCAAGGCGCAATCCACCATGCCGCCATTGACTTCAACACGCACAAGGCCCAGGTAACGGCCAACACCATGATCTTCATGCGTCACCAGGTCACCGCGGTTAAGCGATTCCAAAAGCATAGCTCCAGAAACGGAACCTGCGATAGAACGCTTACGCGCCTTCTTCTGGTGGCGATTGAAAATGCGCGCATCCGTAAGGAATGCAATTTTTTCGGAATCAAGCCAAAAGCCTTCAGAAATAAAACCTTCCAGGTAATCATCTACGCCGGCTTCATCGAGCAACTGCTGCAATCTGGAAAGCGAGCCTGTCGTTTGCGCAACAAGGTAAACACGCCCACCATCGGCAATGAATTCTTCAATCTTTTCGGCAGTAGCATCGACTCCGGAAGATTCAAAAGACTGCGGACGAAGTTCAAAGTTCTGCCAACCCGAAGCCTCAGCCATTACGCGAGTTACATCAAGAGAAAGGGCTTCCCCGAAAATTTTTGAAAAAGAAGAATACTTCCACCAGATTTTTTCTGGAGCAAAGGCAGCATACGGCGTACCGGCAATTTCCTCGAAACGGTTTTCAAAAACGCTCCAGGTTTTCGAAGCAGCTTCGGCAAGAGTTCCCGCCTCTTCAAAAATGATGTTCGGATTCTCGATGTAATCGAAAATGGAACATTCCAGTTTTTCGAAACTGGAGCGGCGCCACCACAAACCAGAAAGATCGTTATTCAGTTCAAAGCGAGTTTGCGCAGGAACAGAAAATTCGCCCATCGGGTAAATATTGATTTCGTTAACAGTTTCGATGGAACGCTGCGAAAAAATATCGAAAAAACGAATGGATTCCAGTTCATCGCCAAAGAACTCAAGGCGCACCGGATGTTCATACAAAAATCCATTGATATCGATAATGCAACCACGCATCGAAAATTCGCCAACACCGCTGACCATGGGCTGTTCGCGGAACCCCATGTCCAAAAGCTTTTTGCGTAGCGAATCCACATCGCAAACATCGCCCGCCTTAAAATGGAGAATTTTCTTTTTCAATTCTCGTGGGTCAGGCAATTTTAAAAGTAACGAATCTAATGGGCAAACAAGTATGCGTGGCGTACCATCGTCAAAGTCCGCAAAAAAACGCAAACGTTCTTCAAGGACGCCGTCAAAAGGCACCTTTTCTTCGTAAGGCTTTAAACCGATGCCCGGCAAAAAGCGAACGGAATCTTTGCCGAGCGAAGCTTCAAGATTTTCAATCCAAACTTCTGCAGTGCGGTAATCGCGCGCTATCAAAACAGTCGGCTCTGGATTTTGCAAAAAACGCGAAGCGACAAGAACCGCTGCGGCACCTTCATTCAAGCCACTCACATGAACTGCGCCAGACTTAGCTTCGGTCCAAATTTTGAATGAGTCAAAGGTTTCTGTTTGCAAAAATTCAGATAACAATTTCATGGTGACAAAGGTAGAAATTTTAGAAATTAGGATCTAGTGATTAGGGGCTAGTGGTTAGACGAAAGACGATAGACGAAAGACGAAAGAGGATTGTTAAATTCCAGTGTTTAGGGTATAGGGTTCAGGGTGTAGGGTATAGAATAGACGAGAGAACGGCACTGCGTGCCTACAGACGAGAGACGAGAGATACTTGAAATTTCCAATGTGTCGGCTGTAGGCTGACGTCTGTCGTCTGAATTAGTTATTAGTCACTAGTTGTTAGTTATTAGTTATTAGTTGTTAGTTACTCGTTTCCGTCTTATGTCTTCCTACTGTCTTCTGTACTCTGTTCTCTGTCTTCTGTTTTCTTTCTTGCATCTTGCATCTGGCTCTTGCGTCTTAACAGTCATCACGAGCAACTCGAAGTGATCCAGAACATTGCTCTGGATGGCCGCGCTCCGCTCGCCATGACACGGGAAAATACAATTCTCTGTTTTCTGTCTTCTGTTTTCTGTCCTCTCTTTACTTGTCATCACGAGCAACTCGAAGTGATCCAGAATATGGTAAGTTACAGTTCCTTCCGTCTTATGTCTTCCTACTGACTCCTGATTCCTATCACTGACTCCAGACTCCTGATTCCTCTCTCCCCTATTTTTCTACCTTTGCAAATATGAAATCTACAGAACTATTGATGCCCGTGGGTTCCCGCGAAATGCTTGTCTCTGCCGTTGCAAATGGTGCCAACGCTGTGTATTTTGGCGTGCCTGGCTGGAACGCTCGTGGCCGCACAATAGATTTCTCGCTAGACGATGTTCGTGAAATGATCGAATATGCAAGGCTCCACGGCGTAAAAACCTACCTTGCCATGAACATCCTGATTTTTGAAGAAGAACTTCGTGCGCTCCCAGAAAAGCTCGCAAGCATAATCAAGCTCCGCCCGGACGGCTTCATCATTCAAGACATAGGTCTTGCCCGATTGATTCGAGCAATCGCCCCGAACCAGGAAATTCACGCCTCCACGCAAATGACTATTGCTAGCGCCGAAGGTGCAAACTTTGTAAAGCCGCTCGGTTTCAACCGTGTTGTGCTTTCTCGCGAACTTTCCTTGCGACAAATCAAGGAAATCCGCCAAAACACGGACTTGGAACTTGAAGTTTTTGTACACGGCGCCCTTTGCGTTTCATATTCCGGCCAGTGTTTGACCAGCGAAAACTTCGGAGGCCGTTCAGGCAACCGCGGGCAATGCGCCCAAAGCTGCAGGCTCCCCTACCGCATGTTCATAGACGGCGAAGAACAGATGCTTGACCGCACTCCGTATCTGTTCAGCCCGCACGATCTTTCTGCACTACCGCTCCTTAAAGATCTTGAAAAAGAGGTGGAATCGCTCAAGGTCGAAGGCCGCCTAAAGAGCCCGGAATACGTTGCTGCAGTTGCCAGCGCCTACAGGGCCGTTCTCGACAACAAGCCCGTAGATGCATTCACGCGCACCGCCCTCGAAACGCTCTTTTCTCGCGGGCTTTCTACAGGCTGGCTCGAAGGCATCGACTACCAGAAACTCGTCGAAGGCTCGTTCTCGAACCATCACGGTGAACGGCTTGGCCTTGTAAAAAAAGTGCACTACCCGAGTGTGTGGGTAGAAGCAGGCAATGACACAGCAGAGCCTATTCCAGGTGACGGCATATTGTTTGAACCGGCTGCATTCGGCGGCAGACTTTACGGAGCTAGCAGACAGGGCAACTTGCTCAAGCTCGACTTTGGCAAAGATTTTGACGCCCGGCGCGTTCGCGTTGGCATGCTTGCATTCCGCAACGACTCCCCAGCAATCGAAAAGGAACTCAAGAAGCGCTATACGGAACGAGACTGCGACAGAAACGTTCCTATCGACATCACGATGGTCGCAAGCGAAGGCAAGCCGCTCTCAATTTCAATCAAAGACAACGACGGCAACAGCGTTGAAGTTGCAGGAGACATTCCTGACATTGCAAAAACAATCCGCGACGACGCTGCAGACCGAGCAAAGAACACACTCTCTGCACTGTCCGGCACAGCTTATATTGCACAAAATGTAAATGTACAACTTCCTGGTAACCTGTTCGTTGTCGACAAGGCTCTGCGCAGCCTTCGCCAGGAGGCAATCAGGCAGTTGGACGAAAAAAGAAAAATTCCTGTCAATGGATTCTCCAGCTCCGCAAGCAACGGCGAATTCCCAGTAAGCGCAAACACCGGCGTCGTGTTCCTCGCGGGCGAACGAGCAAAGCGCCCGCCACGCATAGAAAGCCAGAAACCGGAACTTTCCGTGCTCGTGCGCAACCCGGAGCAAATCGAAGCCCTCAAGGGCCTCCCAATCACAACCGTATATATGGACTTTGACTGGGGCGTCAGCTACGAAGAACCGCTTGAACTTGCACATTCCCTCGGTTTTGAAGCCGGCATCGCAACGCTCCGTGTGCACAAGCCGGGCGAAAGCCACTACCTGCGAAAAATCATCAAGCTCGCCCCGGAACGCGTGCTGGTGCGCAACCTGGCGGCTCTCGGCGTACTCGAAGAAAGCGAAGCTGTCAAGAACGGCCAAATGATTCTTGCAGGCGACTACAGCCTGAACATAGCAAACTCTGCAGCGGCAAACTACCTGATTTCCAGAGGCCTAAACACATACCATCCGTCGCTCGACCTGAATGCGACGGAACTGTTCGACCTGCTGAGCGTCACAGACCCGCGCAAAGTTGAAATTGCACTGCATCAATATTTGCCTGCATTCCACGCCGAATACTGTGCGTTCGCAAACTTTGGCGCACAGGCAAAGCGCTTCCCGGAATGCGGCAAGTTCTGCACCAAACACAAGGTCGAAATCCTAGATCACAAGGGCAAGCGTCATTACCTGCAATCCGATTCGGAGTGCCGCAACACGCTCTACCTTGGCAGCCCGCGCTCCACGCTCCGCCTGCTCCCGAACTTTGCCAAAACAGGCGTCAACAAGTTCCGTTTAGAAATGCTCGACGATACGAAAGAAATGGTACGCCGCAAAACCAAGATCTACGCCGAAGCCCTCTTCCACAAAATGCCACTCGACGAAGCAGCCCGCCAAATTGGTGCAGAAGAAAAATACGGAGTTTCCGAAGGCCAGCTATTCAACGAAACCCGCTGGCAAGACAGAAAGAAAGGGTAATCCAAATCAATCGTTTCCAAAACGGCAATGCTGACGGCAAAAAATGCCCTAGCACCGCAAAATGCTCTGAAGAGAATACAGAAAAGCCCCGGTCTTGCGACCGGGGCTTTTTCGTGGAGGTGAGGAGAGTCGAACTCCTGTCCAAAACCGCGTCCCCGCGGGCTACTACATGCTTTCCCTTCGTATTTGAAATCTCGTCAAGTTTTACGCCCAAGAAGGTCGGCGCAAACCTCGACCAGCCTTGTAAATCTCGGAACACACCCCAAGGCATGACGAATTCCTATCCCATATTGCGACCGGACTTCAATCCCAATGGGAGTGAGATTGGGCCCGGCGTTGCCGATTAATTAGGCAGCGAGTGCGTATTCTTCGTTAGCACTTGTATTTTTCAGACTTTTTAACGAGTGCCCTCGTCTGAGACCTCGGCATGCAACCAACGCTTCAGCAGCCCTGTCGAAAACCAAAGCACCCCCAAAGTGTTGCAGAACAAATATAAAAAGAATCCAATAAAAGGCAATAGAAAAAAATTATCAGATACACAATAAATTTGCATCCATTTCTTAAAATTTACTGACTAAATTTTCATTTTCTCTACCTATACTACACTTTTTTATCTATATTCCACAAAAACTAAATGAGGTCTTTTATGAAGAAACTTCTTATTGCATCTGCAGCTCTTGCTAGCACATTTGCATTCACTGCTTGCAGCGACGATTCCAGCACAAGCGCACCAAGCAACTGTTCTGAACTTTCCAAGGATTGCCTTAAGGGAACTTGGGCTCTTACCGGCATTACAGGCACTAGCGGCAATGCAGGCAAGGGGACATTGAACTTCACAAAGAGCAGCTTCACATACACTCCTTCTGTAAATTCAATGGACTACACATATTGCCCAAATACCGATCTCACAGGCGAATATGAAATTGACAAAGCTGCAGGAACAATCACATTCTCCGTAGAAGGTTTCAAGATGCAAGACTGCTTCCCAGATGGCAAAAGAGATTTTACCAATGGTGGCACAACAAAGATCACAAAGCTTACAACCAGAGCTGTCATGAATGTTGAAGGAACTACCCTCGAACTCACAGCCGTTGGTTCTACTTTGTCTGTATTTGTACCAAACGACGAAGCTGGTACAACAGAACTTTACGCAAAGCAGTAATCCCTGCTAAAACAGGCAAAAGCCTCCGCGAATGCGGAGGCTTTGTTTTTTGCAATGAAACGCAAACCTGCAATATAAAATGCAAAACAGCAACCTGAATTGCAAAAAACAAGCAGCCCGGTCCAAGAGTCTTGGACCGGGCTGTTTTGCCACTTAGCTAAGTCAAATTACTTAGCGCGTTCGAGGTAGGAACCGTCGCGGGTATCAACGCGAATGCGGGTGCCTTCTTCGATAAAGAGCGGAATCATGACCTGTGCGCCAGTTTCCAAGGTAGCCGGACGCATAACGTTGCCGCTAGCGGTGTTGCCGGCAACTCCCGGAGGAGCATCGGTAATGAGGAGGTCAACGAAGGTCGGCGGAATAACGTCGATAACCTTGCCGTCCCACCAGGTAACTTCAACAACAGCACCTTCAAGGAGCCATACTTCGTTACCGTTCAAGGCTTCCTTGGCAATTTCAACCATTTCCATGGATTCAGAGTCCATGAAGTACCAGTTTGCGCCGTCGTTGTAGCTATAAGTCATTTCACCGAAAGTGACTTCTGCTTCTTCAACGGTATCGCCACTCTTCCAAGTGCGTTCGAGTGTACGACCGGTTACAAGGTTCTTGATCTTAACACGGTTGAAAGCCTGGCCCTTGCCCGGCTTTACGAACTGGTTGTCGATGATTTCCCATGGCTGACCGTCAACCATGATCTTCAATTTTTTGCGGAATTCGTTGGTGCTTACAGTACCCATATTATCCTCGTTAAGTTTTGATTCTAAATTTAGTATATAATGGAAGATTCTTCTAAAGTTTTTACGCAAATAGACGCATTTTTAGAGTATATCGGCAAAGGTTCAACCACAAATGCCGGTCTAGTCGACTTGAACCCGACATTTCCGTTCCTTTGTTCAAGGCACTATGCCGATTTGATCAAGCGCGCCGAGCATCCGGAAGCTCTCCTTCGCGAAGTACTCCCCCTGCAAGACGAACTGCTTGATGCCCCCGGCTTCGTAGATGACCCCGTAGGCGACCTGCCCGCAGGCAAATCTTCCAGCAAATGCGATTGCGTAATCCAGAAGTACGAAAAGCGGGCTCTCATCGTAACAACACCTGCTTGTGGCGTGCGCTGCAGATTCTGTTTCCGCAGGAACTACCCGTTCCAGAACATTCCTGACATTGCAAAAGACGTTGGACACTGGCTCGACGAACACACCGACACTTGGGAAATCATACTTTCTGGCGGCGACCCGCTCACGCTTTCGCAAGCCAAGTTGCGCGACCTGGTAGAAACGATAGCTGTCCACCCGTCCGTGACTACGCTACGCATTCACACCCGCCTGCCGATCATGCGCCCAGACATCGTCATGCAGCATTTTGAACTGCTCAAGGAACTGCCTAGCCGCTTTGACTGCGTGCTCGTAAGCCATGTGGACCATTACGAAGAGCTCGACGAAAATTCGGCAACCGTATTCGCTTCGCTCAGGCAATGCGGCTGGACGCTCCTGAACCAGAGCGTTCTATTGAAAGGCGTAAACGACAATGCCGAGACTTTGACAAAACTCAGCCGCAAGCTGTTTGAACAGGGAGTGCTCCCCTACTACCTACACCAGCTGGACCATGCCAAGGGCGTTGCACACTTCGAAGTAAGCGACGAACGGGCTAGGGCACTCATCGCCGAAATTCGCAAAAAGCTCCCCGGCTACCAGGTACCAAAGCTCGTGCGCGAAATTGCGGGCGAACCAAGCAAGACGCCGATTGAAAATAATTAAGAATTAAAAGAGAGTTTTCACGCCCAGGTGCAAAAGCCCTTCCTCAAGCGAAACACCCGGTCTGAGCGCATAGTAGATAGATACGGAGAACGAATCTCGGTACTGCACAATGCCAAGGCCGTATTGGTGTTCTGCAATCCAGCCATGTTCCGGGTAGCGCCCACGGTATAAACCGGGTTCATAGAACGCTTCAAAAGCAGTGCGCGCAAGTCCCTGGTAGCGCAACGCAAATTCAGCATTTCCGTAGGCGCGCGTCTTCAGGAACTCCGGCCTGAAGCCTTTCCAGGAATGCACCCCGCCAAGGCTAAACAGATCGTTAGCAGCAAAATCTGCGTTTGTCGGGTATAGGTAGCCGCCGGCAACGCCCGAACGACAAATGAAGTTCCCGTAGACCGGCACAAAATGCTCCAGGCTGCCTTCCAGTGCAAGCGTATATTGCGAAGAATCTCGAGAACGCTTAAACAAAATTGACGAAGCCATCGAGGTCCCGGCACGCGGCAAAATAAAGGCATCCAGATTTTCGTACGAAATTTCAAACGCCGTACTCCAGTAGTGGTTGCCTGTGCCCCCAAGGAACGCAAATGTCCATTCAAAATTTATGGGACGCTCTACACCAAGTTCCAAATGCGCATCCGTGTAGCTGGAATCATCTTGCAGCGAGCCGCGCACAAGGCCGTTCCATGCTGAGCCCAGCAGCCATGGTTCCTTGTAGGCAAGCGAAATTTCACGATCCACATCGCCTGTGGTTCCCTTGATCTGCAAGTCACGCGCAGTCCCAGCCAGGTTGACAAGGTTCACGTCAAGCTCGCCCACCCATTCGTTGTCTTCGCTGGAATAGCTCACCAAGCCTTCAGCATAGCTGAACGATGCATCTTGCATGTAAAATAATGGCACAAGCCTATTGCGGCCATTTTCACGATAGAGCACCGGCTCCTTAATTTGTACAAAATAGCCGCTGCGTTCCATTTTTTTTGCAGAACGCTTCAAATCATAAAGCCTGAACTCGCCGCCAATTTCAAGATTCGAGAGCTTGGCAAAAACTTCTTGTGATGTCTTGCCAGCAACCGCATTTCGCGGCGTACCAAAAACAAAGCCTTCCCCACGTTCCAGCGTTACATACAAAGTATCGCCGCTCACGCTTTCCACAATCTTTGCAGCCGGGAACCCGGAATTTTCAAAACGGGCAACGATGCGTTTTTCTACCGAGGCACGTTCCAGGGAATCAGCAGCAAGCAACTGCAACTTTTCTTTATCTGTAAAGTCGCCAACGGCAACAAGCGTAGTCGCAAAAGAAGAAATTGCCAAAAGCAACAGGAATGCTAGAACCATGCGCGAGCCTCCATGGACCACTTCTGGAACAGCCTGCTCTCGGAATTCCCGAAGCGCACGATATAGCGAGAAGACAAGCTAAAGAACGAACTCAAGGTAACATCGGCAAACGCTTCAACGCGGAATGTCCAGCCGTCATCGTAGCCAGACATCATCTGGTATGGCAAGTAATCGGCATCGCTATCCAAATTGATTGCACTGAACAAAACGCTCGCATCCACCTTGTCTTCGAGAATGTAGCCAAACTTCAGATCGCCCTCGCGTAGGAGCGCATCGAATGTTTCGGAAGTCTCTTCGCCAGCACCGTAGCGCACCTTGCCGCCAGGCTCCACAAAAAAATGCCAAGGCAGTTCACGGCGCAGGCTCGCATAGCCTTCATAAATTTTCCAATCCATCACGGCCACAGAATTCAAGTCCGTAACTTCATACAATCCTTCAAGATTCCAGGTTTCCTTTTCGCGGCCGGTAAACACGCCGGTTCCACGGTGCCAAAAGCGTTCTTCCGTATATTTGTAGGTCAAGTTCTTTTTTTCAAATTCATTGCCCGGGTAATAATGCAAAGTCAAGGCTCCGCCAGGGTACACCCAGCCGACATCGCCTTCCACATAATACAGGCCGCTAGTCAACTTGCGCACTTCAGACGGAGTAAACGGAGGCACAAAAAGTCTACGCCCTGTCGTGTCGTAGCCAGTCGACCTAAAGTCAATCCCAAAGCTCACATCGCGCAAAAAACCGTTGCGAACACCGAACGCAACACCCGGTGTAACAAGCAAATTCAATTCCGCTTCGGCAGTCGAAGCTTCCACTGCATTTGCCGTGTCGGAGCGACCCATGCCCTCATAAACATAGCTACCGTTATCGACTCCTTCAATGAACTGTCCCGTGGCACTGTCGTACATCACATCGCCCGTGCCAGCAGCCACCGCCTTGTAAATGGCAACATAAGGCTGTTCACGGCTAAGTCCAAAGTCATAGCGCAGGCTACCTTCAATACCTACATCGGCATTGCCGCCGTGCACAGTCTGCGACGACACCCACGAATCACTTTTACCGGCCTCCTGCAAATCCGTATGCTTGTACTGCAGCAAGTGATCAAAGTCTAGGTAGCGGAATTTCCCGCTCGCGCTCTGCGTCCACGAAATCTGCTTCAACGAATCTTCAAAAGTTTCGTCATTCTTCACCTGCTCCCGCCAGGAGCCAACCGTTTCGCGAACCCTGTAATTGTTCGCCACGAACTGCAAACCGGCATCTTGCCTAAAGCGGAGCTGCTCGCTATCAAAACCGCCTGCAGAGCGTTCCCAGTAGGCGTAGTCAGCAGATGCGAACGGCCGTATAAAACCCTCCTGGTATTCCGTATTCAGCAAACCTTGGTAACGCTTGCTCGAAACGAAATCCTCGGCGCGAACATGAACGAACGAAAGCGTGCTCAGGGACTTCTCGCCACGGTGCTGCACATAGCTATGCGAACGCAACGAGTTCCAAGAAGAATCTTCCGTACTCTGCCTGTAACCAAGTTCGCTTCCAAAAAACAACCTTGGGTGCAAGCGAATGCGCATAGTCGCTTCATCGTGCCTGCGGCCCATGCCGAGCCCCGCCGAATCCAAATCCCATGCGTCCTGCAGCAGGTACGAATCCCAGTCGCGGTCGCTCCCCAAAAAGTCCGAAGCATCGAAGCCGTCTTCATAGAAGTTGCCATACAGCCCAAACATGACCGGGAACCTTCGCAGGTCCGCCGAACTGTCAGACTGCAGATTCCAGCGGAACGCCAAGCCCTCCGGTCCGTTCACACGGCTAGAAAGCGTATTCGTATCTTTGCGGTTGAAGGCAGTTTCAATGTCCATGTAGGCATCATCGTACGCCGCGCGCAGGCGTGCGCCTGCGCGTTCCGTGCGCTTCGGTCGAACAAGTTCCGGGAGCGTATCGTCACGAACAAAAGCGGAACCGTCGTCATGCTTCAACGCCCAAACATCGTTTGAATCCAGCGCACTGCGCTTCAAACGGTCCACATCGTCTTCCAAACGGAAACCGCCCACATCGAGCCAGAGATGCTTGCTGCGGTACCTGCCTTCGGCGCCCAAAATCTGCGAAGCGTAGCCCGAATTGTAGGAATCATATTCCACGCGAATCTCGTCGCCAAGGCCTGGCAGAACATCGCCCTTAAAATCGAGCACGCCGCCAGCGTAGTTCATCACATAATCGCGCTCGCGCACAAGTTCCACGCCATTCAACCAAACACGCTCCGAGCGCGGCACCACCTGCAAATACCCAAAGGCGCCGTCCACAACATAGCCGTTACGCTGCCCGTTCACGCCCTGCATAATCACGGTTCTATGCTCCACCTCATCTACGCCAAACACGCCCCGCGCAAGCGAATGGTTCGTGCGAGCGCCAACCATCGCGCCGAGCGTAGAACGCTCAATTCCAGAAAGTCCAAGATTGCTCTGCTTCCAGTTCAAATCGCCAAGGTGAAGCAGGTAGTGTTCCGATTCCGCGCGAAAATAGACTTCGTCCACTTCCTGGAGCGTTGCCGTGCTCTGGTCGCCCGCCGTGCGGCCCACGTCAGAAAGAAGCGCGTCAATGTAGACCCCGTCAGAAACATAGCCCTTCATGGAAAGATGCAATTCCTGGTCCACCTCGGTCCCGCCGTCACCCACGACAACGGAAATCGTCTTGGAACCGGAGGTTTCGAGCTGCAGCGTATCTTCGGCAGGCTCCTGAGCTTCCAAAGAATCAACCTGCGTCAACACAGCCTCGTTCCAAACCGGCAGAGAATCCACGTTCAAGGCAAAGCTGAACGCAGCCAAAAACAAAATAACCGGAGCAACGCAACGCACCGGCTACTCCCTAGAATTCAGGACTTTCCACAAGGAACTGGCGGGAATTCAAAATATGCCCGCCATCGACCAGGTCAACGCTCCATTCGCCAGGCTTCAACTGCTGCGGATTTATGGAGCTCAGGCAAATATTCCCCGTGCGGGTGCATGGCTGAACCATCACGGTGTCCAGGCCATTGAACCACTTGTGCAAATACTTTTTTGTAGAATCCGATTTTTCAAGTACGGAATAAAAATAAAGGCGAGTATTTTCTGAAAACACGGAATCAATGCCAAACGCAGCTCCACCGACAATGTTGTGGCAGACTACGCTCTCGGCAACTTCAAGTTCTGCCGCCGTAGCTTCATCTTCAACTTTTACCTCGTCAGAAGAAAAGAAGGATACCGTTCTATGCACCGCAAAAGACAAAAAGACAACGACCAGCAAGGCCGTTGTCTTTCTAAGCTGTCTAAAAAACATTGTCGCAGTCATAGCACCAAAGTATGACTAGCCATTCATGCTGTTGGCTTCCTGCATAAACGCAGGTGTTGCCGTATTCAGTTTATCGACCAAGACGCGAGTAAAGTCTTCTACGCGCGGAGGCAGGTGGCCCGCAAAAATCTGAATGACTATCAAAGCAGGATCAATCGGAGTTACATAAACAGACTTTGAATTACTAACAAATGAAATAGCAGAGAACTTGCCGTTCCCCATCATTGCACCAAACTGGTTTGCAGAATCCAAAGCGGACGTACTCAGCAAGGCAAGCGGCGACGCATCGCCAGCAAGGGAACCAGCATCTGCCAACACAAAACCACTGCGATGGCAAAGGACCACATATTCAGCCTTGGCGCTCACGCAATAAGCTTGCAATAGACGGACAGCCTTGTTTGCTTCTTCTGAGTAAACTGTAAAATCCATAGATTATTCTTCTTTTTTCTTCTTTGGTACGTATGGGCGGAGTTCAATATCATCGTCAGACGTTTCTTGGACGGGAGCTGCAGTCGGGCGGCCAAATGTAGGCACCTTGGAGAACGGGGAATCCGTGCGAGGGCGACCAAACGGGGAACCGCCCATCGGTTTCTGGAATAGACCGCCACCTGCAGTCGGCTGGCCACCAGGGGTTGCGGCAGGGCGGGAAGAAGCGAACGAGGGCATGCGGAACGGGGAACCCTGGTTCTGCGGCTGCGGCATCGTAGCAGGCTTGGCGTCGACTGGCGGATTGACCAGGTTGTTCTGAGCAACCTTCAAAGCGTCCTTCTGCAAAGAAACTTCGTGAACACCGGCGCTACCGGCATGCTGTTCAGCAGCCTGTTTAAGGGCGCCCTGCTTAACATTGAACTTTTCAATCACAAGCATGGCAATCGTCTTGAGCGTTGTAACAACACCCTTGCCGTTGTGGGCCGTGGCCGGGAATGCCGGTACACCGCGAGTATTCAACGTGGAGTTCATTTCGTCGATCGTCATCACGTTTTCCATGTCGCGCTTATTGTACTGAAGCACGAACGGCATGTCGTCGAGGTCCATACCGTAATCCTGGAGGTTCTGGCGAAGGTTCTGCAAACTTTCAAGATTGTCAGCCTGTCGGTTGCGCTGGGAGTCAGCCACAAAAACGACACCGTCCGCACCACGAAGCACGAGCTTGCGAGTACTATTGTAATAGACCTGGCCCGGCACCGTATATAGCTGGAAGCGGGTCTTGAAGCCCTTGATATCACCAAGGTTCAATGGCAAAAAGTCAAAGAACAAAGTACGGTCGCCTTCGGTAGCCAAAGACACCATGTCAGTACGTTTATCTTGCGGCATCTTCTGATGGATCACCTGCAAGTTAGTGGTTTTACCACTAAGACCCGGGCCATAGAAAACAACCTTACAACTAATTTCTCTTGTAGCAAAATTAATGGACGACATAAACAATCCTTAGAAATTACACCTTTAATCTAGTTAAAATAAAGTGTAAATGCACAAAGGCAGTACGCAAAATGCACCCCAAAAAGGCATATACAGTCCCAAATCATACCAATTCGCGTATTACTTATTGAACTTTCATTCAATAACATTATTTTTCAAAGATACGAATATCGCGATCATCGTCAAAAGGGCGCCACATACAAGAATAATGGACGCACTTGCGGCAATATCGCCCATGCCAACAAGCGGCGAAGCGATGCCGCCCATGAGGAATGCGGCGGCCCCCATGGCAGCAGAAGCCGTGCCTGCATTGCGGCGTTCAGCATTCAGGGCAAAGGACTGTGCCGGCGGCTGGATTAAGCCGAACATGAAGGTAAGGCCCATAAAGCAGGGCTGCAAAAAATACATGGGCACATGGTTCAGCAGGGCGGCGCTGACGGCAAGCGAAAATCCGAATATGCCCACGGCCGCAATCTGGAGCGCCTTGCGCCCGTCCCTGAACTTGCCTGACACAGCACAGCCCATTGCGGTAAACACGGCATTCATGGCAAAGCATGCGCTAAAGCCCATCGGGCTCAGCCCGTACAGTTTTTGGTAAATGAACGGCGATGCAGAAATGTAGCCGAACAGCACTATCATCGAGAATGTGCAAACCAAAAAGTACTTCAAAAAAATTTTGTTCGAAAACACATTGCCGTAAAGCGAAAAGTTCGAAAGAATGGACTTTTTGCTACGGCGTCTTGCAGGCAGGGATTCCTGGAACTTGCCCGCCATAAAAAGCAACACAAAGCCGTAGAGCAAAAGAACGGCAAACGTGCCGCGCCAGTCCATGAAGTTCAAGAGGAAGCCGCCAAGCACCGGTGCAAGAATCGGTGCCACCCCATTCACCGCACTCACCATGGCAAGGAACTTCGTGAGCACCGCGCCGCGATAGCAGTCTGCCGATACGGAACGCGCAATCACGATGCCGCCGGAGGCGGCCATTCCCTGGAAAAGCCTGAATGCGTTGAACACGATTACGTTTGGCGAATACATGCAGGCCAGGGTGCCAGCCACAAACATGGCGAGGCAAATGACAAGCAGTCTTTTGCGGCCGAACTTATCGCTCAAGGGCCCAATGAAAATCTGGCCAACCGAAAGCCCGAGCATGCTCATGGTAAGGCTCAATTGCGACATCGAGGGCGTGGTCTTGAAGTATTCCGCAAGGTTCGGAAGCGCCGGCAGGTAAAGGTCCGTAACGAAGGGCCCGAAGGCAGAAAGCATTCCCAAGAGGAACATCAAAAACGTGTACTTCTGTTTATTATTCATGGTGTCTTCCTTTTTTTCAAGTTTCGCAACTGGACTTACACCCGTTATTAGGCAACACGTTGACGCGGCGTGCAAGATAGAAATTTCAGTAAAAAACACAACGCCCCGCAGTGTGAACTGCGGGGCGTCGTTTGGCTTTGCAACCAGCTAAAAAAGCCAGTCGTCAAGGTCCTGGGTTTAACCCATTAGGCCTTGTTCAAGCGATCCTGAATCATGTCGATGATGTCGTTCAGTTCCTTCGGAAGGTGAGCGCCGAACTTCGGATAGTGGTTTTCCTTAACGTCGACGAGTTCCTTCTTCCAGCCTTCAACATCAACGGTGGTGATTGCGGGGAGAGTCTTCTTGTAGCATTCTGCGAGGCCTTCAGTGTTGAGGGCGCCGTCTGCCGGCATGTAACCGATCGGAGTTTCCTTAGCATTGTCTACGCCGTTGCAACGGTCGAAGATCCATGCGAGAACACGGCTGTTGTCGCCGTAACCCGGCCACATGAAACCGCCCGGAAGTTCTGCGTTGTCTGCGTCCTTACGGAACCAGTTAACGTAGAAGATCTTCGGGAGCTTGTCTTCGGTAGACTTCTTACCGATTTCGATCCAGTGCTTGAAGTAGTCACCCATGTTGTAGCCGCAGAACGGGAGGATTGCGAACGGGTCACGACGGATCTTACCAACTTCAGCTGCGTTGATTGTAGAAGCTGCAGTGATTTCAGAACCTACGATAGAGCCAAGGAATACACCGTGGTTCCAGCTGAGGGACTGGTGAACGAGTGGGATTGTGGACGGACGACGGCCACCGAAGAGGATTGCGGAGATAGGAACGCCAGCAGGATTTTCCCATTCTTCAGCAATGCACGGGCACTGGTATGCCGGAGCGGTGAAACGTGCGTTCGGGTGAGCCATTTCTTCGCCCTTAGGAGCCTTGTCCTTCGGGAGAGCGTCACGGGTGTTGCCCTTCCAGTCAACGAGCTTGCCAGTTGCTGGGTAGCCAATGCCTTCCCACCATACGTCGCCGTCTTCAGTGAGAGCGCAGTTTGTATAGATGGTGTTCTTTTCGGCAGAGATAAGAGCGTTCTTGTTGGATTCTGCAGATGTGCCCGGAGCAACACCGAAGAAGCCAGCTTCTGGGTTGATAGCATAGAGACGGCCATCAGCACCAAACTTCATCCATGCAATATCGTCACCGATGGTTTCGACCTTCCAGCCCGGGATTGTCGGGATGAGCATAGCGAGGTTTGTCTTACCGCAAGCAGACGGGAATGCGCCAGTTACATACTTAACTTCGCCCTTCGGGTTGGTGAGCTTGAGGATGAGCATGTGTTCTGCGAGCCAGCCTTCGTCGCGAGCGAGAACGGTAGCGATACGGAGAGCGAAGCACTTCTTACCAAGGAGTGCGTTTCCACCGTAGCCAGAACCGTAGGACCAAACGAGGTGTTCTTCCGGGAACTGGGAGATGTACTTGAATTCGACGTCAGCGCAGGGCCAGACACCGTTGTCCTTTTCGCCGTTGTTGAGCGGCTTACCAACAGAGTGGAGGCAAGGAACGAAGTCAGCGTTCGGGTCAGCATTGAAGATGTCGAGAACCTTCTTGCCAGCGCGAGTCATGATGTCCATGTTGAGAACAACGTATTCGGAGTCAGTGATTTCGATACCGTTCTTGGAGATTGCAGAGCCGAGCGGGCCCATGCAGAACGGAATGACATACATGGTACGACCGTGCATGCAACCCTTGTAGAGGTCAGACATGGTCTTCTTCAATTCCTTCGGGTCGATCCAGTGGTTGGTCGGACCTGCATCTTCTTCCTTGACGGAGGAGATGAAGGTACGGGATTCAACGCGAGCTACGTCAGACGGAAGGGAACGGAACAAGTAGCAGTTTTCCTTCTTGGCAAGCTTGGTAGCGAGGCCAGCGTCAACGCACTTCTGCATGAGGGCGTCATATTCTTCCTGGGAACCGTCAGCAACAACTACTGCGTCCGGTTCGCACATTGCGATAACTTCTTCAACCCAAGCCTTGATCTTCGGGTGCTTGATGTCGTTAAGAGTAAGAGACATTTTTAGCTCCTATTTGGTTAATGTTGAAGCTCCCCTTTCGGGTCGCTTTGTCGAGAAAAATTCGAACGGTTTGAAAATAGAAAATTTATCGAATAAGAGGGAATAGAATTTATGCGAATTATCAAAAAAAAGAGGCCTACCGGCAGGCCCGGTCCCCAAAGCAGGCAAAAGTTAGCGTAAGACAACCGTATGGAGGTAGCCTTTCAGCGAAAATTTTGCAATTTTAAAAATTTTTATAAACAATTCACGAATAATTATATTAGATTAAGGGGCGTAACTTTAACATTTTGTAATTAGAGGTTTTTTATGAGTTGGTCCTATAGGGAACACCAGAAGAACGTTCTTTGCATGATCATGGCCGGTGGCCAGGGCAGCCGCCTTCAGCCACTCACCCGCGACCGCGCAAAGCCGGCTGTTCATTTCGGTGGTACATACAGAATTATTGACTTTGTTCTGAACAACTTCATCAACAGCGGCATCTTCAAGATCAAGGTGCTCACCCAGTTCAAGTCTGATTCCCTGAACAAGCACATTTCCGCAGCATGGAACCTGAACGCAAGTCTCGACCAGTATGTTGACCTCGTTCCGGCACAGATGCGTACGGGTGACGACTGGTACAAGGGCACCGCAGACGCCATTTTCCAGAACATCAACTTGATTACCGACGAACGCCCGGACCTCGTCGCAATCTTCGGTGGCGACCATATCTACAAGATGGACATCAACCAGATGATCGACTTCCATCTTAGCCGCGCAGCTCTCCTCACCATCGCGGCAATCCCGGTTCCTGTTGAAGAAGCAAGCGAATTCGGCATCATCGAAGTCGATGCAGACAACCGCATGATCGGCTTCGAAGAAAAGCCAAAGAAGCCAAAAGAAATGCCGGGCCGCCCAGGTTGGTGCCTTGCCAGCATGGGTAACTACATTTTCACAAGCAAGTTCCTTGTTCGCGAACTTTTGAAGGGCGCACAGAACGGCGCAACGGACTTCGGCAAGCACATCATTCCGGCCCTTTTCAAGGAATACCCGGTTTATGTCTATGACTTCAACACAAACATCGTCCGTGGCGAACAGGCAAGCACAAAGGGTTACTGGCGCGACGTCGGTACACTTGACGCTTTCTTCGAAGCAAACATGGACCTTTGCTCCGAAAATCCGCCGTTTGACCTTTACAACAACTACTGGCCGATCCGCACATACAACTGGAACCAGCCGCCTGCACGCTTCGTTGCAGGCCCAGCCGAAAAGCACCAGGGTGCAGCAATCGATTCCATCGTTTCTGCAGGTTGCGTAATTGGCGGCGGCACAGTCGTGAAGAGCGTTCTTAGCCCGGGTGTCTCCATTCAGCAGGAAGCTCTCGTCGAAGAATCCATCCTCTTCCCGAACGTAACGATTGGCCCGGGCGCAAAGATCCGCCGCGCCATCATTGAAAAGGGCTTGCACATTCCTGCAGGCTTCCAGATCGGTTACGATTTGGAACGCGACAAGAAGCTCTTCCATGTTACGGAATCTGGCATCGTAGTCCTCGCAAAGGACACTGTGATCAAGACGTAATTAGGGGCTAGGATTTAGGATCTAGTGGCTAGTGATTTGAGACTAGCAAAACAGGTGGCTTAAAAGCCACCTGTTTTTTGTTTAGTCGGCTTGCGCCGAGTTTGAGAAGTTTACTCTACAGGCAATGTTTCTGGATTTCTGCGATGGAGAGGCCAGTGCCCTTGGAAACCTGTTCCACGGAAAGGCCCATGGCAAGGAAGTTCTTCGCGGATTGCACAAGTTTAGCGAAACCCTTTGCTAGTCCTCGAGCTTCGCCAATTTCTTCACCTTCAGCACGGATTACATCGGCAACAGACACAAAGCCGTTGCGCTTGCGTTCTGCCATGATTTCTGGACGGTCCATGATTGCCTCCCTGTATTCCGAAGATGTTTCTTCCCCTAAGTATAGCAAAACTTCCTAAAGATGCCATCGTGGTCTTTTGTATTCATAGATTTTCCTTTCCTTGCAAACAAGCGGAAACTGCAAGGCATGTTGAGTTAAGTTTGTGCGATGAGGTCGCACGAGGATAATTTAGGAACAATCAAATGACAAAAGATGACTCCATCAAACAAATTTCAAAAATCGCAAAAAAAAATTACCACTCGTTGCCTACAGCTTTGAGTGGTATTTCTGATTTTTTGTGGAGTCCTTAGAAGCGAAGAAAGCGTAGGCTAGTTTGCCTGCCTACATTTGATGAGCAAGCAGGATGTATGCGAAGCATCAATCCCGAAGACAACGAACGGAAAAGCCGTAGATTGTACTGCCGAAGTAATAAAACACGTAGCGGAAGTCGTAGCTGAAGTACCAACTGTACGCTCCGTAATAACTACCACCCCCGCTAGAAACCCAGAAGTTCACGCGGCTGCCCTCGTTGAAGAAACTGCCATAGTAGTCGCGATAGCCCGCCGGCAGAACAGCGAAGCCAAAGGAATCGGTACCGTTGCCACTGCCATACCAACCACTGGTAGACTTCAGTTTCGTACCGGCAGTGTCGTTTCCGCCTACGGCAGTCCACAGAGTATTCCACTCCACATTGTTAGGCACATGCCAGCCCTGGGGGCAAATGCCGCGGTGGGGTCTGTTTGGGGTACAGTTCCTCTCGTAGCCACACTCGATTCCAATGTTTTCGCTGAACTGAGCAGCGCTGTCCATCACGGCACTCCAGATGTACAGGCGACCATACTCGTCGCAGTAGGAAGCCTCGTTGCTGTAGCACCAGCTGGTGGAGTCGGAAGTATAGCTGCCGTACTTGTATGGCACGCCGGTGTAGGCATAGTTCAGGTTCTCCGCCATCCAGATCTGGGTGCCGATGGTTACAGTCTTGTAAACCTGACCATCACGGAGGTCGGTCAAGGTATTTGCAACAGCGTCATATTCGCTTCCATCCTTGATGCTAGATTCTTCGCTCGATGAGCTCAGGATGACACTGGAGGAGGAAGATCCTTCGACTCCGGCGCTGCCTCCGCTCGAGGTGACACTGGAAGAAGAACCATCAACCTGTTCAGTGGCCTTGACGCTGGAAGAACTGCCGAGATCCTCGGTCGGGGCCGAAGAGGACGAGGTTACCAGACTCGAAGAGGACGATTCTTCGGTAAGATTTTCATCTCCAGCCGGTCCATTTGCAGAGCCATCATCGCTGCAGGCCACAAGACCCAAGGCAGCAAGTGAAATAACCCCAAATACAAAAGACTTCTTAAAGAATGCCATAGAATACTCCTTCAAAGGAAATATAACATTTTGGGAATGAGCGCAATGACTGGTAAGAGAACAGATTACAGAGGACAGAGACTAGACAATTGTAATTTTCCGTGTCATGGCGAGCAACGCGCGGCCATCCAGCAACACTGAAAAGCAATGCTCTGGATTGCTTCGCAGGGCCAGAGCCCCGCTTGCCCTACGGGCGCCAAAAGCGCGTTAACTAAACTAACATTGTATGCTTGCGCATGCATGCCTTCGGC
>JAZLFR010000080.1:0-89076 GCA_045615885.1 Fibrobacteraceae bacterium
GAAGACGAAAGATGGAAGGCTAAAGCGAGCAACTAACAACTAATGACTAACAATTCTTTAGAGACTAGGTTCTAGAAACTAGAGACTAGAAACGCGCATTTACATTCCCTAGATCCTAGCCCCTAAATCCTAGATCCTAAAATTCTATACCCTACACCCTGAACCCTATCCTCTAAAACAATGGAATTTAACAATCTTCTTTCGTCTTTCGTCTACCAGCGAAGCGGTCTTTCGTCTAATCCCTAGTCCCTAGATCCTAACACCTTATCATTTCTTTCTAGGCAGCTGGTTGGAATGGCTTTCTTGCCAGACAGCGTCTTTCCATGCGCGTTCCGCTTCTGTTGCCCAATCAGAGTCAGGGTAGTTTTCGACGATTTCGCGGTAGCGTGTTACTGCCAGGCGGAAATCGCGGCGTTCGCGGTAGATGTTGCCCATCTGCAAAAGTACGAATGCGTGTGCATCATCGTTCAAACCGCCTTCGAGAACTTCCTTGTAGGCGGCAAGTGCTGCTGCAAGGTTGCCTTGTGCAAAGAATGCATTGGCAGATTCGATTGTTGCCGGGCCGGCAGGAATTTCCTGCTTTACTACAGGCTTTGCTTCAGCGACAACTTCTTTCTTTGGTTCTTCCGTTTTTGCCGGAGCTTCGGCAACCTTGCTTTCTTTTGCGATTGAGCTCGAAGAAGTGGCAGAACTACTTAATTTTGCAGAATTGGATGATGCTGTTTCTCTCGTCTCTCGTCTCTCGTCTTTCGTCTGAACGCTCTTTCCTTCAAGCTCGGCGATGCGCGCTTCTGCCTTGGACTTTGCATCTGCGTTTGATGAAAGCTTGATGTATTCCTTGAGTTCTGCAATTTCTTCTTTTTTCTTGTTCTGCTTTTTATAGATGAGGCTCAAGTAGTAGTGGGCGTTGTAACCGAGTTCCGGGTAGTCGAAGGAGCGCTTCAAATTGTATTCGGCCTTGTCAAGTTCGCCGAGTTCATAGCGGCCTGCGCCAGCGTAGTAGTAGGCGCCCGGATTGCCTGGCTGCTGCTTCAGAATGTCGCGCCAAATGGCGCCGGCTTCGCCGTACTTCTTTTCTTGGAAGAGCTTTTTACCCTTCTGGAACAAAGGACCATCGTAGGTGAACTTGCCGTCAGCAGATTTTGCTTCCTTTGCAGATTCTGGCTTTGCAACTTCCTGCTTGGGTGCTTCTGCCTTTGCTACAGGTTCCTGTTTTGCGACCGGCTTCGGCTCTTCTACGGCTGGGACCGGCGGTGCTTGCACTGTCTTTTCTTCAACGGCCGGTGCTGGGGGCGCTGCAACAGTTTCTTCCTTTACTTCTGGTTCCGCAGGTTTGTTCTTCGGGTCCTTTGCGCGTTCTGCATCAGCTTTGTCCTTGCGACCGAGCATTTCGTAAACCTTGGCAGCGCCTTCATAGGCTTCGCTCATTGTCGGCGTAAACTTGTAGGCGAGCTGGTAGTTGGCGAGTGCGCCACTGTAATCCTTCATTTTTACGCGGACTTCTGCCGCTGCAAAGTAGGCTTCAGAAGCATTCGGCTTTTCTGCGAGAATGGCGCGGTATTCGCCAAGTGCCTTTTCGTATTCGCCCTTAGAAACAAAGATTGCTCCCTGTTCAATGCGCGGGTCTGCGGCATAAATTGCGCTTGCACAAACAAGAAGTCCAAATAAAGCTTTTAGTTTCATAACGTTTGCTCCACGAGATCGGGATATTTTTGAATTCAATCTTTCCTCTAATAATTTATCGACTTGGGTTGTAGTTGTTCATGAGTACCATGGCTACAGCTACACAAAGCATTACGACGCCGCCAACAATGACCTGTTGCCTGTGGTCGTATTCGCGCTTCACATATTGCGGGTTCACTTCGTTCATTTCCTGAAGCGTTGGCCCAGCCGGCTTTTTCAAGGAATCCACTTCGATGCCGTAGGCTTCGGCGGCTTCCTCGTCCGTCATGTTGAGCGTGTTAATATAGAGAGAATCATATTGGTCGGCAGCGCGAACTACTGGGGCAAGTGCGCTCACCCCAAGTAGCAAGAACAAGCAAAACAACAGATTCTTCATATTTTTTAAGATGCAAGAAAACAGGAGTCAGGAGTCGGGAGTCAGAAGAGAGTAGGAAGACATAAGACGGAAGTCGGAAGAACGAAATTATTAATTGTTAATTGATAACTCCATTAATATGTCGCTCGGTCATGTCAGCTCGAGCAAGCTCGGCTGCCGCGACTCTCGCTTGTTATTAATTGAACAATCAGACGTCAGCCGACAGCATTGGAAATCAACGTTCACTAAATCCTATACCCTAAACACTGGAATTTAACAATCCTCTCTCGTCTTTCGTCTCTCGTCTCTCGTCTAATATAGTCCCTATTCCGCTGCGAGCTTGTCAAGAATTTCGTTTACAAGGCCCGGGTTTGCCTTGCCGCCAGACTTCTTCATAACCTGGCCAACAAAGAAGCCCTTCATCTTCGGGTTCGTGCCGGTCTTGAACTGTTCGAACTGAGCCTGGTTTGCTGCAACGACTTCGCGGACTACGGCTTCAATTGCGCCCACGTCAGTAACCTGCTTGAGGCCCTTTTCTTCGACGATCACGTCCGGGTCCTTGCCGGTTTCGAACATTTCGGCAAACACTGTTTTAGCGATCTTGCCGCTGATGGTGTTGTTTTCGATGAGGTTTACGAGGCCAGCGAGCTGTGCCGGGGTAATCTTGATTGCGCTAAGGCCGCCTTCAAGTTCCTTGACTTCGCGAAGAAGTTCAGAAATCACCCAGTTGGCAAGAGTCTTTGGAGCCTTGCACTGCTTTGCTGCAGTGTCGAACCAAATGCTCACATCGCGGTCGATTGTAAGTACGTGTGCGTCGTATTCGGTTACGCCATATTCGCTAATGAAGCGTGCGCGGCGTGCGTCCGGGAGTTCCGGCAATGTACGGCGGATTTCTTCTACGAATGCCGGGTCAGTCACGAGGCGGACCATGTCCGGTTCCGGGAAGTACTTGTAGTCGTGAGCGTCTTCCTTGGAGCGAATTACGAAAGTCTTGTTTGTGTTCGGGTCAAAACGCTTGGTGCATTGTTCCACTTCCTTGCCGGCATCGAGGGTAAGGCTCTGCAATGCGATTTCTGCGTAGAGTGCCTTTTCGAGGTTGGTGAAGCTGTTCAGGTTCTTGATTTCTGCACGGGTGCCGAACGGAGCGTCTTCGGAAGCGCGCAAAGAAATGTTGCCGTCGCAACGCATGTTGCCGTTTTCCATGTTGGCGTTGGAAACCTGCGTGTATTCCAAAATCTGCTTGATCTTCTGGAGTGCAAGTACCGCTTCTTCCGGGCTACGAATGTCCGGTTCGGTAACGATTTCGCAGAGCGGGGTGCCGCAGCGGTTGGCGTCGAAGTGGCTGCTTGTCGGGCTCATGTCGTGCACGAGCTTGCCGGCGTCTTCTTCCATATGAATGCGGGTGATGCCGATGCGCTTTACAGTGCCGTCTTCCTTGGTAACTTCAATCCAGCCGTTCTTGCAGATTGGGTGGTCATAGACCGGGAGTCCGCCAGTCTGGGTAATCTGGTAACCCTTCGGGAGGTCCGGGTAGAAGTAGTTTTTGCGAGTCCACATGGCGTTGAGGTCGATTTCGCAGTTCAAGGCAAGGCCAAGGCGGATTGCGTATTCGACAGCCTTCTTGTTTGGGACCGGCATTGCACCAGGCATGCCGAGGCAAACTGGGCAAACATGCTTATTCGGGGTGGTGTTCACTTCGATTTCGCAACCGCAGAACATCTTTGTTTTTGTTGCAAGTTGACAATGGATTTCAAGACCGATGACAGGACTATAATTTGCCATAAAAGCTCCTAAAGTTATACGGGGCAAATTTAGCAAAAAATGGCAATGCCGTTAGCGGTCCATCGCCCCAATCCACCATAAAATGGACTGCCTTTTAGACACTAGGTCTAAAACATCACGCCGGCATTGAGCGTCATGTTGCCAGATTGGTTGAAATCGAGCATGAGCGAGTTGCTTTTTTCCGGTTCGCCCTTTTTGGCGTACGCTCTGGAATAATTGTGGTTCCAGTCCAGACCCGACGATATGTAGAAACGGTCCATGATTTCAAAGCGTAATGATACCCCGTGATCGTAGCCGTACACGGCAGAGCCGTTAAAATTGGAGTTTCTGGTAATGTCTCCACCCAAAATTAGGCCAGCGTTAATCACAAAAAGCGCTTCGAATAACGGCTTTGCGTTCCAGATGGAGGAATACAGGTTCAGTCGTATTTCCAGTCCGAGCTCAAAATCGAAGCGGTGGTTGTCTTGGCAACCGGCCTTCATTTCTTCAAGGCTTGCATATTCCACTTGAATCAATTGGTACGAAAACTTGCTGTAGGAATGGATGTAGGGGTTTATGGCGTATGATGCGTACAGACCATACTTATTCAGGATATTCAACGAGGCATCGTAGCTGTCGCCCTGCAGGTGCATGTTTATTTTTGCCTGGCTGTCGCTGTAGGAGGGGCTCATCACAAAAACGCCAAATGAGTTCTTTGAAGCTCCATTGTCAAAAATTAGGGAACCGGCGAAAGCGTTGCCTGCGCCAATCAGAAATATGCAGAAAATGGTGTTCAAAAGCGACTTCATTTGAACATAATCTATAAAAAAGGAGCCACAAACAAGGGGTTGTGGAGGGAAAGAACGCTATGAGAACGAAAAGTTGGCGAAATTTTACAAAAATCAAGCGTTTTTTTGATTTGAATTTGTTGAAAAATGGTTAAATTTGTGATGTTAAAATGGAGTTTTCTATGAAAAAAATGTGTCTTTCCCTTTGCGCTGCTGCGCTCCTTATGACAATGACCGCTTGCGAAGACAAGCTCGACCCGAACGATCCGCAGTCTGTTCGCCGTTATTTGGACAAGCAGAAGATTGCTGTTACTGGCAACAACTTCGTGAATGCAGCTATCAACGCGGATACTGCCAAGATGACTCTCTTCTTGCAGGCTTCTTTCGAAATTGAAACCCCGAATGACGCTGGCAACAACGCTGTTGCTATGGCAGTGAACAAGGGCAATGTCGACATGTTGAATTGGTTGTTTGCTCACGGCGCAAAGGCCGATGTCACAAATAGCAAGGGCCAGTCCGTTCTTGAAAACGCTGTAGAAATGGGCCACAAGGAAGTCGTTTCCCGCTTGCTCGAACAGCTCAAGGCCGAAGGCGTTGAACCGGCAAACCTCACTTCCGCAGTCATCTATGCTGCAAACAACGGCAATGCTGACATGCTCCGCATTCTCGGCGAAGCTGGCGTTCCGCTTGAATCTCGCGGTGCAGACGGTTATCTTCCGATCCACCTTGTTGTGAAGAACGGCCACTACGATGCTCTCATGTACCTCATCGAAAAGAAGGTCGACATCAACGCACAGTGCAAGCAGGGTTACTCTGTTCTTGACTGGGCCAAGAGCTCCGGTTACACCCGTTTGATCAATGCTGTCAAGAAGGCTGGCGGTAAGCACACTGCCAAGGGCCTCAAGGACCTCAAGGGCTAATTTCTAGTCTGGCGAAAATCGATTTTAAGGGCTCGGGCAACCGGGCCCTTTTTCTTGCCCGGGCCGTAAAGGTTTTTGTTTACTCTCGTCCATTTTTACTAGATTGTGGTTTTGGAACGTTTACAAAGGATATCTTTTGAAAGACGATTGCAAAATTATTCGAAAAGTGCTCGATGACCGCTCCATGGAGCTTGCCATCGAAGAAATGGCTTTGAAGCTGGTGCGCATGCACCCTGACCACAACAATCTGATTGTCCTTGGCATGGCAACTAGGGGAATTCCCCTCGCAAACCGCCTTTGCGAACGCCTCAAGGAACTTTACAAGGCCGATATCAAGGTCGGTGCGATTGATGCCACCTTCTACCGCGACGATTTCCACTACAGAAGCCATGTCGGCAACCCGGAACTCCGCATTCTTTCTACGCCGGTCGTAGAGGGCAAGACAGTTATTTTGGTTGATGACGTTCTTTACACGGGCCGCTCCGTTCGCGCCGCTATGGAAGCCGTGTTTGCGCTCGGTCGCCCAAGCGAAGTTCGTCTTTGCTGCCTCATCGACCGGGGCTGCCGCGAATTGCCGATTGCACCGGATTGCGTTGGCGAAAGCGTGACAACAGGTCCTGGCGAAGAAGTGCGCGTACGCATTAAGCCGATTGACGAAGAAGATGCAGTCTATTTAGTTGGAGTATAACATGAGCTCTTTGAAAATTAAGCATTTGTTCGGTTTGCAGGGCGTTGAATACTCTGACATCCGTTTGATTCTCGATACCGCAAAGCAGTTCCGCGAAGTGCTGGAACGCCCGGTAAAGAAGGTTCCTAGCCTTCGCGGCATGACCGTGGTGAACCTGTTCTTTGAAAACAGCACCCGTACCCGCACCAGTTTTGAACTGGCCGAAAAGCGCCTCTCTGCAGACACCGTGAACTTCACTACCGCAAGTTCCAGCGTGAAGAAGGGCGAGACTCTGGTGGATACCCTCCGCAACATTGAGTCCATGAAGATTGATATCGTGGTTGTTCGCCACAAGGGAACCGGCGTTCCCAAGTTCCTGGCTGAACACAGCAATGCCATCGTGGTGAACGCTGGCGACGGCGCCCACGAGCATCCTACCCAGGGTCTCCTGGATATGCTCACTATCGAAGAAAAGCTTGGCTCTCTCGAAGGCAAGAAGGTGGCAATCATCGGTGACATCCGCCATAGCCGCGTGGCCCGCTCGAACATCTGGGGCATGACCACCATGGGAGCTCACGTGACCCTTTGCGGCCCCAGCACCCTGGTTCCCCGCAATACCGAACTGCTGCAGTATCCCGAACTGGCGGGCTCCGTCAGCTGGGAAACCGATGTAAAGAAGGCTGTTGCCGACGCCGATGCCGTTATCGCTCTTCGCTTGCAGAACGAACGTATGGACGACGCACTTCTCCCCAGCACCCGCGAATACCGCAACTTCTTTGGCATTACCGAAGAGGTTCTCGCTTGCTGCAAGGACAAGGTGATCATCATGCATCCGGGCCCCATCAACCGCGGCGTGGAACTGGATTCCGATATTGCCGACGGTGAACATTCCGTTATTCTCGATCAGGTGACCAACGGCGTAGCTGTCCGTATGGCTGTTCTCTTCCTTTTGGCTGGAGGTCGTGAAAATGCGTAGAAAGCATTCTCTTTCCGATTTTAATTGCGTTGAACTGAAGAACGTCAAGTTCTGGAATGGCGAAAAGTTCGAAGCTCGCGATTCTGTCTATGCAGGCTTTGCCAATCGCAAGTTCGCTTTCTGCAACAAGGAAGACTTGCCCGATGTGAGCGTGAAGGTTGTGGACTGCAACGGCGCCCTTGTGATGCCCGCACTCTTTGGCCTTGGACTGGATTTCATGGAACCGCTCCGTGACGACGTCTATACGTTTAACGATGGTCTTGATGCCATGCATCGTGGCGGTTTCTTCGGAGGCCTTTATGAAAGTGCAGCAAACCCTATTGATGACTGCGAAAAGCTTTCTGCCGCCAACGATCGCCTGGTAAAGGATTCCATCTACTCCGCCCTGGCAATCAAGTTCCTGGGCGCATTCAGCAAGGATTTCGGTTCCGACCACCTGTCCGAGATGATGGAACTGGCAAACGGTCTTGACGAAGATGACGACAGCTTTGAAGGTGTGGCTGGCTTCGGTGACGGCAATGCTGCCATCCCGCATTCCCGCTTCCTGCGCCTTGCCATGGAATACGGCAAGATGACCGGCAAGCGTTTCTTCTTCCAGCCCATGGACAAGACGCTGCGCAAGAGCGGTTGCGTTCACGAAGGTGCCTACTCCGATATGCTTGGCATGAAGGGCATTCCCCGCATTGCAGAAACCATCGCTGCCTATACTGTTCTTGAAACTGCACGCTTCCTTCAGGTGCCGGTCCACTTTAAGCAGGTGACCTGCGGCGAAACTCTTGACCTTGTTCGCAATGCCCGCAAGAATGGCATGGACGTGACCTGCGATGTAAATCTTTATCACTTGCTTCTGGATGATTCCTGCCTTACGGAGCTGAACTCTGCTTACCATATTCTTCCGCCGATCCGTTCCGCTGCTGACTGCGAGGCTTTGTGGAAGGGTATTGAAGACGGTACGGTAAATGCCATCAGCATGAACCACACTCCGGTCCGCGAACAGGATACCGAAGTCAACTTCGAAGATTCCGTCCCGGGGGCATTGTCCCTGGAAGTTGCCCTGCCTGCCATTTGGAACAAGCTTGTGGCTCGCGTAGGTGATGCTCGTGCCATCGAACTTCTTTCTACGGCTCCTGCCAAACTTGCTGGCGTGGATGTCCCTGCCTACGAACCGCAGGTGGGCGGTGTGGCAAACTTTGTGGTCCTTGACCCGAACAAGTCTCACGTGGTTACCAAGTCCGAATTCGCCGGCCATGTCAGCAACTCTCCGCTGCTTGGCAAGGAACTGCCGTCCTCTATTATCGGTTCTTACATCAACGGAATTTTCACAAGCCTTTAATAGCAGGTTGCATTCTTGATCACTCTTCCAGAACCACATATCCTTTTTTGGATTGGCTCCATAGTTCTTTTGGTGCTAGTCCTTCTTGTGCTTCTTGAAATTCATCGCAATAATGAACGCCGAGAGCACGAGGTTATGTTTGGTTCCGATGACTTTGAAAGAAGGTGCAGGGATTTGCAGCTTTCTGAAAAAGAGCAGCACACCATGGAAAAGCTTGTGCGCCGTTCCGTGTATTCGAACAAGGATGCTTTGTTCAATTCGGCAAACCTGTTTGAAGATGCTGTCAATCGTTTTTACGAATACCGAAACATTAATGGGATTCGCGATATTACGCTCGACTCTGTAACCGGCCTTCGCCGTAAATTAGGATTCTCGATTGCTAATCCGGATACGCCCTTTATTTCGACTAGGCAATTTGAACCTAACACCGATGTCAAAATCCGTCTTGAAAACGGGAGGGAGGTTCCTGTACAAGTTACACAGATTGATGAAAAGTCATTCAAAGTTCGTGCGGAAAATCCTTTGCCGCCGAATTTTGAACGTGGTCAAAAAGTTGCAATCCGTTGGATTCGTCCGGGGGATGCTATCTATACAGCCAAAACGACAATTATTGCCCTTTCGGTTCTTCAGATTGAATTATCCCATGAGGTCCGCATTGATAAGTTCCAGCTTCGTCGCTGGGTTCGTGAAAGTGTAGATTTCTTGGCTGCAGTCGATTATGGCGATAATGAAATTGGCATGGGCAGGCTGCTAGACCTTTCCGCTGGTGGTATTCTTGTCGGTCTCGAAAAAGAATGCTCGGCTGGACATCTGGTTCATATTGATTTTGAGTTGCCTAGCTACGGAAGGGAGAATGTCGAAATTCGAATTTTGCGTAATTTGCAACGAAAAAATGAAACTTACCCAGACCTGATTTTGCACTCTGCGGAGTTCGCAGGGGAGTTTGGATGGACGCAAGAGAAGGTTTTGCAGTATCTATTTGAGCTAAAAAGGCGAAAAGATGGTGAAAAAAAGTGTTAAGCGCTTGATTTTTAAGCACTTATGCAATTTTTCGCTTGACATTTGCTTAATTATAAGGTAGAATTTAGGCGTATATGCTTTTAAAGCGGGGTTTATTTTGAGTTCTAGTATGCTATCTCGTGCTCTCGGAGAACGCCAAACCGTCGGCATTGACGTCGGGCACTACAGCATTAAGCTTGTGCGGATGCTGCATACCTCAAAGGGTACGCATATCGTTATGAATGCCGATCTTGAGCCGTTGGAAGAAGGTGTTATCGTGGATTGTAACATTCAGAATCCCGAAAAGCTCCATGATGCCATGGCCAAAATTTTTGCTCGCAACCGTATTGACGAGGTCCAACCGGATATCGTAGCTTCTATCAATGGTGCCGCCGGCGTGCTCGTTGACCAGATGACTGTAAAACTTCCGAAGGGCGCCAAGGAAGACGCTTTCATTTTGCAGATGGCTCAATCTAAACCGCCTTTTGACGACCCTGACAATGCTCTCGACTACCATGTCATGTCCCGCAACAAGGACGAGGTGAACATCGTGGTCGTCGCTATCAAGACCGCTCAACTTGAAAACTGGGCTCGCTTCTATGAATCCATGGATAAGAAGCTCAGCTGCATTGACATTGCATGTTTTGGCATGGTGAATGCCTACAAGGCTACAATCGAACCGGAACAGTCGGATCAGACCGTGGCCATCTTCAATATTGGCGAAAAGAAGATGAATGCCATTTTTGTCAAGGAAGGCTATTTCCATTCTTACCGAACCATGACCAGTGGTTCGCTTGAATCTGTGACCGGCATGGTTTGTTCTCACCTGGGTATTGACTCGGAAAAATGCCACCAGATCTTTGAGACTGGCGATACCAGTTCGGTCGATGGATTCTCTGAAGCAGAAGTGGAAGCCGCCCTCAAGATGGCTTACGAAGAAATTGTGAGTGCCGTTGAATTCGGCATTCGCTACTTCTCTTCCCATGAAGGTGGCGATACAAAACCGGGTAAAATTTTGCTTGGCGGTGGTGGAGCATGCTTGCCGAACCTCAAGGAATATGTGACAGAACGTGTCGGTATTGAAACCGATACGGTTAACCCGTTCCGCAATGTGACTTGCGATCCGTCGGTGCTCGGCGAAAACGGCATGTCGCTTGCACTCTCTAACATTTACGCCCCGGCTCTAGGGCTTGCTATGAGGAAGTTCTAATGGCTTCTAAGAAGAATAAAGACCTTAGCCTCTGTATAGAGATTAACCTTCTTCCGGGTGAATTCCGCAAGAAGAAAAAAGATATTGGTTGGATTTTTGACCGCCGTATCGTATGGCCGACTTTGGTGTTTGGCGTATTCGTTTTCTGCGCCTATGCTTTGATTGCATACGTAGACACTACGCAGCAGGAACTGACTCAGCGCCTTGAAACGACTAAGGCCGAAGTTGAAAAGGAACGCCCGCTTTTGAACAAGATCAATGATCTTGACGGCAAAATCGCGATCATCACTCAGAAGCGTAATGCTTTGAAGTCTATCCAGACCAGCAAGAAGAAGTGGGTTATCTTGTTCGAAAATATTTCGTCCGTTTTGCCGCCGAACATGTGGCTTACATCTTTGCAGCAGGCTGGCGCGAACGAAATTGAAATGCGCGGCACGACTTACGATTTTTCGGAAGTTGCCGAATATATGGTCAAACTTGAAAAACAGGTCAGTATTGGCGGGGTGAAGCTTGTCACAATCAACACTTCAAAGGTTGATGGTGAAGATGCCTACACCTTTACTCTCCGAGCAAGCATTCGTGAAGACCTTGGTCTTGAGGAGTCAAAGTAATGGGTAACATTGACTGGAAAGACAAAAAGACAATATATGCGCTCGTGATGATTCTCCTGATTCTCGGCGGTTCCTACTATTTGTATGATTATGTCTGGAATCCGTTTGTTGAAGAGGAAACACGTTTGCAGTCTGAATTGGATACGCAGGAACGCGAACTTCAGCGCATTACGCAGCAGAAGAAGCGTATTTCTGAACTTGAAATGCAGCTTGTAGAAGCTGAAGCTGATTTCGAACGTTTGAAGGAAATGTTCCCGGAAGAAGAAAAGGTTCCTCTCCGTCTGCAGGACCTTTATGCCGTTCTCCGCAGTTCCGGCGTGCAGATCCAGAAGTTCAACCCGGAAGGCCGTGCTGAACGTGAACACTACATCGAAAACCGCTACTCCATCGTAGTGAATTCCGGCTACCACATGCTCGGCTACCTGTTTGCTGAAATCGCAAACTTCAACTATCCGACTCTCATTACGGATTTGCGCTTGAACCGTTATTCCGGCATCGCTGCTGAATTGCAGAAGGCCGAATCCCACGGCTGGACCCCGATTACGGTTTCTGTTTCGTTTAATTTGACGACCTACACTTCAAAGACTGTTGCTGTCAATGCCAATCAGGGCAAGGTCGGCAAGAAGGGAGGTAAGAAGTAATGAATAAAAAGATTATTCTGCTCTCTGCCTTGATGGCTGCCGGTTACGGTCTTGCCGCCCAGGTGAAGGACGTTAGTTTTGGTTGCGGCAAGAATACCTGCGACGTGACTTTCAAGTTTGCCGATGCAAAGAGCTTGCCTGGCTATTTCCAGAAGTACAATGCCGCTACTGGCAAGTGGACGGTTGCATTTGCCAAGAGTGATTTCGCTCTCGGTGAAGGCTCCTATGTCGTAGACGACCTTTCTAATGGCTTGAAGGAAGTTTCCATTTTCAAGGAAAATGGTCGCCAGGGTGAGCTCTTGAAGTTCGAATGGTCTACCGGCACTGCAGTGCAGGGCGACAATAACGCAGTTTCTTTGAATGGTGCCGAATTCAAAATTTCCTTGCCGAATACAAAGGCTAAGGCCTGGAAGCTTTCCAGCGTAATTTCAGCACAGAAGAAGGCCGCCGAAAAGGCTGCCCTCGAAGCTGAAAAGAACATGTCTGCTGCAGAAAAGAAGAAAGCTGCCGAAGAAAAGAAGGCTGCTTTAGCAGCCGAAAAGGAAGCTAAGAAGAAGGCTGAAGAAGAAAAGAAGGCCGCTCTTGAACGCGAAAAAGCCGAGAAAATTTTGGCAGCAGAGCAGGCTAAGGCCGAAAAGGCTCGCAAGGATTCCCTTGCCAAGGCAGAAAAGGCTGCAAAGCTAGCTGCCGAAAAGGAAGCCAAGATCAAGGCTGCAGAAGAGAAGAAGGCTGCCCTTGCTCAGGCCAAGGCTGAAAAGGCTAAGCAGGATTCCCTTGCCAAGGCAGAAAAGGCAGCAAAGCTAGCCGCTGAAAAGGAAGCTAAGAAGAAGGCCGAAGAAGAGAAAAAGGCTGCCCTTGCACAGGCCAAGGCCGAAAAGGCTCGCAAGGATTCCCTTGCCAAGGCAGAAAAGGCTGCAAAGCTAGCAGCCGAAAAGGAAGCTAAGCTTCGCGCTGCAGAAGAAAAGAAGGCTGCCCTTGAGCGTGAAAAGGCCGAGAAGGCTCTTGCTCTTGAACAGGCCAAGGCAGAAAAAGCTCGCAAGGATTCTCTTGTGAAGGCTCTGAAGGCTGTGTCTGCCTTGATCGACGGCGTTGCCGAAATGACTTCTGTCACTGGCTTTGGCCTCGACCAGTTCTCCATCAAGATGCTTGTGCCCCTCTCTTTGGACAAGGTTACCTATTCAGACAAGAAGAACACAGTGACGCTTGCCGTAACTGGCCCCGAAAAGTCTCCGCTTCTCAAGGTGAATGCAGGTTCCTTTGTAAAGTCCCTTGCCTGGACCAAGGAAGGCCTGGTTTTACAGCTGAGTTCCAATGCTCGCCCGAAGTTCTTTATGCGAGATGGCGCGCTTACCTTGCAGTCTCGCGAATCTGTTGCTACGGAAGGCTTCCTGTACTGGAAGGCGCTGCCAAACGGCATTCATACACGCCGCTGGGTTAAGCCTACCGAAGATGTAATTCCTGCCTCCGTAGATGAATTCGCTGCCCGTTTCGAAAAGGATAGCAAGAAGCCGGTCACTGCCGCTCAGTCCTTCTTCTTGACATCTCTTGCCCGTGAATTGATTGTCACTGCAGATGAAACGGAACTTTACGAACATGCTAATGACAATTCAACGGTGCTTGCCCGCTTGAACTTTGGCGACAAGCTTGAAAGCATTGATATTGTAGGTCTCTATCACAAGGTGCAGAATGGTCCGCGCGTTGGCTTTGTCGACAAGCGTGCTGTTTCTTACCGCGATGAACTTTCTGCCGTGCAGTCTGAACGTTTGAAGCAGCTTGCCGTATTGAACGGTGAAACTGAAGATTCTCCGGCAAGTAAGGGTTTCTCCTTCGATAATGATGACCGTGTAATGTACAGTTCCTTCGGTCGCCGCGACCCGTTCGTCGATGTCAAGGGCCTCGTTGAAGAAGGCATCAACATCGACCAGATGGAACTTGTCGGTATCATTTGGGAATCGGAAGAACCGATGGCTATTTTGTCGGATGTCAAGAATTCCTCTGTGTCTTACACACTCAAGGAAGGCGACAAAGTGCTGAATGGCAAAGTTCTTAAAATTACACAAACAGATGTGCTCTTCCTTATTCAGGAATTTGGTGTGAGCCGTCGCTACTCTATGGGATTGCCCGATAAGTTTGGGGGTAAAAAGTGAAAAAGTTAGCCTGTTTTCTAGGATTTGTTCTTCTTGGAGCTTCGACTCCATTTGCCCAGAACGTACAGCCTGAACCTGCTCGTGCTGAAGCAACTGCTGCGAACAAGAAGCTTTACAACTTTACATTCGTCGATACGGATTATGAAGCCGTTTTTCGCTCTATCTCCGTGACTGCGGGTATTGACGTGTTGCTTGCCCCGGATGTCAAGGGTAAGATGTCTTTGAAGGTTACCAAGAAGACATGGCAAGAAACGCTCGATATCATTTGTGAAATGTATGAACTTACTTGGCTTGTTCAAGACAAGTACATTTCTATCCAGCGCTCTGCAGCCTACCAGGCAAAGCAGAAGAAGCTTGCCGATGCCGCCGAACAGGCTGCCCAGGTTGCTCCGCTCGTTCGCCGCAACTTCTCTGTGCAGCATGCCAAGGCCGATGAACTTGTCAAGGTTCTCGAAAGCATGAAGTCTAACCGTGGCAAGCTCACCACTGTAGACCGTACCAACTCCATTATCGTTTACGATACTGAAGCCAGCATCGCTCAGATGGACAAGGCATTGCAGGAACTTGACGTGGAAACACTTCAGATTATGATTTCTGCAAAGCTCGTCGTTGTTAGCAGCGACCTTTCCCGCGAGCTCGGTGTTGACTGGAGTACGAGCATGGGTTCCACTGCTTTGACCCCGGGTGTCGCTTCTACAGGTACTCCTGGTGTTGGTACCCGCATAAGTGCCGCTGCTCGCCAGAATGGTAGTGCTAGCGCTATCAACGGCCCGGGTAGCGTTGCAATTTCTGCAAGTGTCCTGGACAATCGCCTGGGCGTCGCCATTGCAAACTTGATGGGTGATGCTTCCACTGAAATCCTTGCAAGCCCGCAGATTTCTACACTCGACAATACGGAAGCTACCGTTTACATGGGTGACAAGATTTCCATTCGTGTTATTGACGACAATGGCGAATCTTCTACGCAGCTCGTTGAAACCGGTATCAAGTTGACTGTTACGCCGCATGTTTCCGGTGACAACCGTATTTTGCTTGACTTGCACCCGGAAGACAACTCCTATGGTTATGACGAAAAGGGTGAAGTCGTGATTTCTACCCAGGAAGCGAAGACCAAGATCGTTGTCGCTGATGGTGAAACCGCTGTGATCGGTGGTCTTACCCGCAACGAAAATACAGAAAGTGAATCTGGCATTCCGTTCTTGAAGGATATTCCGCTTCTCGGCAACCTCTTCAAATATACACGTCATGCTGTAGCCAAGAAGGACTTGATTATTTTTGTTACACCGCGCATCATTCGTAACCATGTAGGCGATGTGCAGACTTCGGAACCGTCTGAACTTGTTGCTGGTGAAGCTCCAGAAGCAAAGCCTGTTGAACAGGAAGCTCCGGCTGCAGAACCTGTAGCTCAGCCAACCCCGCAGGAAGCTCCAGCTGCAAAGCCTGTAGCACAGCCAGCCCCGCAGGAAGCACCAGCGGCAGAACCTGTAGCACAGCCAGCCCCGCAGGAAGCACCGGCAGCAGCACCAGTTGCACAGCCAGCCCCGCAGGAAGTTCCGGCTGCACCTGCAGCACCGGCTTCTGAAGCTGAAATTTGGGACTAAGAAAGTTCTTTTGCAAAAGTTTAAAAGCCTCTCCGCAAGGAGGGGCTTTTTGCATGGGAATTTCTTTGGAGTATTGCAGCTTTGAAAATTTAGGCGATTTCTTGCAAGGTTGACTTTTTGAGCTTTGAAAGAGCTATGGCCTTTTCGCTTTTTTGCTTTAGCTGCTTATGGTTCTTGAAGAATGCAATGAACGCGGCCGGGTTCTTTAGCATGGTCGAAAAAGCAGCCGTAAAGCCGAGCGTTTTGTATTGGGTAAAGGCAAGGCCGGTTGCGTTTTCTTTGCGTTGCAGAATTTCTGTAGCGGAGGCTAGCTCCGTTCTTGCTTCAGCGACAAGGTAGGGAACATAGAACATCTTGCCGCCTGCGTGAAGCATGCGCAGGCTGAAATCGGCTAGTTGCAAGTCTGCTGGGAGTGTCTGGTCAAAGCGACCCGTGCGTTGCACTATGCGGCGCGAAAATGCGGCGATGCTTGGGTGCGGGGCTGCAATAAAACGCAGCTTGTCCGTGGCTTGCAACGGTGTAAAAGAGCCCTTGCTCAGGCAGAGTCCTGTATGAAAGTTCCCTGCCGGGGTGCGCACCTGCGGGGCAAATGCGTCGACCATGGGGAATCCAGAAATGTTTTCTGCCAGTTCGTTTAAAAACTCGCGTGTGATGCTGATGTTTGCATCTGCAAATATGATCCACTCGGCGTCGCTTTCGTCCAGTTTGTCGTTGAAATTTTCGGAGAGGAACCAGCCGAGTTCACTATCTGTGAATGGGGGAGTGAAGGTCTCGCCGCTTCTTATGAATACATCGAACTGGCGCATTAGAAACCGAACCTCAGGCCAATGCGATGTTCCATGCCAATACCCTGAGTCAAGTACGAAAATGCGTAATCCAATGCGAAAGGACCATAGGCGTAACCAAGACCGAGGCTAAACAGGCGCACTTCGTTCGATTCGCCTGGGCGTTCGCTAGATGCTGTTAGTTCCTTGAAATCGCGGCTCAGGTCGAGCCATGTTCTTGAGAATCCGCCGCGCAAAAAGAAGTATTGGCTGAGCGAATATTCTGCACCCAGGTGGAGTGCGCTTTCGGCATAGCGTGGGAATGTGGATTCTGCATAGAGGGCGAGACGCGGCATGGAGCGTGGCCTAAGGAAGCCAGACAATGCGAATGTCTGACCCATGGCGTATTTTTCGTCATCGCCATCGTCTACATAGTCACGGATCATTGTGCCAAAATCGCGGGCGGTAATGCTTACGCCGTAAAGTCTGGAGGCGGCGAGCCATGAAATGCCCCAGTCAAAGGCGAGTCCCATGGCTGTGCGGTCGTCTTCTTCACCGCTCAGCTTGTCTGTTGCAAGCTTGACTGTTGCTCCCACGCGAATATGCTGCAGTGGAATGCCCGCCGAAAGTGCCATAAGCTGGCTGAGCGGCTCGTGGGTCACTCCAGTTTCGTTGCCCATTTCGTCGTAGCCGTCCACGCCGCCATAGGATATCCAGCCGTATGTAGCCTGCACGGTGATGAGCGAAAGCTTTCTTGCAAATGTAATCGTTCCCTGGTTTTCGGCTAGGTCGCCGGTCTGCCAGTAGATCGCTGCAATGTTTTTTGCCCGGTCCGGCAGTTCCAGTGCAGCCGGGTTCAAAAGAGTAATGCCAGGATCGTTTGTCGGTTCAGCAGCGTTTGCATGCTCGGTGGCAGTGCTTCGCGGGCTTTGGAATGTGCTAGAAAAAGAGAACACTTCCTGCCCGGCTTCGTGCCTTTGAAAGTAGGCATTGGCCGAAATCGCACCGAGGAGCGGCAAAATGCAAAAAAGCTGCAAAAACTTCATACCTATAATTTATAAAATATGTGGAACATAAAAAATTGAATTTTTATAGGTTGCCAAAATATGAAAGGTTTACTATAATTGGGCGCGTTGGGCTATTAGCTCAGTTGGTAGAGCAACGCCCTTTTAAGGCGTGGGTCGAAGGTTCGAGTCCTTCATAGCTCATAATCCGCTTCTTGACTTATGTCGGGAAGCGGATTTTTTTTTTGATTTTTGATGTTGGTAGGCATTTTGCTGAAATGCGTTTTTTAACATTTGCTGGCCAAAGAAATGCAAAAAGGTTCCCCGAAGGGAACCCTTTCAATAGCCTAGATTAGCAATTACTTGATTGTGCTAGTCAAGCGGAAGGCAATACCGACGTCGGTAAGTTCCTTTTCGCTGTAAACGCTGAGCTGGAGCTTCTGCTTGGCAATGGTCTTTACGAGAGCTACGGTCCAAGCGAGTTCGTCTGCACCCGGCTGGATTTTGTCGCCACGGTCGCGAACGTATTCCAGTTCAACCATGAGGTTGCTCAAGATGTCGAATGTCGGGAGTTCAAGACCGACATAGAACGGCATCACATAGTCGCCCGGGGCAACGTAGCCAAGTTCCGGCTTGACATATTTTTTGGAGTCTTCGTTGACATCGTCATCGTAGGTGTAGACGAGGCCGTATTCACCATAGAGACGGAGATTCTTGATGAGGGAGTAGCTTGCGTATGCTGCCATACGATGCTGGATATAGGCTGTGTTCTGAACAACATCGATTGCGTTGGAACGATAGGCAACCTTGACTTCGAGCGGGAATGTGAACTTGAGGTCTTCTTCGACACGAACGTAGCCGGTATTTGCCTTGTTGTCTTTGATTGCTGCCATGACATTCAATTGGCTAAGGCCGTGCTTCCAGCCGAGTTCAAGGGCATTGTGGCTGTAGTCGCGCATCCAGAGACCACGAGCGGTGAGACTCTTGTCAATGTAGGTACCGAAGTTTGTGGACTGGGACCAGTCTGTCTTCCAACGACCGATTTTCAAGTTGATCTGGTCATTTGTGCAGAAGGCGAGCTTGTAGTTTACCCAGTAGAGGTCTGCGAGAATCTTGTCGTAGTTCTTGCCGTCGATGGTGTTGCCGAATTCCGGTCCGAACATGCGGATCATGAGGAGAGCGTCCATGTTTTCGCTCTTGTACTGGCCGCCGATGTTTGCACGGATCCATGCGGAACTCAAGTTGTTTTCGTCGTCTGCGATGGATTTTGTTACCTGAGTCTGGACATTGCCCTTGAGGCTGAACTCATCTTCTGCTGCGGCGAAAGTTACGCCAAAAGCAACGAGTGCTGCAGGAATGAGGGAACGGAACTTCATAAGATTCTCCTTAAATGAAATATTCCAAGTTGGATTAACGCTTTGTTTCGAAAATTTAGCTTTTGCCCCAAATTTTGCAAGTCAAATTTTTGATTATATCTTTGATTTTTATCTTTTGTTCCGTAATTTTCAAAGGATCAACCATGAAACACATAGCACTCGCGCTTGCTGCCGCAACCGCATTTTCTGCGACAGCCTCTTTTGCCAAGGATCTGCAGCCAAACAAAACCCATGCTGTTTTGACCATTGTCTATACGAATTTTGACGATGTTGCCCAGCGCAACAAGAAGCTCACCCTCGTGGGCGTGAAGAACCCGAAAAACAAGATCAACGTGAAGACGGATGATTATGGCGAAGCCACGTTCCATATTCCGCGTTCCGATTCCTACCTGATCATGTGCGAAAGCTTGACTGGTCCGTTTGAATGCGGTGAAACGCCGTTTGTTTCGTTGAAGGCAAGCTCCGGCACCGTGAATGTCGCATTTGACGATACTCGTGCAGAACTTACCGGTGTTACTTTCAAGGCCGGCAGTGCAGAACTTGTGCCAAGTTCCCTAAAGACGCTCGACGCTTCTATTGCTGGCTTGAAGCGCAACATGAAGGCTAAAATTGAAGTGGAAGGCCACACCAGTTCGGAAGGCTCCGAAGAGTTGAACCAAAAGCTTTCTGAAGACCGTGCAAACAGCGTGCGTGCCTACATGATTCAGAAGGGCATTGCTCCGGAACGCGTGACCGCAGTCGGTTACGGCCCGAGTCGCCCAAAGGCTGACAACGATACGGAAGCTGGCCGCAAGCAGAATCGTCGCATCGAAATCCGCGTGCTGAACACCGACGAAGTCAACGTGGGTGAATAGGATTTCTAAGCTCTGTTTCATTTGGAGTAAATATGAAAAAGTTGTTTGTGTTTGGATTGGCGATGCTTGCTGCATCGAGCTATGCTGAAAAGTATGACTGGGGCAATGTTCGTTTTGACGGCGGTGGCTTCGTGAGTGCCGTTTTGCCTCATCCTGGTCAAAAAGATCTTATTTATGCGCGTACCGATGTGGGCGGCATTTATCGTTGGGCTGCGGGTGCAGAAAAATGGGTGCCGCTCATGGATTGGATCAATGAAAACGACAAGGGCCTCTATGGTACTGAAGCTTTTGCGATTGACCCGAAAGACCCGAAGCGCATCTATGTGCTTGGAGGTACTGGCTACTTTAGCCAGGGACGCACGGCATTTTTCCGTTCCGAAGACTTCGGTGAAACATGGGATACTACCTATGTAGAAATGCTTGCCCACGGTAACGGCATGGGTCGCCAGACCGGCGAAAAAATTGCCGTAGACCCGAACAAGACAAACATCATTCTTTGCGGTAGCCGAACCAAGGGCCTTTACAAGAGTTCCGATTACGGCAAGAGCTGGGAAAGCCTTTACAAGGTAGCTCTTTCCAATGCAGAAGGCAATTCGCTTACCAATGTGAACGGCATTAGCTTTGTGATGTTTGACGAAGCGCAAGGTAAGCTTTCTGACGGCAGCACGGCTACGATCTACATTGGCATTTCAGAAACGACTGACAACTTGCAGGTAAGTAAGGACGGTGGCAAAACCTGGAGTGCCATCAAGGGTGGCCCGACTGGCTTGATGCCGCATCGCGCAAAAATTGTAGATGGCGATATGTACATTACATACGCCGATGGCCCCGGTCCGCACTCCATTACCAGGGGAGCTGTTTACAAGTATAACATCAAGGGCGGCACCTGGACTGACATCACTCCGAGCGATGGCGGCGAAATGGATGCCAGCTCCTACGGCGGCATCGCCATTGACCCCAAGGACAAGAACCATATCGTTGTTTCTACCCTTGGCAAGTACACCGGCCGTCATGTCACTGTAGACGAAAAAGACAACTACGGCGACCGCATCTATGTGACGACCGATGGCGGCAAGACATGGGCTCATGGTCAGCATTACGACGACATTCCAAATATCGACGCCAATGGAACTGACTGGATTCCGGGTAATGCCATCCACTGGGCAGGTTCCTTGGAATTTGACCCGTTCGATTCCAAGAAGATGTGGGTTACTAGTGGTAACGGTGTTTTCCAGACTGACGATATCACTGCGAAGGTTCCTGTCTGGAAGTTCCAGAGCAAGGGCATTGAAGAAACAGTTCCGCTTGACATAGTAAGCATTCCTGGCGGCCCGCTCGTAACTGCAATCGGTGACTACGATGGCGGCGTCTATAGCAATGTGATGAAGCCTGTTCAGCGCCATAAGCCGATTATCGGGACAACGGAAAGCATGGGCTATGCTCCGCTTAGCGGTTCTCTGGTTCGCACTGGCGTTGTGACGGAATACTTGCAGTACGAATCCATCAACCATTATGTGATGTATCGTTCCGATGACCAGGGCAAAACTTGGGATTCCTTGAAGACTGTATTGAAAGGTGCCAAGGGCTTGGTTGTTCTCTCTGCAGATGGCAAGGTGATTTTGCATCGCCCTGACCAGAGTGCAACAGTCTATCGTTCTACCGATAATGGAGCCAAGTGGACCGAAACCAAGACCGGTGAACAGACGAACTATGCTCGCATTGTTGCAGACCCGGTGGACCCGAAGACATTCTATGTAATGAATTCCATGGGCACGCTCTACAAGTCTACGGATGCAGGCGAAACGTTTGCTGCCGCAGCTGCCCGCCTGCAGAATGAAGGTGCTGGCGTTTATTACAACGGTGGCGGCCTTATTCGCACGGTTCCTGGCAAGGAAGGCCACCTGTGGGTCCCGATGGACCAGTCCCAGGTTTGGCTCAGCAAGGGTTATAGTGAAAACGGCCTTGCATACACCGAAGATGGCGGTGCTACCTGGAACAACTGCGAAGGCGCAAATGCGGCGATTGCCGTTGGCATTGGCAAGGCCAAGGAAGGTGCCGGTTATGAAACGATTTTCATTTGGGGTAACGCCAAGGAAGGCCAGCCGATCGGCATCTATCGCAGTACCGACAAGTGCAAAACTTTTGAACGCGTAAATGATGACATGCACCAGTTCGGCGGTCCGGGTAACGGCGCATTTGTTCAGGGCGACATGAACACGTTTGGCGTTGTGTACATGAGTACCGTTGGTCGCGGCTTGATCGTAGGCGCTCCGGAAGGCACAAAGTTCATTGATGCTATCCATAACGTTGCAGCTCCGGTTAACGCATCCATTGAGCTGCAGGGCCGCAGCCTGCAGGTTTCTGCTCCGGCTGGTTCGCGCGTGATGATGCTTGATGTTATGGGCCGCATGGTTGGCATTATGCCTGTGCATGGCTCGACTGTTTCCCTCAAGGAAATGTCTGCCGGTTCTTACTTTGCAAAGTTGCTTTCTAACAACGGTTCTGTACTGCTTGTCAAGAAAGTCAATTTGAAGTAAGGCTAGAGGCTAGTAACAAAAGCAAGAAGCAAGATTTTTTTTAAATTTGATTTGCTAAAAATTTTAATGTTCATAACAAAGGATTGATAATGAGCAAGAATTACAAAGTTGCAGTGCTTCCGGGCGATGGCATTGGCCCAGAAGTCATGAAAGAAGCTGTTCGCGTGTTGGACGTTGTTTCTGACAAGTTCGGCTTTAGCATTGAAAAGGAATGGGCAAACGTCGGTGGCGCTGCTTACGACGAATCCGGTTCCCCGCTCCCAGAAAGCACACTCAAGCTTGGTGAAGCTTCTGACTGCATTTTGTTCGGTTCTGTTGGCGGCCCGAAGTGGGAACACTTGCCGCCGCACCTCCAGCCGGAACGCGGTGCTCTCCTCCCGCTCCGCAAGCACTTCAAGCTTTTCTGCAACCTCCGCCCGGCTCGCGTTTATAAGCAGCTCGCTGCAGCTTGCCCGCTCCGCTCCGATATCGTCGGTGACGGCTTCAACATTTTGACCGTTCGCGAACTTACTGGCGACGTCTATTTTGGCCAGCCGAAGGGCCGCGAAGGCGTTCCTGGCTCCAAGGAAGAAATCGGTTTCGATACCATGAAGTACAGCCGCTACGAAGTGGAACGCATCGCTCGCTTTGCATTCGATGCCGCCATGCTCCGTAACAAGAAGGTTGCTTCCATTGATAAGGCTAACGTTCTTACCACTTCCGTTCTTTGGCGCGAAGTCGTTAAGGAAGTTGCCAAGGACTATCCGGAAATCGAACTCGAACACCTCTATGTTGACAATGCTGCTATGCAGCTCCTCAAGCGCCCGCGCGAATTCGACGTGATGCTCTGCCCGAACCTCTTCGGCGACATCTTGACCGACGAATGCGCTATGCTCACTGGTTCCATGGGCCTTCTCCCGTCCGCATCTATTGCAGAAGGTTCCTTCGGCCTTTACGAACCTGCTGGTGGCTCCGCTCCGGACATTGCAGGCAAGGGCATTGCAAACCCGCTTGCACAGGTTCTTTCTACAGCACTCATGCTTCGCTACACCTTCAAGGAAGAAGAAGCTGCCCGCGCTATCGAAGCTGCCTGCGAAAAGGTTATTGCCCAGGGCTACCGCACTGGCGATATCTATACCGAAGGCTGCACCAAGGTCGGCACAACCGGTATGGGTGACGCAATCATCGCAGCTCTCTAATTTGGATTTCGTCCTAGTTTAGGGAACATAAAATGCCTCGGCTTTGCCGAGGCATTTTGCTTGCATAAGCGTTGCTTAAAACTGTTTTGTGTAAGTCACGTTGACGCTTGGCTTTGCTCCAAAGGATTCCTTGAATCGGAACAGATTTTCGTTTAAAATGTTGCCTGCGTCTTCTGTAGAAATGCCCCAGGAGAACTTTGTGAAACCTTCCTTGGCGGCTTCGCGCATTGCAAGAATGTGCAATTGCGTAGTGTGGTGGAAGTCTGTGAAGCTTTCGTCTGGCGAAATGTATTGGTCGTGGATTGCCTTTGCCTGCGGGAACAGGAACTGCATCATGCCGGCTATGTAGCGACCGTTCCACCAGATGCTTCTAAAACGAAGATTTTTCTTGATCTTTTTTTCACGCAAAAGTTTCAATTCTTCAAAGGAATGTACCGGCACTGTGTTGTGCTTGGCCTTTGAAATTTCCAGGAACTTATAGAATGTTGCAAGTTCTTCGTCGTTTGCTAGGTCCCTGTATTCAATTTCAAAATCTTCTGCAGCCTGAAACTGGTGCCTGTGTTTAGCATCGCACAGATACAAAGGGTTTTCTTGTGCCGAAAGTGGGGTGTAGCTGCTGAGCTCCGTGTGGCGTGCATAGCCCAGATGCTCTAGTGCATATTCTATCAGGTCTGGCGGTTCCTGGCTAAATATTGCAGGTGTCAATTTCAATCGAACTTTTTTATAGTTCTGGGCGAAGTATTCGTCGGCTTCCTTGAGTACTTCGAGCACGCGGGATCCGTTGTAGAATGCCCTGGAAAATACTGGTCCGCCAAAAGTGGAGCCTTGGTGCGAAATGAATTCGTTGTCTTTTACATTGCCAGGAAAGTACGCTGCAATGATTCCGCTCTTGTGCAAGGCGAATGAGGCGTCTTGAAAACGGCCTTCCGGATGGTAGCCCAAAAAACGCCTGCTCTGTAAAAAAGTACCGTTTACGGATTCTTCATTTACAAAGCGGTCGAAACGTCTGTCTTGGTCCGGCGTATATTGCAGAATATCGTACATACCCTAAATATAGCTACAATTTTCACGGGCAACTTTTCTACTTTAACACCAAATGAATAAAGTTCCGTATTATCCTTTTGAACGAGTGAACGCTTCGTATGGCGATGCGTTGTCGAATGCTTTTGCCCGCGTGCTGAAATCGGGCTGGTTTATTCGCGGTGGCGAGGTGGCTAATTTTGAAAATCAGTTTGCTGCTTTTTGCGGTGCTTCGAATTGCGTAGGCGTAGGTAACGGCCTGGAAGCGCTTTCCTTGATTTTGAAGGGCTATATTGAACTAGGCCGCTTGCAGCCGGGCGACTATGTTGTTGTGCCAAGCAATACCTTTATCGCGACATGGCTTGCCGTGAAGGCTGCTGGCTTGAACATTTTGCCTGCAGAACCTTGCGAGGAAACATCGCTCATCACGGCAGATTCTGTGAAAGCAGTTTTGAACAACAAGGTTAAGGCTATCATTGCGGTGCATTTGTATGGCAGACTTTGCGAAATGGGGCCGCTTGCAGCCCTTGCCAAAGAAAGGAATTTGTTGCTGATCGAAGATGCTGCGCAGGCTCACGGAGCATGTGTAGATGGAAGCGCTCGCCGCGCTGGTGCTTTGGGCGATGCCGCTGGCTTTAGCTTTTATCCAGGCAAGAATCTCGGCGCGCTCGGCGACGGGGGAGCTGTCGTTACAAACGATGAAGCTCTTGCAGTTACGGTACGCAAACTTGCAAATTATGGTTCTGCGCAAAAATATGTGCACGAACTTGCTGGCGAAAATTCGAGGCTAGATGAAGTGCAGGCAGCTATCCTTGCAGAAAAGCTCCCGGCGTTGCAAGCACAAAATGCGGCAAGGCAAAAACTTGCAGCTCGCTATTTGGCAGAAATCAAAAATCCGCTTGTTCGCTTGCCGCATCTTGATTGTGCCAAGGCGACGGAGCATGTGTGGCATATTTTTGCAGTGCACTGCGCAGAACGCGATAGGCTAAAAGAACATCTGCTTGCAAACGGTATTGAAACGAATATCCATTACCCGATTCCTCCGCACTTGCAAGGAGCTTTCAAGGGTATGCAATGTTCGTTCCCGGTAGCAGAGATGCTAGCTACTCAGGAACTCAGCTTGCCGCTTCATCCATTCATGACCGAAGAAGAAATCAACCAGGTCATCACTGCGGTAAACTCATTTTCCTAATTTCTAGTCTGTAAATTCTATGCAAAACTTTTGGAAATTACTTTTTGGCTCTGCCGGCGTGACTGTTGTTCGTACGCTATGCTCGTTCCTTGTGAACAAGGCTCTTGCCGTGCTGCTCGGTCCAACGTCGTTTGCCATTGTGGGGCAGTTCCAGAATTTGATGGCTATTGGCCAGGGCACTTCGTCGCTAGCTTTGCAGAATGGCTGGGTGAGTTTGACTGCAAAGCATAAGGACAATCGCGAACAGCTTGTAGGCATTTGGCGTGCCGGTTTTAGACTCTCTGTTTTTGCGATGGTGTTCACGAGTGTATTTGCCGTGGTGTTCATGTTCATTGCTCCGCTAGAAACGCTCTTCCCCGGAATTCCGGAGCGACTTGCTCAGGCTGCCATTTTGTTTGCATTGCCTGGTATTGCAGCCTCGAATCTGACCCTTGCATGCTCTTCCGTAATGAACGGTCTTGGACGCTACAGGCGTTGGGCTATCATTTCGCTTGGTGCAAGCATTACGCAAACTGCCTGGGTTATAATTTTACTTTATACACAAACGCTTTCCCTTCTTTCTGTAATTGCAACACAATCCATTCTTTCTGTGGCGATTGCTCTCCCGGTAGCTCGTGGCGCGGGCTTTAGAATTTCTGAATTGAAGAATGCTGCCGCATACAAGTTTGAACAGCGTAAGCCTTGGCTCAAGTTTGCCGCCATGGGCCTTATGCCGATGCTGCTTACTCCGCTTGCTCTTACGCTTGTGCGTTCCCTTATGGCTAGTCATTACAATTGGACTGCAGCGGGCCTTTGGCAGGGCGTGTACCGCATTTCCGATTTCTTTAGTGTGGCTGTTTCTTCTGCGCTCGGTGTTGTTCTTTTGCCCAAAGTATCTGCAAATCTAGGCAAAAAAAATTTCAACAGGAATTTTTACCCGTTGCTCGTAAAAATCATGGGACTTACTGCTGTTTGCGTTGCTCTATGCATTGCTCTTCGTGGTTACATCGTAACCATATTCCTTTCCGATGCTTTTGCCAGTGCAGAACGCATGATGCTGTGGCAGCTCGTTGGCGATTTCTTTAGGGCTGGCGGCTGGTGCTGTGCGCTCGTTTTGATAGCTCGCCAAGAAATGGCGAAGTTCCTTGTTGCCGAAACGTTCTTCCAGATTTTCTTTGTGGTTTGTTCGTTTGTCTTGATAAATTCAATAGGATTGCTTGCTCCATCTGTTGCTTATGCAGTAGAAAATTGCTTATATTTTGTGACTACGCTGGTGCTTGTCAATACTATTAAATGGAATGATTGATGCCTCTTGTTTCTGTTCTTTTAGCTAGTTACAATCATGAACGCTTCGTGGAAGAAGCTGTTCGTTCGATCATGTCGCAAACGGGCGTGGATTTTGAACTGATTGTGATTGACGATGGAAGTAAAGACAAGTCTCCGCAAATTTTGAAACGACTTTCGAATGAACTTGGTTTCAAATATGTTCATCGTGAAAATAGGGGCGTTGTAGCAACGTTGAACGAATTGCTTTCCCTTGCAAGTGGCAAGTATTTTTGCACCTTCGCTTCCGATGACATTATGCCGGCCGGTCGTTTGGCGGAACAGAGTTCGTATTTGGAAAGCAATCCGCAGGCAATTGCATGCTTCGGTCAAATTAGGGCGATGGATGCAAACGGGAACGTTGAACCGAATTTTGATGCGCGCTATTTGCGCTCCATTCCGCAAGTGACTTTTGAACAGTTCTTTTTGGGGGAACGTGAATTGCACGGCTGCTCCGAAATGCTCAAGCTGCAAGACTTTAAGCAGATGGGGGGCTTTGATGCAACCATTGGGCAGGAAGATTTCCCGATGATGCTGAAACTTTTGCACAAATGCTCGCCGCTCCCCGTTGTGGCAACAGACTGCTGCCATTACCGTATTCATGGCAATAATATGTCTGCTGCAAATACCGTGGAAAATGTCGATTTTTTGTACGGGAATATGCTCGATACTGTTGAACTTTATAGAGAGCATGCGCTATATGAAAAGGCTAAGAAACTTTGGAAGGCTAGGCATTTTTCGGCCCTAGTGAACTGCAGCAAAAGGGAAGCTTTAAAACGACTGCCTAGACTTGCTTCCTGCACAACCTACTTTTGGCTCAGAACACTAAAGTTTTTCATTCCTCACCGTTAAACAATCTTTCCCATATTTGAACTAACGCATATGATTTCTGTCTGCATGCCAACTTACAATGGAGCCCGTTTTATTAAGGCCCAGGTCGAGAGCATTTTGCCGCAGCTGAATGCAGACGATGAACTCGTTGTTTCTGACGATGGTTCTACGGACGATACGCTCACTATTCTCCAGGATTTTGGTGATCCGCGCATCAAAATTTTGAAGGGGAAAAATCGCCTTGGCCCTGTGTACAATTTGGAACGTGCGCTGAAAAATGCAAGTGGCGATACGATTTTTTTGGCAGACCAGGACGACATTTGGTTGCCAGGAAAGGTGGAGTCTGTTTGTGAAGCTTTGAAGCGCGACGCTCTTGTGATGCATGATGCCTATGTTCTAAAGAATGGCAAGCGCGCCTGTACTCTTTCTTCTTTGCGCCCGCATTGCAAGGGTGCGTTTGCAAACTGGGTGCGCAATACTTATACCGGTTGCTGCATGGCTTTTAGGAGTGAAGTTTTATCTTCGGCATTGCCGTTTCCGCCGCACTTGCCCATGCACGATCAATGGCTTGGGATTGTTGCCGATAAAATCTATTCTACGGGCTATGTGGAAACGCCGTTGATTGAATATCGCATTCACGATAATAATGCGACGCAGCTTATGGGGGAGAGCAAGGGGCTGTGGAAAAGGATTGAATGGCGTTTTTGGTTAATAGTTGCGATATTTAAATTTTAAGCATTTTTTTTTGGAGCTTGCTCGTTAGCCCTTGCGCTCGTTGGGCTTTTTATGCCTGGGCTGTTTTTAGTGTGCCCCAGGCGACCTGGACGAAGGCGCCTGCAGTGACTAGGGCCTTTTGGGAGTCTTCGTAGGCTTTCAGCATGTCATTGAATTTGAAGACGTCCTTCTTTTCTTTTTTTTCGAGCAGATCCTGGCGGTAGCGTGCAACAACCGCAAGCTTTTTGCAGGAGTCGGTGAGGGCATCGAGGTATGCTGGAACTGCCTTCAAAAATTCAATTTCTTCCTTGGTCGCCTTGTTTATGTTGCCGTTTATGAACTTCTTCTGGTCTTCGCATTGTTCCGTGAGCGTTGCCATGAAACGTTCAATGCGAATGAAATCTACCTGCGGCCAGAGCAGGCAGAATGGCCACATTTTTTTCCAATGAAATTTGAACATGGACTCATGGGCTGCGTTTTTTGCTGTGATGAGTTCCTTGAGATTGTTAAAAATAATTGAAGATAGGCTTTTTTCGGCTTCCATGGGCCCTAATTTAAAAACTTTATTTGCCTTTTTGCTCATAAGAAATTAAATTAGAACTATAAATCAAACTAGAGGATATATGAATCCAGATAAAATGAAAAAATTCAAAATTTTGCTCGTGGTCGATATTGTTCTCATTATCGCCCTCGCAGTATTGATGTTTGTGTTGAAGGGCCAGTACAACGAAACCGCAAAGCGTTTGTACAAGGACCAGAGCGGTACTTACCTTGAACTTTCCAACAAGGCTCTCCACGAACAGTGGACGTCTGTCGATCAGTTCGGCCAGGTATGGCGCCTTGTCTATGAGACTATCAATTCCAAGGACAAGTCCGAAAAGGCTTTCGATGCCCGTGTAAAGGCTATCGTTGACGACAAGGAAGCTCGTGAACGTCAGCTTTCCTTCATTTACACTGCAGCAGGCATTCCTGTTGAAGCCCAGAGCAAGTTCAGCGAACTCGGTCTTGCTGAAGGCTCCATTCTTGCAAAGGATGAAGCTGGCGTAAAGACTGTTGCCTGCGGTAAGGATTGCGCAATTACCTTCACATTTGCTGGTGGCAAGCTCAAGTCCATGGATTACAAGGCTTTGACAGACTACGATGCAAACTCCAAGTTCACCGTTCCGGCTCCGGCCCCGTTCACTTTGGATTAAGGAGATTTTAGAATGAACCCGAAAGTTATTTCAATCGCAGCATCTGTTCTCGTTGTTCTTTTTGCAATCATGCTTTTGATGCAGAAGGGCAGCTATATGGGCCAGGCAGAAGAAAAGTATAATGAAACAACAAGCAAGAGCTACAAGGCTTCTAGCAAGATTCTTGGCTATGTGAACTCTGCTGTAGACCAGAACCGCCTTATTTGGGGCCTTGCTACCGATGTTATGCAGAATGCCAAGAATGCAAAGCAGCAGGCAGACCTTGAAGCCAAGTACTTCCCGAGCATCAAGGGCCAGATGAGCATTGCGACAAAGACCCGCAAGTTCTCTGCAACTTCTGACTTCTACATTGTATCTAGCTTCGACAAGGTCGAAACTGACAAGAAGACCGATGTCAAGACACTCGTAGGCTTGACTGGTGTTTCTGTGAAGGCATTGCTTGGCTATGCCGGCGCAGATGAAGAAGAAATTGATGAAGAAGAAGCCGTTGAGGAAGAAGTCGTAGAAAAGGCTCCTGCAAAGGCTAAGAAGGGCAAAAAAGGCAAGAAGGGTAAGAAGTAATTCTTCAGCTTAGTTTGCAAATGTAAACGCCCGCGGTAACGCGGGCGTTTGCTGTTTTATACCTTGAGGAACATTGCATGTCGCAATGCGCTAGGCTAGATTAGGCTTCTGCGGCAGACTTGAATTGCGGGCGTTCCACCTCTGCAATCCATTTTTGCACGGCTTCAATAGCCTGGTTCCCAAGAATTTCCTTCTTGTTCTTTTTCTTCATATCCATGCGGTGGGGGAGCAGGCCGAAGTTGAAGTTCATTGGCTGGAAATCTTCGTTTTCCTGAACTAGACGGCGCAGTAGCGAGGCTATGCAGGAATCTTCAGGTAGTGGATTTTCCTTGCCATGCAAAAGTTCATTCGCCATGTTCCAGGCGGCGTACCAGCCTGTGGCAACGGCCTCTGTGTAGCCTTCTGCGCCTGTAATTTGGCCAGCGAACCAAATTGGCGGGAGTCCTTCCTTTTCTTGGATTTCAGTACGCAAACGAAGAGTTTCTGTGAGGAGCTTGGGCGATTCAATAAAGGTGTTGCGATGCATGCAGCCAAGGCGCGCAAAGCGTGCGTTCTTGAGTGCTGGAACCATCATGAAGATTTCCTTTTGCGTTCCCCATTTGAGACGTGTCTGGAAACCGACCATGTTGAAGAGTGTCTTTTCTTTGTTCTCTGCGCGAAGCTGGATTACGGCGTACCACTTTTTACCGTTGTTGCCAAGGCCGAGGCCTACCGGGCGCATCGGGCCAAAGCGTAGCGTTTCTGTACCGCGACGGGCCATTTCTTCGACTGGTAGGCAGCCTTCGAAAAGTTCGTTCTTTTCGTACGGGCGAGGCTCGATGGATTCTGCTTCGCGAAGCTTGCGCACGAATTCGTCGTAGGTTTCCTTGTCGAGCGGGCAGTTGATAAAGTCTGCTGTGTCGCCCTTTTCCCAACGGTTCATGTAGAATGCGTGGTCAAAGTCAATGGAATCTGTTTCTACGACAGGAGCGATGGCGTCAAAAAAGTGGAGACGCTTTTCGCCAAGGTGCTTGAAGATGTTGTCAGCAAGAGCGTCGCTTGCAAGAGGGCCCGCTGCAACGAGAGTTGGAATGTCACTTTCAAGAGTTAAAATTTCTTCGCGGTGCAGCGTGATGTTCTTGCATGCTGCAATGCGTTTTTCTACGGCATCGCTAAACACTTCGCGGTTTACCGTGAGGGATTCTCCTGCTGGGACTGCGGCTTCTTCGGCTGCCTGCATCAAGAAGCTGCCGAGCATGCGAAGTTCATTTTTCAAAAGTCCGTGGGCAGTCGTGTTTGCCATGCCCTTAAAGCTGTTGGAGCATATAAGCTCAGCAAGACGCTCGCCCTTGTGAGCCGGAGTTGGGCGAACTGGGCGCATTTCATAAAGGTCAACTTCAAAACCAAAGGAAGCAAGCTGTAATGCTGCTTCGCAACCAGAGAGGCCACCGCCAATTACACGAACTTTCATATATCAGAATATAGAAATAAGAGAACAGAAGACAGAGGACAGAGAACAGAAGACAGAAGACAGAAGGAAGACGGAAGAAGATTGCAACTTACCGTGTCATGGCGAGCGAAGCGCGGCCATCTAGGGCAATGTTCTGAATCACCACGCCTACGGCTCGTGATGACAAGTTGCAAGAGAGGAGAGAAGGAAGACGGAAGCAAGTAACAAATGACAAACAACTAATAACTAGAGACTAATAACTAGAAACTAATTCCCTTAATTCTAGTTCAAATGCATGTCCTGGTACTTGCTTGCATTGCGTTTCCAGACTCTTGTTAAAACTTCATCTACGGTTTCGCCATCTTCGAGTGCTACGGGGTCGTTTTCCATGAGCTCGTCAATTACGTGTTCGCTCTGCGTAATGCTGATCATGCCCTGGCGGAGAGCATCGAGAATTCTGCCATGTACAGATTGCGGAATGATGCTTGCTTCCATTTCGTGGAGCTCGCGAACTCGCACTGTTTCTGGATGGTGAGTCATCAAGTTTTCCATAGCCCAAATTTCAAGAGAATGTGCGAATGTTTTGTCCATGGAAATGTCATGAACATTTTCGACAAATTTATTCCAAATGCTGGATTGGCCGCTTGCGGTCGGGCAGTTACGGGAGTCTTTCAAAAACTGAAGAACCGTATTGTAGGCTTTTTGGCTTGATGCTAAAGTTTTTTCCATTTGCAGCGAAATCGTCTAATAAAAACAGTATAATTCAAGAATTGGAATGTCACCCAGCATATTGTGCTAAGGTGACATTCCTTTATTTTACCTATCAATTAGTGGCGGAAGTGACGCATGCCTGTGAAGACCATTGCAACGCCAAGCTTGTTGCAAGCTTCAATGGAAAGGTCGTCCTTCTTGGAGCCACCCGGCTGCACGATGTACTGGACACCGGCCTTTGCTGCGGCTTCTACGTTATCCGGGAACGGGAAGAATGCGTCGGAACCCATGACGACTTCGCTGAACACCTTCTGTTCCAAAGCCTTGAGACCAGCCTTGTCGATGCACTTGCCTTTTTCGTTGAAGAACTTCTGGGCAGCCTTCATGCGAGCAACGTTGTCACGGACGCGCGGCTGGCAGAGACGGAGGTTGGAGTCAATGCGGTTCGGCTGGCCAGGGCCAAGACCGATAACCTGGAAGTAGCCACGAGCGTATTCGTAACCCATGACGATTGCGTTAGACTTGGTGTGCTTGGTGACGATCCAGGTGAAGCGGGCGAGTGCTTCCTTGTTCTTTGCAAACTTCTTCTTGGTGACGCATTCGAACTTTTCGTAAACGTCAACGTCGCGGTCCTGAACGAGCATACCGCCGATCACGTGCTTGTAGACCTTCATCTTGGTGGCCTTCTTGATTTCGCCAACTTCCAAGAGACGGATGTCCTTGGACTTGTTCTTGAGGAATTCAAGAGCGTCAGCATCGAATGCTGGTGCGAGGAGAATTTCAACGAACTTGCCCTTCAGGAATTCTGCAGTCTTCAGGTCAACCTTCTTGGTTACAGCGATAACGGAACCGAAAGCGGACACCGGGTCACCTTCCCATGCAGCTTCCATGGCTGTGCGGAGAGTCTTACCGGTAGCAAGGCCACATGGGTTCATGTGCTTTACGATAACAACTGCGTTTTCGCCTGCAAATTCACGAGCCATTTCGAGAGCTGCGTCAGCGTCAACGATGTTGTTGTAAGAGAGTTCCTTACCGTGGAGCTGCTTTGCTGTTGCAAGGCTAGCTTCGGTGCAGGTTGGGTCGCGGTAGAATACTGCGGATTGGTGGGAGTTTTCGCCGTAGCGCATCGGCTGCGGGTCAACGAATTTAAGCTTCAATTCTTTAGCCATGTTATCCTCGTTAGTGTTTGTATAAAATTTATAAATGTTGATTTCAGTAGTTAGGATTTAGGATTTAGGGACTAGTTGTACATTTTTCTAGATCCTAGCCACTAGATTCTAGCCCCTACTATAAATCCCGTTGCAAAATTTCAATCTGTTCCTTTGCCCAGTCTTCAAAAGTGTCGTCGGCGATGCGGCGCTTGACTTCTTGCATCAGATGAACGTAGAAGTGCAGGTTGTGAATTGTGGCGAGCGTCATGCCGAGCATTTCCTTTGCATTGAACAAGTGACGGAGGTAGGCTCGGCTGTAGTTGCGGCAGCAATAGCAGTCGCAATTCGGGTCGAGCGGTTCGTCTGTATCTTGTGCAAAGCGGCCTGCCTTGTAGCGGAGCACGCCTTTGCTTGTAAACACCATGCCGTTGCGGGCGTTCCTTGTAGGCATCACGCAGTCGCACATGTCTACGCCGCGGAGCACCATTTCAAGAAGGTTCCACGGTGTGCCAACGCCCATCACGTAGCGGGCGCGATCTTCTGGCAAATGGTCTGTGCAGAAGTCCGTGATTTCGTACATGGTCTCTGCAGGTTCGCCAACAGAAAGGCCGCCCATGGCATAGCCATCTGGGCCAATTTCCTTGAGCGCTTCAATAGCCTTTAGGCGGAGCTCCTTGTGCATGCCGCCCTGCACAATGCCAAAGAAATATTGCGGGTAGCCGTGAATAGGCGGGTTCTCTTCGAGCCATGCCTTTGCTTCGCGAGTCCACTTGAGCGTGAGTTCCAGGGACTTGTTTGCTTCTGGGACAGTGCTTGGGTACGGAGTGCATTCATCGAATGCCATGATAATGTCGGCGCCGATTTTGCGCTGCGCTTCCATGACGCTCGCTGGCGAAAAGAAATGCCTGGAACCGTCGATATGGCTCTGAAAGTGAACGCCTTCCTCTGTAATCTTGCGGAATTGCTTAAGACTCCAGACTTGGAAACCACCACTGTCTGTGAGCATAGGACCATGCCAGCCCATGAACTTTTGCACACCGCCAGCCTTTGCCACAAGGTCTGTACCCGGGCGCAAGTACAAGTGGTAGGTGTTTGCCAAAATGATTTCGGCTTCCATTTCGTGAAGGTCTCGGGAAGAAATTCCCTTGACGGTAGCAGCTGTGCCGACTGGCATAAAAATTGGAGTGGTGATTTCACCATGCGCAGTCGTAATCTTTCCGAGTCTGGCTTTAGACTTGGAGGAAGTCTTGATTAGTTCAAAAGGATTCTTGTTCATTTGCAGACAAAGTTAGAAAAATAAAATTTGCGAATCAGTAGAGTATGATTAGCTTGTCTGTTTTCCCGGACCTTCCGGCTCTATAGAAATACAGTCCCGGGGCAAAAAGATTTTTCACCTCATTTTCAGCAATGCAGAATTCTGTAGCGCTGTATTCAAAATTGTTTATAAGGGATCCGCGGCGAGTCCTAATTTCAATAATCGATTGGGTATCTGGCAGCCCTGTAAAACAGAGCGGTGTATTGCCCTTCCAGGGATTTGGGTAGGCGAAAAATTTGGACACATGCGAAGAGTCGTTGGTGAATTTTTTTGTGTCGAGATTGCTATACACGAGAATGCTTGAGTCAGCTTCGAAAATTTTTAGATAATGCCTGCTGTATTCTGCCTGGGAGTTTATTTTGATGGTTTCCACGCTATCATTTTTTCTTAAGATGTAAGATATTGTGCCAGGAACGTTTAGAGGGTATTCCTTTGTTACCTGATAGGAAAAATAAAAATGATTTTCTGGCGGAATGGAGTTTTTGAATGATGATATGGTAGGCCACAAATTTTGATCACCGTTTAGAGGTTTTATGTTCTTGTTGTCTTTTATTTGGTCGAAACGCTTGCCTGAAAAATAAATGCGTTCTGCAAAATTGTGAAAAAGTGAATCTGCATTTTTGTGGAATGCGTTTGTGGCAGCAATGAAATGAGTCTTGAATGGTTCAGTCGGCTTTTTTGAATAGCTTTCCCAGATTTTAGTGTCGAAAGTCTTGTCGACGGAATTGTACATTGAAATCAATAGAGGGGCAATAGAATAATGGTCGCTAATCATTTCTATGCTGCTCCAATTCATGTTGAAAAAATCATCAAGATGTGAAAAATAATCATCGACATCGGGTGCTCCGATTTCTTCCATGGCTATGCTTGCGGCTTCAACCCATAATGTTGGATAAGCATTGATGTCTAGGTATCTGCATTCTACTGCATGGTACAATTCATGGAAGGCTGTTATGCGGATTGCTGCTCCAAAGTTTTGTGCATACGAATAGCCGTAGGTTTTGTTTATCATGGCTGCATCTGGTTTGTAGTAACGGCATTCAATGGAATCCTTTTTTTGCACGCCTATCGATGCTCCTGTTGCGGAGTATTGAAAATCATTTTCAATAAGGATTTCAGAATATTCGCTGTACCTGGGGCTAGGTAGCGTTAAGCCGAAGCAACCGTGAAATCCGCCAATGCTTTCTACATCGCGAACAGAACCGATGTCTGCAATTTCAACGGGATACAAATTGTTTGGAACTGGCTTTTTAAAATGGTATGTTGTCAGGAAACCTTTAGGTGCAAGAGTTTTGTTTTCTTTAGTGAATAGTGCGTAGGCCTCTTCCATGGATTTTGCAACGGAATCTACAAAGGCCTGCGTTGTGGCATGAATTCCCTCTGTTGTGTAGAAGATCGCAAAATGAGCTGTCGTTTTCGTGAAAACCGAGTCGAAATAAGCTTCCGCCGGGCACATTAGCAGCTTTGAGTTTTTTGCAAGTGTTTTGCCTTCTTTGCTTTGCTGCATATAGTTCATCATCCTCACTGTTCCGCAAGTTTCCGTTGCAGATAAAGAGGAAACGAATACAACCAAAAGTAGAAGCGCGAACTTTAGCATTGCCTGCAGTTCTCTGCGAGAATGTTTTTTGCTCTTGCCATTACCGCATCTGGCATTTCTAGCGGGAGTTGGTAGCCCGGCTTCATGCGCGCATCGATGATGAGGGGTGCTTCGGCCGTCCAATGCTTGTCTACAATGCGTTCGCGCACGCCATGCACGTCTTGCGCCGGGGCGGAGCGCGTAAATGTTACCCAGAGCCAGTTGTCAAATGTCTTTGCCGTAAATTCGGAATCGTCGGCAATGGTGATGAGCGGGTAGGCGTCTCGTTTTTCGAAGGCTTCAAGAGCTTTTGAAAGTTCATCGACATTGGCGTTTGGCGTGGCTTCGATAGCGAGAATGCCTGGCGCAACTTGACGTGGCTTGCTAAAGCCCTGCGGCAAATGGAGCGTGCTAGCGTCACTTGCAAAGTCTGTACCGAGCGTTCGGCATGGTTCGCCCGCGGCGCTGATGATTACCTTGGAACCATGGTTGAGCGATGTTCCCGAGTAGTCGAGCGTGTCGATTGTCGTTGATGTTTGAAAATGCAGGTCGCGTTCAATGTGCAGACGTTCCAAGACATGCGTAAAGAAGCCTTGAACGTCGCGCACAGAAAGTGCGCTGGAATCTTCGCGGGCGGCAATCACAAGGTATTTGGCAAGCGAAGCCTGGTTAAAACCGAGTAGCGCGTTTGCAACCTTGTGCAGTTCCATCGGTTCGCGCGGGCCGTAAGGCACAAAGCGTTCGCTTCCAATGGCAAGCAGCAGCGGGTGTACGCCGGCTGCATCGACCGCGTTCATTTCGTGGAGTCCGGCGACAGACACTGGAACCATCGGGCCCACAAGTTCATGGATCATGTTGCCAAAGACGGTATCTTCCGAAGGAGGGCGACCAACAACGGTGAATGGGAAGATGGCGTTCTTTTTGTGGAATACATGCTTCACCTTCATGTAGGGGAACAGGTGCTCTGCGGAGTAGTAGCCGACATGGTCTCCGAACGGACCTTCAGGTTTTAGTTCCGGCTGCACTTCGCCGAGAATGCAGAAGTCTGCATCGGCCGAAACGCACCAGCCATCGTGCATTTTGTAGCGGAAGGAGCGCCCGGCAAGAACCCCTGAAAATACCATTTCAGGAATGTTGTCTGGCATGGGCATCGCCGCTGCAAGCGTATGTGCCGGAGGGCCGCCCAGGAACACGCTCACTTTGAGCGGCTTGCCAAGTTCCATTGCTTTTTGGTGGTGCTTTGCAATGCCTCGGTTGATCTGGTAGTGCAAGCCGCATTCGTCGCCGGCGTAGCTTCTGCCTGCAATCTGGATGCGGTACATGCCCACGTTGGAACGCATTATGTTCGGCGCATCTGGCGGCAGCGTGCAGACTTGCGGAAGCGTTAAGAAGGCGCCGCCGTCACCGGGGTAGGAATGCAGCATTGGCAAGTCGGCAAGGGTGCATTCGTTTTGTAGAACCGGTGCAGAAAACGCCTTGAACGGCAGGGCGTGCAGGCCGATGAACGGTAGGCGAGGCCATTCCCTGAAGCTTTTGACCATGTCTTTGGGCGAAGCCTTCGCGCGGATGGCAGTCTTCATTGCCGGGAGCGTTTTTCGGAATAAAAAGGCTGCTCTTTCCTCTGTACCAAAGATGTTGCCTGCTGCACGGAACGGGGAGCCCTTGACGTGTTCAAAAAGCAACGCAGGCCCATTGTTTAAATAGGCCTCGCGGGCAATGGCTGCCATTTCCAGGTAGGGGTCAACTTCAGTCTTGATGCGCTGGAGCATTCCTGCGCGTTCCAAGTCAAGAAGCGCTTGTTCCAGCGAACTGTAGGCCATTGTTAGCCTGCTGTATTGCGGAGTGCGACGAACGCGCCTGTCTGCTTTTCTTTTTCGTAGCGCATGGCGATATCGTAAGCCTTGGCGCGGGATTCCATTTCGTAGCGGACCTGAGCATTGTCCACAACCTGCTGCAGGCCATCCGGTTCGCCCTGGAATTCAAAATAATCTTCGCAAACAGTAAGTGCGCCATCCATCTTGAAGGAATGCTTGGCGATGAAGCCGCGGAACGGGCCTTCTGCCAGGCGTACAGTAATTTCTTTTTCGTTGGCGGAACTGATCACGCCGGTCCACTGCAGGCGGTGTGCGCCATTGCAGAGTGTGTAACGAACTGTAGCCGACTTGCCAAAACCTTCAGGAAAATAAAAACTAAGTACTGCTTTTTCTTCGGTCTGGATTCTAAGTGGAGCAACGCGCATCCAATCAAGAATGCGTTCGCAAGAATACTCAAACCATGACGTTTGCGCAAATTTCACCATAAGTGCTCACAAAGATAATAAAAAAGGAGCGTAAGGACGAGAAAATGTGCGTTTAAAAAGCCATTTGCCCTCTTTTTGAGGTAATTTATCATTATTTAATGCATTTTGTGGTACTTTTGGTACAGTTTTGCTTATTTTTACGGCGTATGCGAAAGAGTATTGTTGAAAATTTATTGAATTCTGCCCATTCCGATGGAGATCAGCTGCCTTCTGTCAGGGCGTTGATGAATGCTTTTAAAGCGTCGTCGGCCACGGTGCAGGCGGCGTTGAGAATGCTTGAAAATGACGGGAAAATCCATTGCGTGCACGGTAAAGGCAATTTTTGGGGGTACGCTCCCCAAAAGGTTGTGATTCCGGCGGCGCACGAAACTGCAGAAAAACGTTTGGCAAGGCTCTTTGTCGAAGATTTTGAAAAGGGTTTTCTGAGCCCGAAATCACCACTCCCCATGCTTAAGGAGCTACAGGCCCGCTACCAGGTTTCCCCTTTAGTTTTACGAATGTTTTTGGCTGAACAGGTCCGACTTTGCGTATTGCAGAAAGAGGGGCGCAAGTATACATTTGTCAAAAAGCTGGAACCGCGTTCCCGAATGCAGCTTACCGAAATTTTGTTCGTGACTCGTTGCAACCCGTGGGGGAGCTTTGCTGCTGAAAGTGAGCGTGAAATGGATTTTTTACGCAGTGTCTACCGCCGTGCAGGCAGCTCGCGTTACAAGCTGATCTTGCTCGGTTACAGTGAAGAACGTCAGGTACTTATGGATCGTAACGGCCGGGAATGCAGATTGACTGATTTTCCCAATGCGGTCGGCGCTGTTGTTTCTACGCTTCTTGTGATGAATCCGCTCCCCATGGTGCAGCTGTTTTCGAAAGTGTCCTATCCAGTTTCAATATGGTGGGAACATCCAGGCAATGAATTGCCCAAGGCCTTTTTGAAAAAGGAGAACTGGCTGTTTTTCAATTCGTCGTTTGGCAGGCAGCCCGGTGTGGAAATGGGGAAATTCTTGCAGCGTAGGGGTGTTACATCGATCGTCTATTTTTCCCCTTACCATAGCAGTTCCTGGTCTAAGGATCGCTTGCTTGGGCTGGAACAGGCTGGGTTGAACATAGTTCCTGCAATAGATGCAGAAATGGCAAGCCCCTGGGATTTTAGGCAGCTTGCCAAGCAGAAGGTCGAAAAGTACGCTGTGGAATCTTATGCCCGCGAATTGACTCGTCAAAAGATGCTGGAACTGGTGAACCGTCTTCCCGAAAGAGCGAAAGTTTTGCCTTGGGTATGCGTGAACGATGAAGTAGCAAATACTTTGATAGAAATTGCAGATACGGGAGCCATACCGCTTTCTGAACAGATTTTTGGTTTTGACAATTCGGCCGAGAGTTACTTGCTGCGTTTGCCTTCGTACGATTTCAATACAGAAACGCTTGTCGAACAGATGTTCTATGCAATTGAGTGCCCTTCCGATTTTTTAAATATAAAAGCATTGAAGCAGATTCGTGGTACCGTTGTTGAAAAATAAATTTCTACCTTTTTAGAACAGTATGAACAATTTAGAGACTGATAGTAAATTTTTGAAAAAAGGCGCCATAATAAGCGTTGTTGGAACGATTCTCAAAGTCTGCGGACCTTTGCTGACCATATTGCTAGCCCGCATTTTTGGCCCTGCTGAATTTGGTATTTATGTATCAATGCAAGCTCTTTTGCTTACCATTGCCAGAACAGCCACTCTCGGTCTAGATAAGGGGCTTTATTGGTATTTACCGCAAAATAAATTGAACAGTCGCCCTGACCATGACGGCATTATGGAATCGTTCTGGATATCGGTTGCAGTTGCTGCTCTATGTACGATATTCATTTTCGTTGGTTCCTTAACTCCGCTTATTTCAAAGGAACTTCCGTGGTATGCCGTATCGCTAGTATTTTTTGCAGGTTCCTATGTTTTCAGCAATACTTCTGAAAGCAATCGCCGCCCGCAAATTGCTATTTTCATCAATTCATTTTTTGTTGCGGTGCTTTCGCCTGCTTCCGCCATTTTGCTGCATTTTCTGGAGGTTCCGCATGCACTTCCGCTTGGTCTCCTGATTGGTCAAATGTGTGGCTTTTTTCTGCATTATACGCTCGTTCGCAAGCAGTTCCCGAGCATGCCTTTGATTCCGAATAAATTAATTTCGAAGACGTTGCTTGTGTATTCTTTGCCGCTTGGTTTTAATGAATTTGTAGCTGCCTTTTTGATTCGTTCTGGCCTTTGGATGGTTATGCTTTTTTTGGGACCGGAAAAAGCTGGCGCGTATGGAATCATGGTCACTATTTCAAATGCTCTACAAACGATTCGCGTGGGATTCAATCCGATTTTGACGCCCGTGATTGCCGGCATGAACAAGGATCGCTTGCAGACAGACTTGAAGCCGGTCTTTACATATTGCGTTTCAATGATTACGCTAATCCAGCTTGTCATTGGCTTCTTCATCGTGCTCTTCCCGGAAGAAATTTTGAGCATTGCTGGAAGCGCCTTTATTGTGCAGCCGGAAGCGCTCGGCATTCTTCTGTTTGTTCATTTGCTTTCCGGTTTCTTTGGACTTACGACAAACATCATGAATGGCATTGGCAAGAGTCTTTACACGCTTAAAATGAACCTGTTCTCGCTAGGTGTCGCTCTTGCTTCCGGTTACTTCCTGGTACCAGCCTTTGGACTTGTTGGGGCTGCACTTTCCATGCTCATCTACAACATGGTGGCTATGGTCTGGAACAATGTTTATTTGTTCTATCTAAAGCTTTGGCCGTATTCCATGAAACTTTGGTCACAGATAGTGTGGATGTTCGGTTTGATTGGTTTCTATATCCTTTTGAATATGCATTTCTTCACCCTTACACTAGTGCAGAAGGCTGGTTTGTATTTGGTGATTCTTGCTGCACTTGGGGTGCAATTCAAGATGCAAAAAAAACGCTTGGAAAGTGACAACGTTAGCGTAAAGCGCCACTAAAATGCAATTTTAGTCTATTTGTCGCCCATTAGTGGCAACGCTTCCTTTATCTGTGTAGAATTTGTCTATTTTTAGGGTAGAGGAATTTATGAAAAAGTATAAAGTCGGTTTGACAGTCGGAGTCTTTGATTTGTTTCATGTAGGGCATTTGAACTTGCTTGAACGTTGCAAAGCTCAGTGTGAACACTTGATCGTTGCTGTTTGCGGTGATGATTATGTCACCCAGGTGAAGCACAAGGTTCCTGTAATTCTTGAACAGGATCGAATGCGGATTGTTGGAGCCTTGAAGTGTGTAGATGAGGTTTCCTCCATTACACTTGATGAAATTGACGACAAAATGTTGGCTCTTAAGAGATTCAAGTTCGATGTTCTTTTTTCGGGTGACGATTGGAAGGGTTCTGAACGTTACAATAGAACAGAAAAGCAATTTGCTGAACTTGGGGTTAGCATTGAATATTTGCCATATACCAATGGCGTTTCCACATCTGATCTGAAAAACAGGATGAAGAATGGGGAATCTGTAAAATGAGAAAAATGAGTCAGGAAGAAGTCAGAACAGTCCAGATGGACATTCTTGACGAAGTCGCTCGGATTTGCAAGGATAACAACATTCAGTATTATCTAGCCTTTGGTTCTCTGCTAGGTGCCGTGCGTCATAAGGGATACATCCCTTGGGATGATGATATTGACATTTGCGTTGTTCGTGATGATTATGAAAAATTGCTTGAAATTTTAAAAAGCAAGGATTCCGACAAAAAGGAATATCTATCCGTTGTCGATAACAAGTCCAAAGACTACTTCTATCCTTTTGCAAAGGTTGTGGATGATAGGACAAAACTTGATATGGAACGCCATACAGGTAGTCATGGTGTCTGGATTGATATTTTCCCTTTGGATGGTGTGACCGATTCCTTCTATGCCGCGAAATTCCACATGGGCTTTTGCGCCTTTTTAAGAGTTGTCGCCTTGGCTATGGATGCTAATTTTGCAAAATCCAAAATAGGTTTTGATTGGTTCTATAAGCGTCTGTTCAATGCCATGGCCCATGTTATTGGCATGAAGCGTTTTTGCCGTATTCACGAATGGTTTTTCAAGTTTTACAAGGTTAAGAATTCCAAGTACATCGCCAATCTTTTTACCAACAATGGAACTCGCTCCATGATGGATAAAGAGAAACTGTTGAAAGTGGCCACGTACAGTTTTGAAGATCGTGCGTATGAAGGCTATGCCGAATACGATTACTACCTGAAGCGTATGTATGGTGACTACATGAAACTTCCTCCGATGGAAAAACGGATTACACACGCTTTTGACGCATGGTGGAAGGATTGATTTTTTATGACGAAGTATCTTTTTGTTCTGACGAGTTCTCCTAAGGATTTTTTTTGTGAGCAGACCTTGGTGGCAATCGCCTCCTTGCGCGTACACAATCCGGGTGCTTTCGTAACGCTCTTGACTGACGATAAGACTGCCGCCTCATTGACTGGTAACCGAGCCGTTCTCAAGGAAGCTGTTGATGAACTGAAAGTTCTGGAACTTGATGAAAAGTTCACGCCGATGCTCCGTTCCCGTTACCTGAAAACGGTTATGCGCAATGTCATTGACGGCGATTTTTTGTATATGGATTCAGACATTGCCATTGTAGGCGACCTTAGCATTCCAGAAGAATGGAAGGGAGGCATCTATGCGGTGCTCGATTTCCATACGAACTTGCATAAGGCTATTAACCGCAAGAAAATTTTGAACAATGCCAAAATGCTTGGCTTTTCTCCCATTTTGAATGACGAAATTTTCAATGGGGGAGTGATGTTTGCTGCCGATACTCCGGAGAACAGGAAATTCTTTGAAACCTGGCATGAACTTTGGTTATATTGCGTGTCTAAAAATTTCCCGTATGATATGGCCAGCCTTGCTGAATCAAATTTCAAGTTTGGCTACATTACAAAGAAGGCTCCTGGGGAATGGAACTGTCAGTTGGCCTATGGCCGCAGGTTTGTTCCCAACGGCAAGGTGCTCCACTTTTTTGGAAGTCGCATTGTTGATACTCACGGGAAAAAGCTCCCGAAGTCCATGGATGCATTTTTGCCAAAAATTCTTCGCCGTGACTTCTATACTGATCTAAAGGAACTCCCCGTCACGGTGAATGCAGACAAGAGTATTTCCATCAATGAGTATTACGATGACGTTATTGCTCATGCAAAGGAAGCATTCCTTTACCAGGAAAAGAAGATGGGCGGTTTGGGTGCGGATATCATTCGTTCCTACGCTTTTGCTCAAAGCCTCAGGTGGATTTATAAGAAAGCTCCCTTTTTGGATTTCCCGTTGCGTGTGATTGGAAAAATTTTTGGATAGTATTTTATGAAAAATTTTGTCCTTGCTTTTTTAAGGTGGTTGAAGAATCCTTTTGTAGCCATTACAGCGGTTGCCTTTTTAGTGCAGACCATAATGCTCGTGTTCTTCTATTCCTTGCCCGATGCTTTAGGCCTTTCCTTGCTGGATATGTTTTCGGGGAAAATCCAATGGCAAATCATAATGGCTTATGGCGGTATATTGGTGCTGTCTTCCATTTTCATGTTCCTGAAAGCACCAAGGGCAATGGTAGTCTATTATGTGATTTATTTCTTCTTGGCGACTGCCGATTATGAAGTATTTCGTTTTTCGCACCAGCGTCTCTCGTTTTCCTTTATTCGTACATATTTCCACATTTCGAATATCTTTGATAGCACCACGGTTTCTACTTTAGGCGGCGATGCCCTGGGGTCTGTCCTGTGGGTTGGGCTTTTCTTATTGATTTTACTTGCCGGTATTGCCTATATCGCATGGCTTACGGTTTGCAAAAAGAAAGATCCAGCCAAGATGAATGCAGCTCTTGTTACCAAGAAGAAAACTTCAGTATCGTTTCTTTGCACCGGGCTTGGCTTGTCTGTGCTCCCCCTGATTTTCTTTTTGGCAGGAGTTCGCGGAGAAATAGAGATACCGGTCGTAAAATGGCCGGTGGAGCTTCGCTTTACTCTGGGTAAGCATACATTGACTTCGCCAATTCTCCACATAGCCGCAGTGGAAACTTTTGAGTTCTTCCGTGATAATGAAAAAATCAATGAAGAAGTCGTTCATGATCTGGATGCGTTCCTGCCGGAATATAAGAAAGGCGCTCGTGAAAATTTGCAGGAACACCCGACGTACTTTAATGCACCAACACATGAGTATAAGGCCAAGCGTCGCTATAACATCGTGTTCATTTTTGGAGAGTCCTATAAGGGTCGTGTGCTTAACAAAGTATTGGAAGGTGATACTACATTTGCCCCGAATTTGTGGAAGACCGCGAATAGGGGTGGCTTATGGTTTAAAAACGCATTTAGCGGCGGGTATCCGACCGTTCGTGGTACCATGTCAACATATTTCGGTTTTCCTTCGCACCCAAATCGTGATGTTCCAAGTTTCTATGCGTCAAACCATTTCAAAGGTTTCCCGGAATACTTGACGGATTACAGAAAGCATTATGTGACAGTTTCGAACCCCATATTTGACCATACCTTGCCGTTTGTCGAAACGTTCTTTGGTGAAAATTGGGAGTTCACCGGGGAATCTACTATTCCTGGCAATGTAGATAGCTTGGGAGTCGATAAGGCCATTGCTGCTTTGAATAAAATGCCTACCGATGCTCCGTGGTTTTTGTTATATAATACTATCTCGACGCATATTCCGTTCTACAATTACCCAGAATCTTTTGCCGAAAAACCGGATGATCCCATGGTTCGCTATAAAAATGCGGTACGCTATACAGACCAGCAGTTCGGTCGTTTTATGGAAACCCTTTCGAAGCGCCCCGATTACGAAAATACAGTCGTAATTTTATTGGGTGATCACGATACCCCAGTAGATTCCGTGGATTACAAAATTCCGCAGCCTATTGGTGTTTCTGCGGCACAGATTTTTATGGGTATCTTCTCGGCAGATACGAGTTTGTTCAACGGCCTTACTGTTCGTGAAGACGTAGCTTCTCAGTTGGATATTGGCCCGACCATTATGGATTTGTCGAATGTCCGTGAAAAGAACCATTTCTGGGGCCTTGATTTGCTGGTGTTTGAACGTCCAGAAACCCAGCCTGCTGTATTCTTTGGCGAAAACGCCTTCTATTTAGGATTCAGGGATAAGGTATATACGGGTGGTTTCAAGAATGATGAAGTGTATAAAGGCGTCAACTACAATTTTGCACTTGCAGATGATTCTTTAGCGCTTTACTGGAAAAAAAGTGCCAGTGGTGCAAATAAAGTGCTTCGTTCCTTGCTGCGCAACGATTCCATGATTCCCTAGTTTAACTTTCAAATAGCAGATAAAATTATGTCTAAAAAAACAATGCAAGAAAAATTTTCCGAGTGGTATATACCTCTGATTTGCAAGCATAAGTTCAAGGCTTTGGGCTTTTATGTTTTGCTTGCGCTTCTTTGCGCATTCCCCATTTTGGTGAAACCGGGGCTTAAGCTGGATGCCGACTTGTCTCATTTGCTTCCTGACGATACTCCCAGCGTGCTTGCCCTGCAGGAATCGTACCAGCGTTTTGGTAGTACCGATAGGTTCACCATTGCAATTCAGAGTGAAAGTGCCGAATTGGTTGCAGAACTTCAGGATTCCATAGATAATTACATCCGTTCCCGCTGGCAGGGTGATTTCGTCTCTACCCAGAAGGACGATGACAATCAGTTCTTTAAGGATAATGCTCTGCTCTATGTGCCTGTTGCGCATCTGGAACGCATTCGCGACAATCTCGAAGATTTGCAGCTCGAAATAGGCCGCAAGAATGGTCCTTTGGTTGTTGACTTGCTTGGCGATGTTGAATCAACGGCTGCTGAAAAAAAGGAACGCGTCTGGTTTGATGAAAATCTGCCTCAGGAACTTGGCCTTCCCGATGAGGCTATCGGTGCTTTTGCAACATTCATCAAGAAAAAAGACACAAATACCGTTGCTACAGACAAAGAAACCTGGCGCCCGAAGGACCCCGTGCCGGAACATTTGCGCACGCGACTAATTGGATGCCCGCGCCCAGACAGTACTGGCAAAATCCTCTATAACGGCATTGTGAATGCAAAGCTTATCAGGCCTTCTACGGACTATGAATTTGTAACGCACATCTTGGCCCGTACAGATTCCCTGCTCCAGCACTTTAGCAGCAAAACCTACCCGGTGCCAACCCGCTTTACCGTTGATGGTACGTATGAAGGTCTAAAGGAAGTAGATGAAGTTGCTAATGACAGCATTTTCTCGTTTGGCATTAGTCTTGTTCTCATCATCTTGCTTACCGCGTTCTTCTTTAGAAGCGTGAAGGGACCAATATTGGTTACTGCATCTGTGCTTTACGCCTGCATTCCGACTTTTGCCTTTACTGCACTTTTTTACGGCAAGCTTAATCCGTTTACTGTTTTTGTAGCTTCCATCATTTTGGGTATTGGCATCGACTATTCGATTCACATGCTGGGTACCGCGCAAAAGCTTTTGAATAAGAATTCGTCACTTGAAGATGTTTTGGAAGAAGCTCAGAAACGAATGCTGAAACCGTTTATTTTGGCAAGCTTCACGACCATTGCCGCGTTCCTTACGTTGCTTGCCGCACACTTCAAAGGCTTCTATGAATTTGGCGTGGTTGCTTCTGCCGGTGTGCTTTTTAGTATGTTGACTTCCATTTTGGTCCTCCCTGTATTTATCAAGTGCATGGGCGGTATTCCTGCAGCACCAAATAACAGTTTCTTCCCCAAGTCCTGGAGTGAAGATAAAATCTATAGCTTCTTCAAGGTGGCTGCAATAATTGGCTTTGTTTTGGGTGCTATCTCACTGTACTTTGTGCCTAATGTCGATTTTGAACACGATCTAAAGAACTTGCGCCGTGTATCCACTGTAAAATCAGTACAGGACAATAAAATTTCTACAAAGGTTACTAGAGCTAGCTATAAGGCAAAAACCTCCACTCCTGCGGCTGTGATGGGGTCCAAGGCGGAACAGCTTGATAAACTCTACGACACTTTGATGGTCCGCCTTAATGTTGAGAAGGATTCCCTGCTTGGCAGTTTCCTGACACTGAAGAGCTTTGTTCCTCCGCAGGATTCCCAAAAGGCCCGCATTGAAGTTATTGAAGAAATTCGAGAACTTGTCGAAGCCAGAGTCTTTGACCGTGCCGAAGGCGAGGATTCGGTGAACATTGCAAACCTCCGCAATTTGGCGCAGGTTGAAAAGACTTTTGCTCCGGAAGACATTCCTAGCTGGATTTTGGATATGCTCCGTGAAAAGGACGGTTCCTATGGCAAAATCGGCTTTATTTATGGAGATTTCCCAAGTTGGGATGCACATGCTTTGCAGCGATTCCAGGATCGCTACGGACACTGGAACTTTGATGGAGAAAACCTTCGCACATTCTCTTCCCAGTTTATTCTTTCCGATGTGATTTCATCGGTGAAGAATGATAGCTTCCGCTTGGCCTTGGTCATCATTTTGGTGATTTTTGGCACGCTGTTGATTTCGTTCCGCAAGCCGCGCTTGTTTATTGTTGGCTTCATTCCGTTTGGCATGGGCGTGCTTCTTACATTGGGTCTGCTTGGCTTCCTTACAGAAACATTTGAATTTGGCAAAATCAGCATCTACAATGTGATTGTCATTCCTATGACGCTTGGCCTGGGTATCGACGCCACAATTCACTTGCTTACTTCCTGGGATTCCGATCGCACAATGACATTGCGCAAGCTTATGGATACGACCGCAAAGAACGTAATGGCAAGTTCCTTTACGACTGCAGCCGGTTTTGTGGGCTTCCTCTTTACTACGCACCGTGGCCTTAAGGGTATTGGCGACTTGGCATGCATCGGCATTCTCGTATTTCTTGTTGCCAGTGTGATTTTTGCAATGTTCCTTTGCAAAAAAGTATTGAAAAAGTGAACTGAATCTCAGTAAGGAGTTGTCTATGAAACCTATAGAACTATACCGTTACATGATGCAGGGCGTGTGGAATATTGGTTTTGTGGAAAATTCCTTGGATGGGATTTTTTCTGGCGAAGATATTAAGGTTGCCTGGCTAAAGCACGATTGCAAAGACCGTTGGTTTGCTGACCCGTTCATTTTGGATGTTACGGACGATAAAATTTTGGTATTGGTAGAGGAATTCTATTACCCGACCATGTTGGGACGCCTTGCCATGCTTACCATAGACCGTGCAACAATGACTTTGCTGAAATCCGATACGATTTTGGAGTTGGATTCTCATTTGAGTTTCCCTGCAATTCTTCGGCAGAATGGTAAAGTCTTTGTGTACCCTGAAAATTTCAAGGGCGGTGGCTTGAACCTTTATGAATTGGATATTGACAATGCAGAGCTCAAGCCTGTACGGAAAATATCCGATGCTTTATTGACCGATGCCATTTATACGGAACTTTTTGGTAAAAAGCAGATTTTTTCTACGGAGTTCCCGGATCCGAATGGAAGTACTTTGCATTTGTACGAGGCTGAAGCCGATGGCAAATATATTCGCAAGCAAAGTTTTGCTTTCGAAGAAAAAATTGCCCGCAATGCTGGCGATTGGTTTGTACATAATGGGGAAATTTACAGACCAGCCCAGGAATGCAATGTTGAATATGGGCATGGAATTTCTTTGCAGAAAGTAGTGTGCGAAGATGGGCAAATGCGTTTTGAAGAAGTTCGCCGAATGACTTCACCGCACCCGTTTATGAAAGTGGCTTTCCATACTTTGAATATGTATAAAGACATGATCGTAGTGGATTGTCGCGGCTACAGGTTCAGAACGCTTGCTGGAATAATCAATGCATTCCGCAGCCCATTCATCAAAAAATAAGACTTGTAACCAGCATTGTTTGCTTGCCTTACTGTCGTTTTTTCAGTAAGGCTGTCGCTTTGGCACCACGCAAGTAGTTATCCAGCGGAGCTTTGTTTTAATTACAAAGTCTTGAAAAGCTCAAGCCAGTTGTTTGCCACCTTATCTGCGGTGAAGTCTTTAGATCTGAGCAGTGCATTTTGCTGTATGCTCTTGCGATAGGCTTCGTCAGAAATGATTCGCTCCATAGCTTTGCTGAGAGCGTCGATATCTTCGGTCGGTACGCAAAGCCCCTGGGATTCATCCAGGATAATTTCGCTTTGGCGACCCTTGTAGTCGCATGCAATGCATGCGCAGCCTTGTGACATGGCTTCTATAAGCACCATGCCAAAACCTTCGTAACGGCTACTGAGTACAAAAATTTCGGAATCATCAAAAAAGTCACGAATGTTCAAATGGAATCCAGAAAGGATCACGCGTCCTTCCAGATGCAGTTCGCGAATGAGGGATTCCAGGTACTTGCGCCCTTCTTCACCTTCGCCAGCAATTTCTACAGTCCATTCCGGGTGTTTTTCATGAATCTTGCTCCAGGCCTTGATAAGGATATCAAAGCCCTTGCAGTTCCAGATGTTTAGTCGGCCCGCAGCTAGGATTCTTTTTTGCTTGTTAACTTTGATTGCATTTGCTGGTTGCATGGACAAAGGATTTGGCATTACCTCGGTTCGCTTGAAGCGTTTTTCGACAACTTTTTTATCGACACTTGTCAATACGGTCACGCAATCATACACAGCATTGAAATAAAATTTGAGAAGGTAGGGGAGCAGGTGCCTTTGTGAATAAGGATTTTTTTCAAAAGAACTATGGTCCGAAGAAATGATTTTTTTGCCTAGGCCAAAAGCCGCGAGATATGTATAAAAAGTGGAATCTGGCATTACACCGATGATTACATCAGGGCGTTCCCTTTTGATTACTTTTCGCAGGCTGAATATCTTTATGGGAAAATTGTGTCTAAAGCAGGGAAGTACCTGGACTTTTTCTTCAATCGGGTAGAAATCAGAGATGTTGTCCCTGTCTTTATTGCTAACAAAAAGAACCTGGTGGTTAAAGCGAGAAAATTGGTTCGCTAACTGTACCGCAACATTTTCTCCGCCACCTCTAGCGATTCTATTCAACACAATCATTATTTTCATGCCGGGTCCCTCTAGAATCCTCTTTCCAACGTGTAGTCAGAAAGCTTTACAAGCATATTTAAAAGATCTTCAAGATTTTTCTTTTCTTGAGGGTGGTCCTTTATGATATCGTTTTTTTGGAACATGTCGTTTTCTGCAAACATCCATTCCGATTCACCATGGCGGTTTATGAGTCGAAGTCCTTCATAGCTAACGGCCGTAACATGCGTATAGGCACCCAATGAAAGACCTTCACCATAGTTGCGGAGTAGATTGTGGCCCATGAATATATTCGGCTTGACAATTCCAGCCAGCTCCAGAATAGTGGGGGCAATATCTTGCTGGCTGCAAGTTGCGGAATCACGCGTGGGCTTGATATCTTTGCCATAGATTATAAACGGAATCCAGGTCACATTGGAGAAGCCGCCACCCACCATTGTGGAAACTCCATTTTCACCTAGAGGAAAACCATGGTCGGCCAAGATAATGACATAGGTGTTTTTATACCAGTCCTTGTTTTCGATTTGGTGAATGAACCGTGCCAGCTGACGGTCTGCATAGTTCATTGTGTAATTGATGCGTTCTGTAAGCGGAGCCTGCTTTTGTTCGCTGGTCATGCCTGCAGCGAAGTTGAACGGATAATGGTTGGACCTGGTTGCAAGTGTTGCAAGGAATGGCTTTCCCTCTTTTGCCAAGGTATCGATGACATATTCCGTTGCGTGGTCAAAGAATGTGGAATCGTCTTCGCGGTTGCGGTTGTAATGCTGTGCCGTGTACCATTTGGACATCCATACGCCAAGGTTGTCCCATGCAGGGTCGGCTGCAGAAAAATAGTGCGTGCTGTAACCGGATTCCGTCAGTATTGAAGCAAAACTTGGAATGGATACATGGGTCAGTTCGGTTGCCTGAGCTAGAGTAGAGTGATGAGGCGTGCCGGTATGTGTTGAAAGAATGCCTCCTGTAGTCGGAATGCCGCTTGCATGCATTCTTTGCCAAACGTGGGCGTATGCCGCGATGGAATCGTAGAATGGGGTCGGTGAAGGATCCTGGTTTGGATTTAAGAAACCTACATTCATACCTCGGTGAGATTCCATGAAGACAACGATGAAGTTTGGCTGTTCTGCTCTGCGTGCTTTTAGCAAAGTATCGTTTAGTAAAGCTTCTCTTGGCAATTTGTACAAGGGCAGCCTTGCCGGATTTTTTTCGCTATCGTTCATGCCAGGGAAATACCACAGGGAATCACCCTGTACGCGTAGCCAAAAATCCTGATAATTCTTTTCAAATTCAGAGAGCTCTTCCTTCGAAATTCCTTCATTAGTGTTTTTTGTTTCCAGCTCATTATAAATCAAAGATACGACGGGACGCAGCTTGTCCATGCGAGAACTTCCTGTCCAAATGACATTTACATACAGGAAGCTTGCCACATAGAATGCAAGCATGGCGATTAGGGCTTTTTTTCCAATCCCGATTTTAGCCAGAAGAAAACGGTAAATTCCGTAGGTGAACGGAATTGCCAAGGCTAGTACAAAAAATTGCAGGAACGGTATGGAACGGTCGTTTGCCGCATAGTCCCAGAACATGGATAGCGAAGAAACATCTTTGTAGGTGTTTACGAGGCCTATGGAAATATGGCATCCCATGAATCTTTGCAGTTCATGGTCAAAAATTGTGGTTTCCAAGACTAAGGAATGGAATATGCAGAAAAGTACGAATGTGATTGTGCTTGCAGAAATTTTTGCGGAAAATTTTTTGAGAGCTGGCTGAAGTGCCGTACCAAGGATTGCAAAAATAAGTAGTGAATTGACAATCCACATGAAGTCAAGGCAAACCGCATGGAAAATATACCAGTCCGGTTTGCTGACAAATGGAAATCCATAAGCATTGTTTCTAAATAATAAAAGAACGCGTAAAATTATATGCATCACCCAAACTGCAAGAGACACATATACCAGCTTTCGCGATGGAGCTAGGCTGTCGGCTATTTTTTTTACAAGGCTGCTCATGGATTTCTTGATCGTATTTAAGAATTGGATAGTTGAAAAGAACTAGTATTCAAAATCAACTGCGCGGCGTTCTGTCACGACCTTCTTGACGAAGCCGACGATTGCCTGGTGGTCCGGGTGGCCCTGGTAAAAGTCGAGTGCTTCCTTGGTGCGGAAGGTTGTGTCGAGAGCAATGTCGTATTCGATGTCACCATTGCCAAGTTCGCTCTTGCCAAAGTTCAAGCCAGATTCGATGCTTACGAGACCCGGGATCTTGCCTTCGAGTGCATGGAATGCATCGACCATCTTCTGGCCGTTTTCCTTGGCGGTTGCGCCTTCTGCTTCTGCCTTCAATTTCCAAAAAACAATGTGACGAATCATGTTGTTATCCTTTGTCTGTCGTCAGTTATCTGACGTCTGTTGTTTGTTTATACAATTCCAGCTGTCTTTCAAAGCATGCGTTCCAGCTGTATTTTTCTGCGTAGGAGCGTGCATTCTTTGCGTAGAATTCCTTGTGCTCAAGCAGTTGTACAATGGCGTCTGCAAGGGCTTCCGGAGTGCGTTCTTCAAGAATCAGGCCTGCGCCAGAATTGCGAACATGTTCTGCCGCGGCGCCTGTAGAGGCAGCAACAAGCCCGTTGCCGCAAGCCATGCTTTCAAGAATCGAAAGTCCGAATGTTTCCCAGCCAGAAAGGGCGAGTCCCATGTCTGCACTTGCATAGTGGCGGGCCATTTCGTCTATGGAATTCACAAAGCCGATGTATTGCATGTGCGCATTTTCGGCAACGGCAGCTTCCACGTCAGGGAGCATGGGGCCAGTGCCAGCAAGAACAAGCGCCGGTTCCTTGCCCAGCTTTTCTACGAGAATCTTGTATGCCGGCAAAAGCAGATCTACGCCTTTTTCTGCACAGAACCTATGCGGGAAAAAAATGATCGGGCGCGTTGCGTCGCCGTCGCGGAGCTGTTCCACGAGCGCTTCGTCGCGCTTTGTCGGTGCGAACTGTTCGATATCGCAGCCGAGCGGAATCCAGTGCCAAGCCGGCAACTTGTTTTTTACAAGACGCTTGCGAATTTCTTCGGAAGAAACTTCGATGCCGTCGTATTTGCTGTATTCAAAGCGGGCGTATGCAAATGCAATCTGGCGAGCAATTTTGCCGATGAGTGTGCCGAACTTCTTTGTGAACGGTCGCTCCACGTAGGTAACAGGGAAGTCTGCGTGCCAAAAGCCGAACAGCTTTGCGTTCGGGCAAATCTTCTTTGCGTATTTCTTTACGCGGCTGCAGAGAATGTAGGGGGAACCTACTTCGATTGCATCTGGCATGTACTTTTCGAGAATCGGCGCAATCTGCTTGCGCTTCCACATAAAGCGGTATTCCCATTTGCCTGGGAACCGGAACGCTTCTACATGCTCAATGATTAAGTTGTCTGTAACTTTTTCTGTGTATGTGCGTCCGTCGGGCATCACAAAAACAAGCCTTGCATTTGCGGACTGCACCTGCAGGCTTGTCTTGTAGAATTCCATTTTTTGCAAATGGTAGCGGCGCACGCCGCCACCGGACGGGCTCCAGAAGTTGTTGAAATCAACAATGGTAAGCATTAAGCTTCTTCTTTCATCCTTGCTGAGTTCGGGTCAGAAACGAGACTGCCTTCAAACAGGTGGTTCTTGCCAAGGCGCTTGGAGTTCACTGTAAGGAACAGGTTGCCGCCCTTAGCTTCGAGCCAGTAGATTGCGTCTGCATCGCGAATGTAGGCGCGAGGTCCCTTGAGAACTCCGTCTTCCTGCACAAGGTCGCCACCCAGGAAAATTGGAATGTCGAGAGCCTTGTAAATGTCGAGCATGGCTGAAGAGCGTCGTTCGTGGATATCCACGATGTCTGCATGGTCAGAAATCTTCAAATGGTCGATGCCGTCCACGATCACGATCAAGTTGGAATTTGCCTTGCGCTCGTCCTTCAAGATGGAGAGCAGTTCCTGGTTGTCGAACGAAGGATCGTCTTCCCAGATTTCGAGGCGGTTGTTCTTGACGTAGGCGAGCAAATCCTTTGTAGCCTGGAGAATAGCTTGGTTGGCTTCTTCGTCTTCATTCTGCTTGCGAGTCTGCAACAGGGAAAGACCAGTTTTCATAGAAACGAAACGGTCAAAAATCTGACGGCGCGGAGTCTCGAGCGCAATGTAGATGAGCTTCAAGTTCGGGTTCGTTTCAATGAAGTCGAGAGCGAGGCTAGAAAGGAAAATGGACTTGTATGCGTATGGAGCGGAGGAGGCAAAGAAGCAGCCGGACTGAATGCCATCGAGCGATGCGGTAAGGTTCGGGAACGACTGGAGGCTGTAGCCCACGCTTTCGTCTGCCGGGCAGTTCATTGCAGCGTCGAAGTTTTCGCGAATATCCTGCAAAAGCATCGTGCGGCGGTGTGTATGGACCGTATCTTCTTCCGTGCGGTTGATGAGCTCCATCAATTTGTCGGCACCACTCTTGCGCAGGAGGCTGTCAACCGTTTCGCCCTTCGGCAAAATGATCGACTTCATGCGAAGGTGGAGCTTTTCAGCCATCTTCAAATAGTTCTGGATGCGGTATTCCTGAGCACGGCGGCTGTCTTCACGGCGCAGCAAAAGGGTCACTGTGCGAGCGCCACAGGCCTTGAGCTTGTAAAGGTGCGTGTCGGCAAGTTCCTGGTACAGGAGCGAACTTACGCCAGAGATGCCTGCCAAGTCGGCTGTGAGTGCATCAAAGAAGCCTTCCACGAGAATCGGGTGCTCGATTTCGGACTGGATGTTGAACGGAATCGGTGCCGGGCTGGAGGTAAACGAAATGTATGGATTCGGGGCGTCTTCGTCCAGGGAACGGCCGTAAATGGAGTGGATCACACCCTTGGCATTGCGGGCCGGAATGGTAAGGAGCGGTTCGTGGTAGAGTTCAAGGTTGTCGAGGTAGAACGAAACCTGGTGGCGTTCAATGCCCTGCAACATGCAATAGCTGTAGAACGGTTCCGGGTCGCCGGAGTAGTAGCCAATGCCGTAAAGCTGAGCCTGACCTACAGTCCAGCCGCGCTGATTCAAAAATTCTTCGGAAGAGGTGCTCTTGCCGGCTGCCCAGGAACAGTAAGCAACGAATGCTTCCATTACCTTGACCTTTTCGCCGCCGAGTTCCTTCCAGGACTGCATTTCTTCTGCTTCGACAGATTCATTTACATTGCCCAGGAATTCCAGAGCTTCTGCGCGAGCCTTCTTGTCTTCGAGACCGTTGAAACGGCTGCGCATGACGAAATCGATCAAGTCACCCTCGTTGCCACACTGCAGGCAACGATACTTCCAGTAACCGAGAGCGTCGTAGAAAAAGAGAGACGATTCTTCCGGTGCGTGGAACGGGCAGCAAGAAACAAGGTTGCGGCCCCAGTGGCTTAAAGGAATGCCGAGTTGGCGTGGATGATTTTTCTTTTGAGAAATGTGCTCGTTATCCATACAAATCCTCTTTACGATACGTACATGCAATTTAGTAAATCGGCATGTTCCCTGTTGAAATCGGAAACTTGAAACAGAGCTTTTTTTGATGATGAATCGCCTTGAAATGATGCTTTTACGGCTTCACCTTTGTAAAATTTTCAATTACATTTAAAACGTGAAAATATAATAAGGGTTTCCCCCACCGAGAACGCCAGAATTGGCGCTTTTTGCCCAAAAGTTAAAAAAAATGCATTTAAATCCCCAAAAATAGAGCTATATTTTGATCGACGTCAAAAAGAACTTGTGTTGAGTAAACTTATTGGAGGCTTTTAAAAACACGATCTTTTAGAAATAAAAAAATTTTGAGCTATAGCTCTTCATTCCTCAATCAGAAATCTGGTAAATTTTAGATACGCAGGAATTCGAGCGAACGCTCACGCTCCATTGGGGCGTGGGCCGTTTGCGTCTCCGCGTATGGGTTTACCAGAACCTCTGATTGGGCGGCGCATCGGTGCCACGCCCTTTTTTTGTTGTCGGGGAATGGATTAAACTGGAAGAATTTGTTTAAAACAAGGGAATAACATTATGACAGAACAAGAAGTTTTAAAAAAGTTGAGTATAGACAATTTTGGGCAATTGTCTAAGAATAATGTAATGGAGTTTGCTTCATGCTTGGACAAGATGGATCCTGAAGTTGCCATGAAGGCTTTGGAGCAATTTCCGGAATTTTCCAAAACAATGCTGGAAATTTCCAAGGAATACAAAGAATTTGCAACGAAGGCTTTGAGTTCTAACGATGAAAGTGTAAAGAGAACCCATGAAGGGATGATGAGTGTCATATCTTCTTTGCAGAAGGAATTGGAAAAAGGTGATTTGTCTTTTGAAGAGAAGAAATATATTCTGGAAAAAATGGAAGAACAAACTTCAATGATGGGTGAACTAGATGAAAACAATAAAAATTTTATTTTGAAAACTCTAGGGATTGTTGGTGGTGGGCTTTTGGCTCTTTGTGGTACGGTTGCAAGCATATTCTTGAGTGGCAAAACAAAAAAAGACAATTGATTCATTGTTTTTAGGAGATTTAGAAACATGTCCATTACCCAAATTGAAACTGCACTTGATGCAATTCCGTTCTACAAGACACATCCGTATATGAAGCCGTTCATTGGCCGCAACTACGAGTCGTCCCGTCATAAGAAGCTACTGCTGGTTGGCGAAAGCCACTACTTGCCGGCTGGTTCCACTGTACAGCGCGATGTAAAAGGATGGTATTCCGGTTCTCCAACTCTTACCGAAGTTGAAGAAGGCTGGTGCAATACTCGTGAGACGCGTAAGTATCTTAGTGGAGGTTATTGCAAAACTTTGAATTCTGCGTTAAAGTCTGTTGCTCCTTTTGCAGGTGAAAACGCATTTGACGAGGTGGCTAGCTACAACTACTTTTTGCGTCCGGCAGAGGAACAGGGTGATTCCATTGCGAATGTGCTGACGGCCATGGATCGTGAGTATGCGATAAAAAACTTCATTGACGTTCTGGAGGCTTTGCATCCAGATCTCGTTATCATGACGAGCCGACTTGTGGTGAATTGCGCAGAGGTTGAAGATTATCCAAAGTATTTTCGTGATGATCTTTGGCACTATACGGATCGCAATAACATTAGATATGTATATGTGAACCATCCTTCCAGCCCGCACTGGAACATGGCTGAACGCCCGGATTATTTCAAGGGGCTTACCAGTTGCCAATTTTTTGTAAATTTTCTCAAAAAGAACTGGCTGAAATAGAGTAAGGATTGTTTATGGCAAAGAAGACTGTAGAACCGGAAGTTCATAATGTTAGTGAATTGCAGCAGGGTGCCTCACCGGTTTGGAAAGCTCTGTCTGTTGTTATTGGAATGCTTGCCGTTGCATACGACCTGTCTCCGGTTGATGCGGTGCCCGATGCCATTCCCGTGCTGGGCTGGCTGGACGATGTGGGCTTTACTGTTATGGCAGCATTGAATGCGTACCAGCAGTTTGCGAAAGACCAGACATCAATGCTTGTGAAGCTTGTCAAATATGTCAAGTGGATGCTTGTTGCCCTGGTGGTTTTGGCTGGCGTAGCCATTGGAGGCCTAATTGCCGCCATAGTGGCCTTGGTTTCTGGTTGATGATTTGAAATTGGCTTGATTTTACATAATTGTATTAAATTGTTTTTGGTGGTTACATTTTTGTAATAATTAACCAAAACATTACGATTTTGTATGCTTTTTTGTGGGCTGTTTTTCAAAATAGCCCTTTTTTGTCGAAAATCGTGGTTTCAGTTTTCTAAATTGTAACAAAAACTGTTAAAGAGGTTAAAAATGACTCGCATTGGTATCATTGGTTATGGTAACCTTGGCCGTGGCGTAGAAGCTGCCGTTAAGAATACTCCGGACATGGAACTCGTCGCCGTTTTCACACGCCGCGACCCGGCTTCCGTAAAGATTCGCACTGCAGGCGTTCCTGTCGTTGCAGAAGCTGACATGGAAGCATGGAAGGACAAGGTTGACGTTCTCGTGATTTGCGGCGGTAGCGCTACAGATTTGCCGGTTCAGACTCCAAAGTATGCAAAGATCTTCAACGTTATCGATAGCTTCGATACCCATGCCAAGATTCCTGAACATTTCGCAAATGTCGATGCTGCAGCAAAGGCAGCAGGCAAGATTGCCATGATCTCCGTTGGTTGGGATCCGGGCATGTTCAGCTTGAACCGCGTTTATGCACAGTCCATCTTGCTCGACGGCAAGGACTACACATTCTGGGGCAAGGGCGTTAGCCAGGGCCATTCCGATGCAGTTCGCCGTATCAAGGGCGTTAAGAATGCAAAGCAATATACTTGCCCGGTTGAAGCCGCAATCGATGCTGCTCGCAGCGGCAAGAACCCGGAACTCACAACACGCCAAAAGCACACACGCCTTTGCTATGTTGTTCTTGAAGACGGTGCAGATGCCGCATACGTAGAAAATGCTATCAAGACCATGCCGAACTACTTCGATGAATACGATACAACCGTAAACTTCATCAGCGAAGAAGAATTCAACAAGAACCACAGCGGCCTTGCTCACGGTGGCTTTGTTATCCGTTCCGGCAAGACTGGCTTTGACAAGGAAAACACTCACGTTATCGAATACAGCTTGAAGCTCGATTCCAACCCGGAATTTACTGCAAGTGTTCTCATTGCATACGCACGTGCAGCAGCTCGCATGAAGGCTGAAGGCGTAACTGGTTGCAAGACCGTGTTTGACGTAGCTCCTTCTTACCTGAGCCCGCTTAGCGCAGAAGAACTCCGCGCACACTGCCTGTAATCTAGGTTGGCTGTTTACGAAAAAGGTGTAAGCTATTTGGCTTATGCCTTTTTTATTTTTAGACGAAAGATCGCTTCGCTGGTAGACGAAAGAGGATTGTAGGTTTTCATGCTTAAGGTACAGGGTTCAGGGGATAGGGTGTAGGGGTTAGAATAGACGAGAGAACGGCACTGCGTGCCTACAGACGAGAGACGAAAGAGGATTGTTAAATTCCATTGTTTTAGGGGCTAGGATCTAGGGGCTAGGATCTAGTGAAATGTTAAATTCCAGTGTTTAGGGTATAGGGTTCAGGGGATAGGGTATAGTGAATGTTGATTTCCAGTGCTTTAGAGGCTAGAAACTAGAGACTAGAAAATAGGGTGTGTAAAGTTGACTTTTCTCTAACCTCTAATTTCTAGTTTCTAATCTCTATGATTTCTTGCATTTTAGCTTGTCATCACGAGCCGTAGGCGTGGTGATCCAGAACATTGCTTTCTTAATGTTTCTAGATTGCTTCACTACGTTCGCAATGACATGGGAAGTTACAATTCCTGACTCCTGTCCTCTTGCATCTTAACTTGTCATTACGAGCAACGCGAAGTAATCTTGAACATTTTCCTGGATGGCCGCGCTTCGCTCGCCATGACATGGTAAACTACAATTCCTGACTCCTATTTTCCATTCTGCCTACAGCCTACTGACTACTAACTTCTGTCTACTAACTTCTGTCTTCCGTCTTTCGTCTTCCATCTTCTAAATTCTGACTCCTGATTCCTGACTCCTCTTTTCTATATTACCTCCCATGATTATTCTCGGTATTGACCCTGGTTCCAACACGACTGGCTACGCGTTCTTGGAAAAGTCATCTAGCGATGCAAGGAATGCGCATTCGGGTAATTTGCGTGTTTTAAAGTATGGCGCGATTTGCGCCGACAAGACAGCGGCTCCAGAAGACCGTCTTGTCTATATTATACAGGAACTTGAAAAACTTTTGGATGCATACAAGCCGCAAGCCTTGAGCATGGAAGGTGCATTCTATTCCAAGAATGTCAAAAGTACGCTTATGCTAGGGCAGATTCGCGGTGCTATTCTTGTTGCGTGCCGCCGCAGGGGCTTGACCTACAATGAGTACAGCCCTCGTAGCGTAAAACAGGCTGTGACTGGCGATGGTGCTGCAAGCAAGGAACAGGTCGCAGCAATGGTTTCACGCCTGCTGAATGTGGAATTGAAGGGACCGCTCGATGCCTCCGATGCTCTTGCAATTGCTTACACGCATGCAGCTCCGCCTCCAATATCTAGCCTAATTCCGAAGCCTGCGAAAAAGAAAAAGACTTCGACGAATGCCATGCGCGAATTGATTTTAAAGATGGGCGGAACGCTTCCAAAGTAGGGGACTATGCTTTATCCGAATCCTTATGGAATTGCTGATGAAAATCTTGAAAAGGTGTTGTCCATTGCAATGCCCGAAAACTTGCAGGTTGCAACTGCAATGCTTGCTGATTTGCAAAGGCTCCGCGAGGCGGCGCGCAAGGCGGGTTTCGAACTGAAGCTCGAATCCGCCTACCGCTCTTACGAGCGGCAACTTTCGATTTGGAATCGAAAGGTGCGCGGCGAGCTCACGCTGCGTGATGCATCGGGCGAACCATTTGCAACGCTCCCAACCGATGAAGAATCCATGATGTTTGCCATTTTGTTATGGTCCGCGCTCCCTGGCGGGAGCAGACATCATTTCGGTTCCGAAATCGATGTCTCCGATGCTCTCCACACTCCTGCTGGCTACGAGGTCGATTTAACGCCGCAGGAATGCGATGGCATGTTCAAGGAATTCCATGACTGGATTTCTGAAGAAACAGATGCAAATCGTCTATTTGGTTTTAAGCGTGTCTTTGTCCCAGGTCGTGGCAAAGTCCAACCAGAAAAATGGCACTTGTCTCATATTCCGACCGCGCAAATGATTCAGAAAAATTTCTCTGAAAAAGAGCTTCGCAAAATCTACGAGACATCTGAAATTGCTTGCAAGTCTGCCATTCTGGATAATTTGCCGAAACTCCTTGACGATTATGTTTATCCATATTTCAGATAGGCTGGGAGTTTTTATCTTGAACAAACTCAGTCTAATGTATTACTTATGCTCGGTACATTGAACCTACCTCAACTTGAATACGGCAGATCGGTAAACGGAGTTCCGCTCCGTTACATTCCGAGTACAGGAAAAACAGAATTGCTTGTGATGGCGGCCATTCACGGTGAAGAGGCTGAAACCATTTTCTTGCTGAGTCGTTCGCTTCGCTTGTTGAATACTCCCCTCGAACATGTTGCCTTTGTGCTTTGTGCAAATCCAGATGGAGTTCTGCTTGGAACACGTGGAAATGCGAACGGGGTGGATCTCAACCGTAATTTCCCGACTGCGAACTGGGTCGCTGGCGATACGTTTTCACGCCCTTGGTTGGAGGCTCCGCGTGAAATGCGTCTTTCAGCAGGTTCTGCAATGCCTGAACCAGAAGTGGTTTCATTCATGGCTCTTGTGCGAAAGTTGCAGCCCGGGACGATTCTTGCGATGCACGCGCCGATTGCTTGCATCGACTCTCCCGTTGAAAATGATTTTGTTCGTTTGCTTGAAAAAATATTCAACTTACCGTGGACTCCAGATATTGGTTATCCAACTCCGGGCAGCCTTGGTACATGGTGCAAGGAACAAGGTATTCTCTGCGTGACGCTTGAATTGCCGCGTGTTTCTGGCGAAGAAATTGTTCGTGACTACGCAAAGCCTTTTGCCGATTTGTTACAAACGTATTTATGATTTAACGGATTCGTAAAGCAAAGGGCCGCCCTGCAGGGCGGCCCTTTATGCTAGGAAAATTTGGACTAGATCTTTGCTGCCTTCTTGAGTGCTGCAGCCTTGTCTGTCTTTTCCCAAGTGAAGCGCTTGCCTTCACGACCGAAGTGGCCAAGGGCTGCTGTTGCAAAGTAGCCAGGCTTCTTGAGGTCGAGCATCTTGTTGAGGCCGGCCGGGGAGAGGTCGAAGTTCTTTGCAACGAGTGCTTCGATTTCGCGGTCGCTGATCTTGCCTGTGCCGAAGGTATTTACAAGAACGGAAACCGGCTTGGAGTAACCGATTGCGTATGCAACCTGGACTTCGCAACGGCGTGCAAGGCCTGCGGCAACAATGTTCTTGGCAACGTAACGTGCTGCGTATGCGCCGCTGCGGTCAACTTTGCTCGGGTCCTTACCGCTGAATGCGCCACCGCCGTGACGACCCATGCCACCGTATGTATCTACGATGATCTTGCGACCTGTAAGACCGCAGTCGCCGTGCGGGCCACCAACAACGAACTTGCCTGTCGGGTTGATGAGGTAACGGGTCTTCTTGTCGAGGAGCTTTGCCGGAATCACCTTCTTGATGAGCTTTTCGATGATTTCCTTTTCGATCTGGCTGTGCTTGAGTTCCTTGCCGTTTACCTTTTCTTCGTGCTGGGTACTGATAACGACTGTGTCTACGCGGACCGGCTTGTCGTTTTCGTCGTATTCGACAGTAACCTGGGATTTGGCATCTGGGCGGAGCCACTTGATTTTGCCAGTTTCACGAAGGTTCTGGATTTCTTCCATGAGCTTGTGAGCGAGGCTGATCGGGAGCGGCATGAGTTCCTTGGTGTCGTCGCATGCGTAGCCGAACATCATGCCCTGGTCGCCAGCGCCCTGCTTATCGTCTTCCTTGCCGTCTGCAGCCTTGGCATCAACGCCTTGTGCGATGTCTGGGGACTGCTTGTCTACTGCAACGAGAACTGCGCAGCTCTTGTAGTCAAAGCCGATTTCGGAATCGGTGTAGCCGATGTGCTTGATTGTCTTGCGGGCGATTGCCTGGTAGTCGATGTCTGCCTTGGTGGTAATTTCGCCGGAAATAACGACGAGGCCTGTGTTTACGAGAGTTTCGCAAGCAACGCGGCTGCTCGGGTCCTGTTCAAGGCAGGCGTCAAGGATTGCGTCGGAAATCTGGTCGCAGACCTTGTCTGGGTGGCCTTTGGAAACAGATTCGGAAGTAAAAAGATAGTGAGCCATTTGGCACTCCTGTAATGTTTGCAACGCCGAAAAGAAAGTCGCATTTTTGACAAACCCAAGCGTTGAAAAACAATGGTTTTAAATTATCTATGCGTAAATGTAGAAAAACGCATAAATGGTGGCAAGCCTATTTGAATTTAGTTTGGAAAAATTTGAAAAGCAAAGTTTTTTATTTAATTTTAGTGCTCATTTGTGTAAAATATTGTATATTTGTTTTGTTTTTATATAATACTAGAGATTTATGTTTGAATTGACGACTTCTTTGGCTGAACTCGATGCGGAGCAGCGCCTTGCGGTAGAAACGACCGAGGGCTATGTTCGCGTGGTCGCCGGTGCCGGTTCCGGCAAGACGCGTACGCTTACGCATCGCTATCTGTACCTTGCCAAGGAAATGGGGATTTCTCCGTCGAACATTCTGTGCGTGACTTTTACGAACAAGGCCGCGGGCGAAATGAAAAAGCGCGTCCGCCAGATGCTCGGAGGCGATGATAGCGGCTACATTTCTACTTTCCATGGCTTTTGCGTGCAGTTCTTGCGTGAAGATATTCATGTTTTGAATTGGCCGAAAGAGTTCATGATCCTTGACGAAGAAGATGAAAAGGCTTTGATCAAGAAGGCGTATGTGGAACTTGGACTGCACTTGAACGATCTCAAGATCAGCAGCGTAATGGATTTTATCGGTGGCCGCAAGGCTAACGAAATGGACCAGGTGCCGCTCTTTGCCGAGAAGAACGAGATTTCGCAGGAGCGCTTGCTTGAACTTGTCGAAAAGGCTCCCGACAAATGGATGAAGGTCTATTACCGTTACCTGTACGAACAAAAGAAGAACTTTGCTCTCGATTTTGACGACCTCATCATTGTTACGCTCTATATTCTGGAACACTTCCCTGAGAAGCTTGAAAAGTGGCGCAAGCGCATGATGTATGTGATGGTCGATGAGTTCCAGGACATTGACATGCAGCAGTACAAGCTGGCCGATTTGCTTTCTAGCTACCACAAGAACCTGTTTATCGTGGGCGACCCGGACCAGACGATTTACGGCTGGCGTGGCGCCGATGTGAACCGCATTCTGGAATTTGACAAGTTCCATGAAGGCACGCAGACGATTCTTTTGCAGAACAACTACCGTTCCACGTCGAGCATCTTGAAAATTCCCGATGCAGTAATCAAGAACAACCATTTTCGCATTGAAAAGGTGTTGAAACCGATGCGCGCTGGTGGCAAGACTCCTGTATTCTGCCATGCAAAGAATACGCGCGAAGAAGCGGCCTGGATTGTGGACCGCATTGCCAGCGCTATTGATGCCGGAATTGCCAAAAAGAACATTGCCGTGCTCTACCGCATGCATTCGCAGTCCCGCTCTGTTGAAGAGGCGCTTATGGCTGCTGAAATTCCGTACAAGATTTACAGCGGAGTGGGCTTTTACCAGCGTCAAGAAATCAAGGATGCGCTTTGCTATTTGCGCATGCTCGTGAATGCCGACGACCTGTCTTTTTTGCGTGTCGTAAACACGCCAAAGCGCCAGTTCGGTCCAAAGAAAATCACGATGCTGCAGGAATATGCCGACAAGCGCGGCTTGAGCCTGTACGAGGCTCTTTTGGAAATTGCATCAGCTGCAGAAAATCCGAAAATGCCCGTTGCCGCGGCTACTGATTTTGACTGTGCAGGCTTTATGGCAAAGACCAAGGTGGGCGAGTTCATTAAGCTTGTTGAAAAATACCGCGGCCGCTACAAGGATATGCGCGTGAGCGATGTGCTTACCAAGGTGCTCCGTGAATCTGGCTACGAAGAAATGCTCCGCCTCGATGGTGACGAGGACCGCCTGAACAACCTTGCCGAACTCAAACAGGGTGTGATGGAATTTGAAAAGTATTTCGAAGAAGATGCTACTCTCGACGAATATTTGCAGAACATCGTTCTTTTTGCAAATACAGATGAAGGCGATGCCGAAAAGGATGTCGTGCAGCTCATGACGATTCACAATGCCAAGGGCCTTGAATTCCCCTATGTATTTGTGTGCGGCTTGAACGAAGGCTTTTTCCCGGTCAAGCGCGTGAAAAACAAGATCCAGCTCGAAGAGGAACGACGCCTTGCATACGTCGCGTTCACCCGCGCCGAAAATGTGCTTTGCATAAGCGATGCCGAAGATAGCGTCGACGAGGCCCATTCTCGCTACCCGTCCCGCTTTTTGCTGGAAATGGATTTTGGCGATTTGGATGTCGTCAAGGGATTTTCTGAAGAATGGTATCAGGAAGCTAAATCTTACATAGCGAGCGTCGATCGCGACCGTGAATTTTTGAGCGATGAATCGCTTGGACTTTTAAAGAAGGCTCCGACAGCAGCTTTTGCGGTCGGTACGCGCGTACACCATCGCATCATGGGATTTGGTACGGTAACCGCGATTGACGGGGAAAATTTCTGCTACGAGGTCAAGTTTGACAAAATCGCTACCCCGCGCACCATTCAATTTGACTATCCTTTACAGGAAGTTCTTGATGGTTCTGTAAATACACCTTCGTTGCCGCCTACATAGGGATTGATAATGGATCTTTCTTGCATTTCTGGAATTGGACCTAAAAAACTGGAAGCCCTGAACAAGTCGGGATTCCATTCCGTTTCGGATTTGCTGTACAATATCCCCCGCACTTGGATAGACCGTACGACCGTCAACAAAATTTCTGAAGTCAAGGATGGCGACAATGTTGTGCTTGTCGGCAAAATTGTTCGCGGGGGAGTTGTTCGTGGGCGCATGAACCGCTATATCGGAGTGTTCTCTGACGGCACCGGCGAAATTCAGCTGCTCTTTTTTAGAAGTGTTTCATTCATTGCAAAAAAACTGGTGCCTGGCAAGCGCTACATCGCGATTGGCCAGGTCGGCAGTTACCGTGGCTTGCAGATGGTTCACCCGGAGCTTCAGGAAGTTGATGAAGATTCCGAATACAATGGTGGCTTTGTGCCTGTGTATAGCATTTCTGAAGCTTGCCATGAAGCAAAGATGGAACAGAAGTTCTTTAGGACTCTCTACGAAAAAATTTTCAAGATGGCAAACCTCACTCTTGATAGGGGTTGCCCGCGCGAGTTGACCGATTTTTTGGGAATGAAGCCTGTTGTCGAAAATTTGCGCCGACTGCATTTGCCGCTCAGCATGGGCGATGCGTACCAGGGCAAGCGCCAACTGAAAATTTTGGAACTGCTTCCGTTCTGCCTGCGCATGGTCAGCCGCAGGCGAGCCCTGCTTTTGCGAGGCAGTGAACGCAGCGTTGACCTTGGCCGTGTTCTGGAAGCAAAGTCCAAGTTGCCGTTTGCATTGACTGGCGACCAGGAACGCGCCCTGCAAGAAATTCTTGACGGTTTGAATGGCAAGCGCCAGTTCCATGCCTTGCTGCAGGGCGATGTCGGCTCCGGCAAGACCGTTGTAGCGATGCTTTCCATGCTTGCCGTTTGCGGGGCTGGGGAACAATGTGCACTCATGGTCCCGACGGACATTTTGGCAAGGCAGCATTATGCTTCGCTCAAGCCGTTTTTTGACGCTGCCGGCCTGCGCGTGGAACTTTTGCTTGGCTCCATGGGTGCTGCGGAACGCAGGACCCTGCTCGGCGAATTGCAGATGGGCCTTGTGAATGCCGTAATCGGTACGCATGCGCTCTTTTCTAAAGACGTCGAATTTGCAAAGCTCGGTTTCGTGATCATTGACGAACAGCACCGTTTTGGCGTAAACCAGCGCGAAGCGTTGCTTGCAAAAGGCAACTACCCGGACATGCTCGTGATGAGTGCTACGCCTATCCCGCGCAGCCTTGCCATGACGCTTTACGGCGACCTGCATACAATCATCATCAAAGAAAAACCGCCTGGAAGAAAGCCTGTAAAGACGCGCGTGATGAACCCGTACAAGCGCGAAGACCTGAAGGGATTTTTGCTCAAGGAAGTCAAGGGCGGCAATCGTTGCTATTGGGTCGTGAGCCGCATCGGGGCTGACGACGAAAGCGATGAGTCTGGAAAAATCCAGAGCCTTGAAGAAGTTGTGAACGAACTGCAGGGCTATTCTAGCGAATGGAAGGTGGCGTATGTTCACGGGCAAATGGACGATGGCGAACGCGAAGAAAACCTGAAGGCTTTTGCCCGTGGTGACGTGCAAGTCTTGGTAGCTACGACTGTAATTGAAGTCGGCGTGAACGTGCCGGAAGCAAACCTCATGGTGATTGATCACCCGGAACGCTTTGGCCTTGCTCAGCTCCACCAGTTGCGCGGCCGTGTCGGCCGCGGCGACATTGCGGCGTGGTGCTTCTTGATTTGCTCACAAGAAGACGCAGCCTACGAACGCCTGCAGAACTTTGCAAGCACCGAAGACGGCTTTGAAATTGCCGAAATGGATCTTGCCACGCGAGGTGCAGGCAATTTGGAAGGCTCAGAACAGAGCGGCTCCTGGGTGTTCCGTTGGTTTGACTGGATTGCCGACAAGGAACTGATAGCAAAAACGCTTGAAACTGCCGAGAATATCCTTGAAAATCGCGACAAGTTCACGGAAGAAGGTCTTGTAAAAATCCAGAACTGGTATGCGGAACTGCCCAAAGGCAACCAGGATGGAATTCATTAATTTCTATATTCCATTTTATGCCTGCATACTTTTTTTCTGACGCACATCTTGGCGTAAATCCTCCGAAGTCTATTGAAGATCGTGAGGAACGCTTTGTAAAACAGTTGAAGAATTGCTTCGACGCGTCGCATATCGTGATTGCTGGCGACCTCTTTGAATTCTGGTACGAATATAAGTATTATGTGACTTGCGAACACATGCCGCTCTTTCGCGTGCTGGGCGACCTTGTCGATGCAGGCGTGCAGGTGCATTACCTGATGGGCAACCATGATTTTGCACTGGGCGATTTTTTTGAAAAGTCCCTCGGTGTACGCACGAGCCGCGATCTTGTATTAGAAATTCAGGGAAAAAAACTCTATTTTGTTCATGGCGATGGCCTTGCAAAATCGGATTCCGGCTACCGTTTCTTTAGAAAGGTGATTGACTTTCCGCTGAATAGAAAATTGTTCAGCCTGCTCCACCCGGATTGGGGCATGGGTTTAGCCCATTTTGTGGGGCATCGCAGTCGTAAGTATGGGGAATCCAGGGAATTGAAGTTAGATGAATACCTTGCTTATGGAAATTCTAAACTGAATGAACTGGATGCTGATTACTTTATTCACGGGCACCATCATTTGCCTGGCATTTGGCCTGTGCAAAATGGAGTCGTCGCTTCGCCCGGGCAGTGGCTCTTTACGCTGAATTACTTGAAGCTTGAAGATGGCGAACTTGAACTTGTGAATGTTCAAGCCGATTAGCAGAACGCGCTAGAAGCCCAAGGCGACTTTCATGGACAAATCAAAGCCATGGAATGTGTGGTCTATAGGTTCGTAGGTGTTGAAGAAGTATTCACCGTGAACCCACATGGAAATGCGCTTGCCTCTATTGAGTATGAAGCCGGCGCCCGCATGCGTCTGCAATCCATTGTCTTCGATGTCTCGGTCGGAGGACCATTCGTAATTAATGGAGTAATTTGTTGCCGACATGCCAAGGCCGAGGTACGGGGTGAATGGCCCTTCGAGGAATGGATAATAGAACGAAATTCCTAAGCCAAAATAAGAAGTCTCTATGTCGTTGTAGGTACGATAGGAAAATTCACTATCAGTCCTTACGGAATTTGTTTTGAAAGAAAAGTCAAGGTTGATTACGGTAATCAAGTTCTTTGCATCGTAGGCAAGGAAGAAGTCATAAAGGGAAAGTGGTTCGTGGTCAGTGAATTCATTGATTTCGTCTCCAATGAACTTTGTGAGTCCAAGACCGAGCCCCATATATACTCTGATATCGCGAGGCGGGCGTTGTACGACAGGTGCTGGAGCGGGCTTTGATTCCACCTGCTTTACTTGCTGTTCATGAGGTGCCGGAGCTGCTGTTTTCTGTTTTATCGGTTGCGTCGAGTATACGGATATTGTCTGTGTTACATCGAACTGATTTGCAAGGGTGAGCAATGCGTCATCAATTGCCTCTTCGCTATTGGCTTTTTGTTTGCCGCTCCAGAGAAGAGTATTGTCTGCATTTTGCAGCTTGGCGAAGATAATTGTATTTTGTCCGATTTTTGAAATGTTCAGGGAAACTTTCTTTTCGCACTCCTCTCCATTGCTGAACTGGTATTTACCCTGGTTTTCGACATATACCTTGAAAAGTCCTGCAATTCCATCTCGGGTGTCGTCATTAACGCCGGATGCCTGAATGGAGGTCAAGCAGAGCGGTTCTGCAGCAAAGAGGGAAGTTGCCACCAAAAGAGTGAACAGAATTTTTTTCATAGTAGCTCCCAAAATATCTACAGTAATCTTTATTTGCTTTGTTCCTTGGCTTCAGCTATGATTTCGGAACGATGGATGAGACCGCTTGTGAAACCACCAATTACATACAAGACAGCTTCTGTCATCAGGAATTCGCGAAGGTACGGAATCTTGTCTGTGATAAAGAAGAATGCACTGATGTATGTTACTACAATCAAGATAATCTGGATTGCATTCACGACCTTGTTCTTACGCATCTGGAGCTTAGGCAAGAAAATAGGGCTGACCATCATGATGCCGGTAACAAGCATTACAGCAATAGGCAAGTAGAGAATTGCTGATTCGGTGTTTGCGAACCACTTGTACTGCAAGACGAGTGCGAGCAGGAGCATGTTGATCATGCCGGCAAAGGTAGACGGCAAGCCAGAAAAATGGTGGTGGTAGGAGTCGGAATCCATCGCGTTGTACTTGGCAAGACGCATTGCTGCGCAAAGCACGTAGATGGAGAACGCTATCAAGATGAGAATGAAATTTTGGCTGAACCATTCAGGGGCGTTAGCCTTGTAGCAAAGGGATACGCAGATTGCCGGGGCGACGCCGAATGCAATCAAGTCGGCTAGGCTATCGAACTGAGCTCCGAATTCAGAACTTGCGTTCACAAGACGGGCTGCAAAGCCGTCCAGCTTATCGAACAAAGCGCAGAGCAATACGAAATAAGCACCCATCATGAATTGCTTGGTCGGGTCAATGTCGAACATGCCCGCAGACCAGCAAATGGAGAACACTCCCAAAAGGAAGTTGAAGCTTGTGAATGCATTAGGAAGAATAAAACGTGTATTACTCACAATAAAACCTCTTGTTTAAACATATAAAATCTAGCTTTCTTTTAAAAGATTAGCAAAATATTTTGTTTAAATCCGTCAAAAAATGAGCTCTTTGACGACATTTTTGAATTTAAGGCAAATTGAATGAATAAAGCAGGTGCTGTGGCGTCGCTGTGTATAAAGTTTGGCCTACGATGAATGGAGATCCTGTTCCGCCAGGGATAGTGTGGCTTTCTGCGGCTTTGCCTGTGTTTATGTCAATGCCTACCAGTTCTTCGCCCTGGTCTATCCATACGGTATTTTTTGAAATGGCCATTTTGCCGAAAATGGACTTTTTCCCTTGGTATGCCCAAAGGACTTCTCCAGCCGGCAATGTATATAATCTGATTTCCTGATCGACAAAACTTACCAGCATTGCTTTCTTATTGTCGAGGTCAACTATATTCGCTGAAAGAATATCTTTTGCCGGTGAAATCGTTATGACAGGGGAGTCCGGCGAAGTATATGCGAATATGCGTTGGTCTGACGCTATGTAAATGAACATGGAATCATCTTGTATCGTTTGTGCGATTTGAGCTTGAAGGTTCGGTCCTGAAGATTTCTTTTGCCCAGAAATATCCCAAATGTGCTGGATTGCTCCGGTCATGCTTGTAAGAATCAGTTCATCGGCGTTCACATTGACGAATAGCGGCGATGTTCCGATTTTTCGAGTCCATGCAAGTTTAAAGTCTGGCAGAATAATTTTGAGAAGGAATCCGTTCCACGTGGATACGTAAAGAGCTTTCTCCGAGAAGGCAAGGTAAAACGCCTTCCCTGGAAGTTCCATGTTTTGTGTTTTATTGGGCTTGTCCAGGTTCAGCAGTTTTAACGAAAATCCGGAGGCAAATGCAAAAAGATTTTTGCTGTTTGCTGTTACCGGCGCGCTTTCTGTTTTACCGATATCAAAAGTCCATTGGGCGTCTCCATTTTCTGCATTCAAAGCAATGATTTGCCTTGAAGCGGGGTCCAGCGTGATAAGCGATTTTTTGTAAGCTACGAAACTAGGATATTGTGTGTGTGGCGATAACGGTAGCGGAGAAACGTTTTTTGCATTGATGATTTTTGAATAGTGGTTGAGTATTTTATTTCTCTGTTCTGAGGAGCCTGTGGTAATTCGAATTACTTTTGCCCACGCTTCGCTCCGTTTGGCTGTTGGAGCTTCATCTTCTTCTAAAGACAAAGCCTTCAGAAACAGTGCTTCGGCATTGCCTGGCTCAATTGCCAGGCTGGAATCTGCGTATTGCATGGCCGATTCCCAGTCATTAAGCATGGCTAGCCTGTTTGCTTTATAGGCATGCTCCTGGGAAAGCAAGTTCTTTTTGCCGTAATGCAGCGCATTCAAGATCTTTAGGGAATTTTGAGATGTCGAGTAATAGATTTTTCCGTCGTTTACCCACGGCTTAAAGAAGTACGGTTCGCCAATGTGGAACATCCATAGAGGTTGCAGTAACGTGTCTGTTGCGACGATAGCGCCGTCCGTTGAAATAAGGCCGAGCAATCCTGTATTCAGGCTGAGAAGGTTTGCTGCAAACGTCTTTCTGTGCAAAATGATTTCGCCGGTGCGTTTTCTGATAAGGGACAATTCGCCGGAAGATTCAAGAATTGCAAAATAGTTTCCGAAAGACAGAATTTCTTCCACAGAAATGCCATGGCGTCGCCATGTCGCAGATTGGAGATTGTTTTTGGCAAAGAACCAAAGCGCATCGCCAGAAAAAAGCAGAAGGCCGTTTTTATCTTGATAGACTTTTGAAATTGGATCAAGCATTGAAATGACGCCCTGTTCATGGCCGTCCTTTTTAGAAATGATGTGGAGAGCATTGTCCGGGCAATTTAAAAGAACTGGGTTATTGTTGTTCTGTGATTCCAGAATTTCGCAGTCCCCGTAGCGGGCGTCGGTGCGGAATCTTTCGGAGCTGCCGGAGTACAGAACGAATTGTTCCTTTTCAATAAAGCCGATTGTGAAACTATTGAAAATTTTGAACGAAGTGATTCGGGACTGAGTTTCGATTTCAATGGCTGGGAATATCTTTCGCAATGGCGTGAAGTTTAACTTGTTGTCATCTTGCCACCAAATGCCATTTGCTGCGATATTGTTGATTTTCGCTGCGTTCGGAATTTCTTCAGGCAACTTAGTGTATTTGCCCGAAGACGGAGTGTAATAGGTCTTGTTGCCCAAAAGAATGCGCATGGAATCTGTATCGAAAATTTGGCGCATGGGAGCGCGCAGTTTCAATACATTTTCAAGCAAGCGTTCCGGTTCTTTGTTGATGCTGGCAAGGCGTTCTGCAGTCCAGTAGATTTGGGAGGCGTTGGTTGCATCGCGCAAGTTTTGCTTGTAGTAGAACGAAGCCATCTGCCCGTTGCCAGCGATGTCCTTGATTTTGCCAAGCAAAAAGTCCGCCTGTGCTCGGTCTTCGGCATCGCCGGTCTTAGACACTTCTTCGAGTATCGCTTCCGCTTCGGCGTATTCGCCCTTCATTTCAAAAAGGTATGTTGCCTCGCGAATTTTTACAGCCTGGTCTGCAGCAAAAACGACAGGAATAAAGCAATGCAAAAGAATGAAAAGCAAGGCGAAATACCGCATGGTGCAGAACCATTGCGTTTTGTCTTGCCATTGTTGCATTACTTTAAACATCATGATCTAAATGTCGAACTTGTAGCCTGCGCTGCGAATGGAAAGGATGATTTTTGGATTTGCCGGGTCGTCTTCCAGCTTTTTGCGGAGATTCACGATATGGTTGTCAATCGTACGGGTAGATGGCAAAGCGTCAATGGAGTAGCCCCAGATTTCCTGGAGTAGATCTTCGCGCTTTACAACTTCGCCCTTGTGCTTCCAAAAATAGCGGAGTACCTGGAATTCGCGCGCATTCAAATCGAGTGGAATGCCGTTCTTTGTACCCTCGTATTTTTTGAAATCAAGCTTGATGCCGAGGAACTCGATTGTGTCTTCGTCGCTAACCTGCTGCGTAGCCTGTTGTTCACCGCGTCTGCGGAGGAATGCCTTGATGCGGGCTAGCAATTCAATGATGGAAAACGGCTTTGTGACATAGTCGTCTGCTCCCATTTCAAGACCGGCGACCTTGCTTGTTTCATCGGTTTTTGCCGTAAGCATGATGATGTAGGTCTGAGGGTGCTTTTTGCGGACGATGCGGCAGACTTCGATGCCGCTCTTTTTTGGAATCATCAAGTCTAGCAGGATGAGGTCAGGTTCAAAGCTGTCTACCTTTGCAATGGCTTCTTCACCATCTTCAGCCGTTTCTACGATATAGTTTTCCATTTCCAGGTTGTCCTGGAGCCCGAAACGAATCATCTCTTCGTCTTCAACTACTAAAATCTTGTACTGCATTATTCGGCCTTCTTGAATTTAACTGAGAATGTGGAACCTTGTCCTGGTTTACTTGTTAGTACGATTGTAGCCCTGTGGGCGTCTGCAGCTCGCTTCACAATGGCTAGTCCGAGTCCGGAGCCTTTTGTGCTGCGAGTCATTTCGTCGCCAACCCTGTAGAAATCATTAAATATATTTTTTTGTTCAGAAAGGGCTATGCCGACACCTGTGTCTTGCACCTCAAAAACGGCACGATCGTTTTCTGCATACACGCGCACATGGATTTCGCCCGGCGGATTGGTGTACTTTATCGCATTTTCAATCAAGTTCTGGATCATGCTGTAAACGGCGGTGTAGTCGCCCGTTATGAAGTTGTCCGGGTCAAAGTGCTTGTCGATTGCGAGCCCGCGGCTTGTTGCAATCTGCTCGACGTTTTCATAGACTTTTTCGGCGGCCGTGGCTAGGTTCAGACGCTCCCACTGGAAGGCGGAACGGCCGTTTTCCATGCGAGTGTAATTCAAAATCGCTCCAATCAAATTTTCAAGTCTTGTCGTTTCCTTGCAGATCATTTCAGCGTATTTTGGAATCTGCTCAATCGTACGGATTCGGCCCTTGACCATCATTTCTGCAAACATCTTGATGGAGGTGAGCGGGGTTTTCAATTCATGCGAAATACTCGAAAGGAAGTTGGCTTTCATGGCAAGCAGACGGCGTTCCTGATGCACGGAGCGGAACATGAAAATCAAGCCTGCAATCACAGTCAATAGGGAGAATACGATAAGAGACGACATCAAGATGATTTTTTTGGTCGTTTCTTCTTCAAGTTCACTTTCGTTTTTCTGGTAGATGCTGAATTCCAGATGGTTCCCTTCGCCAATTTCAAATTGCCCTGCGAGCTGTTCTGTGCCAGAAATGTTTTTTGCAATGATGGAATCGTTTCCGTTACGCAATGTATAGGGAACATCTTTCCAATCTTTTGCGACTTCCATGATTTTGGCAGAGAGCCTTTTTTCAAATTCTGCTTTATCTACAATACCGACAACAACTTGGTTGCCAGAGAGCCATGGGTGTGACATTCTAAAGAAAGTCTCATTTTCAAAATTTTCAAAAAGAAGCCCTTCCTTTGAAGCGTCTTCGTCATCTAGAAATTTTAAAATTTCGTCGCGATGCTTTGTATAAAATTCACTCGCCTGAATTTCTCGAGTGAAATTTTCTTTAAAGTTCCAGAATTCCTCACGAGACTCTTCACTCAGGTCTTCGAAGGATAGCACCTGATCTAACATGCTTTCAAAGAAGAACTTGATCGTTGCGATGTCACCAAAATACTCGCCGGCCAAAAAACTTCTAAAATTTTGCAGACAGTATTGTTCTGCATTGCGATGTTCGTGCTTGTTTACGAAAATTTCAAAACGCAGCTGCCTGAGGGATGCCTTCAAGTTCGGCTGCAAGTAACCTTGCACATGATTGCGTTGTTCCAAAATGTCGAGAATTCGGAGCGCTTCGTCATATTTTTTTGCTTTGTAGGCATAGCGCAAAAGTCCCAGCAAATTGCTGTTTTGCTCGCTTCGCGTTTCTAGCGGAGCTCGCATTACTCGCAGGGAGCGTGCTAGCCCAGCCTGCTGAATATCTGTACCTTCGCGGTAAAAAATTTCCTGCTCTAATGAAGTTGCCGGAATGGAAGAATAGGTTTGTGCCGATGATTTGAAAAAAATCGGAAAATGCGGATAAATTAAAGTATCGCCGTTGAACAGGAATATGACCTTGATGCCCGGTACGGTTTTGTATGACGATGATTTCCCTAACTCAAGCAAGTTGTTTGGCTGCTCGTAGAGGAACAGCGATGCTGCCTTAGCTTCATTCAGAATTTTGTTTTTTTCTTTTTCTGCAGCTTTTAAAACATCATTCTTGAAAGACAGCTGGTGCTCGGCGAATGCTTTTTCGGCGAGGTAGTTTTCGTTGACAATGCTTCTAAAGCTAAAAAAGGACAAAATAACAGTAGGGCCTAGAATCAATACGAAAAATGCTACAAATAGCGGATTTTTCCTAAAGAAATTCATAGGCCCTAACATAGATCGGTAAGCCCGACCTAGCTATTTAGTCTTGACGTTTGCGCTGTGAGTGATTGACACATAATGGCCGATTTCTACACGACGGCTGTTGGAATAGAGTTCGCGAACAAGCACTGTCGAGCGTGTGGAATCTGCCTTGGTTATGAGGCCGCGGCCAAGCAGGTGTGGCGGAATGGACGGGTCGCGCTTGTCCTTTTCCCAGATTGCAACGGCATCACCAGAATGGAAGTTCTGCTTTGTACCATAGTCAATGAGAATGTAGCTGTATGCTCCAATCACGAGAGACGGATCCAGAGCATAGGTGATGACTGCCATTTCATCGAAGTTTGCTTCCTTTGCTGCCGTGTAGCCAGTCACATTGATCGGATTGAGCGGGCGCTTGAGGCGAGCTCTGGTTTGGTTGATGTAGATTTCGTGGAAGGCCTGCACAATGCGAGCTCTCGACATTGTATCGCCGACTGCAGTGATTTGTGCATAGCCGGAAAGCTTAACCAAAGCCTGTTCTGTAAGGCCGTTGCCGGCACGTTCCGTGATGGAAACCTTCTTTGCATCCCAAAGTTCAATGATGTCGCCCTTCTTGACTTTCTGGGTGGTCTTTTTACCGATGCTGACGACAATTTCAGATTCCGGAATGTGAATGTTTGGAGCTTTCTTTTCTCCCGTTCCTACATTCAACCATGTAGAATCCTTGCGCATTTCTTCAATGGTATAGGATTCAGGGGAATGAATCTGGTAATAGGCATTGAAAATTTTCGGCTGCGGACGCTGCTGATAATAGTAGACCACTTCTTCTTCGGTCTTCTTTTTCTTTTGTTCCTCAGTCTTAGCACGGCTGCGGAGGTCGCCGAGAAGATCTTCGAAATTTTCGTCACGCTGGTCGTTGTCGCAACCGGAAAGTTCTACACCCTTCGGGAGTGTGGAGTCGGCCGTAGCTTCGCAGTTCGACTTCTTGACTACGACCTTTACAGGTTCTTCGACTGGAGCCTGCTGTTCTTCACCCATGTAAATGGAGTCACCCGGGTAAATCCAGTGTGGATCCTGAATGTGGCGGTTCTTTTCCCACAGGTCTGGCCACTTGAATGGGTCCTGGAGAAATTCTTCACTCAAATCCCAGAGCGTATCGCCCTGCTTGACGATGTATGCGCTGGTAAGGAGGGCTGTAGCGCCGAGCAAAATTGCACAAGTATTAAAGATCTTCATATATACCCTAATTTAAACAATTTTACTTTGAGGTGTTTCGCCTGCGTTGCACAAAACGCGGTGTATCGGCCTCAAAAACAGGAGTTTCTTGCTTTTTGTTGCCAAATTTGACTTCGCGTGGGCGAATTGCACGCTTTTTGTTTGCCTGCAAGGTCGGGTTCCCGAGAACGCCAGCCCTGTCTGGCACAAAGTAGAAGAGTACGTAGAGGTTGTCGAGGCCCGGTTCAAGGTCCATCGGAACGACCTTGCGGAGCATGTAGCCTGCGTTGCGAAGCTTGCGGACTTCGGCTGCAGCGTGAGTCAAACTTTCTGAAAGCAAAAGAACTCGGGCTGGTTTGGCTTCTGCAATGGCTGCTGAGACGCCTGCGGGTAGTACGGTGCCGTCTTGCGGGTGTACAAAAATGGTCCATGTACCGGCATTGTCTTCTTTTTCAAAGAACTTCTTGATCCATTCAGCCTCGAGTCCAATGCGGTGTACTGTTGCTGAACGGAGCATGTTGTGGTGCACGGAATCGATTGCTGCTGTGGAACCGTAGGAATGTGCTTCTGCAATTTCTACGCGCTTGAAATTTTCGGCGAGGCATGTGCTGATGAAGCCTGCTCCTGCATTGAATTCCAGAAGTGAGTCACCTTCGTTCGGGTGTATTACCGACTTGATTTTTTCTGGCAAGCCAAAGATGACGCTCTTGTTGCGCGGCAAGCGTTCAAGAATGTGGTATTCCTTGTCGGTGCCTGCAATCGGAACATAGAGCGGGCCAAAGCCGTTGCGAAGCTCGACCATGATGGACATCGGCGGGTGAGCCGGATTGAAGTATACTGCTGGGCGGCATTCAATTTGGTGGCAGCAGATGATTTCGCTAAAGCAGTTGCGCTGCAAAAAGTCTAAGAAGCTCTTGTAGCCGCGGGCGCTGTTTACGCCATGCAAGTTCGCTTGAACAAGAAGACCGTAGCGGCCGTCACCGGTGGTGCGGAACCAAATTTGCGAGAGTGACGATCTGAAGGCCTTCAGATGTTCCTTGCGAATCTGTTCGTGCACGGTCTGCACGATCTGCGGTGGCGTCATGCCCTTTTGTGGCGTTTCGATTTTAAGCAATCTGTGTTTGCCGTCGTCTTCGTTCAAAATGCGCCAGTCAAAGAATTCCGGCTTGGACTCTTCGGTAAACCATGCCTGGATTTTACCTGGAATCTTGTTCTCTTCTGCCCACTTGGCGAAGAATTCCTTTTTGCCTGCAAATGTCTTTGGAATAATCTTGGATGGGTCAAGTTCCTTTGGCTTTCTTTCGAAGTCGCCTGGAGTCTTGTCGAATACTGGCTTGCGGCGCTTGTTCTTGTGGTCACCGATGCTTAAATTTTTGCTTCTGAATTGTGGCATAAAAATAAAACTAGAATGTGAATTGTGGGAACATCCAAGAACATTCGCGGGCGAATGGCTTCTGGAAATTGCGGAAATAACCGTTGACCTGGTAAATGTTCGGGCAACCGTCTACCGGGAGAAGTTCAATGTGGCTGTCGGCACGGTCTGCAAGGTATGGAAGTTCCTTGGTGTTTGCCGTTGTGATGACTGCGCACCCGGTGAGCGATGTGATGGAATCAAGCATCTGCATCAATGTCTGTTCTGGCGTGCCGCCGTTCAAGCGGGTTGCCTTCGGGGAATGCAAAATGGAGGCTACCGGGTCGATGATGATTGCCTTGTAGTCGTGGTTTTCGAGCTTCTTGGCACCTTGCACACGCTTGGCAATGAACTGAGCCATTTCTAGCGGAGACATCGTTGTACCGCGCAAGTTCAAGAAGCCAAGCTTTTCGGTGGACGCGGCAACGCCGAGCTGCGAAGCTATGAAATGCAGTCGATTGAGGAACGCTGAACGGCTTTGTTCAAAATTGATGTAGAGAACATCGTGTTCCTTGGTTGCGTTTCCGAACCATGGAATTCCGTTGCAAATGGAGAGTGCTAGGTTCAGCATTGCAAAAGACTTGCCTGCTTTTGGCGGTGCTGTAAAGAGCATGAGCTCACCTGCACGAAGAACATCTTCAATGACGAGTTCTTCTTGTTTCGGCGGTTCAATAGAGTCGTTTGCGCTTTCGATGAGCGGCTTGCCGTCAAGGCTGTATTCCACCCATTCCTGCCATTCCGTAAAATTCTTTGCACCCTGGTCAAGTGCAATCAAGTATTGCTGCTTGCCGCTGCGTAGCACACCGGGCATGCGAACCATGGCATCTGGGCGCTTCAGTGATGAGTCAACTTTGAAGCCTTGGTCTTCGAGCGTTTTGTAGAGGAAGTCAACGCGTTCGTTGAATTCGTCCTTGTCGTTCGCATTGATTTTTACCCACGCCTGTACTGTATTTGCGCCTGAGTTGATGAGGGCGGCGCATGGCAAGTTCAAAGCCTTGTAGTAGGCGAGCTGCTTTGCAAGAAGCATTTTCGGGCTGTCGACAACTACATAGCGGTAACGCCATTTTTCGTCTTTGGCACCTTCTTCCGGAGCTACGGCGTTCACGCCGATAAGAGCTCCTTCCGGGCCGTCAAGGCTCTTCATGATCTTGCGGAGCGTATCTTCCTGGGCAATGATCGTAGAAACCTTTTCTTGGCTAGCTTCCGGTGTGTTCGACATTTTGAAACTGATTGTTTCTTCCGGTTCGAACAGGGCATTCAATAGCTTTGCTAGGTCTTTGCGCCAGTCTGCGCTTGGCCATGGAATAGAAAGTGCTTCCGGGTCAATTCTGTGGTTTTGTAAAAGTTCTATGGATTGCGTGTCAAGGCCCATCATTGCAAAGCGCGGGTCTATCATTACCGCTGCAGCAGCTGCCGGCGCTGCATTGATTGGCTGAGACATGGCTGGAGCCGCCTGCGGAGCTGCTGCCTGGGTAGTCGGTGCTGCCGGCTGAACTTCACGTTCTGCACTGCGCTTTTCTGCAGAAAAGGCGCGACGAATCAGACCTTCCACTTCTTCTGCAGCAAGACCTTCGTCTTTTGCCTTTCCGCCCAACTGGAAGGAGGTTTCCATAAAGGTCCAGCCTTCGGCCTGTGCCGCTTCTGCAGCATGGAAGAGCGCTTCCTTGATTTCGCTGGGGGAGTGAGATTCTTTCAGAAACCGGTTGATGACTACTTTTGGCAAATCCATAAATTACCTCAAAATAAAGGTAGTAAAAAAGTTCCGGGCTTTTGCCCGGAACTTTTTGAGAATTGCTTACAGATGCCGATTTGAGTAAACTCAATCGGCGCGACTCTCGGCTTATTACTTGTTCATCTGCTTGATGAGATTCAGGGCAGAACCGGCCTTGAACCATGCCCACTGTTGTTCGTTGTAGGTGTGGTTCAGCTGGATCTTTTCTTCAGAGCCATCCTTGTGGTGGATAGCGAGAGTCAGGGGCTTGCCCGGTGCAAACTCGGTGAGGCCGAGAATGTCGAACACGTCCTGTTCCTGAATCTTGTCGTAGTCGGCAGGATTTGCGAAGGTGAGGGCCAGCATGCCCTGCTTCTTCAGGTTGGTTTCGTGAATACGGGCGAAGCTCTTCACGATCACAGCCTTGACGCCCAGGAAACGGGGTTCCATAGCGGCGTGTTCACGGCTGGAACCTTCACCATAGTTTTCGTCACCGATAACGATGGAGCCGATGCCCTTGGCCTTGTAAACCTTGGCCAGTTCCGGAACTTCCTTGTATTCGCCGCACTGGCAGAGAACCTTGTTGGTTTCGCCGTTGAATGCGTTTACGGCACCGATCAACATATTGTTGGAAATGTTTTCCAGGTGACCGCGGTAGTTGAGCCACGGGCCAGCCATAGAGATGTGGTCGGTGGTGCACTTGCCCTTGGCCTTGATGAGGATCGGGGCACCCATGATGTCCTTGCCGTCCCATGCTGCGAAGGGAGCAAGAACCTGGAGGCGCTTGCTTTCGGGGTTGATGCTCACGGTGATGGAGGAACCGTCTTCTGCAGGAGCCTGGAAACCGGCGTCCTTCACGTCGAAGCCGTTGGACGGCAGTTCGCACTGTTCAGGAGGATCCAGCTTAACAGCCTTGCCTTCCATGTTCACGAGGGTGTCGGTCATGGGGTTGAAACGGATGTCGCCGGAGAGGGCGGCAATCACAGCCATCAGCGGGGAAGCAACGAAGGCGTGGGTGTTGGGGTTACCATCGGCACGCTTTGCAAAGTTACGGTTGAAGGAGTGGACGATGGTGTTCAGTTCCTTCTTGTCGGCGCCAGCACGGTCCCAACGGCCAATGCAAGGACCGCAGGCGTTGGTCATGATGGTTGCGCCAAACTGCTTGAACAGGTCGATAAGGCCGTCGCGTTCAGCGGTGTAGCGGACCTGTTCGGAACCCGGGTTGATGATGAGCGGGCACTTGGGGGTAAGACCCTTGGCCAGAGCCTGCTTGATCATGCTTGCGGCCATGAACAAATCTTCGTAGCTGGAGTTGGTGCAGGAACCGATGAGGGCTGCGGAAACCACCGGAGTAGATTCCGGCTTGGCTTCGGTGGCTTTGATGGATTCGGCCATGTCGGTAATTGCGAATGCGCGGTCCGGGCTGAAGGGGCCATTGTAATGGGGAACCAGTTCGGAGAGGTTGATTTCCACGACGCGGTCGAAGTACTTTTCCGGTTCTGCTTCAACTTCCGGGTCGGCTTTGAGGCAATCGGCAATCTTGTCGGCAGCGGCAGCAACATCTGCACGGCCAGTCACCTTGAGGTAGCGGCTCATGGAATCGTCGTAGCTGAAGGTAGAGCATGTTGCGCCCACTTCTGCACCCATGTTGGCGATGGTTGCCTTGCCAGTAGCGGAGAGGCTGCGTGCGCCTTCGCCGAAGTATTCGATAATAGCGTTGGTGCCACCCTTAACAGTGAGGATGCCAGCGAGCTTCAGGATAATGTCCTTGGCGGTAGCAAAGCCCTGGAGCTTGCCGGTGAGTTTCACGCCGATCATCTTCGGGTACTTCAATTCCCAGGGGAGGCCAACCATGGCGTCCACAGCGTCAGCACCGCCAACGCCGATAGCGAGCATGCCGAGGCCGCCTGCGTTCACGGTGTGGGAGTCGGTACCGATCATCATGCCGCCGGGGAAGGCGTAGTTTTCGAGAACAACCTGGTGAATAATGCCTGCGCCCGGGAGCCAGCAGTCAATGCCGTATTTTGCTGAAACGGACTGGAGGAAGTCGTACACTTCCTTGCTGTCTGCCTTTGCCTTGGGAAGGTCTACTTCAACGCCTTCCTTGGCAATGATCAAGTGGTCGCAGTGAACGGAGCTAGGAACGGCAACTTTGGACTTACCAGCGGTAGTGAATTGGAGAAGGGCCATCTGGGCGGTAGCGTCCTGCATGGCCACACGGTCCGGGTTGAATTCGGCAAAATCCGTGCCGCGCACATACTGCTTGTTTTCTGCACCGTCAATCAAGTGGGTGTAGAGAATCTTTTCTGCAAGGGTGAGCGGGCGACCCAGCTGCTTACGGGCTGCTTCAATGCGGCCTGGCATGCGGGCATAGACCTTTTGGATCATGTCGAAATTAAAAAGCATATTTACCTCATGTTGGAAGACCATGGAAATGGTCTAAAATTTCATTATGAAATATTAGAAAAATGTGGAGTTGCAATGCGGTGAAAATTTTTGAATCGGGCCTGGATTGCAAAAAAGTCTAATGATGGACACATTTTTGTAAATTCAAAAAAGAAAAATGAGCCAAATATGCACATTGAGAATTCTCAAAGCAATCTTTTTTATGGGTGCTTGTGGCAAGGTTTTGCACATCATTGGCTTAAAAATCTATGTTTGTTCCCTCTTTGGAATAATAGGTGTTTGGAACTGAAATAAACTGAAAAATGAAGATACTTCAGATTAACAAGTTTTTCAATAAGCTGGGTAAGTTCCAGACGGCGCACCGCCGCGGGATTCTTATAGGCATTGTCCTTTTTACACTGCTTTCTGGCCTGGGCATTTTGCGTTTTGAATTTACGTTCACTAACGACGGATGGTTCCTGGAAGGGGATTCCGCAAAAGTCAATGCAGAAAAGTTCCGCAGAAATTTTGGGAATGATGCCAGCGTGGCAATTCTCATAACTGCAGAAAATGTTCGCGATTCCGCGGTGCAGAATATGCAAGATTCACTTTCTCGCTATATGCTCGCAAACATTCCGTTGGCAAAAGAAGTTCATTCCATTGAAAATAAATCAGGTACAGAAGCTTTGGTGCATTTGAGCTTGGAACTGTACCAGGAGCCTGCGGAAGATGCAGCAAAAATCGGCCGCGCAGTTGCCGATTTGCTGGAACGTCCAGAGTTCATGTCGGAACACTGGAATTTGAATGCGGCCGGGGAACCGTATCTTGAAGTTTCAAAGAATGATTCGACCATGCCACAAGCGGCGAAATCCGTTGTCATTGGCGTGTTCATAATGATTGCGTGTCTTGCATTCTTTACCCGCAGCAAGTTTGGTGTCATGGTGCCTTTTATGGCTACTGCCCTTGCCATGGCCTCTGTGTTTGGCATTTGCGGTTGGCTAGGCGTAAAGCCCGATTTTACTTTGTTCACATTGCCCTTGATGCTTGGCATGGCACTAAGTGTTGGTTATTCCATTCATTACATAAACAGCTTCAAGCAAGCCTACCGTCGTTTGAACGCTTGCTCTGGCATGCGTTTAAAGAACCGCGACGAGGCCCTGGTGGAGGCGGTTACAGAAACTGGTTGGCCAATTTTCTTTACCGTGGTGACGACCGTAGCCTCCATGCTTTCGTTCTTGTTTGTTGAAATGCCTGTGCTAAAAACGGTTGGCTCCATTTGCGCCGCCATGGTTTTTGCCGTGTATCTGTATGTCATTATTTTCGTGCCGATTTTATTCAGTTATGAAGATGATGCCTGCAAAACTGCAAAGGAGGAAGAGCGTAGCAAACTTGCAGATGCACGCGAAGAGCGCATAGAAAACCTCTTTATAAAATTGGGTGAAAAGGCTCTAGGTTTTAAGCTGCCTATAATTTTTGTGGCAGTCGTCATCGCCGTGGCAAGTGGCTTTTTCTGTACAAAGTTTAAGGTGAACATGGACTATGTGGAAATGTTCGGTAAAAAACTTCCTTTTGTAGAAAGTCTAGTCAAATTGATGGATTCAGAACTTGCAAACATTTATTCCTACAATGTGATGGTGGATTGCGGGGAAGTGGATTCCTTTAAAAATCCTGCAAAGTTTGCTGCTCTGGATAGTGCCTCCAAAGATCTTGCCACATTGCCCTTGACCAAGTTCACTGAAGGTAAGGCCCGTGTGTTAATCGGCGGCATGACCGACGATTTCAGCATGGCATACATTCATGTGGAACTCAAGGAATGGAATTCTAAACAGGTAGATGTTGATTTGGATAGTGCCTTGATTTTGGTACATAAGTACTTCCCGGATGCAGAAGTCGGTATAGAAGGTTATGCGGTAGAACAGGCTTCCATGAATAACAAGCTGGTGGAAGGCGAAATCAGGTCGGTGTGCATTTCGTTCGTGGTAATTTTGCTGCTGCTGATAGCCTCGTTCATGAGTTTCAGGACAGGCTTGATTGGAATGATACCGAATGTTGCTCCGATCCTCGTAATTGGCGGTGTGATGGGTGCCTTTGATTTTAGCATGGACATGATGACCATGATGGTGATGCCTATGGCTTTGGGCATTGCAGTAGATGACACCATTCATTTTGTAAACCACGCCAAGCTTTGCTTTGAACGCTCAGGCAATTACCGATCTTCAGTACTTGCAGCTTTTGGCGAAGTGGGCAAGAGCATGGTTTCTACGACAATCATTCTCTGCATGATGTTTGTTGCCTACATGGTAAGCCCTGTGACCATATTCATTCGAGTCGGGCTTATGGCAAGTATTGGCCTAGTGACTGCCCTGGTAGCTGACTTTACCATTACACCGGTGCTCATAATGCTTGCTAAGCCATTCGGCAAAGAAAAAAATCCGGCACGGAGGCCGGATGACATTGAGTATTGAGACGGCGCTGTAGACCGTTGTTTAGATCGCTATTCGGCGACGGCTTCGAATACGCATGCAACTTCTACGACCGCGTTCTTTGGAAGTGCAGGAACGCCGACTGCCGCGCGGGCATGCTTGCCGCGTTCGCCAAGAATGGCAAGAGCAAGGTCTGAAGCTCCGTTGATTACGGCTGGCTGTTCGTAGAAATCCGGTGTAGAAGAAACGAAGCCCTGCAGCTGCACAAGGGAAAGTGTTTCTCCATCATTCAAAAGTGCTGCCGCTGCGGCAAGGCAGTTCATGAAACTGTTCTTGCTAGCTTCCTTTGCTTCGTCGGCGGAAATTTCTGTTGGTACGTGGCCTGTCGGTAGCACTCCGTTTTTGCTTGGGAGCTGTCCCGAAACATAGATTGTGTTGCCAGATCGCTTTGCCGGAACATAGGATGCTACTGGGGCCGGAACTGCCGGGAGTTCCAGGGAAAGTTCTTTCAATTTTGCGAGAATGTCTTGCATGGTACTACCTCTTTTTCGGGAATGTAGAAAATTTCTATATTTGAATTGATGGTAGATTTTATTTTTGATAACTATGTTTTGGAACGATTGGGAATCATTCTTGGAATTTTGATTCTCTTTCGCATTGTGATTGCTCTTTTCAACCGTTTTTTAGCCAGGGCAGAAGCGAAGGGGCTCGACAAGGCTGCCGTGCCGCTCATTTCTTCGCTAGTTAAGTATGCACTCTACATTATCGCCTTTGTTATCGTATTGAATATTCTTGGCGTCAATACAACGGGGATCGTAGCGGCAATCGGTGCTGCTAGCCTTGCCATTGGCCTTGCCTTGAAGGATACGCTTTCGAACATCGCTTCGGGCCTTTTGCTTTTGTTCCTTCGTCCGTTCAAGGCGGGGGATTACATTGAGTGTGGTTCCATCAAGGGTAAAATTTCTGGCATCGGTTTGTTCAACACGACCTTCCAGAGTTTAGATGGCCTATTCGTCTCTGCTCCGAACAGTGCCCTGTGGGGAGCTCCGATTGTGAACTTTAGCAAGAACCCGACACGCCGTATTGAAATTACGGTCGGCATTTCCTATTCTTCTTCGATCAACAGGGCCATAGAAGTTTTGCGTGAACTTGTTGATAATGAACCTAAATTCTTGAAGAATCCGGAACCGCAATACTATGTTGCAAACCTGAGCGAAAGTTCCGTTGACATTACGTTCAGGGTCTGGGTGAATAACGACGATTACTTTGCTACACGCCAGCAATATGTTGGCCTTGTCAAGGAACGCTTTGATGCCGCTGGCATTGAAATCCCATTCCCGCAATGTGTTGTTCACATGCAAGAAAAATAATTTTATTTAAATTTATTCCGAACAATAAAATAAAAGGATTGTAAGATGGCCGATAAGACCCCAGAAAAGTTTGTATTCTACATGCACCGTATGACCAAGAGCTACGGCCCGGGCAAAGAAGTCTTGAAGGATATTTCCCTCAGCTTCTACTATGGCGCAAAGATCGGCATTATCGGCCAGAACGGTGCTGGTAAGTCAACGCTCCTTCGCATTATGGCTGGCATTGACAAGGAATTCCAGGGTGAAGCTTGGATTGAACCGGGCCGTACCGCAGGTTACTTACCGCAGGAACCGCAGCTTGACCCGAACCTCACCGTCAAGGAAAACGTGATGCAGGCTGTTGCCAAGAAGCAGGAAGTTCTTGACCGTTTCAATGAAATCTCCATGAAGTTTGCAGAACCGATGGACGATGACGAAATGACGAAGCTCCTCGACGAACAGGCAAAACTCCAGGACATTATCGATGCCCAGGACTTGTGGAGCCTCGACCGTAACATTGAAATCGCAATGGACGCCCTCCGCTGCCCTCCGGGCGACTGGCCTGTAACAAACTTGAGCGGTGGTGAAAAGCGCCGCGTTGCCCTTTGCCGCTTGCTCCTCGAAGAACCGGATTTGCTCCTTCTTGACGAACCGACAAACCACCTTGACGCAGAAACCGTCGCATGGCTCGAACGCCACTTGCGCGAATACAAGGGTTCCGTGATTCTTGTTACCCATGACCGTTACTTCCTTGATAACGTTACTGGCTGGATCCTTGAAATTGACCGTGGTCATGGCATTCCTTGGGAAGGTAACTATGCCCAGTGGCTTGACCAGAAGCTTGAACGCATGAAGAACGAAGAAAAGGGTGAAAGTGACCGTCAAAAGCGCCTTGCCCGCGAACAGGAATGGGTGAAGGCCAGTCCGAAGGCTCGCCAGGCGAAGAGCAAGGCCCGCTTGAAGGCTTACGAGGACTTGCTCGCCGAAGATTCCCGCGAACAGATCAAGGTGGCGCAGATTCATATTGCGAACGGCAACCGCCTGGGCGATGTGGTCATCCAGGCAGAACACCTGCAGAAGGCCTTTGGCGAAAAGGTGCTGTACGACGACTTGAACTCCAGCTTGCCGCGTTCCGGCATTGTGGGCATCATTGGCCCGAACGGCGCGGGTAAGACTACTTTGTTCAAAATGATTACCGGAACGGAAAAACCGGATGGCGGTACCTTGAAGATTGGTGAAACCGTCCAGATTATTAGCATGGAACAGGGTCGCGAAAGCCTTGACGATTCGAAGACCGTGTGGGAATCCATCACGGACGGAAACGACGAAATCATGATTGGCGACAAGAAGATGAACGGCCGCGCTTATTGCGGACTCTTCAACTTCACGGGTGCCGCCCAGCAGAAGAAGCTTTCGCAGCTTTCCGGCGGTGAACGCAACCGCGTGCTCATGGCGAAGAATTTGCAACAGCCGGGTAATCTGTTGTTCCTCGACGAACCGACGAACGACTTGGACATCGAAACGCTGCAGGCCCTGGAACAGGCAATTCTCAAGTTCGCTGGCTGCGCCGTGATCATCTCGCATGACCGCTGGTTCCTGGACCGCATCGCGACCCACATTCTCGCTTACGAAGGCGATTCCAAGGTCGTATGGTTCGAAGGCAACTGGAGCGAATACGAAGCCGACCGCAGAAAGCGCCTCGGCGAAGATGCCGACAACCCGAAGCCCATCAAGTACAAGACACTCACGCGAAACTAAGTTGCGCGAGGGTCGCAAAACTCGCAAGCGACTTTTACTTGAGGCATGAGGTCGCTTGCGATGCGAGCTTTGAGGTAAAAGAAGGATTCCATATGCGTACAAAAATTTCCCTGATACTTTCGCTGCTTTGCCTGCCGCTTGCCTTTTGGGCTTGCGGTGACGATAGCAGCAGCGGCGCCTCTGCTGATGATTACTCCGCTGTCTCCGATTTGGAATCCAGCAGCAGTTCCTCTAAGGATGTCATTGCGAGCAGCTCCGCTGCGAAGCAATCCGCTTCGTCTTCATCTGAAGCGAATGTAGCGTCCTGCTCCAGCGTCAAGGAGATTGCTTCGTCGTCATCCTCTGAGGATAAGGCTGCATCCGGCTATAGCGCAAAGTCGAGTTCCAGCATTAAGATGGTTGCTTGGGACTACTTGAACTCGGAAATCAGTTATGGAGAATTTTCCGATGTTCGCGATGACCAGGTTTACAAGACTGTAAAAATTGGCAACCAAACGTGGATGGCTGAGAACTTGAATTATGACTATAATGTGGGAACGGCCAAGAGTACCTGCTACGAAAATGAGCAGGACTCTTGCTCCAAGTACGGTCGCCTGTACTCATGGAGTGCCGCGATGGACTCGGCCGCTATGTTTTCAGAAAATGGCGAGGGTTGCGGCTTTTATGGCTATACTTGCAGACCTCGGGGTTCAATTCGCGGTGTTTGCCCCGATGGTTGGCACTTGCCTAGCCAGGCGGAGTGGGATACGTTGTTCGCCGCTGTAGGCGAGAGCACTTCGAGCACGATGTTTAAGTCGTTGACTGGCTGGGAATCGTATAGCGGCGTGCCTGCGGGTTCCGATGTCTACGGCTTTTCAGC
>JAZLFR010000081.1:0-55369 GCA_045615885.1 Fibrobacteraceae bacterium
TGAATAACAAGTCATTTTCTTTGTCTAGATATTCTAACATAATAGCACTATTACCTCAATATCTAGTTTATAAATATAACTATATTTTGATATGAGTTAGATTTTAATTATAGTTTCAACACTTTGGGGGGACAGAGCCTTATGAAAAAAGGTGGGATGTACGGGAATTTCAAGGATAACCTCTAAATAAGCCTTTTCTTACCCCTCTCCTGTTGCACAATATCACGAATATCTTATATTTCTTGATATGTCCGATGTGAATAAGAAAGACCTTACCGAGCGTGATATAATCACCAAATTTATCATACCGAGCATCAAAAATGCTGGGTGGGATATTGATTCGCATGTTCGAGAAGAAGTCAGCTTTACTGATGGCCGAATTTTCGTAAAAGGCAAAACCACCGTTCGTGGCGAAAAGAAACGCGCAGATATTATCCTTTACTATAAACCAAATCTTGCAATTGCAGTTGTTGAAGCTAAAGACAATAAGCATAATGTTAGCGATGGTATTCAACAAGCTTTAGGTTACGCTAATACTTTGGACATTCCTGTCGCAATTAGCAGTAATGGTGACGGTTTTACAATTCATTATCGCAATAATTGTGGCCCAGTCGATATTGGCGGCAATCCAATAACAGTAGAATCCAGAGATTTAGACCAGTTTCCGTCTCGTGAAGAAATTTGGGCTTGCTATAAACGCTACAAAGGAATTGAAACTCCTGAGGCTGAAACAATAGCGACACAGGATTATTATTTCTATTCAGATAATCCTAATTATAGGCCTCGCTATTATCAGCAAATAGCCGTCAATAGAACTGTTGAAGCCATCGCCAAGGGGCAAAAAAGAGTCCTCTTAGTAATGGCTACTGGTACTGGAAAAACTTTTACTGCATTTCAAATTATACATCGCTTGTGGAAAAGTACTTGGTCGAATTATCCGAATGAAAATAGACCTAACAAGAGAATCCTTTTCCTTGCAGACCGAGAGAATTTAATCTCACAGACGAAGCGAGGTGATTTCAAATACTTCGGCGACAAGATGTCCGTTATTCGACACAAGCAAATAGAAAAGCAATATGAAATCTATTTGTCTCTATATCAAGGTCTAACGGATTATAGCGAAGATGCCAATGCCTATCAAGAATTCTCTCCTGATTTCTTTGACCTAGTTGTTGTAGACGAATGTCATCGTGGCAGTGCTGCAGATGATAGCGCGTGGCGAAAGATTCTTGACTACTTTAAGTCGGCAACGCATATTGGCTTAACTGCAACACCGAAGGAAACAAAGGAAATTTCCTCTTCTGAATATTTCGGTGATCCGATTTACACATATTCCTTAAAACAAGGAATCGATGATGGATTTCTTGCACCTTACAAGGTAATTCGAGTCGGTCTTGATGTTGACCTTGAGGGATGGCGTCCTGAAAAAGGAAAAACTGACAAGAAAGGTGAACTTGTAGAAGACCGTATTTACAATAGAAAGGATTATGATCGCACTCTTGTTCTAGAGCAAAGAACAAAGATTATTGCCCGCAAAGTTGTTGAATACTTGAAGAAAAACGATTCTCTTTGCAAGACAATCGTTTTCTGTGTAGATCAGGAACATGCAGGTCGCATGCGAGATGAACTGTGGAATGCAGCCCCTCCAGAGTGGAATGAAAAATCCGACAAGTACATCATGCGAATAACAAGTGACGATAAGGAAGGCAAATTAGAACTGGACAATTTTATCAATCCAGAAAAGCCTTACCCAGTCATTGCAGTTACATCAAAATTGATGTGCACCGGAACTGACGCAAAAACTTGCGGGTTGATTGTATTGGAATCAAATATCGGTTCTATGACGGAGTTTAAGCAGATTATTGGCCGTGGAACCCGAGTGTGTGAAGATTACGACAAGCGGTTCTTTACCATTATGGATTTCCGTAATGTGACCGATAAATTCTCGGATCCTGAATTTGATGGAGAAGCTGTTCGTATCAAGGAAGTTAAGCCAGGGCAAGAAATGCCTGTAGAAACAGGCGACGACGAAAATGGTAACGATTTCAAAGATCCCGTGTCAGGAAAAAATGTAGAATTCCCAGAACCCGTTGTTTATACATCGTCAACAAATGTGCCAAATGAAGTACATGAACCTCGAGAAAAGGTATATGTCGCTGGCGTAGAAGTCACAGTACTTAACGAAAGAACTCAGTACACAGATTCTTCGGGAAAACTCATAACAAGTACGCTTCGCGAATACACTCGTGATGGTCTCTTAAAACGATTCAAGGATTTAGATTCTTTCTTACAAGAATGGAACCACGCTGAAAAGAAAAAAGTCATTCTTGATGAATTAGATAAACAAGGAATTATTCTTGAAAATCTAAAGGAAGATGTCAAGAGAAATCTTGATGTATTTGACTTGATTTGCTATGTCGCTTGGGACGCTCCTGCGCTCACTCGTAAGGAACGCGCAGAAAACGTTCGCAAAAGAAATTGCTTTACAAAATACGGTGAAAAAGCCCGTGCAGTTCTCGAGGCTCTGCTAGACAAATATGCTGAAGAGGGAATCACAAACATTGAAGAAACAACTGTTCTCAAAGTGGAACCCATTTCTAAGTTTGGTACACCAATTGAAATTGTGAATATGTTTGGTTCCAAGGCTAACTATCAGCAAGCTATTCGCGAACTTGAATTTGAAATCTATAAAGGTATTGCCTAATGTCTAATCTCGGTGGAATTATTAAGACTTTGCAAAACATTATGCGCAAGGACCAAGGTGTTTCTGGCGATGCCCAGCGTATTGAACAGCTTGGTTGGATGATTACTTTGAAGATCATCGACGATAAAGACGCAGAAATGGAACTTTTGCAGGACGATTACAAATCGGTAATTCCCGAAAAACTCCAATGGCGTAACTGGGCAGCCGACAGCGAAGGTATTACCGGCGATGCTCTCCAGGATTTTGTAGATAGCAAGCTTATCCCTGGGTTGAAAAAGATTGATGTTTCCTCTGGCAATAAGCGTGCTTTGTTGATTCGCGATATTTTTGACGGTATCAACAATTACATGAAGAATGGAACCATCATTCGTCAGGTCATTAACGAACTCAACAAGATTGATTTCAATGTTTCTGAAGATCGTCATGTATTTGGCGATATCTATGAAACCTTGCTGAAGGATTTGCAGAGCGCTGGCAATTACGGTGAATTTTACACCCCTCGTGCCATTACCGAAATCATGACCGAATTGGTGAACCCTCGCCTTGGCGAAAAGGTTATGGATCCGGCATGTGGTACCGGCGGCTTCTTGACTTGCGCCATTGAAAATATTCGCAAGCAGGATGTTCATTCTGTAGAAGATCTTAAGACTTTGAATTCAACCATTCGTGGCCAGGAATTTAAACCGTTGCCGTTTATGCTCTGCGTAACGAACTTGATTCTCCACGATGTTGAAGTTCCAAATATCCTTTACGGCGATAGCTTAAATCGCGAATATACAAGCATTGGCGCCAAGGATCGCGTGGATGTTATCCTAGCCAATCCTCCTTTTGGCGCATCGGTTTCTGATGGTGTTGAAACCAATTACCCGGCAGCATTCCGCACTACTGAAAGCGCCGATTTGTTCCTGTTGCTGATTATGCGCTATTTGAAGGATGGTGGCCGTGCTGCCATTGTTCTGCCTGATGGTTCTTTGACTGGCGACGGCGTAAAGGAACGTATTCGCAAGGAATTCTTGACTCAGTGCAATGTGCATACCATTGTGCGTTTACCCAATTCCGTATTCCAGCCCTACGCAAGTGTGGCTACCAATTTGCTGTTCTTTACCAAGGGCGAACCTACAAAGGAAATCTGGTACTATGAACATAAAGTACCAGAAGGAATGAAGGCTTATTCTAAGACCAAGCCGATTCAGTTAGCCGAATTTGAGCCGATGAAGAAATGGTGGAATAAGCGCAAGAAATCTGACTTGGCTTGGAAAGTTTCCCTTAAAACTCTGGAAGAAAACGGTTACAATCTTGACATCAAAAATCCGACTGTTCAAGAAGAAGAAATTACGTACACTACAGCAGAATTACTGCAAAAGCTTCATGATTCCTTTAAAACCAGCGAGGATCTCCTTAACCAGTTGAAAAAGGAATTGAAGTAAGAGGGCTTCATGAGTGAATGGAAAAAAGTTCGTTTAGGTGATGTTTGCCGAATTGAAAAGGGTGTTACAGGTATTGCAAGTGCGGAACCTGGAGTATATCCTTTGGTCGTGACTGCCGTTGAACGAAAAACATGTTCCTCATATCAATTTGATTGTGCTGCAGTTTGCATTCCCTTGGTGTCGTCAAAAGGCCATGGCGTAAAGGCGTTGAATAATGTTCACTATCAGGAAGGTAAGTTCGCTCTTGGAACAATTCTTTGTGCTGTAATACCCAAGAATCCAGAAGAATTGTCGGCTCGCTATTTACATCAATATCTGCAATTTAATAAGGACAGAGTTCTTGTTCCTTTGATGAAAGGTGCTGCGAATGTTTCGTTGGCAGTTAAGGATATTGCAAGTGTTGAAATTCCAGTTCCGTCAATTGACAATCAAAAGTATTTTGCAGACCTGCTGAATAAAGTCCAATTGAAGGGGGCTGAAATTCAACAGGAATTTGAAAAGCAAAAAGATATCCTTAAGAAACTTCGCCAATCTGTGTTGCAAGATGCCATAGAAGGCAAACTTACTGAAGACTGGCGACTGAATAATCCCGTAATAAAAAATAATGTTGATTATGATGTTGATTTTCTAACGAATAAAATACAAGAAGAAAAGCAAAAAATCGTAAAGAAAAAAAATGATTTTGTTGACGTTTCAAATGTCTCGTTTTTTGTCCCTAAATCGTGGAAGTGGGTTTCTTTGGATAGTATTTGCTCTAAAATTGGGTCCGGAAGCACGCCGAAAGGAAGTGATTATTCTACAATAGGAATTCCCTTTTTTCGTTCACAAAACGTTTATAATGAAGGCCTGGTGATGGATGATATCAAGTATATTTCATTAGAGATGAATGAAAAAATGAAAGGAACTCAGTTTTTCTCGAATGATTTATTGCTGAATATTACAGGCGGTTCATTGGGACGGTGTGCTGTTGTTCCAAAAAATTTTAAGGTTGGTAATGTAAGTCAACATGTTTGTATAATTCGTTCTATTTTAGTTGAACCTCAGTACTTGCATTGTTTCATTATTTCAAATTTATTTCAAAAAAATATAAAGACCTCCGGTGCTGGGAGACAGGGTTTGCCCAAATATAACTTGGAAAAGATGTTATTACCTTTGCCTCCTTTAGCAGAGCAAAAGGCCATAATATCTAAAGTTGATAAGTACATAAAGAAAATTGACGAACTAGAACAACAAATCACCACCCGCGAAACCTATACCCAAACCCTCCTCCAAACCACCCTCCACAGCACCTTCCAGGAGGGATAAGTATGACTGATTATAATCCTGGGGTGGTCGGTATTGGCGGGTATTATTTTCAAATACTGACTTATATATCGTTCTTGCCTTCCATTCAAAAATCACAAGTTTTTGGATATGAGGTGTTTGATGATATCTCTATTACCGATGCTGTGCAAAATAACGAATGTGTTGAAATTTTAAGGTCAAATAAAATAAATGATTTGATCCAAGTAAAAAGAACAGATGTTGATTCTGGTACGCAATTAAAAGTTCTTTTTAATTGGATGTTAGAGGATGATTCAGAAAAGTATACGTTGGTTATTGCCAAAGGCTATTCTTGTAGAGAAGATATTCTCATAACAAAGTCAGTTCAAGATCTTTACAAAGAGTTAAAACCTACAGAAAAACAAAGCTCTTTAGCCTCTAGAGTGCATTCTAAATTTAAGAAAGAGAATGATTTTCGACGATTCGAACGAAAAATCAACCATATTCGATCAAGACTTGAAATAAGAAAGGATTTTGATCCTGAAGACGAAATTCTAGATAAATACGAATCCATATTTCATAGCTCTCAATCTTCTAATTATCAAGCTCGGTTGGATGAGTTTAAAAGGATTCTTTCTACAAAGATTCTTGATGAAGCTCACTTAGGAAAGACCTTCTCTATAGAAAAGGATGCTTTTCTTGACTTGTGCGACACTGTACGAAGTCAGATTACGGATAGCAAATATATTCGAAATTATTCTTTGTTTGAGCAAAGCTTGAATTTTCAAATAACATCTCAAATTGAGCAGCTGCGTGAATATAAGCAGTTGACTTATTGTGATTTAGCAAAGAATACAATAAAAAATAGATTGGTAGAAAAATTGTATTATGAAGATCTGAAAAATTATTATCTAGAAAGAAATAAAGATTCATTTATAAAAGATGTAGAATCTTCTGCTTACACAAATTATACAGATGCACAAGAAGAAGTTGATGATTCAAAACCAAAAACTTTATATTTAAAAACTATAAAAAAGAAAGTTGATGGCTTGCCAGATGATCAACGATATTCGCGAGGCTCATATATCGCCCTATCTAAAGAAAATACTGAGAAAGAAAAAAGAATTAGCTGGAGGATAGAGGATGCGGATTGAGGATCAAACAAAAGTTTTAGTGATGGCTAGATATCTATCTATCATAGAGTCTGTTGTAAAAAGTTGTTCTAGAATTACTTTAGTTAAATTGCTAGTAATCAGTTTTTTATTTATGAATCATGAACAATATATAAAGGAATACAAAGGTAGAACTAAAAAAAATCTATTTGAACTATTTGTTTCTTTATTCCAAAATGATTTAAAAAAGATTCTCAAAGATTTTCCATATATGATAGATTGTATTTTGCTGTTGAAAGAAAATCGTTTAATTGATGTAAACGGTTCTCTTATTGAAAATTTAAACTGCATTTCTTTGGAAGATGAAAAACAACTTTCCATATTAGCTTCATCAATGGAAAATATTTCTGACGAACAAGTTCTCCGCGAGGTTCTTAATTATGCTTAATATTTTTATAAAATCACTTGAACTGGAGTCGTTAAATGGAACCTGTTATTCTTATGATTTTTCAGAGAAAATAAATTTTTTTAATGGCAGGAATGGTACTGGAAAATCTGAATTTGTGTTCTTTTTGAATTATATGCTTGGTTCTTCAAAAGATTTGTCTGGGAAACCTTGGTTTAATGATTTAAAAAGAGGTACTCTTGTTTTTAAAAAAGGAGATTCTCTGTTATATTTCACAAGGACTGGACAAAAAGAGAATAATTTCTTTAAGATTGATAATGAAAGAGACGTTCCTTGTTCTTTAAATGAATATAAATTGAGATTGACAAAAACCTTTTGTCCAAATCTAAATGCTTTAAATGATTTGCGGGAATTTGCTGACGCTGATTTGTCTATTCGATCTGTAATCTCTTTAAATTTTTTGAATGAGAATGAAATCGGCTATGGCGCTACGGAAAATTTTTTGTCAATGTGTCATGATTTTGAACACCGTCATTGGACAGAAATCGCTCTCAATTACATATTCAATCCAAATATAATTGATATTTTAAAGATAAAAAATAAAATTAAAGACTTGGAAAATGAAATCAAAAACGGTGAATTTGAGCTTCACAAACGTAATATATATGAAATGGAAATAAATTCCAGTTTAGCTGATTTAGGAGTTAATTTCCAATTTTCAACAACGAATGCCGATGAAATTAGAACTGAAATTGAAAAACAAAAACAATTGGTTAGTCATAAAAATGAAGAATCCTATATAGAAGCTTTCTATTTAAATGATGTTTCTGAACGAATAAAAATTGCAAGCAATACAGAACAACACTTAAAGGATTATTCTCTTATTGAAAGAAAACGACTGAAAATATTAGAAAATTTGAAGTCTTTAATTGACAAATCTACCGATTATCAAGAGCTGCTGAATCCTTTAAAACGGCAAATAGAGAATATTGATTTAGATGTTGCTTTTGCACAAATGGTTGTTAAAAATGATAATTTAGATCGTCTAAAAAAGATTGAGAAAAATATTAGAACAAAAAGTAATAGCCAAGAAAAAAATACTCAGTTTATCACCCTCGATGAAAAGATTAAAAATATAGCGATTGTTGAGCAATCTTTATCTAGATTTGAGAAAATAAATGTAACTCTCAATATTGAAGAGAAGAAAAAAGAAATAAAAGAATTGAAGACTCAGTTGAGAGCTTTACTTTACAATGTTGATCAAAATAAAGTACAAAGAATGAATTCGTTAATAAACGAACTATACAAATCAGCAAAAGAATCATCGGACTTAGTTAAGATTGATTTGTCTATCGAGAACTTTGTTTTAAATTATTTTGAAAAAGAAAATTTAATCGTTCCAAGTTTGTTGATTGCAACAGAAACGGAACAAAAAAAGCAAAAGAACTATAGAGGTAGTAAAGCTCGATCTGCATTAATTCAATTTTGTGGTTATTGTGCTTTGGCGATTATTGCTAGCGAAACCATTGGTTTGCCATATGCGCATTTGCTTATTGTAGATCATGTATCGCAACCTTTTGATGATGCTAATTTAAAGGGAATTGGTGCAATTTTGAAAAAATTTTATGAGTTATTGTCCAAAGATTCATGTCAAATCATTTTCTTTGATCAAAAAAATGAATTAGCCATGGGCATTGAAAATGCCAAGCATTTCGATATGGCTGATAATCAAAAAACAGGCTTTATTCCTTGGTATATAGAGCAGAGCAAGAACGAAAATAATTAGTTTCTTTTAATAATCCCCGATTATGTCCGAAAAATACGAACCGTCTTCGAAAACTATTGAATCTATCCTGGGCTTCATCAACTCTGGTGAAGTTGCAATTCCCGAAATTCAGCGCCCCTTTGTTTGGAAGCCCAAACAGGTTCGCGATCTGATTGATTCCTTGTATAACGGCTATCCTGCCGGTTACCTGATTATCTCTCAAAGCCCCAACATGCGCTTGAAAGATGGAACTCTTTCGGAAGGCAAGAAGATTATGATTGACGGTCAGCAGCGTGTTACTGCCATGATGACCGCAATTTTGGGTAAGGAAGTTCTCAATGAGGATTTTGAGAAGAAAACCATAAAGATTTCCTTCAACCCCTTTGCCGAAGAAGGTGATGAAACCTTTAAGGTCCAGGATAACGCAATTCTTAAGGACAAGAAGTGGATTCCTGATATTTCCATATTCTTCCAAAATGGATTTAGCAGTCGAAAATTTGTGAATAGTTATTGCGACGCCAATCCAGATGTTGATGGTGATGCGTTAGAAGAAAAAGTTTCCAAAATTACAGATATCAAGAATCGTAGTATCGGTGTTATTACACTGAACAAGGATCTTTCAGTTGACGAAGTTACCGAAATCTTCATTCGCATAAATAGCCGTGGCGCAAAGCTGAACCAGGCTGACTTTGCCATGTCAAAGATTGCGTCGGACGAAAAGAATGAAGGACGCTTGCTGCGTAAGGCTATCGACTATTTCTCCCATTTGGCTGTTCAGCCGGAATGGTATGCCGAAATGTGCAAGGACGCTGAATTTGCCGGCACCGAATATGCAAAGAAAATGGAATGGCTCAAGAATGATAACGAAGCTATCTATGATCCTAGCTATTCCGATATGCTTCGCGTTGCCTTTATGTACAAGTTCAATCGCGGTAAAATGAAGGACTTGGTCGCATTGCTAAGTGGTCGCGACTTTGAAACTCGTGAATTCAAGGAAGAAATTGCCGAAGAATCCTTTAAGAGCTTGAAAGATGGCGTAATGGATTACATGAACGAGTATAACTTCAAACAGTTTACTCTCGCCATTAAGGATGCTGGCTTTATCTCCAACAAGCTGATAAATTCCGATTTGACATTGGATTTCGCATACACCCTTTACTTGCTCTTGCATAATTCCGATGTCGACAAGACCCAGGTAAAACGTTATGTGCAAAAGTGGTACGTGCTCACGACACTTACAAGCCGCTATATCGCATCTCCGGAATCTGCCATGGATCTGGATTTGCGTCGCATCAGCGAAAAGGGCTTCTGCAACTATCTAGAAGAAATTGAGCGAGCAGAACTTTCTGATGTATTCTGGAATGACGGCCTTGTTCAGAATTTTGAAACCACAGCTGTCAATAGCCCTTATATCAACGTTTACTGGGCTGCACAAGTCCGCATGAAAGACGATGCCCTGTTCACAAAGAACTGTGCCGTTTCAAACCTGATTTCTGTCATTGGCGATGTTCACCATATTTTCCCCAAGAAGTATCTGCAGAAAAATGGCATAAGCGAAAAGACCAGATACAATCAGGTTGCCAACTATACTTATTTGGATACCCCCACAAACATCGCTGTAGGGGACGATGCACCCAACGCCTATTTCACCAGAGCTCTCGACCAAATTCAGAATGGTTGTCCTGCGGGTGAAAAACAAATCGGCAACATCGCTACCGTCGATGAATTCAACCAGAACCTCGCCACAAACTGCATCCCCGCCGCAATCAAAGACTGGACCTACGAAAACTACGACCAATTCCTCTTGGAACGCCGAAAGCTAATGGCGCAGAAGATTCGGGAATACTATGAGGGATTGTAGAAAATAGGGGTATTCTTATTTTGTATATTAAACTTTAAAATACTTTGGTAACAATACGATGGAATTACAGGAACTGCATAAACTTCTTGAATGGTTGGTTTCCCTGCCAAGGGAGACCGAGCTTGTTGAATTTAAGGCGAACTTTCATTCTAAGGAAGAAATCGGTGAACGTATTTCGGCACTTTCGAATACCGCATGTTTGCTGAAAAAACCGTTTGCGTACATGGTGTTTGGTATCGATGACGCAACACATTCCATTGATGGTACGGATTTTAACTGCAAGAGTCACATGGTTGGTAACGAGGATCTAGAATCCTGGTTGATAAATCGCTTGAATCCTCGTATTGATTATCGCTGTTATAATTTCCTGTATGAAGGCAAGAACGTCTCGTTGTATAAAATCCCTGCAACGGATAGTACTCCCGTAAAGTTTCTAAATGTTGACTACATTCGGGTAAATTCAATAACCCGAAAACTCCTGGATTTTCCGGAAAAGGAAAAGCAAATCTGGAAGAACGAAGACAAGAATTTGATATTGACTCAGGAAGTAAAGTCGAATCTGGGCTTGTCTGACATTGTCAAGTATCTGAGTACAGAAACTTACTTTGATTTGATGAACATCCCATATCCAACTACCACAGAAAATGTGGTTGCTCGTTTTGTTGAAGAAAAATTGGTGGAGCAGAATGAAGGTTCCTATTCCATTACTGGCTTGGGTGCTCTGCTGTTTGCCAAGAATCTAAAGGATTTTGATTTGCTTTCTCGCAAAGCGGTTCGAGTTATCAAGTATAAGGGAAAGAACAAGATAGAAACCGAACGTGACATGATTGACAACAAAGGATATGCCGTCGGTTTTACAAACTTGCTGGAATGGATAAACGGTCAGTTGCCTGCCAATGAGATTATTGGCAAGGCCTTGCGCAAAGACTATAGAATGTACCCGGAATTGGCAATTCGCGAATTGGTCGCCAATAGTATCATTCATCAGGATTTTGGGGTAGGCGGATTCCCTACAATTGAAATCTACTCGGATAGAATTGAGATTTCAAACCCAGGAAATCCCATTATCAAGTCCGAGCGTTTTATTGATGAATATGGTTCGCGAAATGATAAGCTTGCCGATATTATGCGCCGTATGGGTTTCTGCGAAGAAAAGGGAAGTGGCTTGGACAAGGTCATTTTCCAAAATGAGTTGTTCCAGTTGCCTGCCATTGATGTTCGCGTCCAGGAAAATCGCACAACGGTTGTGATGTTTTGCTACCTGCCTTATGCTGAAATGAGTAAGGAGGATCGTATTAGGGCCTGTTATCAGCACGCCTGTTTAAGGTACGTTTCTAATGAAAAAATGACAAATCAATCCATAAGGGAGCGTTTTGGCATTGATGATGCGAATGCTGCTATGGCATCGAGAATTATCAAGGAAACCGTAGATGCTCATCAAATCAAGGAAGATGATCCTGAAAACCGGTCTAGAAAGTACAAGAAATACGTACCTTGGTGGGCGTAAATCTTATTTGACTGTCATTTGACTGAAAGCCTGTTTTTAATATGAAATTGGCTTTTTTTTGCAAAAAACGGCATTTTTTTATTTGACTGTCATTTGACTGAAAGCTTGTTTTTAATATAAAATTGGCTTTTTTAAACGAAAAACGGCGCTTTTTTATTTGATGGTCATTTGATAGATGTGTTTTTTGAGTGTATATTCAGAATATGGCGTTCGCCAAACCAGAATAAATCTTTGGGAGAACTTTACGATACCGGTTTCTTAACGATTGAGATATTGCAGATAACGATAGACATCCGCAGTTCCAACCCCAACAAGGACATCTCTATGCGGGAAGTCTATGGATTGGATAAGAAGTTAAGCTGCTAAAGCGGTTTCCAAAGTTCCGGTCTGGCGGTTTCCAGCTGTCCACAGACTTTTTTTCAAAGTACCTTTAAGACTTTTCAGAAATTAGCTACAATCAAAATGTGGGGACATCTGCAAGGACACTCGTAATTAACGAGTGTTTTTTGATGTAAAAATCACGATTTTACAATAAGTAAAAACTACTTATCTATTGAAAAATAAACAAAAAATACTTATATTAAAAATGTACAATGTTAAAGTGAAAAAATCAGTACAAAAGGCAATTCGTTTGATTCCTAAAGTGGAACAAATGAAATTTGATCTTTTGACTGAAGATTTAAAAAACTTTGGCCCAGTTCAATCCAGGTGGCCTAACTACGGAATGATCGTGGGCACGAATACGCATCATTGCCATTTATCTCACAAATGGGTGGCATGTTGGCTTGAAACTGAGAAAGGCATAGAAGTGGAGGTTACTTATGTTGGCAGTCGTGAAGACGCCCCGTACGCGAAACACTAAGGCTGTTTGCTTTAAGATGGAAGGTAACATTCCAGAATTTGTTTTGGTGTTTATGCGCTCTGCTTTTGAAAGTGTAGAAATCAAAGAAGACGAATCTGAAGAATGGTCAGAAACGGCATTGCATTCCGAAATCCGCAAGCAGATGACCCCTGCCGAGAACTTGAAGATGCTGCGCAAAACCTTTGGCTACACGCAGCGTTCGCTCGCAGAAAAAGCTGGAGTGAACCCTCAGCAAATTTCTGACATGGAACGCGGCAAGGCTCCCATTGGCCGTAAAATGGCACACATTCTGGCAGATGCCCTTGGAACCTCATACACAAACTTGTTTTGGTAAAAAATGAAAACAACCCCTAAAATAGCACCGCAGGGGCAAACTTTGCAGGTGCCCTTAATAAAATTGCGTTTGCTTGAAGCACTTTTAATTTATATTATTCGGCAATAACAGCATTGTCATTGCGAGGAATGCAATGACGTATTAGGAGGAATCATGGTTCTCGACGAAGTTTTCAAGTTGAATAATGGCGTACGCATCCCAAAGCTTGCGCTCGGCACATGGCAAACACCAAATGACATTGCAAAAAATGTTGTTGAAACGGCAATCAAGGCAGGTTACCGCCACATCGATACTGCAATCGCATACGAAAACGAAGCTGGCGTGGGCGAAGGTTTAAAGGCAGGCCTCGAAGCAACTGGGCTCCATCGTGAAGGCATCTTCATTACTTCAAAGATTCCGGCAGAAGTCAAGGATTACGCGCAGGCAGTAAACTGCATCGAAGAATCGTTCAAGCGCCTTGACTGCAAGCATGTTGACCTTATGCTTATCCATGCTCCAAAGCCGTGGAGCGAAATGTGGAAACCGGAATTCCCTAACTACTACAAAGAAAATCTTGCCGTATGGAAGGCCATGGAAGAAGCCTACGAATGGAAAAAGTACCGTGCCATCGGCGTTTCGAACTTTTCCATTGACGACCTCAAGAACATCATGGACAATGCAAACGTAAAGCCGGCAGTAAACCAGATTCGTGTTCACATCGGCCATGTTCCTACGGAACTCATTGATTTTTGCAAGGCAAACGATATTCTTATCGAAGCATATTCACCAAATGCAACTGGCCGCTTGCTCAAGAACCAGGCGGTTTGCGACATGGCAAAAAAGTACGGTGTTTCGGTGCCGCAGCTCGGTTGCCGTTTTGATTTGCAGCTTGGCTTGCTTCCGCTCCCGAAATCCACTCACGAAGAATACATTAAGCAAAATGCAGCTATTGACTTTGAAATCAGCGAAGACGATATGCAGGTGCTCATGAGCATCAAGGAAGAATAACTCGGATTAAGATCATATAGACAATGGTGCCCGTGGCAATTGACAAGAACAATTGACGGCGCCATACATGAATCAAAACAGTTGCAAGAATCCCAAGGACCTCTGGAATGCCATGCACACCTTGCATCCATTCCACATCCTTTAGGCAATACACAACAAGCATTCCAAAAACAGCGAGTGGCAAGACGCTGCCAAGGTACTGGATGTACTTTGGAGTCGGCTTTTCACGAGAAAAAATCAGGAAAGGCAATGCGCGCGTCAAGAACGTAACGAAAGCCAATATGGCAATGGTAATTACTTGTTGTAAAGTACTCATTTGCCGCCCTCCATTCTTTTACGCATAAGCATAAGGAATACAAGAATCAGAGCCATTGCTGGCAAGATAAAGTATTTGCTCCCGAAAACAAAAAGGCAAAGGGCCGTGCAACCAATTCCAATCCATGCCGGGCGATGTTCCTTTTCTTTTAGGAACTGGTCCATGAAAATGGTAACAAACATTGCAGTCACGACAAACTCCAAACCATGGATATCAAAGGTCAAGAGAGAACCGAACGTATAACCCATGAGCCCGCCCGTAATCCAATACAGGTAATCGAGCAAGCTCACTAAAAGCATTGTATTCGGGCTTGCATCTTTCGCATTGTAATTCACTGCAAAGGTTTCATCGGTAAGCCCAAAAATCAAAAACGGTTTTCGCCAGCCCGTGTTCTTGTAACGGTCAAGCATGGTGATGCCATAGAACAAATGACGCGCGCCAACAATCAAGCCCATGCAGGCTACAGAAACCGGGTTAAAGTCTGCACAAAGCATGCCAAGCGCCAAAAATTCAGCCGAGCCGCTGAATATAAAAATCGCCATGGAAAGCGGGTACCAAATGCTAAAGCCAAGCGAATGCGCAAGCACACCGTATGTAATCCCTAAAAACCAGTAACCGGCCATTACGGGAATCGAAAGCTTAAACGCAGTTCTTAATGAACTAAAATTTTTCATCGGTGCTAAACTTACAAAAAAACGGCAAGAAACTATTACATTCCTTACCGTTTTAAATCAAATATGAATCAAACTATTTCAAAACAATTTTCTTCGGGGCAATACCCTTAATCTGAAGAATGAACACGCCCCTGACACTTGAAAGATCCACGGTATTTAGGCCCGCATTAAGCTGTACCGTTTTCAAGACACTGCCGTCTATTCCAACGACATGGAGCTTTTTGCCCTGGAGTGAAGCGCCATCGATATTTAAGATGCGGCCACTCTGAGTAAAGGAAACGGCAGTGTTTTTTGCACTTGCAATAATCGGTGTTTCATCTTCTTTATCAGGTGTGCTAGGCATTTCTACAGCAGCTGTCTTGACTTCATCATAGCGTGTCGAAAGGGCCATGAGGAACCATGTCGTATGCGGAAGCCACTGTTCTTCGAAGCGCCAGGCGTCCCAGGTGTTTTCATAAATTCGGGAATCATTCCAGGCGATTCCTGAACCATCTCTGTAGTAACCTGTAATGCCGTTGGCTATGCCACCTTTGAGAGTTAGATCTAGCCTTTGTCCTGGATAATCATTTGGTGTCTTAGTAGTGACGCCCTTCATGAAACTGATGGCATACGGGTTCTTGCCAAGAATCCAGTCCAGCTGATCGGCGGCATACTTGTTGACGGCATCCATGTTTTTGTAATTCAAAATACGTGCAGCATAGATCGCCGCTGCAGACAGGGAACCGAGACGCGCGCTTTCGCCCTGCCACCAGTAATTGGATTCGTTGTCATGCGGAATGAAGAAGCCGTCCTTGATTTTCTTAGGAGAGTTGTCTGTTTTACTTAATGTCTGGTGATCTACAGTGAGGTATGTCTGGCGAGCGTAACCGAACGGGTTGTTGCCTTCAAATTCAGTAACTTTCAGCATCCAATCTAAATGCTTCTTTGCTGCACTCTGAACTGCCGCAGACTTTTCTACATCTTCTTCAAGTTCCAAGTAGCGAACAAGTGCAACTAGAGGCAAGCCCGCGTCGCTTGCGTGCCAGAAGGGCCTTGTCTTTGCTTCATCGCTCCAGAAATAACCATCGTTGCTTACGCGGCCAGCCAGGTGTTCTGCGCGTTTGCGTGCAACCTCAAGATACTTGGATTCCTTTGTAGCGTTGTAAAGTTCCGCTGCGGCAAGAAGCGCCGTGTAATCATCAATGATGTTTTCCTTTTTGTCGTTACAGTATTCGCAGGAACCACCGATAGACTGCTTGCCTTCCAAGTGTTCAAAGCCCTTTATTGCAGTTTCAAGATACTGCTGTGCCGTAAAGCTTCCAGAAATGTTTTGGGCTGCTGCACGAGCCAAACCCGCAATGGCCATGCCACCACCTTGGCGATAAGCAGTCTGGTAATTTGCACTCTTTATGCCATCGGAACCGGTAAATTCACAAAGATAGAATGTGTAGCTGCTACCCCAGTTATCAAAAACCGTCATGTAGAAATAGCCTTCCGGAGATTGCATGCGCACCAGAAAATCTGCACCGTAGGCGGCTTCTTCTTTTGTGGAACTTAGCTTGCTCATGGATTCCAAAAGCTTTGGATTCTTTTCTGCGGTAAAGGCCAAGGCCCAGACAGTCAACGGAATCTGCTGCGGGTTCAGGTAATTGGCATAAGACAAATGGGAAAAATATTTACTTGCGTCACCAGATGCGTCATACCAGCCACCGCTTACATCGATGGATGATCCGCTTGGATAGACTGTAGCCTTGGTTGCATACTTTGTAGCACGGTCATTGTAAAAATAATCCAGGACCATGGCAAATGTGGATTGGTACATTTGCTTGTCGCCAATGAGAACTGACGCTGGCGTCATGGCGGGAGTACCATTATCCATGATGGTCAGGCTGTATGAACCCGGCGTTTTAAATTCAGAAAAGTCCGCAACAAAGAATGACTCACCCGTAGAAAGCCAGTTGTCGGGGTTTTTGCCTGCACTGATTTTTCCGGTATAGTCCACATTTCCATTATGACCAATGGTGAATTCCATGCCCTCTTTCAGGGTCGAGGATTTTAGAATGATGGACTTTGGCATGTCGGCATCGTAGCCGCCATAATTTTGGTAAAAGGAAACCGCAGCGTTTGCCATGGCGGCGAACGCAAATGAAGAAATGAGAATTCTGGAATAACGCATAGCTTAAAATTATATTTTTTTTTGAATACTTATTAGCACAAACCATTTAATGTCATCTTTTTCGGGCAATCCAAACAAAACACGCCTTAATTTCTATTTTCCATTTCATGAGATTTTGCGTTCCTGATTTTTTTGAAAAGTTCCATTGCATTGCAGACCGCTGCACAGACACTTGCTGCGTTGGCTGGGAAATCGATGTCGATGAAGATACCGAAGCCATGTACATGAAGGTTCCGGGGGACTTCGGAAAAAAGCTTAAGGCAAATATTTTTGAAGGGCACTTCAAGTTGACGCCGGAGGAACGCTGCCCGTTTTTGGATTGCAACAACCTTTGTGAAATCATCAAGAACATCGGCGAAAATTCCCTTTGCGACATTTGCCGCGAGCACCCGCGATTCGTGGAATACTTTGGCGACTACAAGGAACAGGGTCTTGGCCTTTGCTGTGAAGAAGCTGTGCGACTTTTGCTAGAAAGCAAGGAACCGCTTTCATTCAACTATGGCGATTGCGATGACTATCCAGATGAATTCAGCGAAGAGGAATTTTATGCCCGCGACGAAATCCTTGGGCACCGCCATAACATATTCACGATTTTAACGCAGCGCGAATACCCGCTAGATGAACGCATTGCACGAATGCTCACTTATGCAGAAGCTGTAGATACCGCAAGGCGAAACGCATTTCTTGGCATTGACGAGGAATACGAAGACGATGAATATACCGCAGAAAATGTCATTGCGGGCGAAGCGAAGCAATCCAGCATTTTCGACATCAATTCACCGGAGCTTTTAAAAAAGCTTGTGGAGTTTCTTGAAAAGTCCGAAAGCTACGGCAAGGAATGGGACGTTGCACTTGCGCAGATTAAGGCGAGAGACGAGAATCTAGAGACGAAAGAAAATGTTTTTTCTGATGAAGAAATGGAGCGCATTGTTTGCTACATGATTTTCCGTTACTATGCAAAGTCGTTCTTTGATGGGCAGGGATTAATCAAGGCAAAGTTTGCCGTTGCATTCTGGATTTTATTAAAGAATTTTGCAATGGAGCTTGCAGGTGCCAGCGCACAGGACATGCCGATAGAAACTGTAAAAATTAACGCCGTCAAGTTACTCAGCAAGCAGCTTGAATACTCCGAAGGCAACATGGCCCTTTTTGAACTTGAATTTATGCAAGTTTAAAAATGAATCCCTGATTAAATTCTATTTCAAAACCAGCATAAAGTGGTGTAATTTTTCTGAATTTCGTACAAAGCCCGTCACTTTTCCCTAGATAAGGGTAGTTCTTGCGGACTTTCAATTCCGGGGCTCTTGCGTGAATTTCGTGAATGCAAACATCTGCAAGGTTGCGTTCTATTGCGCGCGATGGGTCGTACAGAATTCGGACATCGGCATTGCACACAAATCCGTCATGGAAACGGTTCCAGCCAAGTTTAGGCAAGGGGAATTTCAAAATATTTTATTTAAAGTTCTATCTGATTATAGAATAAACTTGATGCAACCTAATTTTTTTTTGAGTTAGACTATTTTTTAGTATTTTTCGATAAATAGAACACAGCCTTACAAAACATCTCATCAAAAAGGTTTTATGGAATACTCTGAAGTTCTCGCAAACGCAAAAAAGACAATTGGCCCAAATTGCAAGGTGTGCCCAGTGTGTAACGGACTTGCCTGTGGAAATACCATGCCTGGCCCAGGTTCAAAGGCTCCTGGCAACGGTGCAAATGACAACTTCAATGCCTGGCGAAAAATCAAGCTGAATGTTGATACCTTTGTTGCAAATTCACCTATCGACACAAGCGTAGAACTTTTAGGGATGAAACTTAGCATGCCGCTCATTACGGCTCCGATTGGTTCCATTGCAATGCAATTCAATCCGACTGATGACGTGGCTGATTTCAATGAAAAGTGCATGGCCGCCTGTGAATCTCGTGGCATTTTCCATGCTTACGGAAACGGTCGTGACACACGTGTTTGGGACCGTGCAATTGAATCAAGCAAGGCTCACAGTAACAATGGAATTCCTGTTTTCAATCCTGGCACAAACGAAGGCATTGAAGCATTGATGGACTTGTACAAGGATTACCTTCCGCAGGCCATGTGCGTTGTTGTTGACAGTGCGGGCCTTCCGCATCTCAAGACTTTCAACGGCAAGGGAGGCGGCACAAAGACCATCGAAGACCTTCGTGAATTGAAAGCCTATGCAAAGGTTCCCTTTATTGTAAAGGGCATCATGAGCGCGCGTACTGCATTGAAGGCCGTCGAAGCAGGTGCAGATGCAATCATCGTAAGCAACCATGGTGGCCGTATACTTGCAGACACTCCTGCAACTGCCGAAGTGCTCCCAGAAATTGTAGAGGCAGTAAAGGGCAAAACGAAAATTCTTGTAGATGGTGGAATCCGTTCTGGCCTCGATGTATTCAAGGCTCTCGCCATTGGTGCCGATGCATGCCTTATTTGCAGACCGGTTTTAATCTCGTATTACGGTGGCGGCAAGGAAGGCATCGAATGCTATCTTGACAAAATCAAGAATGAGCTCGTCGATACCATGTACATGTGCGGCGCAAGAAAAATCGCCGATATCGATAAAACCATGGTCCGTTACTAATTTAAGCTAACTATGGATGACTATGCTGATGACGGCAGTAGTCAAAATTTGCAAATGAATTTTATACTGGATTTTCTTGGACTTGCTTGATACCATCGTTAATCCTAATGGCAATACCATTTTTCAAAGAAACGATCTGGAAAAAATAGAAGCAACTATGGATTCTATTTGGAAAGAGATATATTATGGACAAGGCTGCAACATGGTTATAAAAAAACATAATGAAAAAAGCAAAACTAAATAACCTCTTGTATGCATTTCCAATTGCCTTGTTCCATAATAATTCTACATTTGTCTATAAAATTGAATTTTAAAATTTTCTATACCTAGCCCCTATTCAAACCATGTCGCTTCTTTCTGTTCAAAACCTGACTCTGCGCTTTGGCGGCCCGCCGCTTCTTGACAATGTAACATTCGATATCAACGAAGGCGAAGTCGTTTGCCTGATGGGCAGAAACGGAGAAGGCAAGAGCACGCTCCTAAAAATTCTTGCGGGCGAAATGGAAGCGAACTCAGGCGAAATCATCCGGAAGACTGGGCTTCGCACGGCAAGGCTTATCCAGGAAATTCCTGCGCATATCGATGGAACGGTTAGAGACATTGTTATTGGAAATTCTACCGAAGAACGACACGCCGCAGGCGAGAGCATTCTTGGCAAGACCGGCATTGACCCGGAAGAACTTTACGACAACCTGAGTGGCGGCCAAAAGCGCCGCGTGCTTTTTGCCCGGGCACTTGCAAGCGAACCGGATTTGCTTTTGCTCGATGAACCGACAAACCATTTGGATATTCCTTCGATCCAATGGCTTGAAGGAGTTCTTGCAAGAACGGAATGCACAGTGCTTTTCATTAGCCATGACCGTGCCTTTGTGCGCCGCCTTGCAACACGCATTTTGGAACTTGACCGTGGCCGAGTCCGCAGCTGGAATTTCCCGTACGACAAGTTCGTGCAGTTCCGTGACCAGGCCCTTGCCGAAGAAGAAAAGGCTAACGCGCTTTTTGACAAGCGCCTTGCCGAAGAAGAAGTCTGGATACGCAAGGGAATCCAGGCGCGCCGCACACGCAACGAAGGTCGCGTGCGCGCTCTTTTCAAGATGCGCGAAGAACGCGCCGCGCGCCGTACACGCACAGGCAATGTCACCATGCAGATTACCGAAGCGGAACGCTCCGGACGCCTCGTCGTAAAGGCAGATAACATAAGCTACAACTACGAAGGCAAAGATATAATCAAGGATTTTTCCGTTGAAATTTCCCGTGGCGACCGCGTAGGCATTGTAGGCGCAAACGGCTGCGGAAAAACAACCCTCGTAAAACTTTTGCTCGGCGAATACGCTCCACATTCAGGCAGCGTGCGCCTTGGCTCCAATCTGCAAATCGCATACTTTGACCAGATGCGTACACGCCTCCGCGAAGACAAGTCGCTCATCGATAACATTGGCGACGGCCAGGAATACATTGTAATCAACGGCGTAAAAAAACACGTTTTAAGCTACCTGCAAGATTTCCTGTTCACGGCGGAACGCGCCCGTGGCCCGATCAGCGCACTTTCTGGTGGTGAGCGCGGAAGGCTCTTACTCGCCTGCCTTTTCTCGCGCCCGTCAAACGTGCTCGTGCTTGACGAACCGACAAACGACCTCGACATGGAAACGCTCGACCTTCTTGCAGATCTTTTGGCGGAATACAATGGCACCGTAATCACGGTAAGCCATGACCGAGCATTCCTTGACGCGTTTGCCACAACGATCCTTGGCTTTGAAGGCCTCGGCAACATTCACGAAAATGTCGGCGGCTACACGGAATACGCAGAAATCAAAAAGCTCCGCGACAAGGAAGCCGCCGAAGTTGCAACAACTGTAAAGCAAAGCGCACAGCCTGCACAGGCCGCTCCAAAGGCAAAGACAAAGCGCAGCTACAAGGAAGAGCGCGAATACGAAGCCCTGCCAGAGACAATCGAAAAGCTTGAAAACGAAATCACCGAATTGCAGACAATGCTCGGCGACGAGGCTGTATATACAAACCACGTGAAGCTCATGGAAACGCAAGGAAAGCTTGCCGAAAAGGAAAAGCTCCTGGAAGCAGCCTACACGCGCTTTGAAGAACTTGATGCTATTGGTTAAATTTCTTTTTTAATTTCGTGCACCGCGCACGCGGCTTTCGAGCACGATTTCATCTGGATTTTCTACAGTCGCAAAATCTACGGCACGATTGCGGCCGGCCTTCTTTGCCACATACAGTGCCTTGTCGGCATCGCTGATCATGGACGCATAATGCGTTTCATTTGAAAAATATTCTTTGTAGCCAATGCTCATCGTTACAAAGCCAGTCGCTGAATGTGCATGGGGAATTTTCAATGCGACAAGATTCTCTGCAATTTCATTTGCAATTTTTTCAAAAAATCCGGGAAGGGGGAGCAGGCTCACGCAAATAAATTCTTCCCCGCCAAAGCGGAAGAACTTTACGCCATGCTTTTCGCCGAGTTCACAAAACAGCTTGCCGATGGAGCGCAGGCAATCGTCGCCGGCCTGGTGACCGTACGTATCGTTAAACTGCTTAAAGTAATCGATGTCTAGCATCATGATGCCGCTTACCGGTGCTGCAATTTTCTGTTCCGACTTTGAAAGCTCTTCGAACAAGCTAAAGCGGTTGCCTAGAGTCGTCAAAAAGTCGGTGCGCTCGCGAATGTTCGCCTTGCGCCTGAGTTCTGCAACTTCCATGGCGACCCACCTAAAACGGCGGGCAACCATGATGGAGCCAAGCCAGAAGCTCATGTCTGTAATTATGTCTAAAACTGCAGCTTCGTGATTTTTGATGTTGAACGCAAGCAAGGCATAGAGGCCAAGTACAAAAAGCGAAAACAGTTCTATGCGCAGGCTTCTATCGAGCGGGCAAAGCGGGAGCAAAATCATCACGCCCAAAAACGTAAGGCCAAGGCCATCGGGGGAACCCGAAAAACTTAAAAAGTAGCCAAGCAGTGCAACGGCAAAGAGCTCGAGGTAGAGCCCAATCAAATGCATTTTTTCAAAGCCGATAAACTTGCAGCAAATCGCAATGAGCACATTCAATATCGAATATATGCAATAATATTCGCGGTATTCTGCAGTGACAGGGGAAACAAACGAAATTGCAAGTAGAACAAGCGAAATAAAAAGCGTCAAGGGAATGACAACCTTGAGAACCTGCATGTTCCGGTAAACAACGGAATCGCCATTCTGCCTGAACAGCTCCTTTTCCCAATCGGCCCTAATTGTCGATAGCAACTTCATCGTTCTAAAGATAAAACAAATTCATCAAAAAATCGCGGAGGCAAAAAAAATCCCAGCCAAAAAAGCCGGGATTACAAAGTTGTCGCCCAAGACGCTACGGAACCTGAATGCCGGCAGCCTTCAATACGGAGGCATTCGTGGAATCGCGGAGCGCTGCAGTATCGAGCCAGTTATATTCTGCGATGCCAGCAAGGCCAAGACGCACGCAAACCTGTTCGCGGGCGCTTGCGTAGTTCTTCAAAATTTCGGCCTTCTGCTGGTCTGGAGCCTGTTCGATCTGTGCAGACCACTGTTCGCCGAGCAGCATGAGTGCAGCACTTGCTTCCACATACTTCTTGGCCTTTTCCGCATTGATTGCGGTGGAGGCAGGAACATTGAAGCTAGCTACCGGCAAAACCTTGTTTTCGGTATTTGCTTCGAGAACCCTGATGCCCTTCTTCTTGCCCCTTACGACAGGCTGGTCGTCACCACAGGACATAAAAAAAGAGGCGACCATAACGAGTGTTGCAATTCCAAGGATTCGCTTCTTCATCATGAGTCACCTCTTTTTAGAAATAGCGGTTCAGGGACTTGAACCCCGGACCTGCGGATTATGATTCCGTCGCTCTAACCAACTGAGCTAAACCGCCATTGCACCCAAATTTAGACAATTCTCATGAAAATCCAAGGGATAAGTCTAAAAAAAGTGCAGAAAGTTAATTATTCGCCAAAGACCTCAACCTGTGGTTCGCCCTCGCCGAAGCGAATGACTTGCCATGCCGGTTCGATGGTTTTGAGAGAGAAAGTTTCTTTTTCAGGGTCGATCTGCATCTGTGTCGGCGGGGCGACATGCACGGTCTGGCCACTAGGCAAGGTAATGCAGTACTTGCTATGGTAGTGGCCACAGAATATGTGCTTCAAGTTCTTGAGCTCTGCAAGCACAGCCTGCGTTTCTTCAATGCCCTTCAGCGCATGGCGCGGATCCATGAACTTGTGTCCGCAAATGCAGGGAGGGTAGTGTGTAAGCAAGAAGAATTCGCCTGGGACCTTGTCTTGCTCGCGAAGCCAGTCAAACTGTTCCTTCGTTACTACACCCTTGGAAGTGTCAAGGCAGACAAAGCGGTAACCGTTGCATTCAAAAACATAATCGTACGTATTTTCGAACGGGCATTCCTTGCCCTTTTCAAAAATCTGGAAGCAGTTACCGTAATCATCGTGGTTGCCGATGATGAACTTCCACGGCTTGCCGCGCTTTTCCATTTCGCGCTTTACGAACTCGTAACCGTCAATGGAGCCGTCGTCAGTAAGATCGCCAGAGAGAAAAACCAAATCGCAAGCTTCAACAGACGGTGAATATAGCGCCTGCCTAAAGTTTTCGCGCACATTGATGTCCTGGACAAAGTCCGAGCCACCACCGATATGTAAATCGGAAATCTGCGCTATTGTCAATTTTGTGTTTTCCATTGCTACAAAATTACTTTCATTTGTTCTTTTTTTCAACAGATATTTACCGATATGCACAAAATTTTTGGAATTTTTAAAAGTTTTAAACATTGTTTTTGGTGATTCAGTGTGAATTTCTGTCTAAAACCCGCTTTGAACACTTATCAACGTTTAAAGCCGTTTATATCGTGAAAAGTTTTCAACATCCAAAAAACTTGTGTGCAAACTCTATCTTTTTGATTTTTAACAAGTTAGAATCTGCGCCGGTAATTTTATCCACAATCAACAACTCTAATACTATTACTACTTATATAAATAAATTAGATGTATATAGTTACTTTGTGGATTGTACTTGCGGCTTTGCAATTTCACCCATAGAGCAGTTACCCTGGAAGTGAGCACCGTTTTCAATGATGAGCTGCTTTGTATGGATATTGCCGACAAGCTTGGAACTCTGTTCGAGTGTGAGCTTTTCGGAGCACTGGATGTTGCCCTGAATACTGCCTGCAACAGTTGCGCTCTTGGCCTGGATTTCACCTTCGATGCGACCACTCTTTTCAATGACAAGGTCACCCTGGATAATGATGCTGCCCTTAACCTTGCCGGCTACGCGTACATTGCTGTTGCCAGTGATGTCGCCCTGGATAGAAATCTGTTCACTGATGTGAGTAAAATCCTGATCATCGATTTTTGCCATGATATTATCCTCTATGTATTAAATGTTAGTAGTCAAAGAATTTTGACGGGTTGACCGGTTTGCCTTCCTTTTGCATGGAAAGGTGTAGATGAGGCCCGCTGGATTTGCCTGTGGAACCAACGGCACCGATCAAGTTGCCTTTTGAAACGTTCTGTCCCTTTGAAACGTATGTTGCACTCAAATGGGAGTAGGCGGTGGTATAGCCGTTGTGGTGGTTGATAGTTATGGTAAGGCCCAGGTCAAGGGACTGCACAACTGAAACTACCGTTCCGCTACCGCATGCTACTACCGGATCACCGCTTATGGCGGCAAAGTCAAGTCCAAAATGCTTATCTTCTTCGGAATACGGCTTGCTTACAACGCCAGATACTGGTATAACATCTGGAATTTGTTCTATGGCAAGCTTTTCTGCCGGAGATTTCCAGCTTCCATAGCGATTTTCAAAATCAATTTCATTTTGTTCTGGAGCCTGGTGTACAAGTTGCGATTTTTCAAGCAAAGTATGGATTTTTGCAGAATCCTGTTCCGTAAAAATGCCAAGAATTCTTTGAACTTGCAAATCCAAAATGAAAATGGAATCCAAAGTCGCAAAGTATTCTTCGTATTTTGCTTGCTTTTCGGTAAGCAACTTGTTTTCGCGTTCCACTTTTTGCAAGTGCATGACTTCATAGTTAGCAGTTGCAAATTCGTAGATGAAAGCCACGAGCGCAAGAACGAAAATGAATAATACAATCTTCAGGAATTTGACCAGCGAAGTAGAGAAACGGTAAGTTTTCAGCTTGCCTGTATCCTCTGGAATGATCTGCAGTGTAATGTATTTCTTGGCCATTTTACGGACGGGTCATGATTTCCTGGAGGCGGGTAAGGTCATCCATGGAGTAGTAGTGAATGGTGATTGTGCCTTCGCTGTAGCCCTTTGCAGACGGGCTTACGGAAACCTTTGTGCCAAAGAATTCTTGCATCTTCTTCAGGAAGTCCTGCATGTCAGCATCCATCTGCGGCTTTTCGGGCTTGTTGATAGATGTTGGAACTTGCGTTTCCAGACCGGCAGAGGCTTTTTTGCCGCGAATGAGTTCTTCAACTTCACGGGCATTCATGCCCTTTTCGATTATTTCCAAGGCAAGGGAAACCGGGTCGGAAATTTCCGGGCTGACAAGGGAACGGGCAATACTAGCCGAAAGTTTACCGCAGGTGACGAGTTCCTTGACTTCTTCCGGAAGCTTCAAGAGGCGGAGCGCATTGGTGACTGCGGAGCGGGACTTGCCAACACTTGCCGCGAGGTCATCGTGCGTGTAACCATAGTTTTCGAGAAGCTGCTGGTAGGATTCTGCAACTTCGATCGGATTCAGATCGACGCGCTGGATGTTTTCGATGAGCGCCCATTCCGCCATGTTCTTGTCGGAAAGTAGTTCGTGAACATAGGCCTTGATTTCGGTGAGGCCCGCATAGCGGCAAGCGCGTGTACGGCGTTCACCGCTCACGATTTGGTAGCGGCCATCGAACTTGCGGACGGTAATCGGCTGGATAAGGCCGTGCTGCTTGATGGTTTCGGCGAGTTCCGCAATTTCTTCTTCGCTAAAGTTGCGGCGCGGCTGGAACGGGTTCGGGTCGATCAGGTCGAGCGAAATGCTCTGGACACCGAGCTTGCTTCCGCTGTTCTGGTCGATGGTTACAGTTTCATCAAGTTTATGAGAGTTGAAAATTGCGTTCAGGCCATGGCCGAGTGCAGATTGCTTACCCATTATTAGTATCCTTGTTCAAAATTTCTTCTGCGAGCTTCATGTAAGACTGAGAGCCACTGCTCTGTACATCGTAAAGAATTACCGGCTTGCCGTGGGACGGCGCTTCGCCGAGTTTAACATTGCGCGGAATCATGGTCTGGAACACGTTTTCTGAAATGCAGCCACGAACTTCTTCGGCAACCTGGCGGCTGAGTGTCAGACGGTTGTCGTACATCGTGAGGAGCGCACCTTCGATCTTGAGTTCATTGTTCAAATTTTTTTGAACAAGTCGAATGGTGTTGAAAAGTTCAGCGAGGCCCTGCAAGGCAAAGTATTCGCACTGCACTGGAATCAGAACGCTGGTTGCGGCGGTCAAGGTGTTGATCGTGAGCAAGTTCAGACTTGGAGGTGCGTCTATGATGATGTATTCGAAGTATGGCTTCAGAATGTCGATGATGCGCTTGAGGCGGTATTCGCGGCTCATCGTGTTGACAAGTTCCATTTCAAGAACGGCAAGGTCAGGCGCTGCGGTAATGACTTTCAAGTATTCGAGCTTGGTGCCAAGGATCGTGTCCTTGATGGCATCGTAGGAAAGTGCATCCGGATTTTCTGCCAAATCCAAAAGTTCATGGATATCCCTTTCCTGTGCTTCGTTATAGCCAAGGCCTTGGGAAGCATTGCCCTGTGGATCCATGTCAATGAGCAGGGTGGACTTTTCAAGGGCGGCAAAACTTGCAGCCAAGTTCACGGCAGTCGTAGTTTTACCTACACCGCCTTTTTGGTTTGAAATTGCAATTACTTTAGCCATCTAGTTTCCGTTTTAGTTATGGTAATCTCTAAAAATTCAATTTTGACAAAAGTGCTTTTTTTTAGAGGTCGCCTTATGCTTGTTATCCGTCTTTGATGTTTATGTTAGAAGAACCTATGCACGAGCGCATATTGCCTTTCTTCGAGCGGCAAGTTGTATTCCGTAATGTGGTTGAGCGGGTCGCTTGCCAAGTGCATGATGGTTTCGAGGCTCTTGAGAGTAACGAAACAACCACCGCGCTTCAAGTTGAACTTTGCTCGCTCCCAGTCGTTTTCGAAAGTAGAGAGGGCGCGACAACTGATGAAGTCAAGGTTGATGAGGCCTGCTGTTTCAAAGCGCTTGCCCACGACGGTCATGTTCTTGAGATCGAGCTTTTCCTTGACAAACTGCATGAACTGTACACGCTTTGTGCGTGGTTCCACAGCGTAGAATTGTATTTGCGGCATTGCAATTGCAAGCGGGAAGCTAGGGCAACCTGCGCCTGCACCCATGTCAGCCCATCTAGTAAGTTGATCGCCACGTTGAGAAACGAGGGAGGAAAGATGGATGAAAGGAACGAGGGAATCTGCAATGTGGCGGGTAAGAATTTTTTCGGAATCTTTTGGTGAAATGAGATTGCCGAATTCCTTAGTCTCTACAACCAAATCAGCAAAGGCGTACAGCTTTGCCAAAGTTTCTGGAGCAAGGCTTACATTGTTCTCTGCAAGAAAACGATTGAATAATTCTTTCTGTTCTGTGTTTTCTGAAGGCTTCATTTGGTTGTACTATTAATACTACCTACTTATGCTCGGTTATGTCTGCTCAAGCAAGCTTGGCATCCACGACACTCACTATCGTAGGTTTCACGTGAAACATTATGTCGTGAAATAATTTAAAATATAATTGTGGAATAGCCAACCCTTTTTGGCGGTTTTGGACCGGATTGGCAAATATATCTGTCGGGGAATTGTGAATAAGTGTTTATAAGTATGTGAAGTACTAAAGCTTCACAGTGCGGGGAGCTTCTGTAAAACTACAGAAGGTAGCTTCGGCATCCACAAAAGCGAGAACTTCGGTATTGTCATCGTCAGGGGAATACATGGTCTTGAGGGAAGGGTAGGCTTCCAGCATCTGGACCTTGGATTCACGGCGATCGTCGCGGACCAGCTTTCCAGAAACGCGAACCCACTTGCCAGAAGCGGCGTCGAAGGCGCAGAGCTGAACATTGGCATTTGCCTGGATCTGCTTGGAAACATTCTTCGATTTACCGGTCTGAATGCAGAGCTTGCCGTCGATGATTTCGATGGTGCCGAATGGACGGACCTTTGGAGCATCACCATCTACTGTTGCCAGAAAATAGGTGCCGCACTTCTTGATGAATTCTTTTACTTCTTCCATAGTTTTAGTAAGATGCAGACATTAGCAACCAGGGGATTGAAACCTTCTAGTTAGCGTCTGCGGGGTTGAGGTTAGGTTTGAAATTCAGAGTAATGATGGGCCAAAAATTTCATAGACTTGGCCTTTGAAATTTATGTAATTTGCTTCCCTATATTCGGTGGCAACATCAAAATAATGGGTGGAGGTACACATGCATTTAGATACGATCATGTCGTCTCCATAAGAAATGGATAAGGTATCTCCAGAATACTCATAGTTGATTGTGGCAGTTACACTACAGTAATCATCTACATCAGGTATTGCTAATGTGCAAAACATAGGCTTGCCATTATGTAGTGTGTCGCAGAACATTTCGGCATGTCCATGTTTTTCAAATATATTCGTATCAATTTTTTCGTCGTTATCTTTTGCAGTTTCTTTCACTAGAATGCTTATTCCATTTTCCTTGCAGCCTTCCATACGAACTTTCACAGGTTTGTCAGATGATGGATTGTTGCCATTGGAACCACTATCACTAGAACAGCAGCTCAAGAAGATTGCCATAAAGAAAAATATCACATGGAAGAAAAAACGGTTCATTCTTATTTCGCTTAAAAACTTCTCCAACAAATATATAATATAATATCGCTATCGACTTATTCCATTAACTATATTTAGCCTTGAAGGTATTTTACCCACTGATATAGTAAAAAAAAATGCAGTAACCATTACCTACTAATCTATGAAAATCCGCAGAGCAACTACAGAAGATTTTGAACAGATGCTCCCTATCTTTAGGGAGGTAATCGAGGGTGGCGACGCCTATGATTTTGAAGAAACTGCCAGTGACCAGGACGCATTCGACTACTGGTTTGGAAAGGGTGTTACCAGTTTCGTGGCTGTAGATGACGATCCGGTATCTGCAAATCAGGGCAAGGTCTTGGGCTTTTACAAGATTATCCAGAACCATCGTGGGCGAGGTAGCCATGTGGCGAATGCCAGTTTCATGGTTTCACGTGAAACACGGGGGCAGGGAATTGGTCGAAAACTGGGGGAGGATTGTCTCCGTCAGGCAAAAGAAATGGGCTTCAAGGCTATGCAGTTCAACTTCGTCATCTCTACCAATGAGCGTGCCATGCGCTTGTGGAAGAGTCTAGGGTTCAAGGAGCTTTGCCGTCTTCCTGGAGCATTCAACCACAAAACCTTAGGGTATGTAGATGCAGTCATCTTTTTCCAGGAACTTTAATCAGGTGAATATTCTGCAGAGCGCTATTGCTATGGCAAGCTAATCAATAGGTTTGCAAATGTTTCACGTGAAACGTTTTATATTTGGGTTATGAAAAACATTGTTTTTGTTTCTTTAGTCTTGGCCATGTATGCCAATGCCATGAACTGTATTGAAGCTGTATTTCAATCTACAGAATTACCAGGTGCTAGTGCCTACCTTCAAGATTCGTCTTATGGAGCCATTTATAGTGATACATACACCAAGTATGATTATTTTGAAAACTATATCATGGTAAACACCAATTTAAATGACAATTCTGGTAAAATTATTTTTGAACTAAATAAAAAGGGTAACCAGGTAATTTTTTCCAGTGACAACACACCGGATATTATAATGGAGCGCTCGAAGGATTCCCTTATTGTAGACTACAGTGGGGAACAAATCAATAAGTCTTTCCTTAGAAACGATTCTTTGATAGAAGAAATGTATGAGGATTTGGATGATCACCCAAATGTCGAAATCACGATATATGTGCAGGATCCAGATGATGAATTAAAATGTTCTGCGAAACAGTATGATGCCTACCCGGTTGGTGGTGATAATCCGTGGAGAGTTCTGGACGATTTTTCTGTCGAGGTTACGATAGAAAACGATACTATCGTAATTATAAAAAAGGGGCTTCACACAAATAGTTGGGAACGGTATATTAAATCACCTTATGAGAAAGACGGTAGCGAAACAACTTCCTTAAGGGTAAAATCCCGAATGATGGTTCCGAGGAATATTCGACAGTTTGATTTGAAGGGACGCTTGCAGCTTAGGGCAGGCAAACACCAGAAAACTTTTGCAAAGTAGTTTTCCTCTAAAAACATGAAGACCCCCGTGTGGGGTCTTTTTTTATTTTGAAGCGTTTTGGAGCGAAGCTTTGAGGGCGAGAATTTTTTCTTCGATGGCTTTGATGGTTTTTATGAACTCTTCATCAGGTTTGCCGGTTGGGTCTTCTAGGCCCCAGTCTTCGCGGTGCCTGCAGGGGAGGAACGGGCAGTTGACATTGCAGCCCATGGTAATCACAATGTCGACGGAAGGAATGTCGGCGAGGAGCTTGCTGCGCTGGCCTTCGGCTTCCATGTCGATGTTGTGGAGTTCCTTCATGAGGCGCACCGCATCCTGGTTGATTTTAGGCTTTGTCTCGGTGCCTGCGGAATAGCTTTCAAAGACATCTGCGGCAAGGTGCCTGCCAAGGGCTTCGGCAATCTGGCTTCGGCAGGAATTATGAACACATATAAAGGCGACTTTTTGCATGGCAAGAATATATAAATTTGGCTCTGCTAGATAGTTACATATGTTGGTACAAGGCTATAATTTTACTGAAAGATATGCTTGTAAAATGCATTGGCCGAGCTGATTTAAAAAAAATGACTTTGCAGCATGTTAACAGGCCTACGAAATTCTTGGTGCACATCATGATCTAGCTGAATTTAAAGCAATGTGGTATGTTGAAAAGTGTGAATAACTCCTATGTGGATAAATATGTCCAAGATGTGGTTATTTTTGTGGAAAAGGACTTTATCCCATTGATTTTTATCGGGTTACGCTTTGTTTGAATTGTTGATAGATGTTTAAAACTCCAACTTTTGGTATTGTGGATAAATGTTGAAAACTTTTGTGGATAGCGTTTCACGTGAAACTATTGGTTGACAGATAAAATGATTTTGTTATTATTGTTGGCATGAAACAGATATTCTTTTTGATGATTTTGGCAGTTGCCGCATTTGCACAATATGGTTCTTCCTATGGGGATAATTCCCTGTATGCTCCGGCACCCGAAGATGTTCAGAGCCAGGAGGAATCCGTCTATGACCAGCCATCGCAATCGACTTATCAGCAGCCGATGCCAAGCACCCCGGCGCCAGGGGCCTATTACAATGGTTTCTATATGGATTTTACCTTGGCTTTCATGATTTCACATTTTGAAAGTAAAGATACCGAATATGATTATGGTTACTATTCAGATTTTGACACCCGTGTAAGAGAACATGATTTTAGCGGTTTTGGTCCGGCCTTCAATTTTAAAATTGGTGGCATCATTAAGAGCTTGGTTGCTGCGCATGCTACAATAGACCTGGCATTGGGAAATGGTACACACGAATACACAGAAAATGGCATGCTATTCCAAGATAAAAATGCCACGCAGTTCAGATTCTTTATAGGTGGCGGCGCGACAGTGTATCCGTTTAGGGCACCGGAATCTCCCATGAATGGATTTTTTGTAGGTGCTTCTATTGGTTATGAATTTTCCGTCATTTCTTTTGAAGAGTATACAGTGCGCGATGAATATGGTCTTTATGATGACTTTGGTGAAAGTATCGGCGATGTAGGTATTGGCTTGAAATTTGAAATCGGTAAGCTTTGGAACATTAATGAACGCTGGAATATTGGCGTTGCCGGCCTGTTTAACTACGATTTTTCTTTGCTAGAAGAAAGTGCTAACGAGTATGACTTTGATTATGATGATGAAGATTATTCAGTTTCTTCGTACTCATTCTGGATAGGCGTAAGGCTTGTCAGAAAGTAATTTCCAGTTGTTATTTATATGACATAAAATGTCTTGAATATTTCTTAGATTGAGAAATTTGTAAAAAAAGAGCGGTCCCTAAAAGGACCGCTCTTTTAATAGGTGTTCAGACTTTTGTTTAGTCCTTGAACTTCACCTGCTTGGAGCCTGCGACAACTTCGCCGACCTGCACCCACTTTTCGCCCTTGGCTTCGAGGTGTGCAACGACTTCGGCCTTGTCTGCCGGATCGATGAACACGAGCATGCCCATGCCCATGTTGAAGGTGTTGTACATTTCGTCCTTTTCAACGTCGCCAGCCTGCTGGATGAGCTTGAAGATCATCGGCGGTTCCCAGGAGGTGCGGTCGATGACGACATCGACATTGTCCGGGAGAATGCGTGGGATGTTACCCTGGTAGCCGGAACCGGTAATATGGGCAAGGCCCTGGATGATCTTCTTGTTGCAAAGATCGATGAGGCTCGGGTAGTAGCTGCGGTGCGGAGCGACGAGTGCTTCGCCGACCGTCACGTCCATGCCGTCAACGCGGGAGTCAACCTTGTAGCCTGCAACATCGAAGAGAGCCTTGCGGGCAAGGGAGTAACCGTTGGTATGGAGACCAGTGGACGGGAGGCCGAGGATGATGGTACCCGGCTTGATCTTCTTGCCGTCGATGATGTTGTCGCGTTCTACGACGCCGACGATTGTGCCGGAGATATCGTAGTCGCCCGGACCGTAGAAGCCCGGCATTTCTGCAGTTTCTCCGCCAATCAAGACGAGGCCGTTTTCGCGGCAGGCCTTGCTCATGCCGGCAACGATGCTGTCCATGACACCCGGTTCGAGGCGACCGGTAGCAACATAGTCAAGGAAGAAGAGTGGACGTGCGCCCTGCACGAGAATATCGTCGCAGCAGTGGTTAACGATATCTTGGCCCGGAAGTTCATGTGTGCCCATTTCGATATCGACCTTGAGCTTTGTACCGACACCGTCGACGGAGCTGACAAGGACTGGGTCCTTCATGCCAAGGTGGTTCAAGGTGAAGAGGCCACCGAAGTTGCCAACGTCGCCGAGAACGCCTTCGTTAAATGTGGAACGTACGGATTTCTTGACACCGACCATTGCTTCGTCGGCACGTGCCAAGGATACTCCTGCGTCTGCGTAGTTCATTTGTTTTCCTTTGCCCGAGTGGGGCACTTGTTATTACCAGTTACTACCTGGGATTACGTTTTTCATCAATATTTCTGAGCGCGTCAAGGATCAAGCTGGTCGTGTCTGCAACCTGGCTGATGTTTGTCGTTTCCGGCAAGACGTGCGTATCAAGCTTGAAGAGCGTTTCATCGCCCCAAGCGAGAAGTTCTTCGAGAGCGTCCGGACCTGCCAGTTTGCCGCACTTGGCAAAGCAGATTCGACCGTCATTGAATGCTATGAAGCCCTTCATGCCCTGGCATTCAAAAATCACGGTACCGGTTACGCGGCTCTTTTCAAGAGTCTGTGCAAAGTCAATAAACGGCAAAACCTTGGCGGAGGCAAGCAGGGAGAGGCTTTCAAATTCGTCGAATGCTTTGTTCTTTGCGCGAAGGCGGTCGGCGGTTACCTTGTAGAGGTACACCATGACGCTTGGATTTTCGTCAATGAACTTGATGAAAATGTCGCGCTGCAGCATAAGGACTGTGCAGCCGTCTTCGAGGGCCATGATGGTATTGCTTGTCGGTTCGTTGCAGATGATTGACATTTCGCCAAAGCATGCACCAGTTTCAAGAAGTGAAATTGCATTGTAGGTGCCGTCTGGCATAAGGCTTCCGCAGATCTGGGCGCGGCCACTTTGCATCACGCAAAAATAGTCATTGCTGGAATCACCGTTCAAGATGATTTCGCCAGCGTCAAATTCTGCAATCTGAGCATTCAATAGGAAGAAGTCAGCACATTCACGCGGAATCTGCTGCAAAAAAGGAACTCCCTGATCGTAAGATGCGGAAATCCATTCACCAATGCCAACTTGTTTTGCCATACTCCTAATTATAGAAAATGTTACGGTACCATGTTAGAGATTTTTGTTCTTCTTTAGTGCCGTGGAGCATTATTACGAAGTCATGGAGAGCTTTTGAAGGGTAGACGCTTGCTTTTTCAAAAAAATCGAGTGCATCGGATGGCCCCGTGAGTTTATCGTAGTAGTATACGTTGCCGCTTTTGAATACATCGAGTATCTGTATGCGGGATTCGTTTGCAATTAGCGCTTCTTGGCTTGGGCCTGCGTTAATCCAGATTTCTGCTTCCTTTGCTTTGCTGAATGCAGTCTGCAAATCCAGTTTCAGGTTTGTTTTGTCGTCCGTGAACACGCTGCACCCCCTGGCATCGCTCAGAAGAGTTCCGGTAAAGCTTTTTTTTCCGGGGGCAAACCATGTTCCACTGTAGGGAGCGCCTACCAGAGTCTTTATGCACGGGAATTGCTCGACACTGTCTCGAATTTTTTCGTACTCCGCTTTTTCTATTTTGTACAAATTAAATTTTTGAGAATGATCGTCGCTCGCTTCATTTAGGTCTCCCTCGAATGAGCCGGTGGTCAAAAGTTCAAACAGCTTGATCCATTCCAGTCGGCCGAGTGCGGAACTTTCCTGCCATTCCGAAAGCAGCAGTACGGGAATCCCTGCAGAAGAAAGCTTTGTCAGGTCGGAGTCAAAGCCTGTTCCCGTAGCAAATGTGAGCACCACGTCTGGATGCAGGGAATACACGGCTTCTTCTGAGAGTGTCGGGCCACTGCCGACATCCCTTACGATTCCCTTTTCAATGGCTTCATAAAGAGCCGAGTCGGCTGTGAAGTTCTTGTTTCCAAAACCGACGACTTTGGATTCCTGGCCGATGCCCTTGAGGTATGCATAGTAGTTTCCGGAAAGGGATACGATTCGGTTCACAGGGACCTTGATTTTTTTCAGGTTGTCAAAACCACTTGGAATGGCAGAGCTATCTCCGCTGTACAGGATGTACTCCTTTACATTTGACGAGGATGCCTTGTCGCCATGGAAAAACACCTTTATGGAAAGTTTGTAGAAACCGCCAAAATGTTCCAGTTCAAAATTTTCTGCAAAGTCGAGCTTAACCCCTTGGCCTGAGATTGGAGAGGAGGTATGTGCTTCTTTGCACCCCGTTATTGCCAAAAAACAAAAGCAAATTGTAAAAAATAGGGGATGAATTGTGAATAACCTATTGATTTTTAACACTTTATACATTTTTCCTCAACGAATAGCCAAGAATAATGTTATTTTAATAGCAAATTTTCCGCGTGGAGATTTATCAATGCGAATCAATAAAGCCTTTTTTAAGCTGTCCGCCATATTGCTCGGACTTGTGATGGCAGTTCCAGCCCTCGCCGTGAACGAAGGTGCCTTTTACGAAAAGGAACATATCCGTGGTTTTGTTGGCCTCGGCGGCGATTACCGTGGCATGAATAAGCATTACGCTAAATACGTGAATGATCTTATCTATGGTGCTGGCAAAGGCAAGTTCGATGACTACTACATCGGCATGCATTTCAATTTCGGTGCGGAATACCGCCAGTTCATGACATGGATCGATGCTAACTTTATGCCGTTTCCATTCTGCGAAGAAGGCAAGGGGGCACACGATGCCTGCTGGTTCAACTATGGATTCGATTGGATGTTTGCTTGGAAGCTCTTCGGTGAACATACCGTCATCAATCTTATTCCGGCTGCCGGTGTAGGCTTCAATTTGCTGAATATCCGCTTTACCGATTTCTATTCAGATAAGGGTGGTTTGCCGGAAGATGTGTCGTCTGGCCGTTACTACAGCACCATGTCTCCAACATTTGCCGCAGAACTTGAATTACGTTTGGATCTGGATCCGTTCGCTATCGGTATTTATGGTGGCTACCGCTGGATACGTTGGAACGAAATCGATATCGAAGGCGTTTCCTACGGTTCCAAAGACGTGAACGGCGATACCTGGTTCCTCGGTCTGCGCCTTACATGGACCTTCCTTTCCCCATGGCAGCAGAGACAGAAGGATAGACTCTAGTCCTTTTTAGTTAGGGATTTTAAAAGGCGGCTCTCTGCCGCCTTTTCTATTTGCCGATGTTGTATTTTCGTGGGTTCACGAAAAGTTTTGCGACTCCCTTCGCATGTTGCTCGATTTCTTCGTCCATGGCAATGTATTCGCTTGCATGTTCTCGGAGGAGCGAGTCGGTGTGCCAGTGCACTTCGTGACCGATGTATTCGGAGTGGAACTTGAAGTCCCACCCGACTAACAGCAGCGGAATGCCCTTTTCTGCCATGAACCGTGCCGTATCTACATAGAAGCCCTGAGTCGATACGAGTACTGCCAATTGGATTTCTTCAAAAATTGCAAGCATCCTCAAATCGTTGATCAGGTCGAAATTTCCATGCGCATAGATAGGCATGTTCTTGTTGCGGTAGTGAAATTGGATACCGAGCTCCTTGACCTGCTCCTCGAAGCGTAGTACGCCTTTGGCGTTTTTGAACTCACATTCGTTCGGGTCTTCGTGTGGGTGGTAGTAGTGCGCCTCGAGTTCCGGGTGTACGCCCTTTGGAATATGGGTGCGCAACTTTTGCAGAATGAAATCCTTGAAGCCTAAAATGCTCAGACGGGAGTGTGCGAAATGGTGGTGCAAGTAGAAATTGCTTGCCTTGTGGAAGGTGTAGCCGTCAATGAAGAGGCCGATGCGAAATGTCGGTTTTTGATTTTCCATTTTAATCCTTTTGTCTGAATTGATTTTTTAGAGGTTGACTCTAAAAGGATTAAAACGCTTTTTTTTGATTTTTGAGAACTAAAAATTCGTAAAACTTTCGCTTACAAAAGTTTCTTCTTTTTCAAGTCGTCCATGAGCGAAGACGGCATCCAGCGACGGATGGCTTCGAACTCCTTTGTACGGAGTGCCTCTTGCCATTGTTTTTGCCTTGCTTCGTCCTTCATGTCGGCATAAATGCGCACGAGGTTTGCTGCGGCGCACCAATAGCGAATGGATTTGCCTGTTCGCTTTTCGTAGTCCTTGGCGCTGTGCTCGTAGATATCTGCCGCTTCTTTGTAGTTCTGCTTGCGGTAGAGCATATCTGCTTTAATTTGTTCAAAAACAGGGTGTTTCGGACTTTTAGAAAGTGCTTTGTCTGCAAGCTTCAACGCTTCGTCGTATTCATTGCGGTCATAGTGCATCCATACGAGCGAGGTGGTAAAGAGCGGCCAGAACCACTTGGAATTTGCGGCGCCGTTTTGCAGTGCCTTCAGGTGCGACGGGCGGTCGTCAGAGACGAACGGGAGCCAGCTGAGAGCTCCGTCCATGTAATATGCATAAATTGCATAGAAGGCGCGCGCATCTGGATTGTTGGAATCCTGGAATGTCTTTGCTGCGGAGCGCGTGTTCATGGCACCCTTGAAGGAGTGGCCAAGCTCGTTTTGCGCGTAGCCGAGTTCAAAAATGCGGAGTGCGTCCCAGTAGCCGCTGGACTTGCAGTCGCCAAGCTTTTTGGCGGCGCTCTGCAGCGCGGTGGTGTCACCGAGGTCGTCGTAGCGGCCGATCTTTACCATTCCGTCGACTACGCAGCCGACGCCGGAATCGCTTGCTGAAATCTGCTTTGCGATAGTCGCGGCTTCACTGTAGTTGCGCGAAACTATCGCGCCCATGGCGCGACTTACGCTCGCGTCCAGTTCTCCGAGTGCAAAGGAAGAATCGGAGGGCGCGGCAAAACACGCAATGCCTGCGCAGAGCGTAAACAACAAGGCCCTCTTTGCACTGGAGAAGTTCACGGAACCTATTTCTTGGCAGGCGCCTGGGCCGTGGAATCGCTTTCGGCTACCGGGCAACCGTCTTCAAACTTGAAGCGGTTCTTTTCGATACCCACGATCTTGGAGCTTACGTTTGCGCCGTTCTTGAACTTGATTTCGCCGAGCGCGCCTTTGAAGGTTCCCTTCTGGCGCATTTCCTTGGCGACATCGCCGGAGGCAGATTTCATTGCGGTGATCACGACGTTCGTTGCGTCGTAGGTAAGCACGGCAACCTTGTCATCTGTCGGTTTTTCTGCCCACTTTTCTTCGTAGGCCTTGGCAAATTTCTTGTAGGCTTCGCTGTCTGTTGCGACATCTGCACCCGGTACGCTAAAGAAGGAACCGTTCGCATGCTGCTTGCCGTTGGCAAGGAGTTCGCGACCGTACCAGCCGGAGGTGCCGAGGTACATGTTGGCAGAGAGCTTGTTGAAGGCGATCTGGCCTATCATGAGGCCTGCGTCCGACGGGTTTGTGGCCGGCAAGAAGATTGCCGGGAATCTGGCCGTGGAATCCTTCATGAAGTCCTTGCGATCCTTGGAATTCACAGCGTCGATATCGTCTGCGCCGCGTGCGATATTCTTTTTGCGGTTGAGCTGCTTGTAGCGGTTTGCGCGAAGAAGGTCAAATTCTGACTTGTAGTCCGGGCGGCCTTCCATGTAGTTCTGGAAGGCAACGACCTTGCCGCCGCGGCGTTCCACTGCCTGGGTAAAGCTCTGCGACATGGCGTTGCCGTAGTCGCCGAGCGGGCTCATGATTGCAAATTCGCGAACATTGAAGCAGTCGATGGCGTAGTCGGCAATGGTCTTTGCGAGGTGGCTCATCGTGATGTTCAGCTGGAATATGTTGCCACCCATCTGTGCGATGCCGTCGTCAGTTGCCGTTGGCGTGATCATCGGGATCTTCGGGAAGTTGCTGCCGAGCCATGCGGCAACGGTAGCAGACGGGGCGCTCATGATCGGGCCGACGATTGCGACGATGCTATCCTGGTTGATTGCCTTCTGTGCCTGCTTGAGCGCAGTGTAGGCGTCGGCGCGCGTATCCGCGATGCGGATGGCGGCCTTGTCGCCGAGCTTCGCTTCTTCGAAAGCGAGCAGCGCGCCGTGAATTGCTGCGACGCCGAATTCTGCGAATTCGCCAGAGAGCGGAGCAAGCATCAAGATGGTCGGCCTGCCTGCGCCCTTGTCTTCAAGGGAGGTCAAACCTTTCTGGGCGGTTTCCTGCAAACGTTCAGAAATGCCTTCGCGCTTGAGGACCTTGTTGTACCAGTAGCGGGCAGCCTTGTAACGGCGGTCGTTCTGGGATTCGCGGCCAAGCTGGAGTTCAAGCCAGCCGTTCACGTCCTTGTCAACAGCGTACTTGTCGAGGAGCGACTGGAGCTCTTCTGCCGGCAAAAGGGAAGCCGCGAGAGTCTGGATTGCCACATCTCGAGCACGCTTGCGTGCGGCCGGGTTTTCGGTGTAGGCAAGAACGGCGAGGAGTTCCTCGACGCCTTCATACACATAGCCGTTTTCGATCTGCGAAATGGCATTGATAACTTCCATGCGTTCGCGGTACGGCGAATTCACATGGTATTCAATGAACTTGCTTGCAAGGGCCGCTGCTTCCTTCTTTTTGCCGATGCGCATATCGCATTCCGCAAGGATCACGGCGGCAGTTTCGCCTGCATGCTTCTTAAACTGTTTCTTGACGACTGGATCAAGGACGGCTGGAACTTCTGCGCACTTGCCGGTGGCAACGAGTTCCTTCGCCTTTGCGACTGCACTTTCGCCATCCTGTGCAAAAAGGGGGACGGCAAATGCACCCGAAAGAACTAATGGGAGGAGGCGTGAAAAATTCATTCTGCTTCCTGAATGGCAAAGCATTCTTTTTTGATTGATTTCTGGAGACTTTCCGGCAGTTTAGCCCAGTCGACGATATCGACTCGGAACGGGAGATCGCTTTCGGCAAATGCCTTTTCTACTGCAACCATCACTTCGAACGGAAGCGGCTTTTCAGAGACCACGGCGATATCCAGGTCGGATTCTGGAGTAATATTCACTCCCGACACGCGGGAACCATAGGCAAGCACCTGAAGGCCCTCGAAGTGGACTTTCAAAATGTGCTGGATGGTTTCCAGTTGGGGAGGTTCCAATAAAATAGCCATGGCACAAATATAGTAATATGGCCAAATTTCATAAAAAAAGGGCGCCTTTGTGGGCTGCCCTTCCGTAAATTTTGACCATTTCGGTTAAAATTGTATGTTTTTTGTAAGCAATTTACTTGCGGCTGAGCAAGATCATGGTTTCAAGGTGTGCGGTCCCCGGGAACAGGTCTAGCGGGGCGATGCGCTTTACACGGTAGCCGTATTCTTCCCATTTATCGAGCGCACCCGGGATTTCGTCGGTGCCGCAGAACACATGGATCACGCGTTCCGGGTCGCGCGCGGCGAGTGCTTCGATGACGCCAGGCAGGCAGCCCTTGCGCGGCGGGTCAAGGAGCACGACTTCCTTGCCGGACTTTGCGGGGAGCGCCGATTCTACGAAGCGGGCGTCGATTTTTCCCGTGATGAACCTTGCGTTGCGCTTCAAATGGCGGGCCGACGCCTTTGCGCATTCTACAGACGGGCCTTCCCATTCGGCGCCGATCACGTTGCGTGCATCGCTGCCCATGCCAAGGCCAAACAGGCCGTAGCCGCAGTACAGGTCAAGGAACTGAGTGCGCTTGTCAAGCTCTGCCATTTCGCGGGCTGTGGCAAGCAGGTTCGGCACCTGGGATTCGTTGATCTGGCTGAATCCAGTGATCGGGTAGCGCAGGCTGAAGCCGTCCAGCTTGATGCCGAGTTCGCGCGGGCCGTACATGTGCTTAAATGCGAGCGCGTCGGTCGGTCGTGTAGATTCCAGGTAGTATTCGCTGCGGCTCGGGTCCACGTAAATGTGCACGGCAGTCACCTTGAACGGGGACTCCTGCACGAGCGAGGTGATCTGCTTGAGCTTGCGCACGATCGTTGCGTCAAGGTGATCGACATTAAAGATCACGGTGCGGTATTCGTAGGTGCCGCGAATGATGATCCAGTTGAGCGCGCAGCTGAGCGCGTAGAAACCGCCGCCGCTAAGCTTTGTGTGAATGAGCTTGTAGATTTCGATATGCTCGTCCGGCTCCAGGAGGGAGGTCTTCGGCGTGAAATAGACGCGGCCGTCCCTAGTGGTAATGCGGCGCTTGCTCGTTGTGCGGTATGCGCGTTCGCGCGGGCTTGCAATAATGTCTTCCGGCGTGCCGGAAAGCTTGTTTTCGCGCCAGAACATGCGGATGGCTTCGTTCTTGATTTGCAGTTCTTCGCTGTAGCTTAAGGTGGCAAGCGGCTCGGCGTCTTCGCCTGCTTCGAACGGCACAAAATGTCTAATTGCGTCTGAAAAGTACATGGCTAATTAAAATTGATGGTTGCTTTCTGCAAAATGTAGTTAATTGCTGGAGTGATTTTTTGTGTTTGACATTTTAGGCTTGTGGCCTGCCCAAAAAAATTTCAAAAAAAATCCCGCCTGGCTTTAGCCAAACGGGATTTTCGAGCGGCGGACCGGGATCGAACCGGCAACCATTAGCTTGGAAGGCTAAGGCTCTACCATTGAGCTACCGCCGCAAGTGTCCCCAATTATACAAAAATATTTCAAAAATCAAAGGGTTTTGTGTAAAATAAGGTTTTAGAGCCTGTTTGCAGACCGCCCCCTGTTGTCAAACATGCAAACTGTTACTAAATTTACCTTGAAATTTCAAAAATCCTTCAAGAGGTATACTTGCTACAACCAAACAACAACTACCGCGGTCGTCCGAATGGCGGACGCCAGGGCGATGGTACGCGCATCAACGAAGAAATTCGCATTTCTCCGATCCGACTGGTGAAGAACGATGGCGAATCTGTCATCATCGAAACTTCCAAGGCTCTCCAGATGGCCAAGGACGAAGAACTCGACCTCGTGGAAGTTTCCCCGAACGCCAAGCCGCCAGTATGCCGCATCATGGACTATGGCAAGTATAAGTTCGAACAGACAAAGCGTGCAAAGCAGGCAAAGGCCAAGCAGCACGTGATGAAGCAGAAGGAAATCAAGCTCCGTCCGAAGACAGCCCAGAACGACTACAACTACCGTATCGAAGCTGCCAAGGAGTTCCTGAAGGAAGGGAACAAGGTACGCTTGTTGATGCAATTCCGTGGACGCGAAATCGCGCACATGGATTACGGTCGCCGTCTCATGGACCAGGCCAAGATTGACCTGTCTGAATTCGGTGAAATCGATATGGACGCAAAGATGGAAGGCAACACAATGCTCTCTATCTTCAGTCCTAAGAAGGGTGTCGTCGCAGCAGCCAAGGCTGAAAAGTCGAAAGCTGCAGAAGCCGACAAGGCACCGAAGCCCGCAACCGAGCAATTGGCAGCAGGTGAGGCTTAACTTAATAACCTAAAGAGGTACAAAATGCCAAAGATGAAAACTCACAGCGGTTCCAAGAAGCGCTTCCGCGTGACCGGCTCTGGTCATGTGAAGTTCAAGCACGCTGGTCTCCGCCACATTCTTACCAAGATGTCCACCAAGCGCAAGCGTAACCTTCGCAAGGGCGGTTCCATCAAGAAAGTCGATATGTACCATGTCAAGCGTTTGCTTGTTTTGGCTTAATCAAGGAGTGTAAGAATGCCACGCGCAAAGACTAGAGTTCCTTCCCGTGAACGCCGCAAAAATATCCTCAAGGCTGCTAAGGGTTTCTATGGCCGCCGCAAGTCCAACATCCGTCTTGCTATTGACGCCGTAGCCCATGCTGGTCAGTATGCCTATGCACACCGCCGCGACAAGAAGGGTGACTTCCGCAAGTTGTGGATCACTCGCTTGAACGCTGCAGTTCGTGAATTCGGCATTAACTACAGCCAGTTCATTCACCTCCTCGACAAGGCTGAACTCAAGCTTAACCGTAAGGTTCTTGCTGATTTGGCTGTGAACGATCCAGCTGCATTCGCAGCAATCGTCAACAAGGTGAAGGCCTAATTTTGAATTTCGCGCGACCCCAGGGGTGCGCGGATATTTGAAGTTCGGATATGAGCTTTTGGTAGCGCTCGGTGTAAACCGGGCGTTGCTTTTTTATTGCCATTTTTTGTCATCTGAATATTGTATTTTATAGACATGGCTTTTCAGATTGTTCGTGACGATATTTCAAGGGTGAGGGCAGATGTAATTGTGAACTCTGCAAACCCGCAGCCGCTTTGCGGCGGCGGTGCCGAGGCGGCTATTTATGCCGCTGCCGGTTTTGAGAAACTCTTGGCAGCACGAAAAGAAATCGGTGCACTCTCTGTTGGCGAAGTCGGCGTGACTTCTGCATTTGCCTTGCCTGCCAAATATGTTGTGCATACTGTTGGCCCTCTGTGGAATGGTGGAGTTTCTGGCGAGTTGGTTGCTTTGAAACTATGCTACGAGGAATCGCTTGCGAAGGCAGTGGAACTCGATGCCAAGTCCATTGCATTCCCGCTAATTTCGAGCGGAGTGTATGGTTTTCCAAAAGACCTTGCCTTGCAATGCGCAATCAACGCGTTTAGGGAATTTTTGAAAAGGTATGAACTGCAGATTTTGCTTGTAGTTTTTGACGAAGCCTCTTTTGAAATTTCAAACGAGCTGTGTGAAGATGTTCAGAATTTTGTTGATATTCAGCGAGCGGAATATTTTGCAGTACGGGCTACTGAAAAGAAAAGGGAAGCTGAAAGGAAAAAGGCTTTAGAAAAATCAAGGAAATTGGAAGAAGCTGCGGCATTTTTTGATGCTGACAATTGGAACTGTGAATTATCCCGGGATGTTGCATTTTGTGCGCCTGAGCGGGGCGCATTTATGCATAGGGTTCCTGTATGCGAAGCTCCTACAATTCAATCGCCACGATCTTTGGAAAGCATTTTAAAAATGAAGGAAGATTCATTCCAGGAGCGACTTTTTCGGCTGATTGCACAAAAGAAACTGGATGATGTCGATGTCTATAAAAAGGCAAATCTCGATAGAAAGCATTTTTCCAAAATTCGAAGCAATGTGGATTACAAGCCTAAAAAGAAGACGGTGCTTGCACTCGCGATTGCTCTCGACTTAAATTTAGAAGAAACTAGAGACCTGCTTTCGCGTGCCGAATTTGCACTTTCGCCCTCCAGCAGGTTTGATTTGATCGTGACCTACTTTATTACGAACAAAAAGTATGACATTTGGCAAATCAACAATGTGCTCTTTAAATATGGCGAGCAGATGCTAGGCGCGTAAGCTTGGCTGTAAAAATGTCGCCTTGCAGGCGACCAATCCGTTAAACATTCAATCTATTATTGCGTCAAGAATCAAGGTCATGGGCAATTCTACCCAGGCTGGCAATCGGAGGCAATATGAAAAAAGGTTTGACGGAATTGGTTTTTATTTTGGACCGCAGCGGCTCCATGCGGGGTTTGGAATCCGATACGATTGGCGGTTTCAATTCTACGATTGAAAAGCAGAAAAGGGAACCAGGCGAAGCAATTGTTTCGACCGTTTTGTTTGACGGCACCAGTGAAGTGCTGCATGACCGCGTGAACATCAAAGATGTACCAGCCATGACAGAAGAGGATTATTATGCACGTGGCAGTACCGCCTTGCTGGATGCCATGGGTGACGCCATTCGCCATATTGGAAATGTGCATAAGTATGCCCGCGAAGAAGACCGCCCGGAAAAGACGATTTTCGTGATTACGACAGATGGCGAAGAAAATAGCAGCGGCTTGTATGATGTTGAAAAGATTCGTGCGATGGTAGAGCGCCAAAAGTCGAAATACGGTTGGGAATTTCTCTTTTTGGGTGCAAACATCGATGCCATTGAAACGGCAAGGCGCTATGGGATAAAAGAAGAATTTGCAGCAAACTATACGAACGACGCTTGCGGCATTCTCTGTTGCTATGAGGCGCAGAGTTTTGCCTTGAGCGACATTCGCGCCGGCAGAAAGAAATCTAGTTGGAAAAGGAATCTTGAAGAAGATGTGAATAACCGTCAGAAATAGCGATGCCTTGGCAATGGGACGCCTCAAGCGATTGAGGCGTTTTTTGTATCTTGTTGTCATGAACTTGAAAACGATTTTTGCATGTGCGGCGGTTGCCTTTGTTTGTGCAAATGCACAGGTGACTGAACAGGAACTTTTGGCAAACCCGGCGCTTACGGCGAGCGGCTACAGCGTGTACCCGGAACCGGACAAGAGCGTAAAGCTTACCAAGGCGCCTGCAGGCTACAAGCCTTTCTATATAAGCCATTACGGTCGCCACGGCAGTCGTTACCATTATACTGGCGATGATTACAGATATCTTTATGAAACGCTTCTGAAGGCGGATTCTGCAAATGCGCTCACGCAGGTAGGCAAAAAGGCGCTTGTTTCCCTTGGCGTGTTGAATGATAACGCTTCGCCACGTATCGGAGACCTTACGCAAGTGGGCGTAAGGCAGCATCAGGGAATTGCAAGACGCATGTACAAAAATTTCCCCGAAGTGTTTGGCAGCAAGACGGTGAAGGGCAAAAAGGTGGCGCCAAGCGTTGATACCTATGCAAGCACTTCTGGTCGCTGCCTCGTGAGCATGGCTGCATTCACCGGCGAGATGCGTACAATGAATCCCGATGTAAATTTTAGATATGAATCGGGCAAGAGCTTGATGAAGTTCATTTGCCCGTTCAACTGGAACGACATTGAGTATTCCAAGGCAAGCGCGTATACTGCCGAAAGTGACAAGCTGTGGAAGCAGATTGACAGAACTCCATTGGTCAAGAAGCTGTTTAGCGATAGCAGCTATGTGGCTTCCAATGTGGATGTCGATAATTTTAGCAGCAAGCTTTTTGAAACCATAAACAGTTTGCAGGGCATGGATGCGAGCCTTTTGAATCTTGTCAATAAAGATGGAAATGTTCTCGATAGCCTTTTTACTGTTGAAGAGTCCATTGCCCGATGGAAGGCTCAGAATGCGTGGTGGTACAGTGTTCTTGGCACGAGCCCGTTGATCGGCAGTACGCATGGCGTAGATTTTGGCAAAAACACATTGGAACACTTTTTGGTGGAAGCGGATAGGGCAATTGCTATTGACACTTCCGCAGCGGTAGCAGAAGGCAGGGAAGCTCCGGTTGCAGCCACGCTTCGCTTTGGTCATGATACTGGAATTTTGCCGCTCGCAGGGCTCATGCAGCTTTCCGTTGCAAGCGCCAAGGTGACCGACTTGAGCAAGCTTCATGAACAGTGGAATGATTTCAGAATCATCCCGATGGCAGCGAATTTGCAGATGGTGTTCTACAAAGCAAAGGGCAAACCCATTCTTGTGAAGTTTCTCTATAACGAGCGCGAAGTCACCGTGCCAGTGGAATGCCCGGAGGGCACAAAGAATTGTCCGGTCGCGCCGTATTACCGCTGGGACGATATCAGGGAATTCTATTCAAAATAGATTGTTCATCTTTATTTCTGGTGGCTAGTGACTGAAATTTGGTGACTAGTTTATGCATTTAGCTATATTTGCGCATAAATAATTTGATGGTTGCTCCGCTCAGAACGGTGCACCGCGATTTAAAGGGAAAAGTATGGAATACAAAGTTAAAGACATCAACCTTGCTGCATGGGGCCGCAAGGAACTTGACCTCGCTGAAACCGAAATGCCGGGTCTCATGGCACTGCGCAAGGAATACGAAGGCAAGAAGCCGCTTGCTGGCGCACGCATCATGGGTTCCTTGCACATGACCGTGCAGACCGCAATCCTCATTGAAACACTCGTTGACCTTGGCGCAGACGTCCGCTGGGTCAGCTGCAACATTTTCAGTACCCAGGACCACGCCGCAGCAGCTGTAGTTGTTGGTAAAAAAGGCACTGTTGAAAATCCGCAGGGCGTTCCTGTTTTCGCATGGAAGGGCGAAACTCTTGAAGAATACTGGGAAAACACTGCAAAGGCTCTCGTATGGCCAGATGGCAAGACTGCAGACTTGATTGTTGACGACGGTGGCGACGCTACCATGCTCGTTACCTGCGGTGCAGAATTTGAAGAAGCTGGCAAGGTTCCTGAATTCAACCCGGAAACAGACTCCGAAGAATGGGGCGTTTTCCTTGCTACCTGCCGCAAGATTTTCGAGAAGGATCCGAAGCAGTGGACACGCGCCCGCGAAACTTTGAAGGGTGTTTCCGAAGAAACTACAACAGGCGTTCATCGTTTGTACCAGATGGCCAAGGAAGGCCGCCTGAAGTTCCCGGCAATCAACGTGAACGACTCTGTTACAAAGTCCAAGTTCGACAACCTCTACGGCTGCCGCCACTCCCTCATCGACGGCATCAACCGTGCAACCGACGTGATGATGGCTGGTAAAATTGCAGTCGTTTGCGGCTACGGCGATGTTGGTAAGGGCTGCGCTCAGTCCCTTCGTGGCCAGGGCGCTCGCGTGATCGTTACTGAAGTTGACCCGATTTGCGCACTCCAGGCTGTAATGGAAGGCTACGAAGTCAAGACCCTTGACGAAGTCGTTTCCGAAGCAGATATCTTCGTGACTACCACCGGTAACATCGGTATCATTTCTGCAGCTCAGATGGGCAAGATGAAGCATCGCGCCATCGTGGGTAACATCGGCCACTTCGATAACGAAATCGACATGGCTGGTCTGAAGAAGATTCCGGGCATTGTCCGTAACGAAATCAAGCCGCAGTATGACGAATGGATTTTCCCAGATGGCCACAGCATTCTCGTTCTTGCTGAAGGCCGTCTCTTGAACCTTGGTTGCGCTACCGGCCACCCGAGCTTCGTGATGAGCGCAAGCTTCACCAACCAGACCATCGCCCAGATCGACCTGTGGCTCAACGCTACCGGCAAGCCGACTGTTGCTGGCCTCAAGTACGAAACCGGCGTGGTCTATACCTTGCCGAAGATTCTCGACGAAAAGGTTGCACGCCTCCACTTGGAAAAGCTCGGCGTTCACCTGACTACTTTGACCCAGGCTCAGGCCGACTACATCGGCGTGAAGGTTGAAGGCCCGTACAAGGTGGACTTCTACCGTTATTAAAAGACGAAAGAACGCTCGCAAGCTCGCTACAGACGAGAGTTCTGCAAATGAAAACTTCGGTTCACATCATAATTGTGCACCGGAGTTTTTTGTTTTTAGAACATCGTGAGGATTCTGTTGAACAGTATCCTCTTCTTTTTTTCTGGCGGGTTCAGCATGGATTCCACGAGTGCGCGTGCAACGGAATCTGCAAAGACAGGGCGCCAAAATACCGGGGGCGGCACGCGCGTAAACAGCTTGGCTGCAAGGTCTTCCATAAAGCGTTTTTCTTTGCGCGCGCCAAGGAGGAGTGACGGGCGCGCGATGGTGAGCGAGTCAAAGTCGAGCATGGCAAGGCCCTGCTCCAAAAGGCCTTTTGCGCGGTTGTATGCAATCCAGGATTTTGCGTTTGCGCCCTGCGCGCTCACCACGAGAAAGTGCTTTGCCCCACATTCCTTTGCAATGCCAGCTGCCGTAAGCGGAATTTGCAGGTCAACATAGTCACGGGCCTTGTTTGAGCCAGCCTTCTTTCTGGTTGTGCCTAGGCAACAGATTACGGCGTCTGTCTGGAACAATTCCCTGTGCGATTTTAAGTCGGCAAAATCGATTTCGACAATGCGCGCCTTTGGCAAGGCTTCTGTTCGGCTTGCGTCGCGGACGGGGCAAATGATTTCATCGACTTCATCGTGTTTAGAAAGTTCCCGCAGGCATGCAGCGCCGACGAGGCCGGAAGATCCTAGTAATGTGCATCGCATGGGTTTAATATAGTTTCATTTACAGCAAAATGCCACCGATAACGCCTGCAATTACAATCATTTTGATTGGGCTGAACTTGAAAAACTTGGTGACTGCGAATGTAATTAGGAAGAGCGCACAGCTGACGCCAAACTGGAATGTGTCCTTGCAGTCGCCACCGAACGCCGGGAAGGGATTCCCGAAGTTTTCTGCATTCATGAGCATGAGCGTTGCCGCTGCAAGCAGGCCGACTACGGCTGGGCGCAGCCCGTTGAAAACGGAGCGCACGTTCGGATGGTTTGCATACTTCATAAAGTAGCGGCTAATGGCAAGCATCAAAATGAGTGACGGGAGCACGACAGAGAAGGTTGCCGTAATGCTTCCCAGAATGCAGAGGAACTCGTTTGCGCCCGTGTTCTGCAGCGCCGTGTAGCCTGCGTAGGTCGCAGAGTTTATGCCGATTGGGCCCGGGGTCATTTGGCTGATTGCAACGATGTCTGTAAAGTCGGAAGATGTCATCCAGCCGTGGTTAAAGACTACCTCGCGCTGTATTAGCGAAAGCATGCCGTAGCCGCCGCCAAAGCCGAACAAGCCTATCTGAAAAAACGTGTAGAAGAGTTGGAGGTAGATTAACATAAGATATTAGAGGCAAGATCAAGATGCAAGAAATTTTATTTTCTTTGCTTGTCAAAATGACGGCCGACCATGTAACCGATTACACCAGCTGCAAGAATTATAAAAATCGGTGACACGCCAAGAAGCCAAATCAAAAGCGCACTTACAATTGGAATCCAGAATGTATAACGGTTAAGCTTTGCCTTTTTGGCCATGTTGAATGTGGGCACCGCAATGAGCGCCACGACGGCAGGGCGGATGCCCCTGAAAACGGAAGCTACAATTTCATTTTCCTTGAACTGGTGAAAGAATAGCGCAATGAGCAAGATGATTATGAACGATGGCAGCGCGGTTCCGATGCAGGTGACTAGCGCGCCCTTTGTCTTGTTCAGCTTGTAGCCGATGAAAATGCTGATGTTCACTGCAAAAATGCCTGGGCAACTCTGCGCAATCGCAAGCAAGTCTACAAATTCCTCTTTAGAGACCCACTTCTTCTTTTCGATGATTTCCGCTTCGATGAGCGGGATCATGGCGTAGCCTCCGCCTATGGTGAAGAGGCCTATCTTGAAGAAGGTGAGAAAACTTTCGAGGTAGATGCTCATAAAATGACACCGTCAACGAGAAGTACGGTTGCACAGGCCACAATGGCAACGAGCACAAGGCCGCGTCCAAGCAGCGAGCAAATTACGGCTGTGACAAGCGCAAGTATGCCAGAGAGCCTGGATTCCGTAGAATAGAAAATGGCTGGCACGGTCATAGCCGAGAGCACCGTGTATGGAATGTAGTTCAAAAACGATTTCCAGAACACGCTCTTGAGTTCGCGCTTTAGCAAAATGAACGGCACGACGCGAAGCAGGTAGGTTACGCCCGCCATTGCAAACAGGAATTTTGCGTATATGTCAAATGCCATCGCTAGCCTCCTCGGCATCTTTTAGCGGGAACAGGTAGGCGCAAAGAAGCGATGCGACTACGGCGCAGATGATGATTGCAAAGCCTGCTGACACATGTTCCTTGAGGGTAGGCACAAAGTAGAATGTGCAGCTTAAAGCGATGGCGATTGCAACCGCGATGGCGACCGGCCGGGACTGCTTCATCGGTGGCACCACAATGGCCACGAACATGCCATAAAGGGCAACGCCAAGGGCGTTCGTTATAACGGCCGGGAGCACTCCGCCAGAGAATGCGCCGGCAAAGGTGCCGAGGCTCCAGCCAATGTATGGCAATACGCAAAGGCCCAAAAAGTAGATTGGGTTTACCTTGCCTTCTTTAGACATGGCGACTGCATAGATTTCATCGGTGATACCCATGCCAAGCATGGCGCGCTTTGGCGTGTTGAAGCTGCCGGAAACTTTTTGCGAAAGCGAAATCGCCATGAGCGAGTAGCGCAAATTGATGAAGAACGTGGCGATTGCCATTTCTAGCAGCGTGCCTGTTGCACTAGCCATGATCTGCAGGCCTGCAAACTGCCCTGCAGATGTCAAGTTCGTCATGGAGATAAGGGTGACTAGCGGCCAAGTCAAGAATTTGGCACCCACAATGCCGAATGAAAACGAAACGGCAAAGTAGCCAACCCCAATCGGGAATCCGTCTTTTACACCTTCAGAAAATTTCACGAGCGCAAGTATACTAAAAATTCATCCATCGGGAGCGGCTTCGAGAAGTAGTAGCCCTGAATGTAGTCAACACCCTCGTTTTGCAGAGCTTCAAGCTCTTCCTTTGTTTCGATGCCTTCCGATACAACATGCAGGCCCATGTCGTGTGCCATCTTAACCACGGACTGCACGACATTCTTAGCCTTTGGAACCTTGAAGAATGCCTTTGTCAAATCGAAGTCCATCTTCACTATGGATACTGGCATTTCTACAATGTACATCAGGTTCGATTCGCCCTTGCCAAAGTCGTCAAGCGAGAATGTGTTGCCCTTTGCAAGCAGCTTTTCCATGTTTGCAAGCAAATTCTTTTTGGCATTGAGCGTTGCAGTTTCTGTAATCTCGAGGTTGATATGTTTTGGATCGACTGCGTATTTTTCCATGATGGCAGAAAGTCGTTCGGCGAGGTTTTCCTGCTCGCACTGGAGCACCGACAAGTTGACTTCGATGTATTCAATGCCCAGTTTTTGCATTTCGCCTGCGGCTATGAACTGGCAGGTCTTTTCAAAAACGCGTTCGCCAAGTTCTACGATGCTGCCATAGCGTTCTGCTACCGGAATGAATAGGCCTGGCGGAATGAGGCTGCCGTCGGTGCGTCTGATGCGCACTAGCGCTTCTGCAGAAACGAATGTTTTTGCATGCGTGCTGTAAATCGGCTGCAAGAACACTTCCACGCGGTCTTCCTTTAGGGCGTGCGCGATTTCGTCCTGCATGGTTTCTTGCATCAAAAAGTCTTGAATGATCTGTGGCGCAATTTCGTTATCGGTAATTACGTTCTGGCCTTTGTACTTGTTGAAAATGTAATGTACAAAAGGAACGACCTGTTCGGCGGAACCGATGTCCAGAGCATCTGGCGTGCCAAAGGCGGTTATGCGTTTCCACGAGTCGGCTTCGCTTCTAAAGGCGTCACGGGCCCAGTTCATGACGCGGTCGTAAAGCGCCTTGTTTTCTGTAATCAGCAGGAATTCGGAACCAAGCAGCTTAAAGAGGTAAATCTCTTCCTGCATGATTGGCTCATGCAGAAGTCTCTTTATGTAGGTGGTCTGGTTTACCTCGATTTCGTCGATGGAAAACTGTATCAGCAAAAACTTGTTCTTTCGTTCGAACAGTTGTTTCAGATACTGTTCCAGGGCATGCCCGTTAAAGCAGCCAAGCTCGCGGACGAAATTGCCGTCCTGGTTTTCGAGAGTCGCGTAAAGAATGAGAACGCCGAGTGAAGCCGCAAAACCTACAAGCAAAAGCTCTGCATTCAGGAACTGCAGAATGGCGGAAAGCACCCAAAGTGCAACCCAGGTCATGAATGCAATCAGTCGCCTGGTCTGGATTCGTTTGCGAAGAATGATTGCTACACTTAGAATTGTAATGAAATCGATTCCGCAGAAGGCGTATGCCAAGAGTGCGCCCGGGCCTTCGGTATAGGCAATGCGGCCTTCGGAGTGAATGTAGAGCGGAGCTATGAAGAGTGCTATCGCTTCCGCAACTTTTAATGTAATGAGAATCTTCGTGTATTTTCTGTGGCGCATTTCGCCAAGAACATCGTAGAGCAAGTACAGAAGCGCAGAACACACCACCCCGACAAGTATGGCAATGTAAAGTTTGCAGATGCCAATGACTAGAAGATACGGAAGATGTTCCTTGTAGGTAATGCCAATGATGGATGCGATATCTGTGCTCAAAAGCACTATCGTAATCAAAAGCATGTTCTTGAATATTTTTGAGCCATAGAGGTTTAACTGCTTTTTACTTTCGTACAGTATCCAAAGCAGAATGCAGATTACTAAACCGCAGAATTGGCACTCAATATTCATTATTGTTATAAATTAGAAAAAAGTTTTACGTAATTATTTCGCGGTATGTAGATTTTAATAATTTGCAGCCAAGATTTTCTTTAATATTTTCTAATATTGAATCGTTAAATAACGAGGAAGAAAAATGTCTATTCCACAAGAAGTTTTTGTAAAGGGTGCAAACGATTACGGCACTCCGCTCTGGGTCTATGACCGTGCAACTATCGAACAGCGCGTAAAGGAAGTTCAGGTTTTCGATACCGTGCGCTTTGCGCAGAAGGCTTGCCCGAACCTTTCCATCGTCTCTCTCATGCGCAAGCTCGGCTGCGTTGTCGATGCAGTCAGCGCAGGTGAAATCGTCCGTGCCTTGAAGGCTGGCTTCAAGGGCGGTGCAGAAAAGGGTCAGGTTCCGCAAATTGTCTACACCGCAGACATCTTTGACCGCGATGCGCTTGAACTTGTAAAGGCTCACAACATCGCAGTGAATGTCGGCTCTCCGGACATGATTCAGCAGCTTGCTGATGCCGGTGTCAAGAGCGAACTTACCATCCGCGTGAACCCTGGTTTTGGCCATGGTCACTCCCGCAAGACAAATACTGGCGGAGACCTTTCCAAGCATGGAGTTTGGCACGAACAAATTAAAGATTGCATTAAGCTTGCCCAGGCGAACGGCATGTGGATTACTGGTCTTCACATGCACATTGGTTCCGGTACAGACTTTGAGCATCTCGCCCAGGTTTGCGATGCCATCATCGATGCTGCTCGTCCGTTCGGCAGCCACTTGCGCACAATCTCTGCAGGCGGCGGTCTTCCAATCGAATATCACGAAGAAAACAAGGGTACTCGCATAGACCTCAAGAAGTATTACGACTTGTGGAACAATGCCCGCAACCGCATCAAGGAAACTGTCGGCCACGACGTAGCTCTCGAAGTGGAGCCAGGCCGTTACCTCGTTGCTGAAAGTGGCTACCTTGTCGCTGAAATCCGTGCAATCAAGAAGCAGGGTAACAACACATTCTATCTCGTTGACGCTGGCTTCACGGATCTTGTTCGTCCAAGCTTCTACGGTAGCTATCACCAGATTTCTGTAATCGCCCGTGATGGTCGTGAACTCACGGAAACTGTCGATGCCGTTGTCGGCGGCCCGCTTTGCGAAAGTGGCGATGTATTCACCCAGGAAGAAGGTGGCTTCGTTGTAACGCGCAAGCTCCCGAAGGCTCAAGTTGGCGACTTGCTCGTATTGCACGATGCGGGTGCTTACGGTGCAGCGATGTCTAGCAACTACAATAGCCGTCGCTATGCTGCAGAAACCATGTACACCAAGGGTACTCTCGAAATCATCCGTGAGCGCCAGACGTTTGAACAGATGATGCAGAACGATAAACTCATTGAATTGTAGTTTTCGTTTGTGCATAATGCGTTTTGAATGTAAAGTTCTAAGCGTGCAAGAGCCGGTAGCTGAGAAGTTGCCGGCTCTTTTTGCATCATGGAGTTCAGTATATTCAGTGAAAAAGGGTAGAAAATGTCGGGTAAGAGCTATTTTCTTAGGAGCTAAATTAAGAAAAATGTTTATAGATTGTTTATTTCTTGTGTAAAATCGTGAATAAATCTAGTTCTTAAGTAAATTTTTTGAAAAAAGTGAAATTTTTTCATTTGGAGGCCTTGCCAAGGCCGCAGGAATTTCTATAATTGGGCGCGTTCCGATGAGGCGCGAGTCTCTGAAGGATCTCTGGCCCGAGCGGCCGGACGGGTTTTTTGAAGTGAACGGAGATA